>NZ_CP096034.1:3600000-4200000 GCF_023115465.1 Gottfriedia acidiceleris | reverse complement strand
GTACACACGTATCAGGTACGATTGCAGCTAATACGACAAATAATAATGACGTATTTTCAGCGAATGGTGTTGCACCAGATGTTGAACTTCACGGCTACCGAGTACTCGGCCCGGGTGGACATGGATCTACTTACTCAATACTAAGTGGAATTGACCAAGCAGTGAAAGATAAAATGGATGTTGTGAATCTGTCATTAGGTGCAAATATTAATGACCCATTTTATCCAACGAGTATCGCGATCAACAATGCAACCTTACAAGGTGTTGTTTGTTCAGTCTCTGCAGGAAATTCAGGACCAGGTGTTGCGACCCTTGGGTCACCAGGGGCTTCACCACTTGCCATTACGGTAGGCGCAAGTACCGTTCCAGAACAAATTCCTGTGCAAACCGTAAAATTCGGTAATACGCCTTATCAAGCACGTTTATTCGGAAAACATTTTGCAGACGCTGATGATGCGTTAAAAGGATTGTCGATTCCAATCATCGATGTTGGTCTAGGAAGCAAAGATGATTATGCAGGAAGAGACATGAGTGGAAAAATCGCCCTTGTGAAACGCGGAGTCGATTTTTTAACTCAAAAAATGGCCTATGCAAAAGAATCTGGGGCAAAAGGGATGATTATTTGGGATAACCAGGCTGATGAAGAATCACAAGGTTATATTCCAAACTTCTTAGGGATTAGCAGTGACAATATATATGCTATTTCTATTACACAAGCACAAGGTGAAGCACTTGTGAACGCAATCAAAGACAATCCTCAAAACGCCAGAATTACGTTTCCATTGACACTTGATGCCCCACTAAACAAACCGGCTGATCAATTGGCGTCGTTCAGTTCAACAGGACCCGTAAAAGATTGGAGCATCAAACCAGACGTCATTGCACCAGGTGTTGATATTTTCTCAACCGTTCCATACGATGCATGGGAATTAAATAGCAATAAAGAATATAAATATTCATATGAATCGATGTCAGGTACATCAATGGCTGCACCTCATGTAACAGGGATTTCAGCGCTTGTATTAGCTGCACATCCGGATTACACACCAGCCGATGTCAAAACTGCATTAATGAATACATCAAAAGATGTGAACACGGATTCAAAAACATACAGCGTTTACCAAGTTGGTGCAGGACGTGTTGATCCAGTTCGTGCAATTCAATCGAACATCAAAATCCAAGTAATAGATAAAGCAACAAGTGTTACAAATATTGACGGTCAAGATCAGTATACGCCAATCGATAACACGACAGGTAGTTTCTCGTTTGGTTTTAATGGACGCGGAGAAGGAGCGAAACTTGGCTCTGATGATGTTGTCAAATCAAAAGACTTCACGATTACAAACCAAGGTTCAACAAGTAAAACGTTCAAACTAAGTTCAAAGTTCATCACAACAAAATTTGCGGGTTCAAATCAAGTTGGACAAGGTACCGGAAATAATGTGAAAATCGACTTTTCAACTGGTGATACAAATGTAACGTCTTTAAGTGTGGACGGAAGCAGCTCTGTAAAAGCAAAAGCGACGATTACTGTGCCAGCAAATGCATTAGACGGTACTTATGAAGGGTATGTAAATGTTGTGGATGCAAATGATGCCAACGAATCATACCGCATTCCGTTTACAATCACCGTTGCTGAAAAAGGACTTGCATTTAATGTAGACATCAAAGCGATGACAATGTCAGAACGTTATACAGGAAACTATAACCCAAATGGTTCACAACCTGGTTCAGGATATAAGTTTTCTGTTAATAGTTCAATGGATACTGCCTATGTTCTATTGAAAGATAAAGATGGAAACTATATCGGAGTCGTAAATAATCTTAGCAATATCAGTGGGGCTGTTCCAGGAGTGATTTATGGTCCTATACAAATGCTTGTTAATGGACTCTATTTACCATTTACAAAACCATATAATGGCTCACTTGATCAAGCTGGAATCGGGAAAACGCCGGCAGTGCTAAAAGAAGGTACCTATACAGTTGAGATGATCGCAACTGACAAGTATGGGAAAAAATTCACAAAAGAAGACACTCTTTATGTAGACTACAAAGCACCTAACTTAACGATGGATAGTGATTCGCAGCCGGGTATTTATGAAATCGACCCAACAGGATACAATCCAGGACAAGAAGTGAAGAAGATTTATGGGACCGTTTATGACTCGAATATCGATGTCATGAAAAACAATGGCGAAACAACTTTAAGAGATTTTGATACGGGTAACCCTGCACCTGTTAATCAAGGACAGAACAAAGTGTATGGTTATCAAGATGGTCCATTTGTCACACAAATTTTTAAAACGGATGGAAATGGTCGTTTTAGTTTCGGCTTAGAGCCTGACGACATTAAAGCAAGTGGAATGAAGTATGTGATCTATCCTTCAGACTATTCTGGAGCAGGTGATTGGTATACAACGAAGAAAAAGTATTGCTTCATCAAAAAAGGTTCGCCGTATGTAACCGTCACAACTTCTGGAGGCGTAGACCCAGCACTAGAAAGCAAAGGGAATGTGGTCGTTGAACCGAATAAACCATTTAAAGTATCACTAGCGACGAAAAATGGACTTGGAATGACTGGCGGTACCTTTACACTAGAAGCTGACCATATACTTGACTTTTCAAACATTAAGCTTTCAGACGAATATAGTAACTATTTAAGAAGTAAAGGTATTACACCTACACTAACAGTTGGTCAACCTTATTTAGATAAACGCACAGGCAGAAATTCAATCGATGTAACCATTTCTGGCGTTTCTGAAGCAGGTGCGCTGACGAAAGACATTCAAGACATGAAGATTTTAGAAGCAAATTTGACTTACACAGATACAAGTGCATTTGTTGGCCCAATTGACGAAAGTTTCGCTGTCGAAAAATCGAGCTTTACATTGGATGGAAATGAGACAGTCGTTCCGGCTTTCTTAACGAATATGCCACTTGTCAAACAACCGATCTCACAAGTGACGGGCGGTCTGTTTGCGGAAAGCTTCAAAGCAAACAATTTAAGCGGAAGTTTTACGAATATTACGAAGGATTCAGGTGCGACTGTTACGGCAAAAGATGCCGATGGTAATACGTATGTAACGGATAACACAAGCAACGCAAACACCGTTCAAATCGGAAATCAAACGTCAGGTTCGTATTCCATTACTATAAAAGCAAGCGACAAGCCGTATTCAATTGAAACGAATATGCCAGGTCATTTTAAAGGATATCAAACAACGCCAGTCATTGGATCCGACAAATTCGGATATCAATCAGGCTCATACTTTGATTTTGCATCGATGAACACACCACTTTTACTAGGTGGAGATGTAAATGGCGATAATGTCATTGATATGAAGGATTTAGTTTC
Organism: Gottfriedia acidiceleris; assembly: GCF_023115465.1. Classification (NCBI taxonomy): domain Bacteria; kingdom Bacillati; phylum Bacillota; class Bacilli; order Caryophanales; family Bacillaceae; genus Gottfriedia; species Gottfriedia acidiceleris. The sequence goes on along the minus strand of NZ_CP096034.1, from coordinate 4,196,645 downwards.
AGAAATTCAAGCATATGCTGATTTCGATTTTCTAAAAGGTGTATCAGCGCCTTCTAAGGAAAAAGCGGAATTCTTTACAAATTCTACTGCTCATCGAAATAATGACATTAGCTATGCTTTCTCAGGACTAAATGGATTAGGCAGTTACTCTTTCAGTAATATTGATTACAATGATTTTTACTATATCTTGAAAAACTTTGGTCAGAAAAATCAAAGTGCGATTGATGCAGGTAAGGTCGTCCCAGAACCACAACTTACTTTGACAGACAATCTATCGATTTCATCAAATAGAGGAACATATACTGCTTCTTCTTATGATTCGAAAGTTAAAACCTATAACTTATCTGCTGGTAATGGTCTAAAAGAAGTCATGGCAATGCTAAATTTTGCAGGTCCAACTCAAAAAACATCCGTAACGCAATTACCAACTTTCCAAGACTTGAAAAATGGTTCATCAGTTTCGTTGATTCCAACGAGCAATGTCATGTTAGATGATGTTGTATGGCGAAAAGCGATTACAAAGGTTGAATTAGGACAAGGCGGTAATTTCACTGACGTAACGAATGCAGTTGTACCAAATACAACCGTTCCAGCTGCATCGATTACACCCGGATACGTCAAGAATGACCCGATACAAGGGATCGTATATGTACCAGCTACACTAGCATTACATGGTTCATTATTTAATACGACTGGTACGTACACGGTTCGTATCACGGCTACTGGCTATCAACCAGTCACGAATAGCTTTACAATTGCATCAGTGCCAATTCCAACGCCTACCATTCCAATGGTCACTGATCCAGCAAAAGCGCATATCGGAAACGATATCACGTTTAACTATACATTTGCTGATGACACAAATTGGCGAAATGGCATCAATAAAATCGTTGTAAAAACAGCAAATTTTACAACAGGCTTAGATATTACGAATCTAAAAGATGGAAATGGGGATACCTATTTCGACATTTCACAACCAGGTAAAATTACATTTAAAGCCGATTTATTTAAAACAAATGCAACAATTGATCCGAATGTCAATACGTCGTATAATGCAGCGATTAATCCGGGTGGAACGAACTATTTACCTCAATTGTATAAATTCGAGATCAATTCAACTGGTTTAGATGGAACCATTTATCCGACAGTAACGATTGGTGCAGATGGCACGAGTGCGGCTCAACCAATTGGATATGGCATTACGTTTGACTCAAAAGGTGGAAGCGGGATAAATCCAATTTCATTCGGCTTTAAACCAAGCAACTCTCGATATAATGGAGGACAGTTTATTTTCAATAGTACCTCCGCAAATCGAAGTACGCCACTTTCTGTCAAACCTGGCTATAATTTTGTTGGTTGGTATAATGTTGATCCAGTGACGGGTGCATTAACAACACCTTGGGTTGAATATAATAACTATAAGTCAGATATAAAAGTTGCTGCAAAATGGCAAGTGAATTACACGCAAAACTATTCACCTGTTGATTTATCGAAACCAGATGGTGAAAATTTAGGTGGTACAGTACTTGGTGAAGGTCCAGTTACGATTAAAATCCCAGACTATACAACGAATACACCATGGTTAAAGACAAAGAATGATATCGCAAAAATTGACGCAACGTACAGAAAAATGAAAGCAGATGGTACGTTTGAAACAACAGACAGTACGTATACGTTAGATCCAAGTACGTATAACTTAGTCGATAATGGTGACGGTAGTGGTACGTTAACGTTTAAAACAGCGACAGAAACATATGCAACTGGCCACCCGAGTGAAAAGTTTGCATTTAGTCAAGCACCAAGTTCAACTGGTTACCAATTGACACTAACGTCAACAACTGGGGAAACCGTACAAATTCCAAGTGTGAAGCTTGGTTATCGCCGACACATTGATTTAAATGGAGGCACATTAAATTCACCAGGTGATACATTCTTCGGTGACAAACTAGTCAACGGAAAAGCATTGGGTATTGACATGTTGGTAGCAGCAACAAAAGTAAAAAATGGCACTCTTTCAATGATGCCAACCCTTTATTATGATGCTGCCGGAACAAGCGGACAAGATGTACCAATTTCAACAGGAACTGGTAAAGTATTGAAAAACAACGAAACATACTATATCGCTTGGATGAAAACACCGCCTCAAGTCACAAAAGATGTCGTAGGAAATATTGTTGGAAGTGATATTACGATTGCCTTTACAGATGACGGAACTTGGCGAAATAATATCAAGAAAGTAAGTATTGGTTCAAAAGTACTAAATGCGGGTACTGATTATAAAATAACGTATGATACAGTCACACATAAAGGTTCAATTACACTTGATAAATCATTATTTACAGCAGGACAAAAAATCAATGTAAACATTTCGTCAGAAGGGTACTTGGATGCGATTGTTACAGACCAAGTCATTGGTTACACAGTCACATTTGAAACAAACGGAGGCGATGCAATCGAACCGCAAATCGTCGAATCACGTGTTGCAATGCCAACGGAACCAACAAAAGTTGGATACAAATTTATGGGATGGTACAGTGACGAAGCGTTAACGACACCTTTTGATTTCACAAGCGTTGTCACAAAACCTATTAAATTGTATGCAAAATATGCCTTAGAAACATCGATTGTATCAGCTGATACAACTGATAATGCGTTAGGAAATGAGATCACACTCGAATTTAGCGACAGAGATTGGGCAAATGCGATTACGAGTATCAAAGTAGCTGGCTCAGTTATTGATGCAACAAAATACAAAATCGATGCAATACATGGCACACTGACAATTGATCAAAGTGTATTCAAAAAAACAGGTGACTTTATCATCAACATTAGCGCAAAAGAATATGCAGATGTGACAGTGACGCAAAAAATCGCAAACGGAATTAACATTCACTTTGTGCTAAAAGGTGAAACAGCTCCATTTGAAGTAAATGACCAAATTGTCGTACGTCGTATTACAGAACCAACCGTACACGGATACGATTTAAAATGGTTCGCAGATGAAGATTGCACAATCCCTTGGGATTTCACAAATTCAATTTACTCTGCAAAAACAATTTACGGAACATGGTCACTTCATAAGTTTAACGTTATTTTTGATAAACAAGATGGTAGCTTAGTTGAAAGCAAGGCGGCAGAATATAAAACAACAATTACAGCACCAACAACTCCAACAAGAACTGGTTATACATTTGTTGGCTGGTATAAAGATTCAGCAGGACAAACTGCTTGGAATTTTGCAACTGATAAAGTAACAGAAGATACTGTTTTATATGCGAAATGGAGCATAAATAAGTACTCTGTTAAATTTGATAGCCAAGGTGGTAGTACAGTAGATGAGATTACAGCAAACTATAACACTACAATTGCAAAACCATCTTTCCCAACAAAAACTGGTTATACATTTATTGGTTGGTATAAAGATGCTGCAGGCCAAGTGGTATGGAATTTTGAAACTGATAAAGTGACAAGTAATGTAACGCTTTACGCAAAATGGTTACTAAATGGACCAGTTATTAATCCAATAGATGAAAATGATACAAAGGTTTCAGGAACTACGTTAGCAAATGCGACGATCACTATAAAAATCGGTAGTGATGTAATTGCAACTGGACAAGCTGATTCTAAAGGATTATTTAGTCTGAAGATTAAACATCTAAAAGCAAATACAGAGTTATCAGCATTTGCTATAGATGCAGCTGGTAATCAAAGTGCTATTACAACAGTAAAAATTTTAGATAAGAAAGCATCATAGATTATAAGTTTTATCTAAAAAATAAAGAAGTTCAAATAAAGGTATAGCTGAAGCAAACACGACGATTTACGCGAAATGGGAAAATCAACATCAAAAACAGGTTCATATTCTCACCTAAGCGACGTAAAAACGACATCTTACACAAATAATGGATTAAGTAAAGGTAAAACTTACTATTACAAAGTTCGTTCTTTCAAAATTGTTGGATCGAAAAAAATCTATAGCGACTGGTCGAGAATTACAGCGATTAAACTATAAATGTTTAAATAAAATTAGTACAAATTATTTTAAGTAAAATCAAAAAGGGTGCTAATCAGAGGCAATTGATTAAACACCCTTTTTGTAAAAAATTAGATTAACCTTTTTTAAAATAGAAACTTTCCCTTAAATTAAATAAAAAAACCGTTCGTAAATGAGTAATGCACCTCCAATTGTTAGTTGTGTCTTACAATTTAGGTACATTACAATAATACGAGTGGTTTTATTTTTTTTGATATAATCTTTTTCTAACAAAATTTAAATTTATTTGTTTATAAATTTAAAACCAAATCACTATCGAATGAACTTCGTACGTAGCCTTCTAATGACAAGATGTATTGGAGAGACTGTGGATTCGCTTCATTGAGTATCATTGACTCTGAATAATATTTTTTTGCTTGTTCGTAATTTTTTCTACAGAAGTATTCATAAGCAAGATAATAATATATTTTTGATTTTCTGTCTGGTGAATTACATAAATTACAACTATTAATTAAATTTTTATAGCGGTTAATAATCTCATCACCAACAGCATCTTTGACTTGAATGATCATTAATAATTCAGCATCAATTGCTCTTGGGTAGTTGTTCATTTGTTGAAAGTATTGTTGTGCTTTTTCAGCATAATAATAGGCTAAAATATTAGAGTCGATTTCATTATAAGCAACTGCTAAGTGATAAAAATATTCGGGATTTTTATAAACATCATTTTGAATTGATGTTAATAATTGAATTGCATTCGGATAATCTTTATTTGTTAAAGATTGAATTCCTAAAATATGCTTTAACATATTAACTTCATAAGGAGATAATTTGTGCTCTATTTTTTGAATTTTTTTGATGATATTAGTTGCCTCTTCTAAATTATTATTTAGTAATAGGATTCTAATTTGTAGTAATTGATAAAAATATTTATAAGGTGAAATTGTTATTAATTCAAACTTCTCAAGCTCTTCTTTTGCTGTATTGATATCGTCAAATACTTGCATGATGATGGCATCATGTAATTGGTCTAAGGATGTTTTTAATTTATTTAATTTAGTAACTTCTAATTCTAAATCTACACCTAATCGTTCGGTTAATTTTTTTATTATTTCAATAGAATGATTTGCTTGGTTGTTTTCGATTCTACAAATTTGTGCTCTAGAGCATATTTCATGGCCTAACTGATCTTGGGTTATATTGTATTTTTCACGGTAAAACTTAATAATTTTCCCTTCATACATAATTTATTCTCCTTTATCTATTAGTACCAGTATTCAATTAATATGATTAGTACTCATTATTTTCTGTCATATCACTATATTAATTTTATAGTATTTAACAAAATATTAACATTTAGAATAACTTAGAGTTTTAGGAAGTAATGCTTAGAATGAATTTAATTAAATGCGGAAAAAAATGAATAAGGAACCTTTGGGGAGAAATTAATTTTAATTAGAAAATTTAAAAATAGAGACAATATGAAGAAGAAGTATTTATTGAACTTTTTATTTAAAAATAAAATTATTTGCGGAGGTAAAATATGAATTTTGAACAAATGGAGCATATTGTCACTGTCGCAAATGAAATGTCTATTACTAAGGCTGCTGACAAACTATTTATATCAACATCAGGATTGAGTCAATCTATTACTCAACTGGAAAATAAGCTTGATATTAAAATTTTTAACCGATCAAAAAAAAGCATTACGCCAACTTTTGAAGGTAAAATAGTTATTTCGGCTGCAAATACTATCATAAATGCCATAAATGAAATGAATAAAGAGATTAACCAAAATAAGAAAGAAAAGCATTTAAAAATTACTACAACTATTGGTTTATTTTACATACTTCAAGAGATAATTCTGAAATATAATTTATTAAATAAAGATATTTCTTTTAACTTAGTTGAACAAGATGTATCAGATATTTTAAATAGTTTCATGAAGGAAGATTACGACTTTGCAATTTTATCAGCTTCGATTGATACGCTAAAAAAGCTAAAAAATATTGCCTATCAACATATTTATACAGCTCATTTTTGTATTGGTGTTGGAGTAAAATCACCATTATATTCTTATGATTATGTAACGCCGAACGATATAAAAGATGAGACTATTTTATGGTATAACCTTAAGGATTATAAAGTAACTACAAAAATGCTAAACATTAATAATCCGAGTAAAAAGATAATACGTACTAATAGAAGGGGATTACTATTAGAGCTGGTAAAAGAAAGTGATGCAATTTTAATAATTCCAAATATAGCAGCCTTGCATTTTGATTTGGTAATAAATGAAGAGATTAAAATCATTCCAATTAAGGAAAATGATAAATTTTTTGAACTGAATTTTTGGCTTATCTATTTCAAAACAAAAGGGTTAACGAAAGTAGCTACAGAATTTATTAATGATTTTTTAGAGTATAAAGATCAATATATAGGAAGTAAACAAGGAAAAGAATACAAAGAATAAAAGGAAGTTAACTAAAATTTTTAGTTTTCTTGTTACGACTAAAATAAATTCCGGGGATGAGGGAATATGAATTTTGAACAAATGGAACATATTGTAATTGTCGCAGATGAAAGATCGATTACAAAAGCAGCAGAAAAGCTGCATATTTCTACTTCTGGCCTTAGTCAATCTATTACTAAATTAGAAAATGAACTAGGTATTGAAATTTTTAATCGTTCAAAAAAGATAATTACTCCAACCTTTGATGGTGAAAAAGTTATTTCAACAGCTACTTTAATAATAAATACTATAAAAGATATGAATAATGAGATTGATATATACAAAAGTAAAAATGTGAATAATTTGAAAATCCTTACTACTACTACTGGTTTAGATTATCTACTTGAGGAAACAATCATAAACTATAAATTAAAAAATAAAAACATTTATTTTGACATCACTAAGAAGGACGTTAAAGAAATAATTAAAAATTTTTTAGAAAATAATTATGACTTTGCATTTTTATATACTTCTTTAGAAAGCTTAATTAATCTGAAAAATATAGGCTATAAACATATACATAGATCTCCTTTATGTGTTGGTGTTGGGAAAAAATCGCCTTTTTATTCACTTGAGTATATAAATCCATCTGACCTGAAAAATGCTAAAATATTATGGTATAAAAGCTCAAATTTTAATTTAGTTTCAAATGCGTTTAACCTAACGCCAGATCAAATGTTTATTAATGCAAATAATGTAAGTTTACTTTTAGAGATGGCAAAAGAGAGTGATGCAATTTTTTTTGCGCCGGAGATTGTGTTTATAAATTTTGATGTAGTAAAAAATGGAGATATAAAATTGATACCAATTAAAGAAAATAATCAATTTTTCAATATAGATTATTGGCTTATTTATTTTGAAAATAAAGGTTTGTCTAATTTAGCCGAAGATTTAATTGAAAATTTTTTAGAGTATTTAGATAACGTTGTTAAGAGAAAAGATAATATTAATTGAGTGTTAACTTCTTTTTATTTGTTTTAAAAATTTATTTTTGATATTCTTATCATTTCTTAAAATTATTTGCGGAGGAAAAAATATGAATTTTGATCAAATGGAGCATATAGTCACTGTCGCAAATGAAAAGTCGATTACAAAAGCAGCAGATAAATTATATATTTCTACATCAGGACTAAGTCAATCTATTACACAGTTAGAAATGGAACTTGGAATTAAAATTTTTAATCGTTCAAAAAAGAATATTACTCCAACGTTTGAAGGAGAAATAGTTATATCAACCGCAAGTACTATTCTTAAAAATATAAACGAAATGAATAATAAACTGAGCTATTATAAAAATGATAACGAATTACATTTGAAAATATACATAGCGCCCACCTTTTTTTATCCACTTCAAGAAATTATGGTAAAGTTTCACTTAGAAAAAAAAGATCTAACTTTTGAATTAGTAGAAAAAAATCCTTTTAAGATTCTTGAGAATTTCAATAAGGAAAATTATGATTTTGCTCTCATTCCTGCAGCCCTTGAGGATTTAAAAAAAGTACAAAATATTTCATTTAAACATATTTATAGAGGTCATATATGCATTGCTGTAGGGAAGAACTCGCCTTTTTATTCACGTGACTTTGTAACCCTAAAAGATATAAAAAATAGTAAATTTGTACTTTTAGAAACTGCTGATAAAAACCAGTTATTGAAGTTTACTAAGATTAATCCTGAGCAAGTGATCATGAGTTCATCTAGGTCTAATATTCTTCTTAAAATAGTAAAACAGAGTGATGCAATTTTATATGTTCACGATTTTACACTTAAGAATTTTCCAATGGTATTGAGTGGAGATTTGAAAATTATTCCATTGATGGATGATGAGAAATTAATTGAACTGGATTTTTGGATAATATATTTAGAATCAAAAGGTTTATCGAATTTGTCTAATGAGTTTCTTGAAGATTTTATAGAACATTTTAAAAAATATATTTAATAAATAATCGTAAGTAACTGAACAGAAATAATGTCATTTGACACGTCAATAACAATAAATTTAACGAAGAAAGTTGTAAAGAAGGTTTTGGTTAAAAAATTCATAATGTGTCATATTAGAACTGGTGTATTTTACCCAGTTTTTTTATGTAGCAAAAAGAGGGAGAGTTGGTGAAAAGGTTTTCTATTTGTCAAATTCTACTCCACATTTGGATTTTTGGTTAGCCTCATAAAAAACCCCACAAAACTATTTTGTAAACTAAAGTTGTTAACAACGTAATCCATATCCATTTTGTCCACGACCATCGGAGTTCAAATCAGACCTAATTGGCTCGTACCCCAATAAGTTTGTAAAATTAATGCATCTAAAATATCAATAACGTTATCTTTATCGTTTATTGTCTTTGATTTAATAGATTGGAAGAACTTCTATTAAATTTGCTGTACATCCTAAGGTTTCTAGCCTTGAAACTGAATAGTAGATTCTTGTCACGGTTTATCAAATATTCTTTAGCCTATACCAATGTGCATTTCTAATCAAATCAAAAGGCAGTATGTAATCTTCACCATCTCATATGTAAAGATTCTGTAAAAGAAATATTTGGGAATTTTATATAAGTTTATGAAATTTTCAAAAAATATAATAAAAATTCCCCAATTTTAACAAGTTTAGTCTTAGGATTAAGAATCTACAAAATTATTTAATGTTTAAGGTATTTAGAACAGAAAGTAATTGAAGAAACGACATATTTTGGCAAGAAATTATTAAGTAGCTATTCTTCATATAAAAACCAGCATGTTTTAGGCATTAAAAATAGGTAGTTTTCTTCGACAATCACTGACACAAAGTTGCAAATTCCCCAATACGAAGAAGTTTTTAGTAATGTATTATTGCACTGTAGATTAATCTATTTTCTAAATATTTTTAATAGTTAATCGATAAACATCTAATGGTGGGGGGAAAAACATGAAAAAGAGACAAAAGAAACGAACGTTATCTGCTGTTGCTTTAAGTAGTGCCATGTTACTAAATGTCACATTACCACAAAGTGCAATTCTTGCACATGCTGAGTCAAATGCCAATCAGAAAAGTGGCTCGTCTGATGGGAAATTTACAGCAGATGAAGTGAACCACATATTGGCTGGATTGACACCAGAGCAAAAAGTAAATATTAATAAGCTTACTGGGGCAGATAATGCTCAGAAAATTCATGTGGACAAAAAGGATTTAACTGGTTCAAAAAAGATTAATGTAATTGTTCAATTTAAAGAAGATCCAGCAAAGATTCAAATCATAAAGCAATCACTAGCAAAAGGAAGAGCAACTGCAAATAGTCAAGCATTTGCAAGTGAATATTCTGATGCACAAAAAAAGGTGTCAGATTCTCATGCTAAATTTAAAAGCTTTGTGAATGGACAGCCTAAGACGCAAATCATTGGCGGAAAATCTGTTAATACTTCGATGGGGATTACGCGTGAATACACAGATGCATTTAATGGAGTAGCATTATCACTACCTGCAAATCAAGTAGAAAAACTTGCTGAAAATCCAGATGTTGCATCTATTTGGTCTCAAGTAGAATATTCTGTTCCAGAAGATAACGCTTCACAAGCTGTCGCGACAAGTCGATCTGCTGGGAAGCCAACAACGGGGCTTTCTTATTTAGGGATTGATAAACTGCAAGCTGAAGGTAATACAGGGATCATTAAATCAGGTCCACGTGCAGGACAAAAGGTTAAGGTTGGTGTATTAGACACTGGTATTGATTACAACCACCCAGATTTGAAGGGTGTTTATAAAGGTGGACATGACTTAGTTAATAATGAAGGATTAGATGCAAATGGTAACGTTAAATACGTAGACGACCATGATCCAATGGAAACAACTTATGAGGATTGGGTAGCCGATCGGGCGGATCCTGATGTAATCTCTGGGACACCTCCTGCAGATTATAAGCCATATATTACATCTCATGGAACTCACGTTGCAGGAACGATTGCAGCGAATACGACGAATAATAATGATGTATATTCGGCAAATGGGGTAGCTCCAGATGTAGACCTTTATAGCTATCGTGTACTAGGACCGGGTGGACATGGTACGTCAGATTCTGTAATAAATGGTATTGACCAAGCAGTAAAAGATCACATGGATGTGATTAATCTTTCTCTTGGTGCAAATATTAATGACCCATATTATCCAACTAGTATCGCCATTAATAATGCTACTTTAGCAGGTGTTGTGTGTGATGTTGCAGCAGGTAATGCTGGTCCTGGGCAAGCTACAGTTGGTGCACCAGGAACTTCAGCATTAGCAATTACTGTTGGCGCAAGTACGATACCTGAACAAATTGCAACAATGACAATTAAGAATGGTTCAGTTTCTTATAAAACACGTTTATTCGGTAAAGACTTTTCACAATCAGACGATGCTTATAAAGGGCAAACACTACCAATCGTTGATGTAGGTTTAGGAAGTGCGGCAGATTATAGTGGAATTGATGTGAAAGGTAAACTTGTTCTAGTAAAACGTGGCGGAGAATACTTACAGACAAAAATGGCAAATGCTAAAAATGCCGGAGCTGCAGGTATGATTATCTGGGATAATACGGATGATCCAGATAGCCAAGGATATATACCTAACTTCTTAGGTGTCAGTATGGATAATGTTTACTCAGTTTCATTGACACAATCACAAGGACAAGCTCTATCAGATGCGATTAAAAAAGATCCAAAATCAGCTAACATTACATTCCCTTCTACACTCGATACACCAATTAGTAAGAGTGGAGATGAGTTGGCAAGCTTTAGCTCAACAGGTCCAGTTAAAGATTGGACAATTAAGCCTGATGTTGTAGCTCCTGGTGTTGATATTTCTTCAACAGCTCCATACGATATTTGGGAGCCACAAAACGATAAAACTCATGATTATAAACTTGCGTATCAGATTATGTCTGGTACTTCAATGGCAACACCACATGTTGCTGGGATCTCAGCTTTAGTCTTAGCTGCACATCCAGATTATACACCTGCAGATGTTAAAACGGCATTAATGAATACAGCAAAGAGTATTAACACAGATTCAAAGACTTATAGCGTATATCAAGTAGGTGCGGGACGTGTTGATCCGGCTCGTGCAATCGCTGCAGATGTTAAAATTCAAGTTTTAGATAAAGCAGTTACGTTTGATAATCTTTCAGATGGATCAACAGCTCATGAAGTTGATAACCTGACTGGGAGCATGTTCTTTGGTTTTAAAGGTAGAGGAGAAGGTGCAACGAACGGTTCAGATGATGTGGTTTCTTCAAAAGATTTTAATGTTTCCAATCTAGGAACTGGCAGTAAAACATTTAATGTAAGTACTGCATTTATTTCATCAAAATTTGCTGGATCAAATAAAGTGGGTCCTGGCACAGGAAATGATGTGAAAATCGATTTTTCTGTCGATGGGAAAAACGTGAACGCTATTAATGTAGGCGGAGGAAGCACTGTTAAAGCAACGGCAAAAATTACAGTTCCGTCAAATTCATTAGATGGCACTTACGAGGGGTATATTAATCTAGTAAACGCTGCTGATCCATCCGAGACTTATCGTGTTCCGTTTACGATTACAGTTGCGGAAAAAGGAATTAATAAATTCCAAGTAGCGATAAAAGCGGCGTCAGAAGGAAATCTTTCAGCTTATTATTTATCGGTAAATAACGAAATGGAAAGCTACTATGTTGCCATAAAAGACAAGGACGGAAAATATATAGGTTTAGCCAATAGGTTATCAAACGGTAGTAATTTGATCCCGGGTGTTCAATATGGCCCACTTATTACACTTTTTAATGGATTGTATCTTCCATTTACAAAGGCATACGATGGAACGTATGATCAGTCTGGTATCTCAAACTCAGTGCAAGTTCTAAAAGAAGGTGCTTACTCACTGGAGTTGATCGCAACTGGTAAAGATGGAAAACGTTACACAGCGGAAGATACGGTCTATGTTGACGGTACACCACCAACAATGAAGATGGATCAAGACTCCAATGGTGGAATTTATGAAATTGACCCGACAGGATACTTGCCTGGACAAGAAATCAAAGGATTCCGTGGTACAGTTTATGACTCAAATATAGACGTAATGAAAAATAATGGAGAAACGTCTGTGCCAAGCCCTAAGGATGGCGTAACGCCAGTTCCAGTTGATCAAGCTTTGAACAGTGTTATAGGTTATCAAGATAGTTCGTTCCCAACAGTTTACTTTGATACTGATGCGAAAGGTCGCTTCCATTTTGGGGTGACTGCTGAGGATGTAGCAAATAAAATGGGTAGTGAATTTTATATTGAGCCTCAGGATTATTCAGGTGAAAGTGATGGAACTGTAAACGGACAGACTTATTTTTTCATTAAAAAGGGAAATCCGTATGTCACGTTAACTTCATCTAATGGAGTAGACGCAGGACCAGGTAACGAAGATAAAGTAGTCGTTGATAATAATAAACCATTCAAAATGACAATGACAACAAAGTATGGAGTAGGAATGACCGGCGGTAAATTTTTGCTGAATAGTAACAATGTCTATGAATTCAGTAATATTCGCCTTACGGATGAGTATAAAAATTACTTAATCAGTAAAGGTATTGATCCGACTAAAGTTCTTACGGTAGGTCAACCTTATAAACATCCAACTTATGGAATTGGCTTAACAACAGATTTGACGATTTCAAATATAGGTACAGTGGGTGCACTTGATCATGATATGCCGATTATAGAAGCAGATGTGACCTATAACAGTCCTGATCCAATAACAGGGCAATTCGAATATCAATTACTACAAGCGAATTTAACTTTGTCAGGTGAAGATACAAGAGTCCCTTGGTTCCCAACAAATGTACCTTATGTAAGACAGAATATCTCTGTACTTAGAGGTCAAGTGGCAGCGGAATCTTTCGCAAGAAATAATGTAAATAACCAATATCCTCAATTCACGGTTGATTCTGGTGCGAAGGTAACTGCAACTGATGATAAAGGTAAAAAATTTACAACGGACCAACCAACATCATTTAATAATACAATGGCTTATACATTTATAAACCCTTATTATGCTCTGACAATGGATGTTAGTGACAAGCCGTATTCTGTCGAAGCAAGTGTACCAGGACACTTTAAAGGATATGAAAAAACACCTGTAATTGGTGAAAACAAATTTGGTTATCAATCAGGTACTGTAAAAGATCTTCGAGGTCTATTCCCGATCCTTTTAGGTGGAGATGTTAATGGTGACAACGTAATCGACATGAAAGATTTGATGAAGGAAATCGATGTATATTATCAATATAAAAACCTAAATAATTTTAATAATCCGGCAAATAATGCAGCAAACAAAACGGCATTCTTAAACACGAACCGTGATGAAGATATTTATTGGATTAAGCCAACAGGATTTGGTTACGGTATTGATTACAACGACTTCTATTTTATCTTTAAAAACTTTGGTAAGCAAAATCAAAGTGCAATTGATGCAGGTTTAACTGTTCCAACTGCACAATTAACTGTAGATCAAGATAAAACATTTACAACAGACTATGCAGGCTCAATCACTTTAAATGCAGGTGATACGGTACAGCAAGTCATTCAAAAGCTTAATTTTACAGCTCCAGCACAAACAATTTCATCAACACCAAAGTTACAAGACTTGCAAAATGGGGCAACAATCTCGATGTCACCTACAAGCACGGTGATTGTTGATGATGTAGTATGGAGAAAATCAATTACAAAAATTATGCTAGGTTCAACGGATGTAACGAATTTAGTAACAATTAACCCAGCATATCTGTATTATGATGCAAATGGTGTACAGCAAACTATGCCATCAAAAATTACGTTCCCAGGTTCTTTATTCCCGACGGCAACGAATTACACAATTACAGTGAAGGCGACAGGATACCAAGATGTTACTAAACCTCTTACAGTATCAGCAGTACCAATTCCGACGCCATCAATTCCAATTATCACAGACCCAACGTTAGCGCATATCGGGAAGGACTTAACATTAACTTTCAAAGAAGATGCGAACTGGAGAAATGGAATCAATAAGGTGATTGTAACAACTGGCAATGGTAAGAGCATGGATATTAGTAATTTAATCAATCCAGATACAAATCAAAAATATTATGACATTAGTAAACCAGGTCAAATTACGTTCAATGCGAAAACATTTATGACAGATTCGACTCTCGATCCGAAAAATACTTCAACCTATGGTGCAGCGACTGTCAACCCTGGTGGAAAAAATTATTTGCCACAACTATACAGATTGACAATTGGCTCAATAGGTGCAGATGGTACGAATTATCCAGATGTCATCGGAGGTTTTGATCCAACTTACACTGCTCAACAACCAGTAGGCTACAGTATTACGTTTAACAGCCAAGGCGGGTCAACGATAAACCCGATGACAGTGGGATACAGAGCGAATGCAAGTAGATCAAATGGTCCGGATAGTAATTTAATCTCATACAACACTCCTGCACCAACTAAACCTGGTTATAAATTCCTTGGTTGGTATAATGAGCCAGAAGGTATAACACAGTGGAATACAGAAACTGTTTTAACCCAGGACACAACCGTTTATGCAAAATGGCAAATGAATACGACTCAAAGTTATTCACCAGTTGATAAAGCGAACCCGAATGGATTAAAATTTGACGGAAGTAACGGTGCTGTAAGTGGAATAGGATGGGTGCTTGGAGAAGGCGATTTAAAAATCAATATTCCAGACTATTTAACGAATGTTTCTTGGTTAACTAGTAAAGATAAAATTGCAAAAATTGAAGCGAAATTCTATCAGATGAAGAGCGATGGTTCAACTGAAACGACACCAACACAGTATACATTAGACCCAAGTACTTATAGCTTGTCGTCTAACGGAAGTAATGGAGTTCTATCCTTTACAACAGCTACACATGATCAAGCTGTTAAAGCAGGTCAAAACAATTTAGGTGAAAAGTTTGCATTCAGTGAAATGCCAACGCTTGGAAATGCTGGTGCGATCAAAGGGTATAATTTAACTGTAACATCGACAACAGGCGAAATTGTCACAATACCAAGTATACAACTTGGATATAGACGTCATATTGATTTAAACGGTGGTACATTAAAGAATGCAACTGACACATATTTTGCCGATAGTTTAATCAATGCAAAAACAAATGCGCTAAATATGAATGCAGCTTCAACACGTGTAACAAATGGAAATTTAACGATCAGCCCAGACCTATATTTGGATGCAGCTAATTCAATTGATAAGAAGTCAGATATTACGACAAATGGTAAAGTGCTAACAGATAATTCTACTTTCTATTTATGTTGGATGAAAGTACCACCAACGGTAAATAAAGATGTTGCTGGAAATACTGTAGGCAGTGATATAACATTACCATTTACTGATGATGGCACATGGAAAAATAATATTAAAGCTGTACAAATCGGCGCTAAAACATTAGATCTAAATAAGGATTACACAATCTCAAATAATAATATTACACTTAAAGCAAATCTGTTCGCAGTTGGACAAAAGTTCAATGTAACGATTGTTTCAGAAGGGTATAAAGATGTTACAGTGACTGATCAAGTTGTCGGTTATACGGTAACTTTTGTATCAAATGGTGGAGATCCAGTTCCAGCTCAAATCGTAGACAGAAATGCGATAAAACCAGTTGATCCAACAAAAGTTGGCTACAAGTTCTATGGTTGGTATACAGATCAAAATTTAACAATGCCATATGATTTTGATACGATTGTAACAAAACCAATCACACTTTATGCGAAATATGCATTAGTTGGTTCTGTTGTGACAGCAGATACAACGGATAATGTACTAGGGAACGATATGGTGTTAGAGTTCAGTGATAATGAATGGGCAACTGTGATTACAGGCATTAAACTAAACGGTAGTGCGGTAGATGGATCGAAATACAATGTAGATAAAGTTAACCGTACGATTACCCTAGATAAGAGCTTGTTCACAAGAACGAGGGATTATACGATTACGATAAATGCTACTGACTATGCTGATGTGACAGTAGTTCAAAAAGTAGGAAATGGATATAATGTGCATTTCGTCCTTCCAGGTGATGCACCAACTGAAGTAAAAGATGGAACAAAAGATCAGATTGTAGCACGCAGAATAACAGCACCAACTGTATATGGTTATGATTTAACTTGGTTCGCAGATGAAGCACGTACAATTCCTTGGGATTTCACAAGCTCAATCTATTCAGAAAAAACACTTTATGGAAAATGGTCACTTCATAAGTTTAACGTTATTTTCGATAAACAAGATGGTAGCTTAGTACAAAGCAAGACGGCAGAATATAAAACAACAATTTCATCACCAACAGCTCCAACAAGAACTGGTTATACATTTGTTGGCTGGTATAAAGATGCAGCAGGACAAACTGCTTGGAATTTTGCAACTGATAAAGTAACAGAAGATACAGTTTTATATGCGAAATGGAGCATAAATAAGTACTCAGTTAAATTTGATAGCCAAGGTGGAAGTACAGTAGCTGAACTTACAGCAAACTATAACACTACAATTGCAATGCCATCTTTCCCAACAAAAACTGGTTATACATTTATTGGTTGGTATAAAGATGCTGCAGGTCAAGTGGCATGGAATTTTGCAACTGATAAAGTGACAAGTAATGTAACACTTTATGCAAAATGGTTACTAAATGGACCAGTTATTAATCCAATAGATGAAAATGATACAAAGATTACAGGAACGACGTTAGCAAATGCAAAGATCACGATAAAAGTCGGTAGTGATGTAATTGCAACAGGACAAGCTGATTCTAAAGGATTATTTAGTCTGAAGATTAAACAACTAAAAGCAAATACAGTGTTATCTGCATATGCTATAGATGCAGCTGGAAACCAAGGTGCTATTACAACAGTCAAAGTTTCATCTAAAAAGTAAAGAAGTGTAAACAAGGTTCAGCTGAATCAAACACAACAATTTACGCGAAATGGGTAGCAATTCCTGCTAAAACATCAAATGCTAAATTAACGAAAGCTGGAAAAAACTTGGTCAAAAGTATCAGGTGCAACTAGATATGAAATTGTTAAATCAACATCAAAAACAAGATCATATTCTCACCTAACTAGCGTGACAACAACTAATTACATGAACAAAGGATTAAGTAAAGGCAAAACTTATTATTAAAAAATCCGTTCTTACAAAATTGTTGGAACACAAAAAATTCAGGTGAGTGGACAAGCGTAATGTCTATCAAACTATAAAAAGTGAAATAACAAGCGGTACAAATTACTCTCAACCAAAAAGGGTGCTTATGATTAATCACCCTTTTTGGAAAAGTAAAATGATAAGAGCATCTTTTTTCAATTAAAAACTTTCCCTTAAAAATATTTAAAGACAAGAATATGATTCAATCTATTCTTGTCTTATTTTTTAATTTTAATAAAATTTCTCTGTTTTATAGATAATAAGCAGATTTATATCAAGTTTTTAATCTATAGAGCATATTTTCTTGTTTATAATTTGAAATGATCTTTTATTGTACAATTTTTAAGTCATGTATGGGTAATTATATTTGCGATTCTTTGGAATTTTAATTGCAGTTTTGCTAAATTTATTTGCATTGAGAGATTCATTATTTGCCATTCTATAAGACTTATTTGCAGATGAGATTTTTCGTTTAGTCTTTCAAATCTCACTTCATAATAAAAAAAGAGGGTGCCAGTAAGACTTTTAAGGCAACCTCTATTTATGATTTAGTCTATATAACTTATTCTTATTTCTTCTTAAGAATAGCGATCAGTAAAGCGATTACCGAAAGGACAGCTGCCCCAATTGACATCACCAAAGATGTATTACTTGAAGTTGATTTCTCAGTATCTTCCTTAACAGTTGTATCTTTTGTTGTTTTAGCAGGTACTTCTTTTACGGTTATGTCTTTTACGATATTCGTAATCGAGTGAGGAGCTTCTGATTTTTCGTCACCAGTCCACTCAACAATACTGCCATCTTTATAATATTGATATGCATCCCAAGCTCCGTTTACTTCAGCGTCTGGGTTTTTGGCCATAAATACGAATTGTTGAAATTGTCCGGCTTGAATCCCCTCATTTTCTGCACTCCAAGTAACAGATGTAACAACACCGTTTGCATCTTTTGTTTCGCTAAATTTCCATCCTAGGACAGGTTGATATGAAACAAATTCAAATTTTGAAGGAATTTTAAGTGTAACTTTTGTTGTTGGTATTTCTTTTTCAGATGGTACTTTCATTGTGTATGTTTCCCAAGCACCAGGAGTTGAAATTTTAGGATTAACTACAACATGCGCGCTCGCAATCCCAGTAAAGAACATTGTCATCGCGAATGCTGAAGCGATTATTTTAGTCGTTTTTGAAAAGAATTTTCTCATTTTAGTTGGTCTCCTTTATATGTGATAAATCATTTACTACCTACAATATAGTTAAAATCTACATCTACAGAATCGAGGGAATTCGTTAAAATGTGGACTTTTAAATCCCAATGCCCTGCCATATCAGTATAAAATCCTTGTGTTTCATAAACACCTGCCGAAGTTTTCTTAACTTGAGTAGTGTTATTTCCCATATTCATGTCAGTGTTTTTAAAGGTAAGCGTAACTTGTTGAATAGTAGTCACGGGCTTATTATTTTTATCTCGTATATTAATTTTAAATTTGTTTTTACCGACTATGTTTGGGGTAGTGTTTAATGTAACTGAATAACCTTTATTTTGCTTTGTGTTACTAAAAGGACCAGGTGATTCCATTGCAGTTGGTAGGTTTGTTAATAAGGATGTTAGGATTAGTACGATTACTCCTATACATATTTCAAAGAAAACAGACTTTCCTAATTTATTTTTTCTGCGTTTACCTTTGATAAAATGATTCAATCCTAAAAGTAGCATGACTAGAAATAAGATAACTTTTCCGCATAAAACCTTACCATAGGTTGTATGTAATAAAGAGTAAAAGTTAGGTATATACTTTAAACTTGCATAAATACCAGTTGCCATTAGTAAAACGACTGATAATGTTGCCCAACTAGAATATCGTTGGATCATTTTCCAGTAATCCCCATTCGCTTCATGTTTCTGATGCGTTTTTGGGAGTATATAGCTTATGCCTATTAATCCTCCTAGCCAAATTGAAACAGCGAGTAAATGAATACTATCAAAGAAAATAGGTAAAAATTCATTTTCCATTGATGCATGCCCAATAAAAGCTTTTGAGATTAGTAAGAAAATGCCAATTAATAAAGCACTTAACCACCAATAGAAAGAACTTTTTTGTTCACTTTTCCAAGCTATATACAGTGAATTAGCTAGAACGATCAGTACTAGAAGCTGGATTACCCATACACTTCCGAATTTTGTACTGTTTATTGTTTCCAATAGCAAATTTTTGTGAAAAATACTTTGCCATGAACCATTTGTATAGTTTTTTGTTTCAACTAAAAGGCTTAAAAGAACACTAAATAAAGTTCCAAAATAGAAGATTAAAAATAATACTTTAGCATTTTTAAAAGTAATCGTTCTATTTTCCTGATCGCTTTTGTATATAAATAAACAAAAAAATAAAAGTCCAACAAATAAAAGTAAACTCATATATTCAATCCAGTAGGTTCCCATTAATTCTGTGCTTGATATGGATTGGGTTCCTTTATTCGAGAGTGTTGATGAACTATCAACTTTTCCTACTCTGAATGGAATTACACCATTTACTGAATGGCCATCACTAGAAATTACCTTCCAAACAATATGATAATTTCCATCTGGTAAATTAGGTTTTAAGCTGCCTTCTAAAATTGAATGATTTTGCTTATTTAGATTGTCATTTCGCAAATCAACTCGTTTCCCAACCTCATCTAAGACTTGTAAAGAATGAAATGCAGACTGCACTGATTCATCAAATTGTATTTGAATTCGTTGAGGAGATTTTGTAAAAACTTCATTCTCTTTAGGTGTAGATTTGATGATATAGGCATGTGCTAAAGCTAATGACGGAAAAAAAGCGGTAGCAATCAATAATATTAAGAAAGAAAACCCCATAATTCGGATTTTCATTTTTTTACATCACCTCATCTCTACTGGAGTAAATTGAAAATAAAACAACTTCTAAATTCTAAATTAAATTTGTGATAGAAATGTGATAAATTATAAAATTTTATTAGGATTAGATAGTAAGATTATTCAACGGTGTATTACTCTTTATACAAAAAAGAATCCACAAGTAAAACTAATTACTTGTGGATTTTTCTTCATTCATTATTTATTTAACAGTCAACTTACCAACAGATTTAGATGGCTCAAAAGAGATGTTATATTCTCCTTTTAATGGATTATTTAATAGGAGAATATTTTTTCCGGTTTTCAATGGAATGTTAATACCTAAGTCTGAAGAGGCCAATCTTGCATTGCCCCCGGCATCTGGATCCACATCAACAATAATTTTAGTCATTGTCGCAGGTTTAAAAATGGTATTTTTCGGATTAAAACCTGATGGTGTTACGTGAATTGTTGCGTATTGAAGGTCATTTTGATCATCTTGTTTTGCAGCTTGCTTTTGTGGTTGCCCAATTACACCAACTTTTACTTTATTCATATTAACGGTAAATATGATGACAAATATAAGTAGGATTGATGTTAATACGACAGTACTGTTTGTTGATTTGACATGATTTCTCTTATTCTTATTTTTTTGATTTAAATTTGAAACTAGCTTACGATCAACGAAAAATAATAATAGATAAATAAAAATAATAAACAGAATATCCACAATTACAATTGTTTTACTTGAAATGAATGTCATATAACCAATGACAAACCCGATAAACGATCCGAGTAGAGATGCTAACGTTTCTGTAACGCTTTTATCAATTAGTTTCTTCGAAAGAACAAAAATTAAAATGACTAACAAAAGGTTCAAAATGAAAGCTAATAATACATTATAATTTGTAGTTAACATGATTAAGAAACTAATTGTAGCCGAGGATACACCGACCAATAAAGAGATCATTGATTTTAAAGTACTAGGAAATCTCTCTTTATTTCGATAAAAATGATTAAAGCTATAACACGTAAGGAGGAGTACTAAGAAAAGACTTCCATACTTCAATACCATATAAACACCTCTAAATTCGTTTTAAAGCTACAGCTTTGATCCAAAGTTCCAATCTGGATACACGTATTGAACACTTGGAGCTTTAGCTGGCTCTGATTTTTGAACGTTTATTTTAATGACTGTTTGACCATTAAAGCTTGTTTTTCCGATTGTTCCTGTAATTGTTACCCAAGAATCATTTGTAAATTGCTGTGAATTGGTTGATTCTGCAATCATACCAAATGGTGAAATATCGGCGATACAATGAGTCATACCCATTCGTGCAATAATAAATTGATTACCTGATAACTTAGGGTCTCTATAGATAAACCCCTTTATTTTAATTTGTTTATTTTGGAAATTGTCGACAAACGTATTCATTGATTGTAGCTTTTCAATAAACCACTTGTCCTTCATCTCGATTGTGCTCTGTTTGTACAGTAGCATTCCAAGCTTAGCGTAATCTTGATCATACACATTTGTTTTGAACAATTTTTTTAAAGCAGGGTCCTCATGACCTTCCACTTCAACAGCCTGTCCATTCGAAGAAGCTTGAACGGCTAGTCCTTTAAAATTCATTTCTTTGTTATTAGCAAGAGAACTAGAACTCGCATGGTTTGGCAAAATATACCCGAGCAATAGAGGGAATAAAAATAAGCTGTAAATAAAAACATCTTTTACGACTGATTTTTTTAAAAGATGATGATCATGACTAAAAACTTGGTCGTGACTATGATCATGACCACAATCACAAATAATGATATGTCTTTTTAATGAAAGAACGGCTATATAGATTTGAACGATTGCTACACTTAAAAGAATAGCAGTTGCAATTTTCACATAAATGACAAGCTCTGGCACGATAAATTGCAGGATTTCGTCTGTAAGTGTCAATTGAAAAATATAAACAGCAAGTCCTAAGAGAATAGCAGCTTTTATAAAATGATGAATCGAATTGGAGTTGATTTTATTTTTCAAAGTAGATCACTGCCTTTATAAATTAATAGACTGTAAAACAAGCGTTCCAATGAAAACAAAAATGAAAACTAGTGTACTAAGTAATAAAACAAATCGAGATCGGAAAACAGCAAGCATCATCAAGATCCCTTTAATATTGATCATTGGTCCGAAAACCATGAAACCAATTAAAGAGCTTTTTGTAAAAATCGTTTGAAGTGATTGAGCGACAAAGGCGTCTGATGTTGAACAAAGAGATAAAATAAAGCCTAATCCCATCATAAGGAAGTTTGCCGATGGACCACTTTTTCCTAATTCTATTAAATTATTTTGAGAAATGATAATTTGAAGTAGAGCAACAATGATTGAACCGAAAACTAAGTATTTCCCCATATCAAAAAATTCATTTACTGCATGGCCTATGATCTCAATGAACTTATTACGAGAAGCAGAATTGTGTTTATGATCGTGATGATGATGATCTTCATTTGTTTGAACGGCTTGTTCTCGTAATTGATTTGACTTAACAAATTGAAAAACAATCAGTCCCACAATTAGTGCAACTACAAAAGCAAGTCCCATCCGATAATATGCAACAGTTGGTTGATTACGAAAAGCTGTTATTGTTGATAAAAAGACAATTGGATTTAAAATTGGTCCAACTAAAATAAAAGTGACAGCGACATATAATGGCATTCCTTTTTTTATCAGTTTACGAATAGCAGGTACCATTCCACATTCACAAATTGGAAAGATGATGCCTAAAACACTTGCTGCGATTATACCCAATAATGGATTTTTTGGTATAAACCGCCTGACCATTTGATCTGTAACGAAAACCTGAAGGATCGCTGAAACGAATACGCCGATTAAAATAAAAGGCAAAGCTTCGATAATAATACTAATAAAGATCATCTTAAAGACTTGTAGTTTAGCAATCGAAAAAGCTGAACTTAGTCCAGTTGTAGATGAAATATATAATAAAAATACTAATAGTAAGCAAATAATGATTAGAAAATGTCGATTTGGATTGACTGGCGATCTTTTCTCGGTAGCAATACTTCGCAAAGGTTTCACTCTTTCTGTTTAAGATATGATACGTTCAAATAACCAAATTCCGCCTAATATAAAGGCAATTGTAGAGGTAGAAATAATTGCATTCCTCGAATACTTCGAGCGATGTAATTGTGTTAATAGTGGTAGTAATAAAAGTACAATCGATAGCTGAACGATTTCAATTCCAAGGTTAAAGCTAACTAAATCGGCTGCTAATTCACTTTTTGAAAGATGCATTGTTGTTAATAAATCTGCAAAACCCATTCCATGAATTAATCCAAAAATAAAAGTCAATACCCAACGATGACCTATGTTTTTACGGAAGATATTTTCAATCGCTACATAACATATACTAATCGCTATTGCAGGTTCGACGATATAAGAAGGAATTGAAATGAATCCTAAAACAGTTAGTGTCAAAGTCAAACTATGTGCGACTGTAAAAGCAGTAATTACTTTAGCAAACTGCTTAAAGCTTTGTCTTGCAATCAGTAGTGAAAGTAAAAATAGCAAATGATCATAACCGGTAAGTATATGGTTCATACCAAGCTTTAAAAACGTAACCCATCCTTTAGATGATGTATTTGTAGTAGAGTCTGAGTGGGATTCTTTTTTTATTACGACCTTTTGCTGTTGTTTTGCAGGTTGGATTGTGTCCTGATTATTGCTTAATCCCTCATATGCACTGTCACTAAGAATCATAGACCATATACGGCCTTGATCTGAAAGAGCGGCAGTACTACTTTCATGTCCGTAGTTCACTTTCAACAAATCAACATAGGTAGTACTTGTACTTGTATCTTTTTCATACAAATGATCAGCAAGACTAATAGATTGAGAAGGTTGGATTGCAGGGTAATCAACCTCAATGATGAGCTGGGTAGCATCACCTTTGCGGTTAAGCTCCAACTTACTTACCTTTGTCCAATTTTGTTTTTCTCCATTTACTTTCAGAATAAGATTATTCTGGATTGTGAATTCTATTTTCTTCTTTATTGCCTCAAATTCACCTGGATCTAACATTCCATTCTTATTAACATCCCCGCCTGTTAATTCCATAACAGAAACTTCATCTAAAGCAAAGTTCATTGTAGTTTTTGATTTTAAGAGATTTAGTGTAGTGTAACTAGCACTTAATGAATGAGCTTCTGCAGTTCGAAAAGATGTACTAAAAAAAATGAGAAAGCAGAAAACTAGGGGAAAAGCACGATTGAATCTATTTTTTGGTAAGTAAAAAATACTATTATTCATTTGTTTCCTCCGGGAAATAAAAAGTAAGAAAGACATAGTTATCGTACAAATTAGATGTTACAGAATTGTTTTTGAATTGTAAAGAGTTCGTAAATTTAGACTAGTATTGTAGAATTTTCTGTGATATACATTATATAGTTAACTGGCGTTAACTAAATTCAAGTGAGGAGAGGAGCTAATTTTGTAATTATTTCCCGATAGTAAAATAGTCCTGTGTTTTCGGAAAAAGGTTTTGGTTATTTAGAAATAACCCAATGGTAAAATAGTCTTGTGTTTTTGAAAGAAGGTTTTGGTTAATTAGAAATAATAAATTAAAGTGGGGAAATTTTCATGCACAAAATAATGCATAAGTACAAAAGGTATTTTGGTCTTTTTGCAACGATACTATTGCTATTTTCAACAATTAGTCCACAAATGGCTAAAGCAGTCACGTCAACTACTTTAGCAAAATGGGATTTTAGTAATGGACAAGTAACAACACCATCTGTTGGAATACCAGAAAATATGAATAGAAATATAACAACTACTGGTTCTAAGGTTACTGGATATAATGCCGGCCCTTCTGGGAATACAGTTATTAACGCAAATACATGGTCAAATAATAGTTCTTATTGGGAAGTTTCATTATCAACAAAAAACTATGAAAATATAACTCTTTCTTCTAAACAATATAGTTCTTCAACGGGGCCAAAAGATTTCAAACTTCAATATAGTTTGGATGAAAATTCATGGGTTGATGTACCTGGTGGTTCTGTATCTACGGGAAGTGCTACATGGTCAAGTGGGGGACAATTAAATAATATAGCGTTGCCAAGTGAGGTAAATGACAAGAATTTAGTTTATTTAAGATGGATTGTCAATTCGCCACTAGCTGCAAAAAATGACGGTACTAATTTTAATACGACAACTGGTACAAGTCGTATTGCTGATATTGTTATAAATGGTGAGGCAAATGGATCTCCAACTTTAGAAAAAACCGCTACACCAGACGCAACAAAAATCAATTATTCTACAAATTCAACAGTAACTGGAAATGCTGGAGCAGTCGCTAGTAATTCCATTGTAAAGGTTTACAATGATAATAATAAACTAGCTGGTACGACTACGGCTTCGGCGGATGGTGCATTTACCGCTACAGTTACCAATTCACAATCGGTTGTATATGTTACTGCACAAGAAAATGGAAAAGCTGAAAGTGATAAGGTTTCAGTAAATTTCTCAGGTTCTGTCGTTCAGAAAACAGCCGCTCCAATAGCTACAAAAATTACTTTTAATTCGTATACAAATGTATCAGGTACTGCAGGAGCAGTTGCTGGTAATGCAATCGTAAATCTATATTTCGATGACAATACAATCGTAGCAACTACAACAGCAGCAGCAGATGGTTCATTTAACGTAACGTTTGCAAATCCTGGTTCGAAATCAGTGATTAATCTAGTTGCTCAAGAAGCAGAAAAGACTCCTAGTGATCGAACTGCTGTAAACTATACTGGTCCAACTGATAACCCAAAAGTAATTTCACCAGGTGACGTAGTATTTAGCCAAATCTATGTAAATGGTGGTAATGGGGGAGCATTCTACAAAACAAAGTTTTTTGAACTTTACAATAATACAGATAAAGATATTAATTTAACAGGCTGGTCTATTGCTTATACTTCAGCATCAACAATGAACTTTGGAGCAGGGCAAGCTTTATCAGGCATAATTAAAGCGCATAGTTACTTCTTAGTAGCAGGTAGTACAGGTACGACAGGACAAGCACTTCCTGTGATTCCGGATTGTACGACTACTTTAAACCCAAGTGGTTCAACTGGTGGCGCATTAGTACTTGCGAAGAAAACGACAGCTGTTACAGGAGTAGATGACCCAGACGCAATTGATTTACTAGCGTATACAAATGGTACAGCTGTTTATAAAAACCCTTTATATTGGGGAAGTCCAATTTCAGACTCTACAATTGGTGGGGGGACAATTCAACGTAAAACAAATATCGGCACAGACCCACGTTCAGCATATGGACTTGGAAATGGCTGGTTTACAAAAAATCCTTCAAAAGATTTCGTCCTGAATAAACCATCAAGTGCGAATTATTCTGAAGAAATGATCGTACATAACTCAAAATTTATGCTTTCTCCAGATGGTTCAAAAATAACTTATACAAAATCTAATGGTACATCTACCGTTACAGGGCAAGCTGGATCAGTACCTGCTACATCTACTGTAAAAGCCTATTTTGAGAGTGAAGGTAAATTAACTAACGGGCAACAAGTAACTGCAGACGCTGACGGTTCTTTTACATTAAGTTTTACAGATTCTAGTGATCAGACATCTATCTACTTAACGGAAACTGATTTCACTCAACCTACTCCAAAGGAAAGTTACTACGCGAGAGTAGATGTTGCTGGTAAGGATAAATCAGTTACATCAATCAGTGAATTAAGAAAAAATGATGAAATAGGATTTCCAATCAACACTGGTTACTCTACTACAATTGAAGGTGTAGCAACTACGGATAATCAGCCAATTGGCGATGTAAGTACAAATTTCTTTATTCAAGATCAGGCAGGTGCAATCAATGTTATCAATCATATGAATCCTGCTACTACGATTCAAGCAGGAAATAAATATAGCATTGATGGACGAGTAGTATTTACAGCGGGGATGACTCAGTTTATTCCAACGGCGATTCGCTTCGTTGGAAATGATCATTTACAGGCGGCTTCAAATATTACGATCGGTGAGCTAAATGAGGCAACTGAAGGTAAATTAGTTTCATTTACAGGAAAAGTAACAAATGTTCCTACAGAAGGTCCAAATTATGATATTACAGTAAGTGATGAATCTGGTGAAAAGTTAGCAATCGTCCGTATTCAAGGATCTTTAGGTAATATTGAACAAGGTCAGACATATACCTTTACAGGTATTGTTAACCAATATAAAAAAGCTGCACCTTTTACGAGTGGATATCTACTATTACCAAGAAATGCAAGTGATGTAAAAGGTCAATTAGTTTTAAATCATACTCCAATTACAAAAGCTTATACGGGAATGGATACTGCTTTTAATGCCGTTGCAAAGAATGCAGATTCAGTTACGCTTTATTATAAAGGAGAAAGTGACACTACTTATCGTTCAGTAATTATGGACACTGCAGACCATATTAATTACAATGGGAAAATTTTAGAAGCAGATGTTCCAAAATTAAAATTCTACTATTATATTGAAGCGGAAAATGCAGAAGGTAAACAAGCTGTAGGTAGTTCTTCAAAGCCTTTAGAAGTGAATGTAGTAGACGATCAAGACGGTCCTAAATTTTTTAATGAGTTACCTGCAAATGGGGATAAAACTGATTCAAGACATCCAGAAATCGTTGTAAAAATGGATGATCCAAGTGGAATCAATCTTTCATCAACAGCTATTTCAATTGATGGTCAAGATAAAACTTCGATCGCAACAATTAATGACACGGAAATTAAAGTAAATCTTACAACCGCAAATGAATTAACTGAAGGTGACCATATCATAACGGTATCTGCAAAGGATAAATTAAATAATCCTTCTACCTTTACATGGAAATTCACAGTTACAGAAAGATTTACTGGTGGAAATCATTATCGTGGAACGACACATAACCATACGAATATTTCACATGATGCTGCGGGTAGTCCTGAAGAAGCATTAAAAGCTGCTGAAAAGTATCATTATGATTTCTTTGCATTCTCGGATCACTCTCACGATATCGATGCAGATCTTGTAAATAAAGATACTGTTGATCATAAAGGTTTTAAAGAGAGAACAGGTGGGACTGATTGGCAGTTAACAAAAGATTTAGCAAAACAATATACGAAAGATGGTCAATTCGTAGTTTTCCCTGCGTTTGAAATGACATCAACTACATGGGGTCACTCAAATGTATTCGGAACTGAAAATTTCATTGATCGCGTTGTAGATGGTGGTGCTTACCAAAATTTACAAAAGTATTATGGTTGGGTATTAACATATGACAATATCGTAGCGCAATTCAACCATCCAAAAATGTCTGCAAATGCATTCGATAACTTTATCCCTTATAACAAAAATTTAGACAAGCTATTTACAATGCTTGAGGTAGGGAATGGATCAGGAAAGTATTCTTATGCAAACGCAGAAGATAAATATTATAGTGCTCTTGATATTGGCTGGCATGTTGCTCCAACATATGGTGAAGATAATCATGATGCAACATGGGGTCAAACGAAGAAGCGTACTGTAATCGTAGCAAAAGATTTAAGTCAAGATGCTCTACTTGATGCAATGAAAAATAGACGTGTTTATATGTCAGAGGATCCTAACTTTTCATTAGATGTATCTGCAAGTGGCTTTTATATGGGATCCACAGTGGATACCGATACATTAGATTTTAATATTTCTGGTAAGGATCCTGTTTTAGAGCAAGCTAGTGATCCAGATTATAGCTATATAAAAACTGCTTCTAACGATGCAATCGCAAAGGTAGAATTAATTACAAATCACGGAACAGTGGTTGACAAGTATGTTCCAACAGATGATTCAACTTCATTTAATTGGAAGCCTAGCTTTACCGTTGTAGGCGGGCAACAATGGTTTGTTGTAAAAGTAACACAAAAAGACGGAGATCAAATTTACTCAGCACCAATTTGGTCACAACAGAAAGACTTAGCGGTAAAAGTAAGTGATGTTACGACGAAGGATGGAGCGATAATTGGTGGACTTTCAGCTAATTTAACAGCGGGAATAAGTAACCAAGGAAGTTTAGATGTTAAACAAGTGACTGCTCATTTCTATTATGACAGTATTGATGCAAACCATTTTATTGCGGATGCTTCCATCGATTCGCTTCCATCTAATTCATCAGCAAGTGCTAGCGTTACATGGACGGATCCAGTTCCAGGTACACATAATATCATTGTTGTTTTATCAGCAGCTGATGGACATGATCTCGGTAATAATAAATACGAGCAATCATTTACAATTAAAGCTCCATTAAACAAAGTGGTTATGATTGATGGGTCTCACAACAATGAGAATTCAAAACAAGACACTGGCACATATAAAGATAATTTTAAATTATTTACAACCTTAATGAAGCAACAAGGTTACACTGTTGCAGAAAATTCTTCACCACTTACAGAACAAGTATTAAAGAATGTTAGTGTATTAGTCGTTACACACCCGGCTACAGCATATTCTGCTAGTGAAATTTCTGAGATTAATAATTTCGTGAAAAATGGCGGTTCTTTATTACTGACAGAAAAGAGTAATTTTGGTGCTTCAAATCAAAACATAAATAGTATTTTATCAGGTGTAGGTTCAAGTATTTTAGTGAACAATGATGGGATTTTTGATGAAACACATGATGGTAACTTCTGGGGAACACCACTGACTGCTAATTATGCGGTTAGATTACACCCAACGCCGAATCAAAAAACAACGTTAATGGATTTCATTCAACCGATTGAGTTTTATAGTGGATCTAGTCTTGCTAAAAATGATGGTTCAGGGAATAAAGTTCCTTTAACAGACAGTGATACTGTAAAAGTTTTAGTTCAAGGAAATGAGTCTACATTCCAAGATACAACTAGTATTAAATCGGATACTGTAAAATACAATGTTCAAACTTCGAATGGAAAAAATGGTCCAGCATTAGAGCAAGTCACTGGTGGCTCTAGCATTCCGGTCATTGCTTCTGAACAAGTTGGAAATGGTAGAGTATTCGTTTCAGGTATGAATATCTTTAATGATAAACAAATGGATCAAACATATAATCCAAAAGGGAATGACCCGTTTGCAGTAAACGTTGTAAACTGGTTGTCTCATCTTGATCCTAAAGTAAAGTCGATTGGTGATGCCCGTAAGCTTGCAGAAGGAACGAACGCTGTTGTTGAGGGTACTGTAACAGCTACTTCATTCTTTGATGCTGCTTACATTCAAGATGATACTGGTGGAATAATGGCCTTTAATGATGTACCAGCAGGAAGTTTACAAGTTGGCGATAAGGTACGCATATATGGTCATATAAAAATATTTGAAAATAACTTCGAATTAGAGTTTGGTAGTTTTACAGAGAGTGTTGTAAAACTAGGTAAAGGAACGCCAATCGAAGCGAAGGCTGTTAGTACAAAGGATTCAAATAATGAAGAGAATCAAGGTCAATTAATTAAAGTAACTGGTAAAGTTGTTTCTAAGTATGACGATAACTCTTATATAATTGATGATGGTTCAGGATCAACATTAGTATTTACAGATGGATATGTTATGAACCAAAGCGGACCTGTACCAAATCTAAATATTGGGGATACATTAGAAGCAACAGGTCTAGCAGGTAAATTCTCAGAAGGAAATCGTATACGAGTAAGAGATACGAAAGAATTAATTGGAACTCATACTGCTGTTCCAAAAGCTCCTGTAGTGAATGCTATTTCTGACCAAGATGAGAAGATTACCGGTACAACTGAAGCGGGAACGAAAGTAATTGCAAAAGTAAATGGTAATGAAATTGCTAATGCAATAGGGGATCAAACTGGAAACTTTGAAATGAAAATTACAAAACAAGCAGCTGGTACTAAAATTATAGTAACAGCAGTTAACTCAGCAAATAATGAAAGTGACGGAGTAGAAGTGATTGTAAGTGATCAGACTGCGCCAAACGCACCTGTTGTAAATGAAGTACAAGATAATAGTACGTATGTAACAGGAAAAGCAGAGCCGGGATCAACAATCACAGTTTCAAAGGGCATCGTAATTCTAGGTCATGCAGTGACAAATCAAGATGGTAACTTCAGTGTTTTATTAGATACAAACCAAAGTGCAGGAACAAAATTATCAGTTTTTTCAACAGACAATGCAGGTAATAATAGTTCAATAACTGAAGTAATTGTAGTAGATAAAACAGCTCCGAATGCTCCTGTCGTAAATGAAGTACAAGACAATAGTACTTATGTAACAGGAAAAGCAGAGCCGGGAACAACAATTACAGTTACAAAAGGGATTGTCATTCTAGCTCAAGCAGTGACAAATCAAGATGGTGACTTCACTGTTTTATTATCTTCAAAACAAAGTGCAGGAACAAAATTATCAGTTTTTTCAACAGACAATGCAGGTAATAATAGTTCAATAACTGAAGTAATTGTAGTAGATAAAACAGCTCCTATGAAACCAGTTGTTAATGTAGTAGGTGATTCTGACACACATTTCACTGGGACGGCCGAAGCAGGATCGACAATTTTCGCTTCTGTAGGAAATAAAACGATTGGTTCAGCAAAAACAAATAGCAATGGAAGTTTTGACGTATTAATTACAAAACAATTAGCTGGAACAGTATTAACAATTGTTTCTACTGATTCAGGAGGAAATAGTAGTGAAAAAGTTGAAGTAACAGTAATAGACAAAACACCTCCAACAGCACCAATAGTTAATACGGTAACGAATAAAGCTGATGTTATAACAGGAACAGCTGAACCAGGATCCGAGGTGGTTGTTAAGAGTGGTTCTACTAAATTAGGGGAAGTAACTGCTAGTAGTAGTGGTAAATTTACTATTACAATTAATTCTCACTTAAAGGCTGAAACAATATTAACAATCACATCCACGGATAAGAGTGGAAATGTGAGTCCTATGACTACTATAACTGTTGTCAAATTCAATAAAGTTTAAAAATGGGATTTTATATCTACACTTTTAAAAGGAAAGTTGAATTTTGGTAAAAAAAGATAATACTCATCGGTAAAATGTACTGGAATAGATTGGGGCTGTCTCATAAGTCAGGATAACTGACATAAGGGCGGCCCCCTTTTAATTGCAAAAGTAGGTAAGATCTTTGGAGGTATTCTCATTTGATCTTGCATCCCATTAAGCTAAATAAACAATCTACGAGGCTACTCAAGAAAAGCTCACCAAATGATTTTTGTGACAAGAAATGTAACCATATTCCACAATTCACCAAGTTGTTGATAGTATTTTCAAAGTTTATATGATAATATGAAACTATAAATCACGCAAGCGTGATTAATACATGAAAAGGAGTGTTAATAGCATATGGCAATTTCTTTACAAAAAGGTCAAAAAGTCGACCTTACAAAAGGAAGAGCGGGACTTTCCTCTTTAATTGTAGGTTTAGGTTGGGATCCAGTGAAAAAAAGTGGTGGTTTCTTCGGATTTGGTAAACAAGAAAACATTGACTGTGACGCTTCTGTTTTAATGTTAGATGAAAATGACAAGCTAAGAAGTGCAAGTGATGTAATCTATTTTGGAAACAAAAAAAGCTTATGCGGCAGCGTAATACATTCTGGTGATAATTTAACAGGTGATGGCAACGGTGACGATGAGCAAGTATTTGTTAATTTAAATAAGGTTCCATCTTATGTACATAAACTTGTATTTGTTGTAAATATCTATGCTTGTGTTCAACGTAAGCAAGATTTCGGTATGATTAAAAACGCATTTATTCGAGTAGTAGACAAATCAGCAAACGCTGAGTTAGTAAACTACAATATCACTGATAATTATTCAGGATTAACTGCGTTATACCCTGGTGAGATTTATCGCCATAATGGTGAGTGGAAGTTCTCTGCAGTTGGAGAGGGAACAAAAGATATAGCATTAGATAAAATTGTTCAACGTTTTCAATAAATAAAAAACATAATTGAAAAGGAGTGCATTTAAAATGACAGTAAATTTATTAAAAGGACAAAAGGTAGATTTAACAAAAACAAATCCTGGTTTAACGAATATTGTTGTTGGATTAGGCTGGGACACTAATAAGTACAGTGGTGGTAATGACTTTGACTTAGACTCATCAGTATTTTTATTAAATGGAGCTAGTAAATGTGCTACTGAAAAAGATTTCGTATTTTACAACAATACAGTAGGTGGAAATGGATCAGTTGAACACCACGGAGATAACAGAACTGGCGCTGGTGATGGTGACGATGAGCAAGTTACAGTTAATCTAACAAACGTTCCTGCTACTGTAGAAAGAATCGCATTTGCTATTACGATTCATGATGCTGAAGCACGTAACCAAAATTTTGGACAAGTAAGCAACTCTTATGTTCGTATTTTAAATGAAACGAATGGTGAAGAATTAATTCGTTATGATCTAGGTGAAGATTTCTCAATTGAAACTTCAGTAGTAGTTGGTGAATTATATCGTCATAACGGCGAATGGAAATTTAATGCAATCGGTAGCGGCTACCAAGGCGGTTTAATTTCACTTGTTAGAGATTACGGCTTAGACGCTTAAGTTTACCTAACAAATAAAGTAGGTTAATAGTTAAAAGGGGAAAGTGTGTGTATTTCCCCTTTTTATATGGACATAATCAAAAAACTTCTTTCTTATCGTTTAGTACATCTTTAGAAAATGATTTCTAAAGATGTACTAGATTGTAATGTAAGTTTAAAATGTTTTCCATATGTAATGTTGCATTATTTGGAAGTTCGGGGTGGGATTTTGAATAAACAAAGTAATACGATAAATTTAAATGATCCAAGTTTACTTAGTTCGCGTCAAGCGTGTCAAGAATGGGGGATCAATGACTCAACATTACGGAAACGAATAAATGATTTTCCAGATGGTACGATACGTAAATTTGGTTCGTCTTGGGTAGTAACTCGTGAAGGTATGTTAGCAGTTTTCGGACAACCAAAAATGAAATAATGACATCGGAAAGGAGTATCTTTATGTCTGCGATCAACCCAAAAGCCATGGATATTAATCAACAAGAATGGTTGAGTATCTTGAAACAACCTTCTAAATTGAGAAAATCTTATCAAGTAGTAGGAGAAACCATACAGTTTAATCAAATTGCATGGAGAATTTTAGGCACAAACATTGATGAAGATGAGTATTTTGAAAATTTATATGAACTAGTACATGATGAGTCTTTAAATGTCATTTTGTTAAGCGAAGATTTAAACAAGACAATTTCAAATGATATGTTACAAGCGGTTCAAAGAATAGTAACAATAAACACTGCTGAAAATGGATTGTCAGTGAACAGACTAATTGCATTCCTTGAAGGTGAGCGATTAATTCCGAAGCACGAAAATCAGAACATACATAGACATATTCGAGAGCAAATTAAATCCGTATTATCTATCTTTAAAGATTCACATAAAAATGGATTCCTTGATAGCAATTTTAGAAGGATCATTGTTGATCTAGTGAAATGGTTACATAACCATGTGAATAGATGGATTGATTGTTTTCCTAATAGTTCTCCACTTATCTTATGGTATGGTGACACAACGCTAAGTGAATGTTATTTCCTTTACTTGCTAATCCTTTTAGGTTTTGATGTTGCTATATTTCATCCTGAAGGAAAAGATTCATTATCTCATTTATTAGGTACCAAAAGCGACGGAATTAAAATACTACCTTCAACGACATCTTTAGTGCCTTTTCCACTAGAAAAGCCAGTTAGGAAGAGTACAGTTGCCCATAGAGCAACAAAGGAAATTGAGAAATTATTGCATACAGAGGATTCACTATTATTTAAACCATGGCAATTTAGGAATTATGCTCCAAGATCAATTACGTTAAAAACAACCTTTGATGAACTATTCATTTTACATAAAGAAAGAGCAATGTTACGTCCTAATTTTCAAGTAAAAGAAAATAGTGTTGAAATACCGGTTTTCTTTATGAAGATTTTAGGTGTGACGAAAAACCACCGTGAATATTGGGAAAAGATTGGCCAACTAACTGAAAGCAATTTAACACTTAAAATAGATAAATTTCCATTTACCCAATTAGTTAAAGGAAACCAACAATATCATTATCAAAATGCTTTAGGGCGTGATGGGCTGCTTGACCCCGATAAGATGTTGGCTAGTAACTGGTGGAGATATAAAGAACTTCCAAGCGGATTACAGTTTGGTCTAGCTTCTGCTATATCTAGATATGTTGACCGAGCAAATATTAAGTCGCTATCAAATGAAACAAAGGCTCAGACTCAACTATTTTTATTTAGCCAATCTATGAATATACCAAATGAAATATTAAGATTACTACAACAGTTTGATTATACACAACAAGTTCCAAAATTGATTATTTACAATACAGAAAGAGATGGTGAACTAAATAGAAACGACGCAGCACTACTGCTATTATTAAATGAGTTTGGAGTGGATCTAGTTTTACTTAATCCGACGGGTCAGAATGATATCGAATTATTCATAGATGACAAATTATTCGATTCCCATTGGCTAGATGAAGTTACTTTTGATACTGAATTTCAAGTGTTGCGAGCATCAGGACAGTCACTAATTAAAAATCTATTTAGAAAAATAGTTAAATAAAAGGGGAACTTAAAATGTCTATAAATACACTTACTAGTTTAGAAAAGCAAGATGAAATTTTACAAGCGAATGCAAATGATATGAAATTGCAATTAAGAAATGAACCGGAAGTACACCGTCTAGCAAGTTCAATTGACCATAAAAACCAAATCGCTTTATTGGAGTACGGTAAGGAACCAGCAACTGAAATTTCAACCTTCTCAGGTAAAATATTAAATACAATTAAGGCTTCAAGTATGGAAGAATCTAGCGTTCTATTAAAACAATTAGGGAAAATTATGGACCGCTTTGATGCGAAAGATTTTGCAGAAGAAAAAGGGTTTCTTTCAAAAATTTTTAATCGTGGTCAAAAGTTAATTGATAAATTATTTGATAAATATCAATCAATGGGTACTGAAATTGATAAAGTCTATATAGAAATTACAAAGTATGAACACGAAATGAAAACATCCACAAATACATTAGAACAACTTTATGAGCAAAACGTCGCATATTATATGGAGTTAGAAAAATATATTGTAGCTGCAGAAATGAAAGCAGATGAGTTAAAAACACAGCTTCCTGCTTTAACTGAACGAGCTGGATCAGGAAATCAGCTTGCTATGATGGAGTTAGATTCTTTAAAAAATGCGATCGAGTTACTTGAACAACGTACTTACGATTTAGAAATGGCAAAACAAGTTGCTTATCAATCAGCTCCGCAAATTCGTTTATTACAACGTGGTAATACTAAACTGATTGGTAAAATTAACTCAGCATTTGTAACTACAATTCCAATTTTTAAAACTGCGTTAATTAATGCAATAGCAGCTAAGAGACAAAATTTAGTAGCTCAATCAATGAATGAATTAGACAAGAGAACAAACGAATTATTATTACGTAATGCCAATACAATTTCACAGCAAAGTGTGGATATTGCTAGATTATCAGGATCTCCTAGCATTAAGATTGAGACGATGGAAGAAACTTGGAATATCATTATGAAGGGTATGCAAGAAACGAAAGCAATTGAAGAAGAAAATAAAATTCAACGTGAACAAGGTAGGTTGCGTTTAGAGCAGCTACAAGAAAACTTCATTAAACTTAAGCAAGGAAAGTAACGATATTAAGGGTTCGATAGTTTTTAAAAGTCAGTGGCCGACAAGCTACTGACTTTTGTTTTTACATAATACTGAATTATGTAATTCTCTTCTATAGATTATCAGGAGCCTTTTTAGCAAATTTTAATTCTTTTATTTTTAAAAATGTTATTATGATATAATGATATAAAATAAAAAGTTAATGCTAAAGTACATAACGTTGTAAAAAAATAGAAGATAAGAATAGTGTCACTTAATTAAATGATTAAAGTTGATAAGTAAATAATTCTGAAAGTTCTGTAACAATGTCGGAAAAAGATTGACAATAAAAGTTGCTTTAGTATAATTAATGGTTGAAAATGATTATCAACTTCAATGTTAATTAAGGAGAGAACGAAATGATTAACAATATCAAAATGCCCAAATTGTTTGGGATTGTCATGTCTTTATTTTTATTGATTGGTCTAGTTGGCTGTTCGTCAGATTCAAGTAAAAAGTCTGATAAGAAGTCTTCAAATGAATCTGCTGTCACAGTTGATACTAAATTCGGCAAAGTGGAGATTAAAGGGCATCCGAAACGTGTTGTTGCTCTAGGTTGGGGAGATGCAGAGACGGCACTAAGTCTTGGAGTTGAACCAATTGGTGCAAGTGACTGGCTTGCTTTTGGTGGTGACGGTGTGGGACCTTGGTTAAAAGGTGCATATAAAAAATCACCAACTATTCTTGGAACAATGGAACTTGATTATGAGAAAATTGCTTCTCTTAAACCAGATTTAATTCTTGATGTAAAATCTTCAGGTGATGAAGAACGATACAAACGCCTTTCAGAGATCGCTCCAACGGTTGGGGTTCCTAAGGGTGGAGATAATTATTTAACGACAACTACAGACCAGGTTCGAATGATTGCACAAGCCCTAGGTAAAGTAGAGAAAGGTGAACAACTACTTAAGGATGTAGATGTGGCATTTGATAAAGCGGCTAAGGCAAATCCTGAATTTGCAGGTAAAACGGTTGCAGTTGGTGCTTACGATTCTTCAGGTTTTGGTGCATACGTAAAAGGCGATTCTCGTGTTGATTTTGTAACGCGACTTGGATTCAAAAACAAGGAAGAGATTGAAAAATTAGCTAAAGGTAATTTCTTTATAAAAGTTGCTGACGAAAAGTTAGACTTATTAAATGCTGATCTTACGATTATTTTACCTATTTTTGTTGATCCAAAAGAGATAACAAATAATAAACTTTATCAGAAGATTCCTTCTGTAGCAGATGGTAGATCAATTATACTTGATACAAATTCAACAAACGCATTCTCTGCAGGAACGGTGCCTGCATTATTATGGGCAATTGATAATTTACCACAACAGTTTAAAAAAGCAGTAGAAGGTGGGGAGTAAAACAGTGACAGCGATGAAGCAACCAAAAAACAAAACGACTCAAGTAGTTGGGGAAAATAAAAAGACAATTACTTCAATGCGGTTGCAACGATTTTTGGGCTTCATCGTAGCACTTTTACTTTTGGTAGCCATAGTATTCTTAAGTTTAATGATCGGTGCTAAATCCATACCTTTTCGAGTAGTATGGGATGCGTTGTTTTCACCAAACAATAGCTATGACCACACAATCATTCATAATACTAGGATACCAAGAACACTTATTGCTCTAATCGTTGGTCCTGCATTTGGTCTAGCTGGAGCATTAATCCAGGTACTGACTAGAAATCCACTAGCAGACCCCGGTATTCTTGGCGTAAATGCTGGGGCAGCCTTCGCAGTTGCGATCGGAGTAGGTGTATTTTCTGTTACATCGATGTCTGCTTATATGTGGTTTGCACTTGCTGGTGCATTAATTGCGACAATAGCTGTGTATGTTATAAGTGGAGGAGCTGGTAAAAAGGCTCCTACACCTTTACAAATTACACTTGCTGGGGTAGCACTTGGTGCCACTTTAAGTGGGATTACGACATCATTAACATTAATTAATAGTAAGGCATTTGCACGAATGTTGAACTGGAGTGTAGGGACATTAGCTAGGAGAAGTCTCGATGATCTTTGGCTTGTTCTACCCATTTTAATCGTTGGTGCATTATTAGCTTTTGTCATCACTCCTGCCTTAAACGCAATTGCCTTCGGAGATGATCGTGCATCATCTTTAGGCGTAAATGTTGCTGTGACTCGTGCAATAGGTTTGATTGCAATTACACTATTAGCTGGCGGGGCGACTGCGATAGCTGGACCAATTGGTTTTATCGGTTTAATGGTGCCACATTGTGTACGTTGGTTCGTCGGTCCAGACCAATTTTGGATTTTTCTATACTCAATAGTAGCAGCACCGATCATACTCATCCTTTCAGATATTATTGGTAGAGTTGTATTGTTACCTTCAGAAGTTCCAGTAGGAATCATCACGGGACTAGTTGGTGCACCGATTTTACTGATTCTTGTTCGTAGACGTAAAGCGAGTGGATTATAAAATGAAAATGGTTTGTGGCAAAGGTTTGAATGTAAGAAGGAGTGAATATTATGCGTCCCATTAATTATGGCAGGCACTATCTACAACTGAAATGGCCTGTAAAGGCACGAATTGATGTGAGGAGCATGATTGTTACAGCAATCCTTCTTATAGCCACGATTGCCATTGCAATGTTTGCATTAATGGTAGGCACACTGAAGTTGAGTGTTCATGAAGTTTTTTCTGCTTTAATTGGCCAAGCGACAGGGATGACGAGAACTGTTGTAGTCGAATGGCGCTTACCACGAGTGGTGGCTGCGATTGTTTTTGGAGCAGGTTTAGCAATAAGTGGCATGATTTTTCAATCAATCACTCGCAATCCATTAGGGTCTCCTGATATCATTGGTTTTACCTCAGGCTCTTATACTGGCGCACTTATTGTGCTTCTTGTCTCTAAGTCGACTGCTAATATTACTATAGCTGGCGGGGCTTTGATTGGTGGATTTGCAACTGCTCTCCTTATTTATTTGCTTGCTTTTCGAAAAGGAACGCAGAACTTTCGCCTTATTATCGTCGGAATAGCCGTTTCGGCGATCTTAGGAAGTATCAATTCGATGCTTCTTATTAAAAGTGATGCAGAGGTTGCGTTAACTGCAGCAGCTTGGGGAGTTGGATCATTAAATGGGATTGATTGGAAACAAGTAGTTCCTCCAGCAATTGCTGTTATTATTCTCATTATTTGCGCTGGCATCATGAACAGACCATTGCGTGAAATGGAGTTCGGCATGGATGCTGCGAAATCTCATGGTGTTCGAATTGAACGATCCCAACTATTACTGATTCTTATTGCAGTTGCATTGACGGCTGCTCCAACTGCGGTTATTGGGCCAGTTAGTTTTGTGGCACTTGTTGCACCACAAATCGCTAAACGTATCACCAAATCAGAGGAGAGTATTTTACCAGCAGCAATGATGGGAGCGTTTCTTTTACTTGGAGCGGATGTTCTCGCGCAAAGAGTAATTCCAGGAACAATTTTTCCCGTAGGTGTAGTAACTTTATCATTGGGTGGAATATACTTAGTTTGGCTATTATTTCGTCAAGCCCGATCAGCAGCTTAAACGAAACAAAAAAGTACCGGTTTGGTAGGACCTTTCTCGCAAGGGGTTTCAAGTATTACGATATTCTGATTGAAAGAAGTTGAAAATGAATTATGAAGTTAACAGCGGCAGAAATTCAAAGTCAAAAGGACATAAAAACAGAGTCTAGGCTTTGGACAGAAAACATTACAATCAAATACGATAATCGGGTAATATCCAGAAACCTTTCAGTACAAATTCCAGAAGGATCATTTACAGTAATTGTTGGTCCAAATGGATGTGGGAAATCAACCTTACTTCGAACACTTTCAAATTTGTTAAAGCCATCTGAAGGGCAAATTTTATTAGATGGAAAAGCTATTACATCTTATAAGTCAAAAGAAGTAGCTCGTAAACTAGGTCTATTACCTCAATCTTCAACTGCTCCAGATGGAATAACGGTAGCGAATTTGATTGCACATGGCCGATATCCATATCAGAGTCTTATAAGACAATGGACTGATGAAGATGAAGCAGCAGTAATGTCTGCGATGGAGCTTACAAATACGAGCGATTTGTCACATCGATACGTAGACGAGCTATCTGGAGGACAAAGACAAAGAGTTTGGGTCGCGATGGTACTTGCCCAACAAACACCAATGCTCCTACTTGATGAACCAACGACATATCTTGATATTGCTCATCAAATTGATTTGTTAGAGTTATTTAAAGATCTAAATCAACAAGGGAGTACATTAGTTGCTGTTTTACATGATTTGAATCATGCTGCGAGATATGCAGATAATATTATCGCTATGAGGGATGGCCAAGTGATTGCACAAGGAGAGCCTCGGGAGATTATCACTGCAAAACTAGTTAAAGAAGTCTTCGGATTAAAGTGCATGATAATAGATGATCCAATTGCTAATACTCCACTAGTTGTTCCATTAGGTAAAGAGAGTTAACTTGTGATTTATTGTTAAGCTAATTTTTATAGCTAATTTATTCGTATTTAAAAATCATTTGACTGTCATTAGTTCAACTATTTTATATCATGCTTTGTATTAAGAAATTTTAATTTGAACTAATTGTATTTGTTTGAAATAATCATAGTGGGATAAAAAGTATTTAATACAATTGTTCTAGTAAATGACAAAGCGGAGAATTCATATGAATCAAGAAATGGAAGTAGTCGATCATCTTGAGGAACTGCGTAAAAAAATTATCATTACAGCAGTTACTTTTATTGTTCTATTTATAATTGGGCTCGTTTATGTAGAACCAATTTATAAATTCTTAACTAAGGATTTAACAGATAAACTAGTCGTGCTAAGTCCTGGGGATGTATTATGGGTCTATTTTTCGATATCTGCAGTTTTTGCGGCTGTTTTTACGATACCGGTTGCAACTTGGCAAACTTGGCTATTTGTTAAACCAGGTTTACATCCTTCTGAACAAAAAGGGATAGGATTTTATATACCTGCGTTATTTTTTCTGTTTGTTTTTGGATTAGTTATTGGCTATTATTTTGTTTTTCCTAATATCCTTAGATTCCTAACTATAATGGGACAAGGTATGCTTGAACAAAACTACACTGTTGATAAGTATTTCTCTTTTCTTTTTAATCTAGTCGTTCCATTTGCTGCATTTTTTGATATGCCAGTCGTGATTATGTTCTTAACAAAAATCGGCATTGTGAAGCCTAGTTATTTACAGAAAGTGAGAAAATATGCATATTTTATCTTAGTAATCGTGGCATGTTGTATTTCACCACCAGACTTTATTTCACATATTTCAGTCTCGATTCCATTAATATTATTATATGAACTAAGTATATTAACATCTAAATCGGTATATAGAAAAAAAGAGGTAAATGAGTAAAAGCTCATTTACCTCTTTTTGTTTCAAAGCATATTTATAAGGTTTATTAAAAAGTCTATACTCTCATAATCTTTTTATTAGTAAATTTTTAAACTTTGAACAAGTTGACTATTCATAAATTCTTCATAGGTTATAAAAAGCTAGGCAAATAACTTTTGTCGGAAAAAGGATGAAGTAAGGAGCAAAAACTATGCATTATTCAATTTGGATCACTGTTTTATTTCTTGCCTTTTCATCTAGTATTGATAACTTTGGAGTAGGAATAACTTATGGAATTCGAGGTATAAAGGTTGGTTTAGTAGCGAATTTAATTATTTCAATTATAGCGTTTATTTTCAGTGAAGCAGGTATTGTTTCAGGTCAATATATTTCAAAAGTGTTTCCAGGAACACTTTCGAATGTCATCGGTGCATTTTTTTTACTGGTAATTGGACTTAGAATTGTTCTACTTACTTTTCCTAGAAAAGATAAACAGAACATAATAAATAATGATGACGAATCAGTTTCAAATATCGTTACAAATTATTTAAGTTCACCGGAGAAAGCCGATGTTGACCATTCAGGAGATATAAGTAGTTTTGAAGCAATCATACTAGGGACTGCAGTTTCAATGAATGCACTTACGAACGGTTTAGGTGTTGGATTAATTGGTCTTTCACCATTTGCAATATCGATAGCGGCCAGTATTTTTAGTTTTTTGGCAATCTGGTTAGGCGTCCTTTTAGGAAAAAAAGTCGCCAATGTGAAAATTGGGGGATGGTCGCTTGGACAATTTAGTTCTATTATTAGTGGAATTATATTGGTATTGATTGCGATACACAATCTTGTTTAATTTTAGATAAAAGAAAAGAGCTGTTGGCGACAGTAAGTCAACATCAGCTCTTTTCTTTTTTAGTTACTATGCGATTGTAGATTGGGAGATATCCTCTTGTTCATTGTTTACATCCTTCTTTGAAAAAGAAAGATATCCAACTAGAATAATGATGATAATCGACAATACTAGGGTAACCGGTCCACCACCGAATCCAAGTCCACCGTGCTTTTGAGAAACAGAGCTCCAATCAGAAAATGATGCTCCAACTGGTCTCGTCATAATGTAAGCAAACCAAAAAGAGAAAATTTCATTTAGCTTGAAGAACTTTCTTCCGATAACGGGTATTGCTAATAAAACTGTGAACAGTATACCTGATGAAAAATAGCCTAAATGCATTGTTGATGCAGTCATGTCACCAGCAGCAGTTCCTAAAGCGAAAGTTCCCATAACAACTGACCAATATAAGACTTCACGTCGTCGTGTGTAAATGCTGTGTATGGAAAGAGTTTTCTCCATCTTATACCAAATCATAAAAATAATTGCCAACGAGACTGCAAAAAATACTGTTGAGATCACATATGGAACCCCAAGACCAACGTGTACAACGTCAGCGGCTACGGTACCAAATACACTAATCATTACAACAACTAACCAATAAATACTAGGTATATATTTACGGACTTTAAACTGTAAAATTAAAGACAGAATTAGGACAATTAATGCTACTGCAACACCTATTACTGGCGTTAACGTTTT
The DNA here is from genome assembly GCF_023115465.1 of Gottfriedia acidiceleris. Classification (NCBI taxonomy): domain Bacteria; kingdom Bacillati; phylum Bacillota; class Bacilli; order Caryophanales; family Bacillaceae; genus Gottfriedia; species Gottfriedia acidiceleris. The sequence goes on along the minus strand of NZ_CP096034.1, from coordinate 4,152,425 downwards.
TACGATATAATCGGAAAATACTTCACCCATACCAGTCGTTAATAATTTAGTTATCCAAAAAAATATTGTTACCTCTGGAACTTTTTTTAACATATTTTCTATAGGTGAGTTTATTGTTTTATTTATTTGTTTTTGTTTCATCATTTCCATTTCATAATCCTCCTTACTGGATTTAAATATAATGTAAACAAGTTTTATGAAAGTAAAATGAAAATGGTATGTAATTTAGTAAAATCCATAATTTAGATATTATTGTTGTATATCCAATCGTAGACTATTAGAATCAACAAAAAGAAAATGGGTGATAAAATGATTAAGTATCCAGTGTTAAAAAGTGGTGCAACGATAGGGGTGACCGCTCCATCATCAGGCTTAAAAGAGCAGTTCCACGAATTGATGAAGCAGTCCATTAACCGCATGGAAAGAGACGGATACAAAGTGGAGTGTGGAGAGGTCGTTTGGACGCAGGACAAAGCAAAATCTGCGAATGCTAACAAACGTGCAAATGAATTAAATTTAATGATGAATGATGAGAAAATAGATTTCATTTTTCCGCCGTGGGGTGGAGAGCTTGCAATCGAGATTCTTGATCAATTGGCATTCGAAAGCTACAAAGAAAAATGGATTTTAGGATATTCTGATACGAGTATTATTTTACTAGCATTTACTTTAACAACAGGGATTGCCACTGCACATGGAACGAATTTAATCGATTTAAGAGGAGAATATTCCGATGAAACAACTTCTATGTGGCAGAAGGTGTTAGCAACTAAATCCGGTGACTCCATCACTCAAACTTCATCCGAATTGTTCCAAGCAAGATGGCAGCATGAAAATCCAACACCATATGTATTTCATTTGTCCGAAAAAACAAAGTGGAAAACTACATTGAATAAAGATGAGAAAATCAAAGGGAGATTGCTAGGTGGCTGTATTGATGTGATTAGACATCTTGTCGGAACCCCTTATGGAGATGTTCAATTATTCAGAAGTAAATACATTGAAGAGGAACCAATCATTTGGTATTTCGAGAATTGTGAATTGAATACAACAGATTTACGAAGATCTTTAGTACAAATGAAACTTGCAGGATGGTTTGAAAATTGCTCTGGGATTTTATTTGGACGTAGTGTGGCAAATCAAACAGTAGATAACTATTCAATAGAAGATGTATATAATGAGTTAAATGAAGAATTAGCAATCCCAATAATCTACGATATCGATTGCGGGCATTTGCCACCTCAAATTACACTAATTAATGGAGCATTTGCAGAAGTAGACGTAAATGATGGAAAAGGTGTGATTGTTCAGTCTTTTATTTAAAAATACAAAAAGCGTTTTTTATTATAAGAACGCTTTTTGTATTGTTTGAAAAATTTTAATATATCTCTATGTTATATTTTCATTCTGTGTCTGAACTTTATCTGCTTTTACGCGTCCGCCATAAATGGATGGATCTTCAAATGGTAAATCAATTAATGCCCTATCATAAGGTAAGAATCGAAAAATTATTAGAGTCATCTGTTCATTATACATTTCAAGGGTAAGTAAATTAGATAATTTAAATAGAGACTAGGGGAGATCTTTAAGTGCCTTAGTCTTTTAAAATCGTTCTTGTCTCTATACCTTCGCGTTTAATCCTGCCTTTTTTGACTTGTATAAGTGCTTAAAAGACTATAACATAGTAATATTATGGCATAATAAAAGAAATTCAAATTATTAAATAGAATCAGGAGCAGTAAAATGATTATCAATAATGAACAAGAATTAGAAGCTTTAAAAAAGATAGGCCGTATCGTAGCATTAGCGAGAGAAGAAATGAAGGCAAGAGCTGTCGTTGGAATGACAACAAAAGAATTAGATGAAATCGGTAGAAAAGTTTTAGAAGAGCATGGTGCAACTTCAGCACCGCAAAAAGAGTATGATTTCCCTGGCACAACATGTATTAGTGTTAATGAAGAAGTAGCTCACGGTATTCCAGGAGACCGAGTACTTCAAGATGGCGATTTAGTTAATGTCGATGTGTCAGCAGCATTAGATGGATACTATGCAGACACTGGAATCTCTTTCGTAGTTGGGAAAGGTGACTTACTAAAAGAAAAGCTTTGTAAAGTTGCAGAAGATGCATTTTGGGCTGCAATGAAAAAAACAAAAGCAGGTTCAAAGCAAAACCAAATTGGAAGAGCAGTATATAATGAAGCAATTAAAAATGGTTTAAATGTAATTGAAAATTTAACAGGCCACGGAATTGGAAAAAGTCTTCACGAAAGCCCACAACATATTTTAAGTTATTTCGATCCAATGGATAAAGCTTTATTAAAAGACGGACTTGTATTAGCAGTAGAGCCATTTATCTCTGCAAATGCAGACCACATTATCGAGTCAGGAGATGGCTGGACATTTGTGACGCCGGATAAGAGTTTAGTTGCCCAATGTGAACATACAATTGTTGTAACAAAAGGCGAGCCAATCATCTTAACTCAGATTTAAGAAATAAGAAAAGCGAAGAATTTAAGTTCTTCGCTTTTATTTTTCAAGTTACATTTGCTTAGAATAATTTAACTCCCAAGTAAATCCATTTTTATCTTTTACAACAGCAAACCTAGAATTCCAAAATGTATCTTGAAGTTCCATATGAATTTCTCCGTCTTTTGATAACTTTTCATAAATTGAATTAATTTCATCTTCAGAACTCATGTCTAGCGTTGTCCAAACATTGTCACCTTTTATTAATGGTCTAAAAGCATCTGCAAAATAAATTACACAGTTTTCATTAATATGTAATTCTGCATGTATGTATTTTCCTTCGTGCCCTTTGAACATTTCTATACCATCGCCGGTTTGTGTGTTTTTAATTTCTCCACCAAAGATTTGTTTGTAGTACTCAAGTTCTTGTTTACAGTTTTCAACGTAGATATGAGGTAAAATCTTTTTCATTTTTATCTCCTCTTTCTTTTGAATATTTATGTTTGAATTGCGAACAATAACTCACAGTTTTAAGTATAGCCAAATAGAATAGGTATTGTGCTAAAAGTTAAATTATTTTATAATTTAGTTAAATTTAAGTTCGAAAAAGGAGGTGTAGAAAAGATGTTACGTTTTCAGATGGTTTGCGCACAAATGATAGAATTTTTATATTATTGTCGTGCAAAATTTGCGTTTTTAGCTGTTAACGGGATAGGTCTGTCCATTTTTAACAAATTAACAACTCAAATAAAACGAAAACGTACTCTTTCCTACGACTTCAATTGATAAAATAATCGTGTGATTACACGCTTCTATTTAAATCATTATGTAAAGCCATGGATGGGTTCATTAGTCTATGGCTTTTTTCTATGGATTGGTACGGAAATAGAAGGAGAATGATTATGATTGCATGTAGTATAGATAAAATTTCAAAAATGTTTGGTGGAAATTCACTTTTTACGGATTTATCATTTCAAATACATCAAGGTAGCCGTGTAGGTTTAGTTGGAGCAAATGGAAGTGGTAAAACTAGTATTTTTAAACTTTTAACAGGTTTAGAAGCACCTGATACTGGTTCGATTCATTTTAAAAAAGGATTAAAAACTGGATACTTAGCCCAAATTCCTGTTTTTCCAGATGACATGACTAGTAGGGATGTTTTATTAACGGTTTTTGAAGAATTACGAAAAATAGAAAATGAAATGAAGCAATTAGAAATAAAAATGTCTAATACAGTAGATGAACGTACTTTAGAACAATTGCTAGTCAGTTATGGATCATTACAAGAGAAGTTTACTAATAACGGTGGTTATGAGATGGAAGCTTCACTTGCGAAAATTGCTAATGGATTAGGAATAACTGATTTACTTACTAAACAATTTGCTTCTTTAAGTGGTGGAGAAAAAACAAAAATTGGATTAGGGATCGTTCTTTTACAGCAACCTGATTTACTATTACTTGATGAACCAACTAATCACTTAGATTTATCTGCTATTGAGTGGTTAGGTTCATACTTAAAGGAATATGAAGGAACGATTATTGTCATCTCGCATGATCGCTTTTTTTTAGATGAGGTAGTCAATCATATTTTAGAATTAGAAGATGGAGAAATTAACGTCTACCATACGAATTATTCACAATATGTTATTCAAAAAGAAGAAAGATTACTAAAAGAATTCCAGGCTTATGAAGAGCAGCAAAAGAAAATACAGAAAATGAAAGAAACGATTAAGCGTTTAAGAGAATGGGCTAATCAAGCAAATCCACCGAATGCTGGTTTGCACAGAAGAGCTAGAAGTATGGAAAAAGCGCTAGAACGAATTGAGAGATTAAAACGCCCGGTCTTACAAAAAAAGAAAATGGCATTTCAGTTAGAGGATTTTGGTCGTAGTGGAAAAGATGTAATTGTTGCAGAAAATCTTTCAAAATCTTTTGGGGATAAAGTTTTATTTCACCAGCTTAACTTTTCATTATACTATGGCGAAAGAGCGGTTATTGTAGGAGATAACGGGACAGGTAAATCAACTTTATTGAAGATGATTTTAGGTCAGTCATCAATCGAGGAAGGAAAAATTAAACTGGGTAGTAACGTTAAGATTGGTTATTTATCACAACATTACGAACCAGTCCATTCGGATCACACCGTACTTCAGGAATTTAGAGAAGAAGTACATGTTACAGAAGGTGAAGCGCGTAATATATTAGCTGGCTTTTTATTTTATGGCTATATGGTCTATCGCAAAGTAAGTCAACTTAGTGGTGGAGAGAGAATGAGATTAAGATTGGCTCAACTTATGTATCAAGATATTAATTTATTAATCGTAGATGAGCCTACTAACCATTTAGATATTGAATCTCGAGAAGTATTAGAAGACGCTCTTGAAAAATTCAAAGGAACGATTCTTTCTGTCTCGCATGACCGTTATTTCATCAATAAGCTATTTTCAAAAATTTATTGGCTAGACAATGGAGGCCTTTTTGAATTTATTGATGAATACCAAATTGCAAAAGAAAAAATGTCGATCTATCGAAATAATAGAGAAAAAGAAAAAGTAATTAAAATAAATTCGTATTCGAAACCGATTAAAATAAAAACAAAAATGCGAACGATAGAAGACATTGAAAATGAAATCTATTCTTTAGAAGAAGCAGTCAATGAGATCAATAAACAAATGTTGCTTGAAAATGATCTAACCATTTTACAGAATTATCAGCGAGAACTTGAAGAATTAGACTTAAAAAGTATTGCTTTATATAAAGAACTTGAAGAATGTATTGAATAATAAATTATGGTAAGTATTTTATATAAGATTGATTTAAACTTATAGGCAAAAACATCAATTAAAAAAATAAGTGAGTTAAATGTCTTCGTACTTGCTCATATCATTATCTGAATTAATAAGTTATAAGGATATGATTCTACTTAGGTGGTGAGTACATGATTTTTGATGAACTATATAATCGAGATCCTGGACCAGGGTATGCTCAACCAGGACATGGACCAGGTCAAGGCCAAGGCCAAGTGCCAGGATACGGCCAAGGCCAAGGACCAGGATACGGCCAAGGACATGGACCAGGATACGGCCAAGGACATGGACCAGGATACGGCCAAGGCCAAGGACCAGGATACGGCCAAGGACATGGACCAGGATACGGCCAAGGACATGGGCCAGGATACGGCCAAGGACATGGGCCAGGATACGGCCAAGGACATGGACCAGGATACGGCCAAGGATATGGGCCAGGATATGGACATGGACATGGATTCCCTGGACCAGGAGGTTATTGGCATGGAGGTTATTATATCCTAAATGGTAGAAGATGGTACTTTGTGCCAGGGGTTGGATGGGTTGTTGTATACTAAAAAATAATAAAGCTGATTAATCTTTTTAATCAGCTTCTACATAACTAATCTATACCTCGCCTATTTTATTGATAACCTAATGCTTTATAAGTAATAAGAAAAAATACCAGTATCCAATTGATCGGATAACTGGTATTTTTATTAATTTTGTTCAACTCCAAAGACAATTCCGCCTTGCTTTCTTGCAGATTCAGTTATTGTTAATACAAGCTTGCTAAGCTCTTTTAATTTTTCATATTCAGTTATATTTGATTCTTTTATAATGCTAGTAATATTTTGGATTTCATATAGCATATCATTTGGTACTTGGCTAACTTCCAATGACTCTCGTTCCTTAGATTTATGGTTAATCAAAGTAATTTTTGAAATTGGAGATGGTTTATCAAGTACTAAAGTTCCAATTTCACCTGTAATTTCACTTTCAATATAAGATTGAGAAACTTTAGAGCACTGGATGCTACAAGTGAAGTTTTCATAATTTAACACTAATGTTCCACTACCATCAATACCGGTACGCAATTTAACAGGTGTATAATTTACTGAGGCTGGTTTTCCAAATAAACCAATCACTACATAAATTGGATAAACACCTAAATCTACTAATGCCCCACCAGAAAATTCGGGAGAGAAAACATTTGGATTCTCACCTCTAAGAAATGCATCGTATTTAGAAGAATATTGTAAATAATGCAGATTAGCACTTCTAATTTGGCCGATTTTTTCTAGACCTTGTTTTAAAGCTGTAAAGTTTGGTGAGTGGAAGTTACGAATTGCTTCAAATAAATAAACTCCATTTTCTTCTGCAACTTTAAAGGCATGATCTAACTCTTTTATTGTTGAGAAAATTGGTTTTTCACAAATAACATGTTTTTTATTCTTTAATAATAAAATGCTTTGTTCATAGTGTAATGAGTTCGGTGATGCTATGTAGACTACGTCAATATCAGGACTTTTTGCTAATTGTTCAATATTTGTAAAAAACTTAGGAGCGTTGTGCTTTGTAGCAAATGCTCTCGCAGTATCTTCATTTCTAGAATAAATCGCAGTTAAATTGAGCAATTTACTATCCTTTGAAGCTTCGATAAAACTTTCTGTAATCCAGCTTGTTCCAATGGTACCTAAATTCATTTTTTCAACTCCTAAAAATTAATTAGTTAACTTTATCTTTACAATCCTAATCGAAAGATATGTTAAAATAAAGTAAAATACATCGAAGGAAGTGACATTTTATGAAGAAAATTTGTGTTTATGCTGGTTCAAATCTTGGGAATAGAGAGTCATTTAGTCTTCAAGCAAAAAAACTAGGTGCCTTATTTGCTAGTAATAATATTGATTTAATATATGGTGGATCAAGACTGGGGATTATGGCAGAAGTCGCAAATGAAGTATTAAAACAAGGTGGAAATGTCATTGGTATTATGCCTGGTGGATTATTTCGTGGAGAGGTTGCCCATAAAGGGCTAACGCAATTCATTGAGACTGAATCAATGCATGAGCGTAAAGCTTTAATGAACGAGATGTCCGATGGGTTTATTGCACTGCCGGGCGGAATTGGTACTTTCGATGAATTATTTGAAATTATTTGTTGGGCACAAATTGGAATTCACAATAAGCCAATCGGTTTATTAAATGTTGATAACTTCTTTAGCCCTGTGTTAGATTTACTTAAACATGCTGTAAAAGAAGGATTTATGAACGAGAATACACTTTCATTATTTGTTGTTGCAGAAAATGCAGACGACCTATTAAAACTAATGCAAAACTATGAGCCACCAGTTATACAAAATAAATGGAAGCAATTAGAAGGCAAATAAGTTCTTTTGTACTTTGTCTACCCACAATTTTGTGGGTTTTTTGCGTTTTATTATGAGTTTTAATAAAATTTTTGCAGATTTCTAGAGAAACTAAGCTCACAACTTTATCAACAATTTTTCGTATAAGTTCGAACTTTTCAGCCTGTTTTATTAGTTATCAACACACAAAATCCACCTGAATTTGAATCCTATGACTTCATGAATAAAAAATAACTACTTTATAAACATTGTTCACAACTTTATCAACAAAGTTAACATTATGTTGCATACTATCCACAACCAATATTTTGCATAAAAAAAGGGCTCTATATGAGAGCATCCCTTTATTCATCAATTTTCTTGCTTTCTTCTATTTTTAAACCATTTTGCTGGGCTCAATTTTTTACGATAGTTCGTCATAACATCTTTACCTACAAATACTCCACCAATCCAAAACATTCCTTCTCCAAGAATAACTAATAGAGCAATCAGACCAGCCTTAAAGCTCCCAGAAACAGGTAAAAAAGGTAAAGCAAAGATTAATAAATATGGGATAAATGAGCCAAATACTAAGTAATATGGTATTCTTTTCATAAAGTTCTCCTTTCAATTCCTTCCATGAGAATAGCATTAATTATTGAGAAAAGGAAGGGGAAAACATTAAAGTTAGTAAGAGTTTATTGCACAAATAGGAGGCCTCAAGATGAATCGAGATATTGTTCTTGAGCTAAAAAGCGTAAATAAGACGATTAGTAATCAAAAGATCATTAAAGATATTAGTTTTGAATTATATAAAGGTGAAGTTTTAGGGTTACTTGGGCCTAATGGTTCAGGAAAAACGACGACAATGCGAATGATTGTAGGACTTATGAGTATCACGAATGGTGAGATATATATTCAAGGCAATTCGATTAAGGAAAACTTTAAAGAATCGATCAAACATATCGGAGCAATGATTGAAACTCCTGCATTTTATCCTTTTTATAGTGGGTATAAAAATCTAATGTATTTTGCTCGAATGTTAGAAGGTGTCTCAAAGGAGAGAGTTCTTGAGGTTATTGATATACTTGGACTTTCGAATGCCATACATAAAAAGTTTTCAACCTATTCCTTAGGGATGAAGCAAAGATTAGGAATTGCACAAGCGTTATTACATAATCCGTCAATTTTAATTTTAGATGAGCCAACAAATGGATTAGATCCGGCTGGAGTAAGAGAAATCCGTGATTACTTGAAACGTATTGCTGAGGTCGAACAAACAGCAATTCTACTTTCTAGTCATCTATTATCTGAAATCGAATTGATTTGTGATCGTTCAATTATTATTCAAAATGGTCAATTTGTTGAATCAATTGATCTGAATGATAAAAGTGGTGAAAAGTTATTTATTGAAATAGTTGTAAAAAGTACGAAAGCTTTTGAAAGTAGTTTTACAAATAGAGATATCAAGTACAAATTTGACATTATTAATGATCGCTCAATTATTTTTGAAATTGATGAAGAAGAGATTCCTTCATTAATGAAAGAGTTGGTACTGGGAGGAATAGAGATTTATTATGTAATTCGCAAAAAAGAAAGGTTAGAAGATTTGTTTATTCAATTGACAGGAGGAAATGTCATTGAGTAATTTTATTCGATTAATTGAGAACGAGTTGCGTAAAATATTTGTTCAAAAATCATTTATCATAACGTTAATTTTACTATTAGTCCCGATTATTGTTTTAGGTAGATGGGATTATATAGAAAAGGAAAGTGGAGCAGCAAAAGCTGAAAACTGGAGAACAGAATTAAAAATACAAAATAAAAAGATAGAAGAAGTATTAGCAGGGCAAAGCTCTTCAGACTTACCGGCAATTGCTAAAGAACAAAAAGAGACATATGAACTCAATAAGTATCGACTTGCACATAATATTTCACCAATTCAACAACACACTGTGTTGGACTTTATAAAAAAAGGTGCGGTCGTAACAAACTTTATAGGAATCCTTCTTATTTATTTTGCAAGTAATATGATGTCAAAAGAGCATCAATGGAAAACGATTAATTTCTTGCTCGTTAAACCATCAACAAGACGAATGATCTATTACGCAAAATTTTTAAGTTTGGTGATCTTATATTTCATCTTTTCTTTTGCAATCATCATCTACTCATTTATTATAGGTAGTGCATTAAACGGCTTAGATTTTAGTGCTCAACCGGTATTACAATATGTAAACAACCATGTAGTAGAGCAAGGTATATTACCAAGTTTACTAAACGACTACTTAATTGATCTACTACCATACTTGTTCTTTGTTGCCGTTGCTTATTTCTTATCAACTGTTTTAAAAACAAGCAGTATCTCTTTGTTAATAAGCATAATCCTACTAGCTACTTCAGATGTGATCGCAACATTATTAAGAACAAAAAGCTGGTCTAAGTTTTTACCATTTATGCACACTGATTTAACGGTTTACACTAAGGGGATTAATATAGAAAACGGCATGAGAATTGAATTTTCTATAGCAGTATTGGTTATTTATATTTTGTTATTTCTTATTACTGCTGGTGAACTCTTTAAGAAGAGGGACGTTGCTGGGCAATAGAAGAAAGGATAAGGTACATGCCTTATCCTTTTTGTATTCTTATCTCTCCTTCAGCATTGATCCGTATGGAATGGTATTAGTAGTAGATGTTTTGTAAATCGAGCAAACGTTGACTTGTACAGATTTGTTATACTCCCATTTTAGACATGCGTTTTGGTTGTATTCTACAGATGAATCTGTTGAGAAAAAAATAACAGCTAGACTAAAAATAGTAAATCCACCAATTAGGCCTCGTTTAATTTCATCGCAATTTTCTTTAAGCCATAGAATAGTTTTGTGCATATACTCCTCCAAGAGTTAAAAATATAGATAAGTAATTCATTGTATGAACAAAAAGAGTAAGATAATACAAATCTGTGGATAAGTTTACCTAGAAGAATATTCCAAATAGAAAAGGCATCCTTGCCCTAGCAAAGATGCCTTTTCTATAACTATTCTATTTTAGTCCTCTTGTTTCAGTAATCCATATAAGAATATATTCATCATTTCATCTACTACTTCTTTTTGTTGGATATATTGTGAGGTTGTTTGGTCCATATTTAAAAAAGCTTGGCTCAAGACTTGGATATAGATTAATAATGTTTTGTTTTGAACCTCATTTCGAACTAAACCTAGTGAACGTCCTTCATCGATTAGGGAAACCAGCAATTTGAATGATTTGTTCATTGTAAAATCTAAAACTAATTCTTGTAGTTCAGGGTCTTTTTTCATTAACGCTGTAAACATTTCAAGATTAATTATATCAAGACCCTTTTTCTTACGAATAAATAATTCTTTAATTTTTTCTTTAAAAGAAATATCACTTGAAAGCATTTGTTTTGTTTCTTCGTATTGATGATCCATTAATCGAATAATTGTAGCTTTTAGTAAGGCTTCTTTACTACCATAATAATTGTAAATTGATACTTGTGATACATTCGCTAACTTTGCAATATCTGCTATTTTTATATCATTTAATGGCAATGACAATAATTTAGTTGTACTTTTTTCAATGCTCTCCATCTTCTGCAGAGTTCGTTTTTTATATCCGTCCAATAATATCGATACCTCCGTGATTATCTATACAATAGTATATCATGTTTTGAAATATTTTATTAAAATTATTTCAAAACATATTCTCTTTTTTAGTATTGAGGTATATACTAGTTTTGTAATAATCACAACAGAATATTTCAAAACGAAGCGGGAGGTTCATTTATGTACGCGATTGAAATTAATAATTTAACGAAGACCTATGGCAATTCAAGGGGAATCACAGATATAAGCTTCAATATAGAAGAGGGAGAAATATTCGGCTTCATTGGTCCAAATGGTGCAGGTAAATCAACTACAATTCGAACTTTACTTTCCTTAATTTATCCTACGAGTGGTAGTGCAAAAATATTTGGAAAGGACTGTGTACAATTTGCTCCAGAAATAAAAAAAGAAATTGGTTATTTGCCATCTGAAGTTTTTTACTATGACAATATGAAAGTAATGGATTTATTAAAATACTCAGCTAGTTTTTATAAAAAAGATTGCACGAAACGAATAAAAGAATTAGCTGAAGTAATGGACCTTGATTTAACGAAGAAAATTGATGATTTATCTTTAGGGAATAAAAAGAAGGTAGGGATTGTCCAAGGATTACTTCATGAACCGAAGTTAATCATATTGGATGAACCGACAAGTGGTCTTGATCCTTTAATGCAACAAAGATTTTTTGACTTATTAGAGGAGGAAAACAAAAAAGGAGCAACGATTTTATTTTCATCTCACATCTTAAGTGAAGTTCAGCGTTTATGTGATCGAGTTGCAATTATTAAAGAAGGTAAGATTGTGACAGTGGAAAAAATAAGTACATTGCAAGAAAATAATTACAAACGTTTTAAAATTGATCGTCAAAACGGTGTAGATCCAAATTTTTTCAATATGCCAGGTGTAAACAATATTGTAACCAAAGGTAAAACGATTAGCTTTATTTATAAAGGTAATATTAATATAGTTTTAAAGAAAATAGCGGAAATCGAAATTGAAAATATATGGATTGAAGAGCCTGACCTGGAGGAAATTTTCTTACATTATTATGAAAAGGAGGCCTAATAAGCAATGAATATTTTTTTACATGAATTAAAAGCTTATCGGAAATCCACCTTTATTTGGACAGCTTCTTTAATGGTAATCGCCGTTTTTTTCTTATCTTTATTTCCAGCTATTGCAAAGGACTATGTAGAATTCTCAAAAGTGTTGGAGGGTTATCCTGAAGGGGTAAGAAAAGCACTTGGACTTGAAATTGAGAGTTTTGGGAATGTTTTAGGATTTTATTCCTATGTATTCATTTATATTTCTCTATGTGGAGCGATTCAAGCCATGGTTTTAGGTACTTCAATTATTTCAAAAGAAGTACGTGAAAAAACAGCCGATTTTCTTCTAACAAAACCAGTAACTAGAACAAAAGTTATGACTTCAAAGATTTGTGCAGGTGTTGTTTCTTTAGCGATTACAAATGTATTCTATTTAGTCGCAACTATTATGATGGCTCAGTATGTAAAAACAGCGGATTATAGTAGTAAGTCAATTATATTACTCTCTGCTTCTTTGTTTATTACGCAGTTACTATTTTTCGGAATTGGTATTTTCATTTCAGTTTTATTTCCAAAGATCAAAGCTGTTCTATCAATCTCACTTGCGATTGTTTTCGGATTTTTTGTAGTTGGTATGGTAGTTGCTACAGATGAAAGCAATGCAAAGCGTTTTCTATCACCGTTTAAATATTTTGAACCGAAATATATTATTGCTCAATCAAAATTTGAATCACAATTTTTGATTATGTCGATTGGGATAATCATCGTTTCAATCTTTGCAAGTTACATGATTTATAAGAATAGAGATATTCACGGGGTATAACTTATAGGAAAGGTAGGGTGGAAATGAATCTATTTTTAAGAGAAATGAAGACATATCGTAAATCGATTATTTTTTGGTGTATCGGAATTGTTTTTTTAGTAGGTAGTGGAATGGCGAAATATAAAGCTACAGCTTCCAACGGCCAAATAACCGACCTTTTTAATCAAATGCCGAAATCTCTTCAAGCTATAATGGGCTCTGGAGCACTAGATTTATCAAAGGCAAGCGGCTATTTTGGCATCTTAGTTTTATATTTATATTTAATGGCAACGATTCACGCGGCAATGATAGGCGCTAATATTATTGCTAAAGAAGAGCGCGATAAAACAGCAGAGTTTTTATTTGTGAAACCTATTTCTAGAATTAAGATTATAACTTATAAATTAATGAGTGCTCTAGTAAACATCCTTATTTTTAACGGTATTACGTGGATATCCAGTATACTAATAGTAGGAAAGTATAGTAAAGGTGAGAATGTAAATGGTGATATAGCAGTGGTAATGGCTGGGATGTTTATTTTACAGCTATTATTTTTAGTAATTGGTTCGGCTATAGCTGCAGTTTGTAAAAATTCTAAAAAGGCTGCCTCTTATGCAACTGGTATTCTATTAATTACATTTATTTTATCAATCGCAATTGATTTGAATGATCGCATTGAAGGCTTGAAATATTTTACACCTTTTAAGTACTTTGAAGCGAAAGATATTATGTATGGTCGAGGATTTGACAGTATTTATACAACTATTTCGATCGGATTAATCATTATATTAACGATTATCACATATGTTTCGTTTAAGAAACGGGACTTACATTTGTAGGGAAAAGCAATTAAATAGTAGAATCTATTGTGTCAAAATCTAAGATAGGAATATTTTGGATTTGTTGACACTTTTTTTATTAAATATTATATTCAGAAAATATTGACATATATTATTAATCGCAATACCTTTAATATAGTAGGTTATTTCTTGCAAGGGGGTAAAACAAGGGGATGTTTCAACCAACAAAAGAATATGCAGAATTTCTAGATCAAAAAGACTCATTATCAAATTACCGAGATGAGTTCTACTTACAACCCAATACTATTTATTTAGATGGAAATTCGCTAGGACTTCTTTCAAAAAGAGCAGAACAAAGTTTATTAGATTTATTAGATTCATGGAAGACACTTGCAATCGATGGATGGATGCAGGGCGATCATCCATGGTATTATTTTGCAGAAAAATTGGGCGCATTAAGTGCACCATTAGTCGGGGCAAAAGAGAATGAAGTGATTGTAACTGGTTCAACAACTACAAATCTTCATCAATTAATTGCATCTTTTTATCACCCAAATGGTCAAAAAACGAAAATATTAGCGGATGAATTAAACTTTCCGTCAGATATTTATGCTATTCAAAGTCAACTAAAATTAAAGGGCTTTGATCCAGCAACTCACTTAATTCAAGTTAAAAGCCGTGATGGTCGAACAATAAGTGAAGAAGATATCATTGAAGCAATGACTGATGAAATTGCCTTAATTATACTTCCAACTGTTTTATACCGAAGCGGACAATTATTCGATATAGAGAGATTAACAAAAGCTGCACATGAGCGTGGAATCATTATCGGTTTTGATGGATGTCATTCTGTTGGCGCAATCCCTCATCAGTTCCATGAATGGGACGTGGACTTCGCTTATTGGTGTAATTATAAGTATTTAAATAGTGGACCAGGTGGAGTGGGAAGCTTATTCGTTCACCAAAAGCATTTTGGTACTATGCCTGGATTAGCTGGTTGGTTTGGTTCAAATAAAGAAAAGCAGTTCGATATGAATCATGAATTTGTTCCGTCTGATACTGTTGGTGCTTATCAAATCGGTACCCCACATATTTTAAGCATGGCACCGCTTGTTGGCTCACTTGAAATGTACAAAGAAGCTACAATTGAGCGAATTCGCGAAAAGTCTTTGCACAGTACGGCTTATTTAATGAGCTTAATCAATGAAGAATTAAGTAACTTTGGATTTACAATTGGTAATCCACTCGAAGATTCAAATCGAGGTGGACATGTTTGTCTTGAACACGATGATGCTGCAAGGATTTGTAAAGCATTAAAATTAAATGGGATTGTTCCAGACTTTAGAGCACCTAATGTAATCAGATTAGCACCAATCGCATTTTATACTTCCTATGTAGATGTTTGGAATAGTGTACAAATCTTAAAGAAAATCATGGTTGAGAAACAATATGAACAGTTTAAGAATGAACGAGAAATCATCGCTTAGGAGTTGTATGAAATGACATTAATTGATATATCAAGAAGACTTCAAGATGGTATGCCTGTATGGCCAGGTGATACGAATTTTTCATTCCAATTGAGTTGGACAAAAGAGGAAAGTGGCTCTGTTAATGTTGGGAAGTTAACTTTAAGTACCCATACAGGAACGCATATTGATGCGCCATTTCATTTTGATGAAAATGGTAAGAGAGTCATCGATTTAGATCCTAATCTATATGTAGGGATTGCAAAAGTAATCGAGTTGATTGAAGTAGATCGTATTAAAAAGTCGGATTTAGAAGCTTTTCAATTCGATGGTGTAGAACGTTTGCTAATTAAAACAAATTCATGGAAAAATGATAGCGTTTTCCCAGAGAGAATTCCACATATTGAAAAGGATGCAGCAGAGTTTTTACATGAAAAAGGCGTTAAATTAGTTGGAGTAGATGTACCTTCAGTTGACCCACTTGATAGTAAGGAACTAGAAGCACATCATGCCCTTCATCATGCTGGTATTCATATTCTCGAATCGATTGATTTAAGAAATGTAACTCCAGGTGAGTATGAGCTTATTGCATTACCGCTACCATTAACAGATGCAGATGGTAGTCCTGTACGAGCAGTTTTACGTAAATTAATTTAGGGGGAAAAGGGAAATGACACAAGAGCAAAAAAAACTGACAGATTACGAGAAGTATATTCGAACAGAAGAATTATTAAGTTTACAAAAACCTGACGAAGAATTATTTTGTCCAGATGAATTAACGTTTCAAACGGTTCACCAAATTGCTGAGTTACATTTTAAACTAATCATCCAATCTATTCATTTTGCAGATAAACATATGCGTGCAAAAGAGGTTACGAAAGCAACACATCACTTACAACGCATTAATAATCACCTAATACATTTACCAGCAGTTTTTGATATGGTAAAACTAGTAAGTCCAAGTGACTATCATATTATTCGTTTAGCTTTAGGAAGAGGTAGCGGTCAAGATTCTCCGGGATTTAATGAAATTTTAAAATTAGGTCCAACACTTTGGCAGCCATTTAAAGATTTATTAGATGAAAATTTACTTACACCTGTTCAATTACATCAAGATGCAGCTAAAAACTTTGAGTTATTCCAATTAATGCAAGAATTAACTTGCTTCGATGAAAGATTCCAATCATTCCGCAGACAGCATATTCAACTTGTTCGTCGCATGATTGGTATGAATACAAAGAGCTTAAAAGGAGTACCAGCAGAAGCTTTAGAACGTGCTGTACGATTTGAATTTTATCCTGAATTATGGCAAACGGTTTGTGACTTAACAGATTTAACTGGATCAAGCTATAATCCAAAGCCACTTTAATTAAAAAGGTTGATAGGGAAATACAGATTCGATTATTCGGATCTGTTTTTTTTACTTAAAATGGAAAAATTGCATTATGGGTATGATAAGCCCATATGATTTTTATCAGAGCGGGGTGAGTTCATGGAGAAAAATCTTCAAAAGCAATTAGATTTTGCTGCTTTTTTAAGTGTTATTTCCTACTTAGTTCTTGCGAGTGTAAAAGTACTTGTTAGTTTTTATACAAATTCTAGTGCTCTTTTAGCTGATGGACTTAACAATGTGACTGATATTGGTGCAACTTTGGCTGTGTTTATCGGAATAAGAATCGCAAGAAAACCGAGAGATTTAGACCATCCGTATGGACATTCAAGAGCAGAGCAAATCGCTACTTTAATTGCGTCTTTTATTATGATGTCGGTTGGATTACAGGTTATTATTGAAAATATTCGATCACTTTTCGTTGGAGATTATGAGACACCGAATAGACTAGCAGCTGTAGTGGCATTTGCTTCTGGAATTTTTATGTTTGGCATTTATTTTTATAATAATAAAGTTGCTAAGAGAACAAAGAGTAAGGGGCTTGAGGCTTCAGCAAAAGATAATTTTTCCGATGCATTAGTTAGCTTTGGAACGACGATTGGTGTTCTAGGTGCTTCAATCGGTTTTCCTATTATCGATCCAATCGCGGCCATTTTAGTAGGTGCGATTATTTGTAAAACAGCATGGGAGATTTTTTATGATGCAACCCTTCTATTAACGGATGGATTCGATCCAGAAGAAATGAATCTCTTTACTGAAACGATTGACAAAGTACCAGGCGTACATAAAGTTGTGGATTTAAGAGCAAGAATGTACGGGAATACAACAATCGCAGATGTAGTCATTGAAGTAGACGGCGGAATAGATGTAAGTAAAAGTCACGGCATCACAGACCAAATTGAAAAAATCTTACGTGAACAACATGGAATTCAATATACACACATTCATGTTGAGCCATTAAGATCAGGGAGAGCAGGAAAGGATTAAAGTCGATAAAACAGGAAAGGGGATTGAAAAGAATGTAAACTTTTTCAATCCCCGCCTATTTAATTCATATCTTGCTTAATAAATACGATAAAAGAGATTAGTAATGCTGATATTCCCCATATTGATAAATTCATAAGAGAGAAGTGCATGTTTAATCCCTCAATGGAAGGGAGTTGACCGGCTAAGTAGTCAGTTAAGCCAAGATTTACACTAAAGAAGTATTTTGCTCCTGACCATGATGTAGCTAGTCCGCTTAGAACGCTTCCTGTTATTAAAGCGGCTAGCATAATGCCCATTGCAGCGGGTGTAGTTCGAACTAATACGGATACCATAAATGAAAGAGTTCCAATTATTATACAAACAAACCATGCAAGTCCAAAGGCCATTATGATGTATTGCCATTGGGGAATTAGTTGAACCGAATCAGTTAGTAGCTGATTATTTTTAATGCCAAATCCTGTTAACACAGGTACGGTCCAGCCTTTAAAGCTGAAAACAAATCCTGAAACGACATATGCCAATACGCCGTATAAAACGAGAAGAAAAGAGATTAATAAACAAATGGATATGTATTTACTAAGTAAGACCTTCCATCTTTTGATGGGACGGGTTAGTAGTATTTTTATCGTACCATCGCTTCGCTCACCAGATATAATATCGATTGTGATGACCATGACCAATAAAGGTAGAAGTAGCCAACCAATACTTTGTTCAATTAATTTTCGTATAAATGTAGGTGCACCAGGTGTTGTAGGATTTATGTCGTTATCCAAATAATATTGCTCTTGATCAATTTGAACTTTTAACCAACTTTTCCATTCTTCAGGTATTCCTGATGAATTTAATCTATTTTGCTGGTCGACTATTTTTTGTTGAAGTGCTACTTTCCAATTATCAGTACCAAGTCTTTTAATTGTTTCTTCAGTTTGCTGCAGTTGAGCATAAACAAAAATAGGGATTAACACTGCTAAAATGAAAAATATAACAAGTATCCTTTTTTTCCTTACCATCTTTTCAATTTCGTTAAAGACGAGTCTGATTAGTTCAGCCACGAACTTCGCCTCCAGTCATTTCCATGAATAAATCTTCCAATGTTTCAGACATTGTTTTAACGCCATTCACTTGCACATCTTCTGCTACGAATTGTTGAATGACCTCATTTATTTTGAGAGGAGACATTCGGCATAGTATAAGCTCATCCTTTACCAAGACATCTTGTATGGTAGAATCATTTTCTAATAAATCGATCGCTTTTTGTATTGGAGAAACTCGCCATTCAACTCTTTCAGCAGCTTCCTTTACTAATTCTTTTACTGTTGAAACTCTAACCATTTTCCCTTTATTTATAATTCCTACGCGATCACAAATCAATTCGATTTCACTTAATAAATGACTTGAAATAAAAACACTTATATTTTGCTCTTTAACTAGCATATGAATAAATTCACGCAATTCACGAATACCTGCTGGGTCTAATCCATTAGTAGGTTCATCTAAAATTAGAAGTTTAGGGCCTCCAAGTAATGCTTGAGCAATCCCTAATCTTTGCTTCATTCCGAGTGAATACGTCTTTACTTTTTCATGAATTCGATCGGTTAATTTTACTAGATTTACTACTTCACTTATTTTTTTATCATCTTTCATTCCTAACATTCTCGCAAATTGATTTAGATTTTCCCATCCAGTTAAATAACCGTATAATTCTGGATTCTCTACAATACATCCAATTTGTCGCATCGCTTCTTTGAAATGAGTTTTAACCGGATAACCAGCGATTTCAATTGTTCCTTTTGTTGGTTTGATTAATCCAACTAACATTCGAATAGTTGTTGTTTTACCAGCTCCATTTGGACCTAGAAAGCCAAATACTTCACCTTCATAAACTTCAAATGAAACTTTATCGACTAGTACTTTTCCTTTAATACTCTTTGTAACACCTTCTAATTTAAGAACTTTATTCATTTGATTCACCTCGAAGCTGACTTCCTATTTTACTAGTTAAGCGATTGGCCATTTCAATATAACCGTCATTGTTCGGATGAAAATGGTCAGTGTATAAATATTTCTTTTCTTCGTTAAAAAATAAATCGAATGTTGGAATGACGTATGCATTATTTGTTTGAAGTACCGATAATTCAAGTAGATTGTTCCATCTAGAAACAAAGCTTGACGATGCATCCAAACCTTGAACATTATGAAATGGATTATAATAACCAAACGCATAAATAGATGCTCTAGTATTTTTTTGACGTATTAGTTTAAAAATTGATTGTAGATTATTTTTAAACGTTTTTTCATCTGGTCGATATGTCTTTAAAAATTGTTCGTTTAATTGATTAGCGCCAGGAAATAAATCATTACTTCCAATGGAAAGAACAATTATGTCCGCAGTGCCGATCGTTTCTTGTATATTTTTTTTCTTTAAATCGTTAAGTAAATTTGATGTTTTTGCGCCACTAACAGCTAAATTAGTGATCGTTGTTGGTTGTTTATACTCTTTTTGTAGAATGGTTTTTAATCTTCCTACATAACCTGTTCCCTCATCATCACCGACACCACGCGTAAGTGAGTCTCCTAATGCAACAATCTTCAGTTTATTGTTTTTGTGAACACTGTCATTTTGATTATTTTTCTGTGCATTATGATTCACGATTAGTTTGCTTTTTTGAGGATTTAAAACTGAATAAGCCCCTTTCACGAAGCCATATGATAATAAAAGAAAACAAAGTAATGAGATGAACATGATCAAACGAACAAAATGATTGTATTTCAAATTTTACACCACCAAATAAGGAAAAATTTTCATTATAAAATCATTATTACCATAATAAAATTAGATTTGCACGAAAAAACCTGTCCTCAAAAAAAAGAAGACAGGTAGATTCGTTTTATGAAGCACGTTTTAATTCTTTTACTTCTAATTTTTGTTCATTATTCAAGAAGTAATATGCCATTCCGACACCAACTGAACCACCAATAATATTTCCGAGTGTAACTGGAATTAAATTATGCAATACATCACTAAATGAAAAGGCTACTTCATGTGGCATAATATAAGATAATGTAAAGACAGCAATATTTGCGATACTGTGTTCATAACCAGAGAAGAAGAAAGCAAAGACTAATAAAAAGATCAGCAACATTTTTGCTAAATCATCTTTAAATCTAGTTGGTAAAAAACAAGCAAGACAGACAAGCCAATTACATAAAATACCTTTAAAAAACAAGTGAGAAAATGATGCGTGAATTTTATGGTCAACTACACCTGTTAAAAAATGATCGGCAGGAAAATCTTTTGCCAAACCTGTTAAAAAATAAATAAACGCAAAAATAAATGCGCCAATAATATTACCTGAGTAACATGCAATCCAGTTTTTTACTAAATCTAATTTTGTAGTTTTTTTAGCTAAAGTTGAAAACGTAAAATACATCGTATTACTAGTAAATAATTCTCCACCACCATAAATAATCATAATTAATGCTGTAGAGAAAACAAGTGGATAAGCTACAGATGAAAATGGTGAATTTTGCAATCTAAATAATTCAGCTAATTTTAAACAGACAATGAGAATAAAGCTTATATAAATAGAAGCCAAGGCAGCACGAGTTAAATATTTAATTAAGCTTTGGTCTAATATTTTCTTTTTTTTAAGAGCTAAATCAATACAATATTGGATACTATCTCGTTCCAAATGGTTTCACTCCTTATTCGGTATTAATCACATACATAGTATACAAATAAAAAATGACGATAAGTTTGTGAAATTGTGAACAAATTATGAAATTGAACAGGTTAGATACTATTTATTATTTTTACTTTACATTTTTAAATAATCACCTTAAAACTGGTTGAAGATATAATATAATTTCATAGTAAACAGGTTTAGATAAAAAAAGGAAAGATTCAAATTTGATTTTGAAAACTAATTAATAATATGGAGAGGTGATTTCGTTTGGAAAATGAATTTGAAGCAAAATTTGATGCGTTACTAAAAAAATATACGGAATTGTTATTAGGAGATTGGTCAGAGGAAAAACAAGCAAAAGTGGAAAAGTGGGTTATGTATACATACATATCAAAATCAATGCCCGCATTAGTAAAACATTGGAATGATACATATCCTCAAGCTAAAGATGAAGTTGTTAATTTAATTAAAGAGATTAAAACGTTAAATGACCAGCATAGAGAAGCTATGGCTAACAAAAATAAGCAATAATATTTATCCATAATTTTCAAAGATGACGATACATATAAATTATGATAATATAATATTAAGTAAGGGCATACATTTTTAAAAAAACAAAATTCGACAAATTATTAAATAATTGTTTTAACAAATTTCAATAGATGATACATTAGTAATATATATAGAGAAAAGTAAAGTTTAATTTTGGGGGTAGAGTAATGGAACAAGTTATGAAGAATGCTTTTTTATTTATGTCTAAAAATAAGTTTTTGACTAAAATGGCTAAAAAATATGGCCTAAGATTTGGTGCAGGACGTTTTGTTGCAGGCGAAACAATCGATTTAGCTACAAAAGTTATTAAGGACTTAAATAAAAAGAATTTAAAAGTAACAATTGATTATCTTGGAGAATTCGTTGACACCGTTGAAGAGGCAAATGAAATGGCTGATCACTGTATCGAAGCAATTGAAGCGATTGGCAAAGAAAAATTAAATTCACAATGTTCTCTAAAAATGACTTCGATGGGTCTTGATATTTCTGACGAGTTAGTTTTATCAAACATGCGTCGTATTTTAGAGGCAGCTAAAAAGAATGGTGTTTTCGTTACAATTGATATGGAAGATTTCACTCGTTGTGAAAAAACAATTCGTATCTTTAAGCAGTTAAAATCTGAGTACGATAATATCGGAACAGTTATCCAAGCTTATTTATACAGAACTGAAAACGATATTACAGATTTAAACAGCTTAAAACCAAATTTACGTTTAGTAAAAGGTGCTTATAAAGAGCCTGCTGAAGTAGCATTCCCAGAGAAAAAAGATGTGGATGAAAACTTCAAAAAAATCATTAAAATGCACTTATTAAACGGTAACTTTACAGCAATCGCTTCACATGATGAGGCAATGATTGAGTATACAAAACAATTAGTAAAAGAACATAATATTCCAAATGATCAATTTGAGTTCCAAATGTTATACGGAATTCGTACAGAGCGTCAATTAGAGCTTGTTAAAGAAGGCTATAATATGCGAGTTTATGTTCCTTATGGTACTGACTGGTACGGATACTTCATGCGTCGTCTTGCAGAACGTCCTGCAAACGTTGCTTTCGTATTAAAAGGTATGTTCAGTAAATAATTTTAAAATTAAAGGCTAACTAAAAAGGATTGAGTGAGGATCCTTTTTAGTCAGCCTTTTTCTCTTTATACAGGATTTTTTTTGTGATAAGTAGTTAGTAGTAAAACAACATTATTCATATCATTGCTATAGTCAGCAAGGTCCTAGTTTTGCTATCAAATACGAGTGAAAAAGGCTTACTGACCCATGTTTTTTTTGCCGTACTGCTGATTGTTACTTTGTCTACCTTTTTCTTCTCTTTGATCTCCATGACTTGCATTACCTTGAACACTTGCTGCACTAACTCCACCCTTTGATGGATTTCTTTCACGTTTCATATCTTATCACCTCCATTTCTTAGACTAACCTATTTAAATAAACTTATTAGTAAAAAATGGAGTGTAATAAAAAAAGCAGAGGAAGGAAATTAGATCATAAATAAAATTTTATTAATTTGAACTTTTTGTTTATTGCGAAAAATGAGAATTTATCATATAGTGGAAGAAGAGGGCTCATTGATAATGGATTGGTTTATCCAGAAAGTGAATGAGTATTCATTCAAGATATGAGGAGGAGAAATGCATATGATCCAAAAAATTAAAAAAGCCGCTGTACTCGGCTCTGGTGTGATGGGATCTGGAATCGCTGCACACTTGGCAAACATAGGTATTCCAACATTACTACTTGATATTGTCCCAAGAGAACTAACTGAGGAAGATGCTGCAAAAGGTCTTTCTACTGACTCCAAAGAATTTCGTAATCGATTCAGTCAAACGGCTATTCAGAAATTATTGAAACAAAAGCCAGCTCCTCTTGCATCTAAGAAAAACTTAACGTTAATTCAAGCAGGTAACTTTGAAGATGACATGAGTCGTTTAAACGAAGTTGACTGGATTATTGAAGTAGTTGTTGAAAATTTAGCAATTAAAAAACAAGTATTAGCTAGTGTTGATGCATACCGCAAACCAGGCTCAATCGTGAGCTCAAATACATCTGGTATTTCAATTGAAGCAATGTCTGAAGACTGTTCAGATGACTTCAAGAAACATTTCTTAGGCACTCACTTTTTTAACCCACCACGTTACTTAAAATTATTAGAAGTTATTCCTACTAAACATACATCTGAAGAAGTACTTACATTTATGAAAAGTTTTGGTGAAGACGTTTTAGGTAAAGGCGTTGTATTAGCAAAAGATACTCCAAACTTTATTGGAAACCGTATCGGAACATACGGATTACTTGTAACTGTACAAGAAATGCTAAAAGGCGGATACAGTGTTGGAGAAGTCGATTCAATTACTGGTCCAATGATTGGGCGCCCTTCTAGTGCTACATTCCGTACATTGGACGTAGTTGGATTAGATACATTTATCCATGTTGCAAACAATGTGTATGAGCTAGTAGAAGGCGAAGAGAAAGAAGTATTTAAAGTTCCAGAATTTATGAAGGAAATGGCTAATCGTAATTGGCTTGGAAGTAAGTCTGGGCAAGGATTTTTCTTAAAGCAAGGTAAAGAAATCTTAGAATTAGATCCAAGCACATTTGAATATGGAGAAAGAAAAAGCTTAAAAACAGCTTCAACTGAAGGCATCAAACAAGTTAAAGGTTTAGCGAATAAGTTGAAAGCGCTTGTATATGCTGATGATCGGGCAGGTAATTTCTTATGGAGCATTATTAGCCCGGTATTAGTCTATTCAGCTGAATTGTCTGGTGAAATTTCTGATAACATCGTCGGAATTGACCAAGCAATGAAGTGGGGATTTGGCTGGGATTTAGGACCATTTGAAATTTGGGATGCAATTGGTGTATCTAAATCAGTCGTACGAATGGAAAGCGAAGGATTAACTGTACCGAATTGGGTTAAGAATATGATCGATAGTGGTAATGAAACATTTTATAAGCAAGACAATGGAGTTACTAGCTTCTATCATAATGGCGAATATGAAGAGCTAGTAAGAAATGATAAAGAAGTTAAATTAAGTGTTTTAAAAGAACAAGGTCGAATTATTAAACAAAATTCAGGTGCAAGTTTAATTGATCTTGGAGATGGAGTTGCATGTTTAGAATTCCATACAAAGAGCAATGCAATTGGTATGGATATTACACAAATGATTAACTTCGCAGTTGATGAGGTTTCAAAAAATTATAAAGGCTTAGTTATTGGTAACCAAGCTAAAAACTTCTGCGTTGGTGCTAATTTAGCAATGATTTTAATGGAAGCGCAAGATGACAACTATTTTGAAATTGAAATGGTTGTTAAAGGGTTCCAACAAGCAATGATGAAAATTAAGTACTCAGATAAGCCGGTGGTTGTAGCTCCTTACGGTATGACACTAGGTGGCGGTACTGAAATTTGTTTACCAGCTGCTAGCGTAGTTGCTTCTTCTGAAACTTATATGGGCTTAGTTGAAGTTGGAGTAGGCTTAATCCCAGGCGGGGGCGGTAGTAAAGAGCTTTATATTAAGCAATTAAAGCAGTTCCCGGAAGGTGTTGAGTTTGACCTCCAAGGTCTTGCAAATCGTGTATTTGAGACAGTTGCAATGGCAAAAGTTTCGACTTCTGCTCAAGAAGCATTTGAAAATGGATTCTTAAATCATGATGATCGCAAAGTATTTAATGCAGACCACTTAATTTATGAAGCAAAACAACGAGTACTTGAGTTGTATGAAGCAGGTTATAGTGCTCCAATTCGTGAAAAAGTACCAGTAGTTGGTGAGTCAGGTTATGCAACTTTATTAGCTGGTGCAAACTCAATGTACTATTCTGGCTATATTAGCGAACATGATTTAACAATTGCTAAGAAATTAGCATATGTCATCGCTGGTGGAAAAGTACCATTCGGAACGTTAGTAGACGAAGAGTATTTATTAAACATTGAACGTGAAGCATTTTTAAGTTTAATTTCTGAAATGAAATCTCAAGCACGCATGCAACACATGCTTGTAAAAGGAAAACCGTTACGTAATTAATCTAAAGATGGAGGGAAGAACATGAGAGAAGCTGTTATTGTAGCGGGTGCGAGAACACCTGTAGGTAAAGCGAAAAAAGGTTCACTAGCAACAGTTCGTCCAGATGATTTAGGGGCATTAGTTGTAAAAGAAACATTAAAGCGTGCGGGAAATTACGATGGTCCAATCGATGATATTATTTTTGGCTGCTCATCGCCGGAAGCTGAGCAAGGATTCAACATGGCGCGTAATATTGGAGCACTAGCTGGATTACCGCATTCAGTTCCAGGAATTACAGTGAACCGTTATTGTTCTTCAGGTCTACAAAGTATTGCTTATGCAAGTGAACGAATTATGTTAGGTCATTCTGAAGCTATTATTGCTGGTGGAGCAGAATCGATGAGTTTACTTCCAATGGGAGGGCATGTTGCTCGTTTAAATAGTAGATTAGTAGAAAATGCACCAGAGTATTATATGGGCATGGGGCATACTGCTGAACAAGTTGCCAATCGTTATGGTATTTCAAGAGAAGATCAAGATGCATTTGCGGTACGTAGTCATCAGCGCGCAGCAGCTGCTATTAAAGAAGGACGTTTTGTAGACGAAATCGTTCCAGTTGATGTAACGCTACGTTCAGTTAACGCAAACAATAAATTAGAAGAAAAGAATTTTACCTTCTCTCAAGATGAAGGTGTTCGTGAAGGTACGTCTTCTGATGTATTAGCTAAATTAAGACCTGCATTTAATGTGAGAGGTTCAGTAACGGCTGGGAACTCTTCGCAAACAAGTGACGGGGCCGCAGCAGTATTAGTAATGGATCGTGAAAAAGCAGAAGCTGAAGGACTAAGTCCATTATTAAAATTCCGTTCTTTTGCAGTAGCTGGTGTAGCTCCTGAAGTTATGGGAATTGGTCCTGTTGAAGCAATTCCAAAAGCTCTTAAACTAGCAGGATTAAGCTTATCTGATATAGGGATATTTGAATTAAATGAAGCATTTGCTTCTCAATCAATTCAAATTATTCGTCACTTAGGCCTTGATGAAGACCGTGTAAATGTAAACGGTGGGGCGATTGCATTAGGGCATCCACTTGGTTGTACTGGTACTAAACTAACTTTATCTCTATTACATGAGATGAAGCGTCGTGGAGAACAGTTCGGTATTGTAACAATGTGCGTAGGCGGTGGAATGGGCGCAGCTGGAGTATTTGAATTAGTTTAATAGATGTTCGAAAGATAGATTGTTAGAATTATGTCTTTGTTATAGAAAATGTTCAAACTAGTAAATAGAAAATAGGAGGAATTTTCGATGGAAAAAACAATCGGTAACTTACTTAAAGGCGGAAGCTTTTTAACAACAGAAGTGACTTTTGATAAAGTTTTTACACCAGAGGATTTTACAGATGAACATAAATTAATTGCAAAAACAACTGAAGATTTTGTAGTTAATGAAGTTTTACCAGAATTAGAATATTTAGAGCAACACGAATTTGACCGCACTGTTAGATTATTAAAACAAGCTGGAGAGCTTGGATTATTAGCTGCAGATGTGCCAGAAGAATATGGTGGAATCGCACTAGATAAAATTAGCTCAGCATTAATTACTGAAAAAATTTCACGTGGTGGTGGATTCTCACTTTCTCAAGGAGCACACGTAGGGATCGGTACACTTCCAATTGTTTTATTTGGAAATCATGATCAAAAGCAACGTTATTTACCTGGTTTAGCATCAGGTGAAAAATTTGCGGCTTATGCATTAACTGAGCCAGGTTCTGGATCAGATGCTTTAGGAGCAAAAACTGTTGCTAAATTAAATGCTGAAGGAACTCACTACATTTTAAATGGTGAAAAACAATGGATTACAAACTCTGCGTTTGCTGATGTATTTGTTGTATATGCAAAAATTGATGGAGAGCATTTCACAGCATTTATCGTTGAGAGAGATTATGAAGGTGTTTCGACTGGTCCAGAAGAGAAGAAAATGGGGATAAAATCATCTTCAACTCGTACATTGATTTTAGAGGATGTAAAAGTTCCTGTAGAAAACCTTTTAGGGGATATTGGAAAAGGTCACGTTATTGCGTTTAACATTTTAAATATTGGTCGTTATAAATTAGCAGTAGGTACAGTTGGTGGATCAAAACGTGCTTTAGAATTATCTGCAACGTATGCTAACCAACGGCAACAATTTAAAACACCAATTGCTAAATTTAGTTTAATTCAAGAAAAATTGGCAAGTATGGCTACAAAAATTTATGCAAGTGAAAGTTCAGCATATCGTACTGTAGGACTTTTTGAAGATCGCTTTAGTCAATTAACTGAAGAGCAAGCAAAAGATCCAAAAGCAGTAGCAGCTGCTGTAGCAGAGTATGCGATTGAATGTTCATTAAATAAATTCTTCTGTTCAGAAGTATTAGACTATGTAGCTGACGAAGGAGTACAAATCCACGGTGGATATGGCTTCATGGCTGAATATGAAATTGAGCGTATTTACCGTGATTCTCGTATTAACCGAATTTTTGAAGGAACAAACGAAATTAATCGTTTAATTGTACCAAGCACTTACCTTCGAAAAGCAATGAGCGGAGAACTTCCATTACTTCAACAAGCGCAACAAATTCAAGAAGAGCTAATGATGTTAATGCCTGAAGAAGTGGGAGACGCTCCATTAGAGCAAGAAAAATATTTAGTTCGTAATGCGAAAAAAATCGCAATCATGATTGCTGGATTAGCAGTTCAAAAATTTGGTAAAGGATTAAGTACTGAACAAGAAATTCTAGTAAATATTGCAGATATCGTAAGTAATATTTATGCAATGGAATCAACAGTTTTACGTACTGAAAAAGCGATCAATAAAGTAGGTTTAGACAAATCAAACCAAAAATTACTTTATACTCAAGTATTCTGCCAGGAAGCATTCAATGAGATTGAAGCTCATGCGAAAGAAACACTTGTTGCTGTTGAGTCAGGTGACACTTTAAGAATGATGACTTCAGCTCTTCGTAAATTTACACGTCATACGCCAATTAATGTAATTGCGAAGAAGCGTGAAATTGCAGCTAATGTTTTAGCTGAAGATCGTTATACTGTTTAATCTTACAAAAAACTGCCAATTTTATGATTGGCAGTTTTTATCTTAATTTCATAAGTTTTAAAAGGATAATTTTCCCATGACTTGTGCCATACTAGTATAAGTTGAATTATATTTGAGTGATTAGTCGAAAAGTTTTAGGGAATTACTTTAGAATATTTAAATTAACCAAATATTTTAGTGGGAAATACAGAAAAACACGAACATTCTACTAGTTTAGTGTAATTAATATTGCTATAATGTTGTTGTGCGACAATTTATTACAGAATTTTCGAACGGAACTATTTTAACTCGTATATCCCCTGTGATAAAATAGACTTTGGGAGGAGTTGCTAAAATGAGTATCATTTTTTATACATATCCAAAATGTGGAACTTGTCGAAAAGCTGCTTCGTGGCTAAAAGAACATAATATTCCAGTTGAAGCAATTGATATTACATTAAATCCACCTTCAAAGGAGTTACTTGCTGATATTTATAAAGCAAGCGGAATTTCAATAAATAAATTGTTTAATACAAGTGGTGTTAAATATCGCGAGCTTGGATTGAAGGATGTTATTCCAACGAAATCAGAGGACGAGCTACTAGAACTACTAAGTTCGGATGGTAAATTAATTAAAAGACCTCTACTTTTTAATGGAGATCAAGCGACAGTTGGTTTTAATGAAGAAGTTTTTGAAAAAGTTTGGTTATAAAATAACTATATAATTTAAGGTAATTAATCAGAGGAGGATTTTCACAATGTCAATTCCAAATGAACTACGTTATTCAGAAGAACATGAGTGGGTAAAAGTTGAAGGTAATAAATACTATATCGGTATTACTCATTTCGCTCAATCAGAGCTTGGAGATATCGTATTTGTTGAGCTACCAGAAGTAGGCGATGAACTAACTATAAATGAGCCATTTGGTAGCGTTGAGTCTGTAAAAACAGTATCTGAACTATATGCTCCAATCAGTGGTAAAGTAATTGAAGTAAACTCTGATCTAGATGAAAATCCTGAATTCGTAAACGAATCTCCTTACGAAAAAGCATGGATGGTAGTTGTTGAAGCTACAAATGCTTCTGAACTTGAGGAGTTAATGACTGCTGGTCAATACGAAGAAATGATCAATCAAGATTAATTATCTAAAAAAGCGTCCTTTTTGGGCGCTTTTTTATTTTATGTGTATAATAAAAGTAATAAAGCTTAACTTATTTACATAAAACATAATTTAAAGGGACATTTTCATTTAGGGAAAAAAAGGAAACAACAAAAGGAAAATCGAATATACTATATACAAAAGATTTTTAGTCAAAAGTTTTTGAGTCCTATACATTAGGTGATGCCCAGTGAATATTGAAGATCAAAGAAAAGTTATCATTGTCGAAGGTACTACTGATAAAAGAAAAATACAGACGATTATAAAGGAGCCTGTAGATATTATCTGTACGAATGGTACAGTTGGTACTTCAAAGCTAGATGAGCTTGCTGAAATGTTAGATCTAAGAGAAATCTATGTGTTAGTAGATGCAGATGAGGCTGGTGAAAAGCTTAGAAGACTCTTGAAAAGAGAATTTCCACAGGCAGAGCATCTGTACATTGATAGAAGTTATCGTGAAGTGGCAACAGCTCCGAGTCAACATTTAGCTAGTGTATTATTAGGGGCAGATATTTTAGTATTTACAGATTATTTACGTACAAATTAAAGAGGAATAAAGATTATGCAGCAATGGACAAAGAATGAAATAATGCAAAGAATTCAATCAAAAGAGACGACAGTTATTTATATTTATACCGCAATGTGTGGTACATGCCAAGTCGCTTCTAAAATGCTAGAAATTGTAAATGAGATTCTGCCAAATTTACCTCTAAGTAAGGTGAATATTAATGAAATAGTGGAAGAAGCTCAAAGCTGGAAGGTTGAAAGTGTACCTTGTTTACTTATTTTTGAAAATGGGGAAATGAAACAAAAAATTTACGCTTTCCAGTCTGTACCATATTTACATGAATTGTTAAAAAAATATAATTTATATATTAAACGATGAGTGCATACTATTTGCACTCTTTTTATTTGGCTTAAAATATTTCCAGATATTAGACATATTTCTCGGGAAATGAGTTGAATGCTGTAGAAATAAAATTAAAATATAGATTATTATCAAGGTAAATGTCGAGCGAATTATAAAGAATACACCTCTTATCTATGAGAAAATAAGATTAAAGAATCCGGAAGAGGTGTTTATTATGGAAATCAAGGAGTGGATTGGACAAGCTAGAAACTTATTTATAAAAAAAGAATATTTGCAAATTATTTTGCCAATCGAAGAAAGGATTGTAGAATTTAACTGTCTAAATGAAAAAGTGTATATAAAGTTAAGTAAAAAGGCTCCTTTTATCGAGATAATTGATCGTTCGATTCCGCAACTTAGAGTTAATTTTTCAAAAGATGGATGGGAATATCTAAATTCAGGTTCGCAAAGGTTAGGACTCTTAATAAAACTAAGTGATGCTTCTTTTGAAGGGAACTATCGATTATTACTACTAATGGAAACAATTTTTCAATATACGAGTGTTAATAACGAAAAAAAACTTTTAGAAAATTGTTGACAACTAGTGTCTAACTTTGTAGAATTGGACTTACGTTAAAGAAATTGCGTTAAACAACTTAATAGATCGTAAGTTAACTCTTATCGAGAGAGGTGGAGGGACTGTGCCCTGTGAAACCCAGCAACCGTCAATGATTGTCATTGAAATGGTGCTAATTCCTGCAAAGCATATGCTTTGAGAGATGAGAGAAAGGAATACTTTTTGTATGTTAAACCTTTCTGCTCATGTGAGTTGAAAGGTTTTTTTGTTTTATGCGACTAAAAAAGTACTTACTTACAAAAAATTGAAAGATAAGTTGTTAGAATGTTTTGAAAGGAGATCAAGTGTATGATTCAAATAAATAATGTAAGTAAAACATACAAAGGTAAAAAGGGCACAGTTACCGCAGTACAAAATGTTTCGTTAACGATCGAAGCGGGTGAAATTTTTGGCATGATCGGATATAGCGGCGCAGGGAAAAGTACGCTATTACGAATGCTAAATGGACTTGAGTCACCTACATCGGGTGAAGTGATTATTAATGGTCAATCGATTTCTAAATGCTCATCAAGTCAGTTAAGAAAAGCAAGACAGAAAATAGGGATGATTTTTCAACATT
Organism: Gottfriedia acidiceleris; assembly: GCF_023115465.1. Classification (NCBI taxonomy): domain Bacteria; kingdom Bacillati; phylum Bacillota; class Bacilli; order Caryophanales; family Bacillaceae; genus Gottfriedia; species Gottfriedia acidiceleris. The sequence goes on along the minus strand of NZ_CP096034.1, from coordinate 4,120,184 downwards.
TTAATTTATTGTGGTCGAGAACAGTATTAGAAAATATACTTTTCCCACTTGAAATTGCTAAAGTTTCAAGAAAGGAAAGCATTAATCGTGCAAAAGAATTAATTAAACTTGTAGGTCTTGAAGGAAGAGAAAATGCTTATCCTTCTGAACTTAGTGGAGGTCAAAAGCAACGTGTCGGAATTGCAAGAGCACTTGCTAATAACCCAGATGTTCTTTTATGCGATGAAGCAACTTCTGCATTAGATCCTGAAACAACAGATTCAATATTAGCTTTACTGACAAATATTAATAAGCAGCTTGGTATTACAATTATCCTAATTACTCATGAAATGCATGTAATTCAAAAGATATGCCAACGAGTAGCTGTAATGGAAAACGGAAATGTAGTAGAAGAGGGCCATGTTGTTGATGTATTTACTCGTCCTAAACAAGCAATTACAAAGAAATTTGTGACGCAAATCAAAGGCAATGATGAAGAATTAGACAGTGAAGTAATTTCTGAAGGTGATGGGAAGGATAATACTTATAAGCTAACCTTTAAAAATGGTCAAGCAGATCAACCTCATATTTCTGAGGTTGTTAAGCACTTTGATATAGAAATTAACATTTTGCAAGGAAAAATTGTTCAAACTGCTGAAGGCTCTTATGGGACAATGAAGATTCAACTTGTTGGAGACATAAATAACATCAAAGAGGCAATTGCTTACTTAGAATCAAAACAAGTTGAAGTGGAGGTAGCATAAGATGACACAACTTTTTCCGAATGTTGATTGGGATGCAATGCTTTTAGCTACTCATGAAACATTATTCATGACAGTAATCGCTGCTCTTGCAACGTTCATTTTTGGACTAATAATAGGTTTATTCTTATTTTTAACTAGTAAAGATCAGCTTCTTGAAAATAAATTTTTTAATACAATCCTAGCAGCGTTTGTAAATATTTTTCGTTCAATACCGTTTATCATTTTAATTATTTTATTAATTCCATTTACGATCTTTATACTTGGCTCTATGCTTGGAGCAAAAGCAGCATTACCTGCATTAATTATTGGTGCTGCACCATTCTATGCAAGGATGGTCGAAATCGGATTACGTGAAATTGATAAAGGTGTTATCGAAGCTGCAAGAGCAATGGGAGCTAGCACATTTACAATCATCGTAAAAGTATTAATTCCAGAAGCATTACCAGCAATTATTTCAGGTTTAACTGTTACTACAATTGCAATTGTTGGTTATACAGCAATGGCTGGTGTAGTAGGTGGTGGTGGACTTGGTAACTTAGCATTTATGGAAGGATACCAACGCTCTAATAACCAAGTAACGCTTGTTGCGACAGTAATTATTTTATTAATCGTATTCATTCTTCAATTTATTGGTGATTTAGTAACAACAAAAATAGATAAAAGAGCTTAATCATATAAGGGAGGAACTGACAATGAATTTCAAAAAAATCGTAGGAATTTTAGGAGCAGGTGTTTTAGCATTATCTTTAGCAGCATGTAATAAAGGTGGAGAAGATAAAAATAAAGAATTAGTGGTTGGTGCATCAAATGTACCTCACGCAGTTATTTTAGAACAAGCTAAACCTATCCTTAAAAAAGAAGGAATTAACTTAAAAATTGTTAAATTCCAAGATTATGTATTACCAAATAAAGCACTAGCTTCGAAAGAATTAGATGCAAACTATTTCCAACACATTCCATATTTAGAATCTCAAATGAAAGAAAATGGTTATAAATTTGAAAACGCTGGTGGGATCCACATCGAGCCAATCGGAGTCTACTCTAAAAAATATAAGAGCTTAGATGATCTACCAGATGGAGCTAAAATTATCATGAGTAGCTCAGTAGCTGATCATGGTCGTATGTTAAGCTTGTTACAACAAGAAGGTTTAATTAAACTTAAAGCTGGAATTGATCCAACTACAGCTCAAATTAAAGACATTGCTGAGAATCCAAAACACTTAAAATTCCAAGCTGATGTAGACGCTGGAATGCTTCCAAAAGTTTATCAAAACAATGAAGGCGATGCAGTGTTAATTAACACAAACTACGCGATTGATGCTGGATTAAACCCAATGAAGGATGCTATTGCATTAGAAGGTAAAGAATCTCCATATGTAAACATTATCGCTGTTCGTAAAGGTGACAAAGATAAAAAAGAAATCAAAGAGCTTGTAAAAGTATTACACTCTAAAGAAATTCAAGATTTCATCATTAAAAAATATAAAGGTGCTGTAGTACCTGTAAGTCAATAATAAGAAAAGAGAGGGTATCCCAACTGTAACTTTTGATGGGAACCCTCTTTTTTATTTGAAAAACTAGTAATTGCAAATTAATCGTAAATAAAGTTTGGGAATTTGCAATTTAATCCAATGTAAAATAGAAAATTACCTATAAATAGTAAAGGTATTACGACCTTAAAATTGTACAAATTATAGAGACTTTTAAGTGGAAGTTTACCAAATAAGTTCAGTTCTTTCTAAATCGAATCTGCTAATTATAAATTAAAAGATCGATTACAAATCAACAATTGAACGAAAATATCTCCCGTACCAAAGTACGCGTAAATCAATAATAAAAAAAGGGTTGCACATAAGCCGGTCAAGCTAACTTATGAAACAGCCCTTTTTATTTTTAATTCTTCACAAGGATTTGATTTACAGGTGAGATTGGTAGCCGTTTAGCCATAACCTCAATAATATTTTTAGCTGCTATTTCAGACATAGCATCACGAGTTTCATATGTTGCATTACCGATATGAGGTGTTAATACAACATTTGTAAGTGATTTTAGTTCTTCTGTTATTTTTGGTTCGAATTCAAATACATCTAGAGCTGCACCCGCAATAGCACCATCCTTTAATGCGTCTACTAATTCCTGTTCGTTCGCTAAAGGACCTCTAGCTGCATTGATAAAAAACGCAGTATCTTTCATCTTGTAAAACTCTTCTTTTCCAAATAAATGGTGTAGCTCATGTTTGTAAGGGCAATGAAGGGTAATATAGTCAGAAGTCTGTAATAATTCATCCATTGATACGTATGTGGCATTTAATTCTTGTTCAAGTTCATTACTTAATCTTCTTGGCTGATGATAAATAATATTCATATTAAACGCCTTAGCTCGTTTAGCTACTGCTTGTCCGATATTTCCAAAACCAAAAATACCTAAAGTTTTTCCTGATACTTCTGTTCCTCTAAAGAATAATGGAGCCCATCCTTCAAAACCTTTTGTACGGCAAAGTTCGTCTCCTTCGACTATTCTTCTCGAAACAGCTAAGAGAATTCCTAATGTTAGCTCAGCAGTTGCGTCTGTAGAAACAAGTGGAGTATTTGTTACATGGATCCCCTTACTAGTTGCATAATCTACATCGATATTATTAAATCCTGCTCCGTAATTAGCAATAATTTTTACATTTTTAGCTGCATCAATTACTCTTTTTGTGATTGGTGTGGATAGTAAACTTAAAATTGCATCTACCCCATCAACAAGTTCACACATTTCATCTTCTGTAATTAATTGCTCATTTTCATAAACAATAACATGATGATCTTTCAATAATTGCTCAGCCTTTTCTGGGATTTTTCCAGCTACCAAGATATGTGCCAAATTAGAAACCTTCTTTCAACAGTTAAATAATTGATTGTTTTACGTTTTTATTATAAATGAAGTTTTAATTTTTTGTTTATTTTAGTATTTGGTAGTTTTAAGATTATATTTACTTTTAATTTCTGTAGCAACATAAAAAAGCAGACACCAGTCTGCTTTTTCATTGATATCTATGATTTAAACTTGCGGTAGGGGGAGTACGGTTTACTAAATAAAACTTATCTAAAGATTGATCTACATATACCCAGCCCTTCCAGCCTAAGTGAATTGTATCTTTTAGGAAAAACTCATCGTATTCATGTGAAGAAAAATCAGCTACTTGGAATCCAGCATCTTCAATTTGTTTTCTTACTTTTTTGTAATAAACTTCTCTACCTTCTTTAGGGAATCCAGCGTAATCATACCATGGTCCATTAACTGGAACGGAAATAAACAACGCTTTTGTATGCTCTTTTTTTAATAATGCTAAAACCATTTGAAGGTCATCATATTCTGGCGATACACCATAGTTGCTATTTCGTTTATAATTTTTTAAAGCTGGAAGACGTTTTTGAATGTGCTTTATATAGTATTTATTAATTATACCGAAATGGTTAGAAGTTGACTCACGTTTTCCAATTTTATCGGCCACTTGAGCTACTCGATCCCAGGATAAATCTTCATATTTTGATTTTTTTAATCGGAAGTTTTTATCTGGATCCATTATAACGGTCTCAAAAAGATCTTTCTTTTCAAGTATTTTTAAATATGTGTAAGCTAACGGTTTTTCAGCCATAGCCTTGAACTGAACTTTTTTGCTATTTGAAATAAAAGCATTTAGTTGGGTTACTAATAAAGAGTCTTTTTTGATAATTGATAGCGTTAAAAGTCTCTTTGCAATTTGTCTTTTTACAGAATTATCAATTGTATTATTAAAAACGAATGAATAAGTTTGAAGTGCAGAATAATTAGGTGAAAAATGAGTATCGTCAATGCCATGTGGAATAAACCACTGTGGAGATAAAACAAATACAATTTTTCTATTTTTTATTCCATCACCTAAAGATGCTAAGTCAAGAAAATGAACGAGACTTTGTGATCCCCCTCGACCAATTAAATAAGGAGTAAATTCATCTTTTTCTCCCATAAAAAATCTAGAAGGATGGAAGGGGTCTCTTCTAGCAAGTTCTGAAGACCCAAAAATAGGTAGGAATTTTGGGTCTTTTAACATTTTCTCTTGAAGCAGGGTCCCTTGAAATGTTTTAGGGTTTAAAGATGCTGCTGTATTATTTAATCGTTCTTTTGTAATAAATAGTTCGTAAAAAGAATTTGGAAGATACAAAGCTAGTAAAAAAATGAAAATAGCTGTTATCATCCCAATAAATTGAACCCTTTTCATTTTCTAGCCTCTAAAATCGAAATGATTTTATTTGGTGTTGACCACTCCTCGCGATCAAAGTCAGAAATCGTCACGTTGATACCGATTTGTTCTTCGATTTCAACTAATAAGCTAACTGTGCCGAATGAATCTAATAATCCTTCTTCAAAAATCAGAATATCTGGGTTTTCAACCACTTCATCTGTATTACATAAATCTGCTAAAATTTTTAAAACTGCTGCTCTTAAATTTTCCATTATACTAATTCTCCTTTAGTTAACTAGATGTCCTGAAAATATTAAAAATCCGAAACAAATAAAATGGAATGTAATAATAACCGCTAATACATGTGTTAGTTTAGTATTTTTCCAAATCTTTTTTTTCTTATTGAATTGTTCAAACCAATCAAAACTACACATCAAAATGGCTTGGTATATACCGTAAAGTAGGTAATTAATTTGAATCCCATGCCATGCACCCATTAGTAAAAATAAAGTAGTGTAACTGATATAAGAAATATTTCTTCTATTTTTAATCATTTTTTTCTTAGTCAGTAAGAATACCATTCTCATATATACATAGTCACGGAACCAAAATGATAAGCTCATATGCCAGCGATTCCAAAAGTCTTTTATATTCCGACTAATGAATGGCATATTAAAGTTTTCAGGTGTTTTAATCCCTACTAAATAACTAACGCCGATTGCAAATGCACTATAACCAGCAAAATCAAAAAATAAGTACAGACTATATGCATACATATACGTTAGATTTGAGACAAATGTATGCCCTAATGCAAACTGTGTTTCAAGAATATGAACGTTAATTAAATAACCAATTATATATTTATAGAGAAAACCAATAAAAATTTTATGAAAACCAATTTGAAAATACTCCCTGTATTCAATAACTGTTAGCTTTTTTTGACAATCTTGTTGAAATCTCCTAAAACGGTCAATTGGTCCAGAAGAGATCGTCGGAAAGAATAATAAAAATTTCAAGAAATCACCGATCTTTATTTCCTTTATACTGTTGTCGCGAAGTTCAATAATGACTTGTGTTGTTTTAAATGTTAAATAGGAAATTCCTAAAAAGCCTACAAGTGTAGTACTTTCATAAATCGGTGAAACCTTTACAATCAATAAAGGTAAAATTGATAGAAAAACACTTACATAATAAACAGTTGAATGGTTTGCATTCTTCCGATAAACACTATAACCTTTTATTAAACTAACTACCCAAATTATATAAGCAACTAAATAAAAGGTTTGTATTTTAGAAGAGGAAAAGACTACTAATAAAAACACAAACGAAAGAAATGTTGTGTAGGTAGTTGATCTTCTTCCTAAAAACCCTAATATGACTGCTGGGATTAGCAGAACAAATAAAATACCGAAAAACGTAAAACTACTGTATGGAATCATTGGTAAGTTTGCTCCAATAATTTTTTTCGATCCACTTTACCGTTCGTTGTCATTGGTAAAGTTTGTAAATAACTAAATTTTCTTGGAATCATATAAGTCGGCATATATTTATTTAATTCTTGTTTTAAAAATCGTGTTAAATGATATTCCTTTTCGAAATCATGTTCTTTAACGACTACTAAGCAATGTAGATCTATACACTTACCATCCTTCATCTCTGGTAAAATAACTGCAGAATGAACTAATGGTAATCTTCTAATGTTATTTTCAATGTCCTCAATTTCAATTCGATATCCATGTAGCTTTACTTGGAAATCGATCCTACCTTTATAGAACAATAGTCCGTGATCAAAGTAACCAGAATCACCTGTTTTATAGGCCTGCATGCCACTTATTTGATAGTAGGCTGCATCAGTTTTTAACTGATTATTAAGATACCCTTTACTAACGCTTGGACCAGCTATAATAATTTCCCCTGTTTCACCATCTGGAAGTGGGTTCCCCAATTCATCCATAATGTAAATGATTGTATCGTCTTTCGGCCTACCAATCGGTAATGGGGCGTATTGATTTATGACTTCCTCAGTAATCTGTACGAATGTTACAGCAACTGTCGCTTCTGTTGGACCGTAAGTATTATAAATTTCTGCTTTAGGAAATCTAGATAAAAGCTGTTTAGCAGTATTATTCGATAGTACTTCACCACAGAAAAGAAAAGTCTTTAAGTTAGGTAGTAACAATTCGCTGAAATTTGGATTCATCATACACATCTCTATAAATGAAGGTGTAGAAGTCCAAACCTCAATATCACTTGCCATTAAATAATCGAATAGTGATTTTGGTCGCTCAACCAAAGATTTTTCAACAGCAATGAGTGTGCCACCGGATAATAATGATGGATATAAATCCATTACTGATAAATCAAAAGAGAAAGGAGCTTGGTTCAAAAAGCGTTGTCCATTGTGTATATTAAAATCCTTCAATATCCAACTGGTAAAACTACGTAAGTTTCTTTCAGTAATTTGTACGCCTTTTGGATCTCCAGTACTGCCAGAAGTATAGATAATATAAAATGTTTCATCGTCTTTAACATTGAAATCAGTTAAAGATTTGACTAGGTTTGTAGAATCAATAATCTTCTGTAGTTCACCATAATTTATGGTATTAATGGATTCAAACTCTAAAGTAATATCTTTTGGTGTAATTAATAAAGATGCACCAGAATTCGTAATCATTTTTTTGAGTCTTTCAAAAGGAATAGACTCATCAACCGGAATATAAGCACAACCTGCTTTTACACTTCCTAAGAAAATGGAAATCATTCCTGCCTGCATATGTCCATACACAATAATAGGCTTATTTGTAAAATTATTTTTAATCATCCAGCTAGCAATCGCATCTGATTGTTGCTTTAAAGTTTTATATGTTAACGAATAATCACTATTTTGAAAAGCGATAGTGTCTGGGGTGTTAATTGCCCAATAATCTATTTGTTCAATAATTGATTTCATCAGTTCACGTCCTAAAAATCGTTATATATAAAGGTCCCTGTAAATGAATCTTTAAATCCATATAAGTAGAGTAGTGCAAGTAAAATTGATAAATAAAACGCAGTATAAAATATAAATCTTAAAGTCTTTGAACGGAAAATATGGATTTTACCCATTTGTTTTCACCTTTCTTAATTTTTAGCTAGACGTATTATAACACCGAAAAAAAGATGAAAAATTAACCAAACACCTTTTAAAATTAAATGCAGATAATAAATTATTAAGGGTTAAGTAAATTTTTTCTAATCAAAATCTAAAGATTAATGGACAAGATTGTTAATACAATTAGGATAAAGTAAATGAAATGAACTTTTTTGCTAATTCTTATAATAGAAGGTGATTGGATTTTATCTAATGAACAGTAAAAATAGGGGTACTGCAAAAATAATGGGGAACAGGGAAGATAGGAAAATCCTCTCAGCCCTGCTCAATGGGAGACGGTAAATGATGAAAAAATTTTATTTGTTCTTGATTCCTAGTTTCTTAACTGTTTTAATGATGTCTCCATTTTGTAGTTTTATTTGGAATAAAAACTCTTCAAAAGTGACAGTTTCGCATTACCCTACTATGAAAAAAGTTGCTTTTACTAAGGGTCAAAATAAAAATACTGGAGAGATTGATCGCTACTTACAGCAAATTCATTTTAACGGAGTTGTTCTTGTTAGGAAGAATGGAGAAAATATCCTAAATAAGGGATACGGTTATCGGGATATCGAAAATCAGTTACAGAACACACCAAATACGTATTATCCAGTTGGCTCAATTTCTAAATTTTTTGTATCAACGATGTTAATGCAATTAAAAGAAGAAGGCAAAATCTCTTTTAATGATCCGATTTCAAAATATATACCGGATTTTCCAAATGGGTCAAAATTATCATTATTTCATTTAATTTCACATACTTCAGGGATTAAGAAGCAAAAAGAGTTATTTAATCCAATTTCATCTACTAATTTAATAAAGGAAATAGTTAAATCAAATGCTCACTTTAAACCGCTGAACAAATGGGATTACAATGACACAAATTATATTTTACTTGCTTACGTTATTGAAAAAGTAACTGGAATTCCTTATGGAGAATATATAAAAACACATATTTTTGATAAAGCGAAAATAACTGGAATTGGACAAGGTAAAGATTTTTATAAAAAAGGGAATCATGCACTAGGTTATTTAGTAATTCAATCTAAAAATGATCCGAAGCAATTACGAATCCCCAATTTTAACTATTTATTAGGCTGTGGAGATATTTATTCAACGGTTTCAGGAATACAAAAAATGGACGAAGCACTTATTTCGAATAAACTTATTTTGGGTAAAAGTTTTACTCAATTTATTAAGCCGTATCAAAATCATTATGCATTTGGAATTTATCATAAAGGAAAGTATTTATACAATCATGGGGTAGTTCCAGGAATTAATTGTATGAATGTATTCGATCCAGTTTCGAAAACATATGTAATTGTGTTTTCGAATAGTCAAAAGATGAAACCAAACATTTTTAAGATCGCAATGAACTTATTTAAACTAGTTAACAAAATGAGTTGAGAACAGTTAGCTGTTTGATGTTTGATTATAAGAATCTAGACTCTTATAAAATAGTTCATAAATAGTTTAAAAGATACTCATACTATTTTTGATAAAGAAAATAGGAGGAGTCTAGTGAAAAAGTTTCTATATTATTTCATATTAATTATAATGACTTGCAGTATTAATTTGAGCACTATTAAATTTGTTAATGCGGAAACGAAAGCCGGGTTTAATGAAAACTCATTAACGAGACATATTAAAATTATTGAACAAAAACTAAATGATGCCCCGATTAAGTATCCACAAATAAGTGGAGCATCTAATTCAACTGCACAACAAAAGGTCAATAGTATCTTAAAACAAGGTGCTGATTTAGCGAATAGTAATCGTTTAAAACTACTAGAAGACGAGAAAGAAGCTAAGGCAAAATGGGATGCTAGCCAAGGGACTTGGAGACCTTATGAATATGTTTTTACTTATAAAGTACTATACAATAATCTTGATAAATTGAGTGTTATTTATAATGAGTATTCATATACCGGTGGGGCACACGGGATGACAATGGGTACTACATTTAACTTTGACGTAAAAACAGGTGATGTAGTACCACTATCTAAGTTATTAAACGAACATACAAAATCCACACAAGAATATGCTTATCAGCAATTACAAAAGAAATATAAAGGATATGTATTAATAAAATCCCCTAACGAAATTGACTTAAGTGACAAAAATCGATTATGGGCATTTGACCACGCAGGAATTAAATTAATCTTTAAAGAATATGAAGTAGCCGCATACGCAGCAGGCATGCCTGAAGTCTTTATACCTGTACAGGTTTATCAATAATAAATTCGTTTTTCTTATGTTTTAATTTCGTATTTGAAAATAGATACGAACGCAAGATGAATTAATTGCTTTTGAACTAGTTAAGGAAGTAAATTTATTTAATTGATCAAAGCCTTTTTTCTACAGAGTGTTGAAATATAAAACGATTTAAAACTATATAGTGGACTATTATTGATGTTAAAATTCATTATTTATATTTGCTAACGATTTTAAATGATAAAATGTTTTAACATTACTCTACTTCCCTTTAAGAAATTTGGTAAGTTAATTGACGAGGATGTTTTTCAACAGCATGAAAAGAACCTTCATTATATAAAAGGTTCTTTTCTTATTTATTTAATAAATTTGATTAATGAAATTATACCTTTTCGTAAATAATGGTAGAGTCTGCATGAAAACATTTATTTGTTTTAATATTATAAGAATAAGTTGAACAACTATATAAATATTGAATAGTCTAAAATTGAGTATGTACGATTAATAAAGTGTGTGCTAAGGTCATTAAAAACTAAAAGCAAAGAAGTTAACTAAAACAACTTAATCTTCAATCCGTTCTTTTAATAATAAAGCATAAAGATCTTCAACTCGTTCGGACATAAATCTTTGTGAGTCTTCAACTCCCTTATTATAAAACATAGGTCCAAGTTTTTGTGATATAAAGTCTACTAGCAACATTAAACTTAATTCACTTAATTCTTCGTCTCTTTCTTGTAAGAAATACGTTTGTAGTTGATTAATCGCAAATTTTAGTTGATCTGATGAAAGCTTAGTTGTTTTAGACATTAAATTCCCCTCTTTTTTAATTATGATATTAGAATTTTTTATTTCCTATATACATATAGTATCTCTATTTATTCTTTTTTTGTAAAAAGAAGTTACACGTAATAAAACTTTTTTGGTAAAATAGTGCACAGCTTGAAAATACTTTTTAATTGCTTTAAGATTAGAATGAGAATAAAATGAGAATGAACTTAAAATAGCCATTTTCTATTTTATAGAATTTTTATGTAATATTATGGAGGGTGTAAAATGGGAGCTTCTACATTAAAAATAAAAGACCTTCAAGTTGCAATTGAAGGAAAGCAAATTTTAAAAGGTGTAAACCTTGAAGTAAAAGGTGGAGAAATTCACGCAATCATGGGACCGAATGGTACAGGTAAATCAACTTTATCTTCTGCTATTATGGGTCATCCTAAATATGAAGTAATCGGTGGTAGCATCGAGCTTGATGGCAACGATGTTTTAGAAATGGAAGTTGATGAGCGCGCTCAAGCTGGTCTTTTCCTTGCTATGCAATACCCAAGTGAAATTAGCGGTGTAACAAACGCGGATTTCTTACGTTCTGCAATGAATGCACGTCGTGAAGAAGGCGATGAAATTTCATTAATGAAATTTATCCGTACATTAGATAAAAACATGGAATTCTTAGAAATGGATCCTGAAATGGCTCAACGTTACTTAAATGAAGGTTTCTCAGGTGGAGAGAAAAAACGTAATGAGATTCTTCAAATGATGATGATCCAACCTAAAATTGCTATTCTTGACGAAATTGACTCAGGTTTAGATATCGATGCATTAAAAGTAGTTTCTAAAGGTGTAAACGAAATGCGTGGAGAAGAGTTTGGTTGCTTAATCATCACTCACTACCAACGTTTATTAAACTACATTACTCCTGACTTCGTTCACGTTATGATGCAAGGTCGTATTGTAAAATCAGGTGGTCCTGAATTAGCTGCACGTTTAGAAGCTGAAGGATATGACTGGATTAAACAAGAGTTAGGTATCGAAGACGAGACTGTTGGGCAAGAAGCTTAATCGGATAGGAGGGATTCTCATGACAACTGGTACTACAATTCCATTTAGTCAAGAAACAGTTAAGCAGCTTTCTGCACTGCTAAATGAACCTGCATATTTTACAGAGTTCCGTTTAAATGCACTAGCAAAAGCTGAATCACTTTCTCTTCCAAAGCCAGATAAAACAAATATCTCTAAATGGGATTTCTTTGGAAAAGAATTTAATGTTACAGCTGGAAATGTTCCTACAAAAGATCAATTACCAGAGTCAGTAACATCTTTAATGAATGAAGACGCTGATCAATCAGTTTATGTACAATATAATGGTTCTGCTGTATATCACTCTCTTTCTTCTGAAGCAAAAGAAAAAGGTGTAGTATTCGTAGATTTACACACAGCGATTAAAGATCACGAAGATCTTGTGAAAAAATATTTTATGACAGAGGCTGTAAAAGTCGATGAAAATAAATTAATCGCTTTACATGCAGCATTAGTAAATGGTGGAGCTTTCTTATACATTCCTAAAAATGTTGTATTAGAAAAACCAATCCAATCTATTTTTGTTGTAGATGGGGAAAACGTACCTGCATATAACCACGTTTTAGTTGTTGCAGATGTAAACAGTGAAGTTACTTATGTTGAAAACTATGTTTCTACATCAGCTGATTTAGATGCGGCTGTTGTAAATGTGGTTACAGAAGTAATTACATTAGATAATGCAAAAGTGCGTTATGGTGCTGTTGATACTTTAGCAAAAGGTGTTACTGCTTATGTTGTTCGTCGTGGTCACGCTGGTCGTGATAGCAAAATTGAGTGGGCACTTGGACTTATGAACGACGGAAACTCAGTTTTCGAAAATGTTACAAACCTAGTTGGAGACGGATCTTTCGGTGACATGAAAATGGTTACTGTAGGCCGAGGTGAGCAAACTCAAAACTTTACAACAAGCATTATTCACTTTGGTAAAGGATCTGAAGGTTGGATCTTAAAACATGGTGTATCAATAGATTCTGCTACTTCAATCTTTAATGGTATTGGTAAAATAGAACACGGCGCTTCTAAGTCTAATGCACAACAAACTTCACGTGTATTAATGCTTAGTGAAAAAGCTCGTGGAGATGCGAACCCGATTCTATTAATTGATGAAAATGATGTTATGGCAGGTCATGCTGCTTCTGTTGGTAAAGTAGATCCAACTCAACTGTACTACTTAATGAGTCGTGGTATTCCGAAGAAAGAAGCAGAGCGCTTAGTTATTCACGGATTCTTAGCACCTGTAGTTTCGGAACTACCAATTGATGAAGTTAAAAAAATGCTTGTAGATGTAATTGAGAGGAAGGTTAAGTAATGGATGTTAAAGCAATCCGTGAAGCCTTTCCGATATTAAATCAAGAAGTAAATGGGCATCCTTTAGTATATCTGGATAGTGCTGCAACTTCACAAAAACCTGTTCAAGTAATAGAAGCTGTTGCTAACTACTATAAAGAATATAATTCTAACGTTCATAGAGGTGTACACACTCTAGGAACAAAAGCTACTGATGCATACGAGGGAGCTCGTGATAAAGTACGTAAATTTATTAATGCATCATCAATTGAAGAGATTATTTTTACTAGAGGTACAACTACTGCAATTAATACAGTTGCTGCTAGCTACGGAAGAACGAACTTAAAAGCTGGAGATGAAATTGTGATTTCTTATATGGAACATCACAGTAACATCATTCCTTGGCAACAGGTTGCTAAAGCTACTGGCGCAACATTAAAATATATACCATTAGAAGAAGATGGTTCAATCAGCGTTGAGCAAGCAAAAGCTACAATTAACTCAAATACAAAAATAGTTGCGATTATGTACGTTTCAAATGTACTTGGTTCAATTAACCCTGTTAAAGAGATTGCAGCAATTGCTCATCAAAATGGAGCAATCATGCTTGTTGATGGTGCACAAAGTACTCCACATATGAAGGTTGACGTTCAAGACTTAGATTGCGACTTCTACGCATTTTCTGGTCATAAAATGTGTGCTCCTACGGGTATTGGTGTACTTTATGGTAAAAAACATCTTCTTGAAAACATGGAACCTATTGAATTTGGTGGGGAAATGATTGATTTCGTTGACTTACAAGATTCTACTTGGAAAGAACTACCATGGAAATTTGAAGGTGGAACTCCAATCATTGCTGGTGCAGTTGGTTTAGGCGCTGCTATTGATTTCTTAACTGAAATTGGTATGGATAAGATCGAAAAGCATGAACATGAGATTGCGGATTATGCACTTGAACAGTTATCTACTGTAAAAGGAATAACAATCTATGGTCCGAAGCATCGTGCAGGTTTAGTAACGTTTAATGTGGAAGATGTGCATCCACATGATGTTGCAACTGTATTAGATGTAGAAGGAATTGCTGTTCGAGCTGGCCATCATTGTGCTCAGCCATTAATGAGATGGTTAAAGGTATCTGCTACTGCTCGTGCAAGTTTTTATCTGTATAATACAAAAGAAGATGTAGATGCTTTTGTAAGAGGATTAGTTAAAACGAAGGAGTATTTCAGCGATGTCTATTAATCGAAACATTGATCTAGATGCATTATATCGTCGCGTGATAATGGACCATTATAAAAACCCTCGCAATAAAGGGGTAGGGGCAATATCAGAAAACGATGTAACAATAAACATGAATAACCCTACTTGTGGTGATCGCATTGAACTTCGCTTAAAGGTTGATGATGGAATTGTAACAGATGCTCGTTTTGACGGTGAAGGATGCTCAATTTCAATGGCTTCAGCTTCAATGATGACTCACGCAATTAAAGGTAAAAAAATCGAGGAAGCTCTACAGCTTGCTCAAATATTTTCAGATATGATGCTTGGAAAAGAATACGATGAATCAATTGATTTAGATGATATTGAAGCACTTCAAGGTGTTTCGAAGTTTCCAGCACGAATTAAATGTGCAACACTTGCATGGAAAGCAATGGAGAAGGGCTTAAAATCAGAGGAATAATCCTCTGAGCTTTAATCCTCCTCTTCTATAAGAAGGGAGTATGAATAATGTCTACTAATTTGCCAGATATTAGTGATTATAAATATGGTTTTCATGACCGTGACGTATCAATCTTCCGTTCAGAGCGTGGTTTAACAAAGGATATCGTTGAAGAAATTTCACGTATGAAAAATGAACCACAATGGATGTTAGATTTCCGTTTAAAATCTTTACAACATTTCTATGATATGCCAATGCCTCAATGGGGTGGAGACTTAGCAGATTTACGCTTTGATGAAATTACTTACTATGTAAAACCATCAGAGAAAACTGAAAAGTCTTGGGATGAAGTACCTGAAGAAATCAAAAACACTTTCGATAAATTAGGTATCCCTGAAGCAGAACAAAAGTATTTAGCTGGTGTATCTGCACAGTATGAGTCTGAGGTAGTTTACCACAGCATGAAACAAGACTTAACTGATCTTGGTATCTTATTTACTGATACAGACACAGCTTTACGTGAGCATGAAGAAATTTTCAAAGAGCACTTTGGAAAAGTAATTCCACCTACAGATAACAAATTTGCTGCATTAAACTCAGCTGTTTGGTCTGGTGGATCATTCATCTACGTACCAAAAGGTGTTAAAGTTGATACGCCACTTCAAGCGTATTTCCGTATTAACTCTGAAAATATGGGTCAATTTGAACGTACATTAATCATTGCTGACGAAGGTGCGCATGTACATTACGTTGAAGGATGTACTGCTCCTGTTTATACAACAAACTCACTTCACTCTGCAGTAGTAGAAATCATCATTAAGAAGGATGCATACTGCCGATATACAACAATTCAGAACTGGGCGAATAACGTATTCAACCTAGTTACGAAACGTGCTGTTTGTGAAGCGAACGCAACAATGGAATGGATCGATGGAAACATTGGTTCAAAATTAACAATGAAATACCCAGCAGTTATCCTTAAAGGTGAAGGTGCTCGTGGTCTTACACTTTCAATTGCAATTGCTGGTAAAGGACAACACCAAGATGCTGGTGCTAAAATGATTCACTTAGCTCCAAATACTTCTTCTACAATTGTTTCGAAATCTATTTCTAAACATGGTGGTAAAGTAACGTACCGTGGTATCGTACACTTTGGTCGTAAAGCAGCTGGATCACGTTCAAATATCGAGTGTGATACGTTAATTATGGATAATGCATCAACTTCTGATACAATTCCATACAACGAAATCTTAAACGACAATATTTCTCTTGAGCACGAAGCGAAAGTTTCAAAAGTGTCTGAAGAGCAATTATTCTACTTAATGAGCCGTGGTATTTCTGAACAAGAAGCTACAGAAATGATCGTAATGGGCTTCATTGAGCCATTTACAAAAGAATTACCAATGGAATACGCAGTTGAAATGAACCGTCTGATTAAATTCGAGATGGAAGGTTCAATTGGTTAATAGAGTTTTTAGTGGAGGCGAACTTTTGAAGTTCGTCTTCTTCAAGTTTTTCTGTAATATCTAAATACGTAACTGTAGTAGCTTAAATTTAAAATGTTCTAATAAATTTAACTGCTTATCTAATTTCTTCAAATATTTCTCTCGCTAATTTTCCTTTTACGTTTTCCGAAATAAAAATACGCTTAAACTCATCAGTGTATGTGATTCCTTTTGAACTAACTGACTTTACATATTGATTTTTGTAAAGTAGATTAATTTCTTTATCAGTAAATATTTTATTACTGATCTAAAATTTCCCCAATCCCGTTTTTTCTAATTATAAACAAAAGTACCCTATAGAGTAGACTTTTTTAAGTGTCTATTCTATAGGGTACATTTTATTAGGCGACAGGGTTTATTTTTTTATTTAATCCTTGTAATCGGGTGATCTTGATTCGCTACTAATCTTACAGAGAATTTTTTATTCACTCTATTCGTGAATTTGTGAGTGAGTAAAAATAAGTTCATCTTTTATATTTTCTGCATCGTCCCATAAACTTTCAGGGAAATTCTTTCTTAAAAAATATTTAGTATCTTCACCATTTTTTAGGTGTTATTTGTTCAGTAATTTTTTTATTACAAGTTACTTTTATGACGACTGGAAAATATTTTTCTTCAATTACTTTATTTTGCTTACCAAGTAAAACATAATGATAAAAAAACATAGATATTTTTAGAATTCATACCATAAAGATAAAATGAATCTATAATCTTATTATAATTTTTATTGGTAAATAGGTTCTGTCTTAAATAATTATAAATAGTATCATCTGTTAAATCGCCATTTCTTTGTTCTTTGTTTATTATTATTTTTTTATTTTTGTCTGAATTACTATTATCACAGCTTACTAATATAAAAATAAGAAATAGAAGTGAAAATTTTTTTGACTTTTCATTAATAGTCACTTCTTCTACCTGATCACTAGGGCAAATAGCCCGTCAGCTTTTCCGTTCGAAGTCTTCTTAGGAGAATAACCCGTTGCAGTTCCACCATCTTGGGTAGATATTGTATAATTTGCTGTATTATGAGTAATAGCTGCTAATTTCTTTTTCATAATAACTTCCTCCTAATCGAAAAATTTAGATCATTACTTAATGTTACATTCCCAATATAATTTTTTATTTGTAGTACGTAAACGCTTTCTTTTACCGCTTCCAAAGGGAAAAATGTAAAACTTATTAAAATGATGTCAGGTTCCTACAGTTTAACAATTTGATAGATGGCTAAATTTTATTTTTTTGTTGAGATAAAAAAAGCTGTTTAATTAATTTAGTAATCATATTTATGGTAAAATTTAACTTGAAGTTTTATGAAAACTTGTCATAGTGTTTTTTATCAAGGTGTGGGGAGGATTTTTTATGAATTTTAACCTTAAAGAAGCAATTGAAGTTTTAGAAAGAACACCCAAATCATTAGAGTCTCTTTTATCGGGATTATCTGAATCTTGGTTAAATTGTAATGAAGGTGAAGGAACTTGGAATGCTTCTGAAGTAATCGACCATCTAATTGAGTGTGAAAAAACAAATTGGATTCCAAGGTTGAACTGCATACTTAACAATGATGGAAACAACCATTTCCCGCCATTCGATCGTTTTTCGCATTTAAATGAAAAATATGAGAAATCAATAGAAGAACGACTGCTTGAATTCAAGAATTTAAGAACTGAAAATCTTAAGAAATTACAATTATTAGTAGACCCAAATCTCCATCTGGAACTAGAAGGGATTCATCCCGATTTTGGTTCCGTTAAATTAAGAGAATTATTATCCACTTTTGTTGCACATGATCTAACCCATATAACTCAAATTACAAGAGTGATGGCAAAAAGATACAAAACTGACGTAGGACCTTGGATTGCAAATTTAAGTATATTAAAGTAATAGCTAGGCGTTTAACCCACAGAAAGCGGGCATTATAGAGTAAGCAATATTTTATTAGCACTAAAGTGAAATAAGATAAAGGATTATTCATACTCGGGGAATTCCGAGTTTTTTTATGTTAAACTATTATTTAAATTCAAATAGAGAAAATAGATTTCTAGTGTATTTAAAAAAGGAGAGAAATTTAGGTTGGATATCATTCTACAAATTCTTATACTCATCAGTATAGGACTTGCTGCAGGAACAGTCGGATCATTGATTGGCTTAGGCGGAGGAATTATTATTGTTCCAATGCTACTTAATATTGATCACTTTTTATCCGCTTTTTCGACTGTACCAATTCATGTTGCAGTTGGAACTTCACTAATTACAATTGTGTTTTCATCGCTCTCATCCACACTTTCGTACCATAAGCAAAAACGAATCGATTATAAGAGTGGTATTTTATTTTTGATAGGTAGTGTTCCTGGTAGCTTACTAGGTACATACATCAATTCGCTTTTAAATACAGAGCGGTTTACTTTATTTTTTGGTATATTTTTAATCTGTATTTCAGTCTTTCTATTTGTTTCTTCAAAATTAAATAAAAAACCAAAGGAAGTACATAACGGGATTATACGAACATATACAAATGAGGAAGGCGAGGCATATACATATAGCTATAGTCTTCCATTAGCGATTTCTTTGTCTATTTGTGTCGGAATCATCTCTGGATTATTTGGAATTGGTGGAGGAATATTGTTAGTACCAATGATGGCGTTTTTATTTGGTTTTCCACCACAGTTAGCTGTTGCGACTTCAATGTTTGTCGTTATGTTTACGACTCTTGGAAGCTCGATTTCATACATAACATTAGGAGAAGTAAATTTCTATTACATTCTTCTACTTATTCCTGGTGCATGGTTTGGTGGGAAAATTGGAGCATATATTAATCAAAAATTAAAAACTGAAACAATCGCATTAATTTTAAGGTTAGTTGTGTTATTTTATGGCATAAAATTAATTATAGAAAATATCTAAAAAGGGATGGTGGAACAATGGGAACAAATCAAACTATAAATATTCGGTTGTTCCATACAAATGACATTCATAGCCACTTTGAAACTTGGCCAACAATCGTCGGTTTGCTGAAGTCTAAAAGAGAGTTAGCTAAAGGAAAAGGTGAGGCCACACTTACTATTGATATTGGGGATTTCGTTGATCGATTTCATCCAATTTCAGAGGCCACTTTAGGAAAAGGCAATGTGGAACTTTTAAATGATGCAAAGTTTGATGCAATTACAATAGGAAATAATGAAGGAATCACCTTATCAAAAGGTGAATTGTTAAACCTTTATGAAGATGCAAAGTTTGATGTATTAGTTAGTAATTTAAACATTTCAGATGAAGGTACCGAGAGTTTCAGCAAGCCTTATGAAATATATGAAAAAAATGGAGTAAAGTTAGGAGTAATTGGTTTAACAGTCGCTTATCCAGTGTTTTATGAAACATTAGGATGGAGTATAAAAGATCCGTTTGAAACGTTAAATAACATATTGCCAATTGTCAAAGCGCAATCAGACATTGTCATTATACTTTCTCATTTAGGTATGAGAGACGATCAGAGAATCGCTGAACAATTTTCAGGAGTCGATATAATCTTAGGCGCACATACTCATCATTTATTTCCAAATGGAGAGTATGCTGGTGAAACTTTACTTTGTGGAACAGGCAAACACGGTAACTATTTAGGCGAGGTTTTAATTACTGTAAATAAAGAGACGAAAAGTATTATAAATACTGAAGCTTCAGTTACTGAAGTACATACAGTCCCAACATATTACCAAGATGAAATGACGAAAATGATGTTGGCTAATTTAATGAGATTAAGTAAAGAAATGTTAAATGAACCAGTGACACAATTACCGAGTAACCTGGGTGTAAATTGGTTTAAAGATAGTCCATTGCTGAAAATATTAGCAAATGCACTTCGCCAATGGACTAAATCAGATATCAGTATACTAAATTCCGGTATTTTACTTGATGGTTTAAGTAAGGGCCTTGTTACTAAGGGTGATATTCATCGGATTTGCCCACATCCTATTAATCCTTGTGTCGTTAATTTGTCTGGTAAGGAATTATTAAATGTTTTAAATCGTTGTGAAGATAAAGAACTGACTCATTTAAAGATGAAAGGTTTTGGATTTAGAGGGAAAGTAATTGGAAAAATGGTTTACGACGGAATTACTTTTGCTAATAAAGATAAGAAAAAGCATTTGAAAAAAGAGGATCTATTTATTAATGGTGAAATGTTAGATTTAAATCAAATGTATGCGATTGGAACTTTGGATTTATTTACGTTTGGTCATTTAATTCCTACAATTCGAGATGCTAGTCATAAAAGATTTTTTATGCCTGAATTTATTCGTGATGTGTTATTTACGGCTTTAAAAGATGTATAAAATTTATCAGGATTAGACAGGTTACACTTTTGTTTTTTTCTCATATTTTAGAATGAGAAAGGAGCGTTGAACTTGATCAATTTAAGCCCAATTAAAATAGATAATCATACATTTAATGCTGTAACAGTTTTACTTCCAAAAACTACATTATTGGTCGTTATGAATGATAACGGTTATATTATGTGCGGAGCATTAGATGTAGCTTTATTAAATGAAAGATTGCGCGATCGTCAAATTATCGCAGGTCGAGCAGTTGGTGTAAAAACAATAGAAGAATTATTAAATGCGCCTTTAGAATCCATTACTGTTGAAGCAGAAAAGTTAGGTATTCAAAAAGGAATGATTGGAAGAGACGCATTATTAAAGATGATATAAAAGAAGCCACTAAAATTTTTTTAGTGGCTTCTTGTGTAAACAAGGTACAAAAAATTTGATTATTACAACGTATTAACTGCTCTGATGAGCCATATATTTAATAAAAAAAATTGTTCAAGGAGAAAACAATGAGAGTTGTTGAAGCATCAACACTTGTCCCAGGTACGATCTTAAGAAAACCGCTTTATAATGAACATGGAAAAATGATCGTTAGTGCAAATATTCCTTTAACAGAAGAGATGATTAATCGAATACATAAATTAGCTATTCATTTTGTTTTAGTACATGTTCAATCATCAGAACAATTAATGGAAAAGACAATTATTTCAAACGAACTTCGCACTGAGATCACAAAAACAATAGAAGATGCTTTTGTTAAACTAATTAGCGAAGATGTTTATTTAAGAGGGCTATCTTTAGAAAAAAACTCATCTAGACTTAAAGAAATTATAAAATCACTGCAAAAAGAATTGTGGCAACAGAAGGATGTTTTATCTTTATTGATTGACGTATTACAATATGATGAGGATCTCTTTACTCATTCTCTACATGTAGCTATGTATTCTTTAGGAATTGGGACAGCATTAGATTTAAGTAAAAACCAGCTTAATTTACTTGGATTAGGTGCACTTTTACATGATGTTGGGAAGATGTTCATACCAAAAAAGATTTTAAACAAACGGGACCGTTTAACTGAAGATGAATATGAGTTTATGAAACAACATACAATTGCTGGATACGAAATAATACGACAAGTACCTTCTATTCATCCAATTGTTGCGGACTGTGCATTGCAGCATCATGAAAAGATCAATGGGAGCGGCTATCCAAAAGGTTTATTTGGTGAAGAAATGCATCTTTTCTCAAAGATAATTGGGATTGCCGATTTTTTTGATGCTGTTACTTCAAATCGAGTCTATCGACAAGCAATGCTCCCAAATGAAGGATTAACATTATTAATGAATGGAATTGATAAATTATATGATGCTAAATTAATCAGTATATTTAGCGATCTACTAACAGTTTATCCAACGGGATTACACGTAAAATTGAGCGATGGTAGACAAGGAATCGTTATAAGTCAAAATGATGCTTCTACAGATCGTCCAGTTGTACTGATAATTGAAGAAAATGAAATAAAATTAAGCAATCCTTATGAAGTGAATTTATATAATGAGTTGAAATTAGAGATTATCGAGTGTGATCAAATTTTAAAAAAAGCGATTATTTAATTGTTCAAGTCCTTTAAGAATGAACAGGCATTGACATGCATACCCATTAGTAAGGGGGCATGGATACGATGAAGAGATTTAAGTACAGACGTGTTCCAAAAAATAAATTTTTTGTTTCAAAAAGAAAATCTTTTGGTGGATTTAAAACTAATTCAACTCAAATAACACAAAAAATTCGTAATATCTTTCCAAAAAAATATGTAGTGATTTGTATTGTTCTATTATTTTTTTCCTTATATGCTTTTTGGGAAATTGATAAAATTTTCACTCCAACGATCTTAAAATATTCTGAGAAACAAACAAGACGAATAGCTTCTTTAGTTATTAATGAAGCGTATGAATCGGCATCTAAGGAACTGCAAGGGCAGGATATAATCATTCGGGATGTTGATGAGAATGGTAAGGCGATAATAAGTACGAATACATATTTAATC
The DNA here is from genome assembly GCF_023115465.1 of Gottfriedia acidiceleris. NCBI lineage: Bacteria > Bacillati > Bacillota > Bacilli > Caryophanales > Bacillaceae > Gottfriedia > Gottfriedia acidiceleris. The sequence goes on along the minus strand of NZ_CP096034.1, from coordinate 4,097,218 downwards.
AATAAAATAATTGGTTCTACTACCCAGCATGTTGAAGAAAATATCCGTAGAGTTGAAAATGGGGATTTATCATTTTTATCTTTATCAAAAGCAGAAATGAAGAAAATGGAGGCGGATAAAGAGGGGCTTTATTTAAAAGTTCCGATTGGGGTCGTTACAAATACAGTACTTTTAGGAAAACTTGGACCTACTATACCAGTTCGCTTTTCTGTAGTCGGTGATGCAGTGGCTAATGTTACTCAAGAAGTTAAGCCATTTGGATTTGATAATTCTGTAGTAGAAATTATTATGAATGTAGAAGTAAATATGAATGTAATTATCCCGTTTAGTACAAAATCAACAAAGGTGAAAGTAGAAGTCCCAATTGCTACTGAAATTATCGATGGGGAAGTTCCAAGTTATATTCCATTTACTCCAAATACTCAACAAATTCCATCAGCAACAAAAGGAAAAAAATAAATTTAAAATAGAGCAGACTAACTTAGTACATTAGGATCAGTTAGTCTGCCTTTTTCTCATTAATCGTTTCAATTCACCTTCTTTGTTTGCTGCTATCCTGACGCTCCCAAAGACGTAATTTTGGATAAGGATCAAAAGACCACTCAGAATAACCATTGTCTTTGTAAATACCATAGTGCAAATGTGGAGGGAATTTTCCAGATGTCCCTGGAGGTCCATATCCAGTACTTCCAACATAGCCAATCAGTGTTCCTGGCTCTACTACTTGCCCTCTTTGAAGGTCTTTGTTAAAGCCACCTAGATGAGCGTAGTAATGATAATTATTATACAAGTCTCGAATTCCGATTCTCCATCCTCCAATTCGATTCCAGCCCTTTGTCTCAATAACTCCATAGCATGTAGACCTTACAGGAGTCCCATAATTCGCAAAAATATCAGTCCCTTCATGAACTCTTCGTCCACCAAAGCTTCGAGGTGCACCCCATGTACTACGATAACTATGTGTACTGCGAATTGGTAATGGGAAGGCATTACCTTCTATATTTAATTTTCCGTAATATTGATACATACTTGCATATTCATCGATAATATCAACAGTTATTGCTCTTTGGTAGTAATCCCATAGCATCATTCGTATATATTGCCTGGATGGGCCATAGAAATGTAATCGATGAATGAAAGTGTACAGAATATCCTCATCATCTTCTAATGAAGCCTTACCATCATTATTTCCATCTAAACCAATGCCGCTAAATAAATGGATAGTAGGAGCGTATGTGTCTTTCTTAACCGGATTTGATAGGCCACTCCAATCCTCTGGTTTAATATAGATCGAGAGGACGCCATTTTCGCGTTTTGGAATATCGTTTCTTACACTCCGTACATTTCGTTCATAAGTATCTATAGCTGCAAAGTAATACCAAGGGATAAATGTTAGCGTTTCCCCTTTTTTATATAAGGCCATTCGTTCTTCGTTAAGCTGTGCTTGATCAATTTCTTCTGCATTTGTAAATGATGGCATTATGAAGATAACCACCATACAAAAAAGTACAATTATTTTTTTCAAATCCATCATCCTTTAAATTGATTTACATCTATAGTTTGGTTAAAGGAGCGACTTTCATAGATGGAAATTATAGGGATAATAGGGATAATCAAACGAAAGTTTTTCATATCCGCGAAAAATGTAGTAATATATATACTATTGGAAGAGAAAATGAAATAAGTCGTAAACGAATAACGTTGGAGGAATTTCAAATGGCATCAAAAAAAGAAGAATATTTAAGAAAGCCCGAGTGGCTAAAAATAAAATTAAACACAAATGAATCTTACACAGAATTAAAGAAAATGATGCGATCAAAAAATCTTCATACTGTTTGTGAAGAAGCTCGTTGTCCAAATATCCATGAATGTTGGGCAGTTAGAAAAACAGCTACATTTATGATCCTAGGCGCGGTTTGTACTCGTGCATGTCGTTTTTGTGCAGTTAAAACAGGTTTACCAACTGAACTTGATCTACAAGAACCAGTGCGAGTTGCTGAATCTGTAACACAAATGAACTTAAAACACGTAGTAATTACAGCGGTTGCTCGTGATGATTTAAGAGACGGTGGAGCAGCTGTATTTGCAGAAACTGTTAGAGAAGTAAGAAAAGCAAATCCATTTACTACAATTGAAGTTTTACCATCTGATATGGGTGGAAAATTTGAGAACCTAAAAATGTTAATGGATGCAAAACCAGATATTATGAACCATAATATTGAAACAGTTAGAGAGTTAACTCCACGTGTTCGTGCAAGAGCTACGTATGAAAGATCACTTGAATTTTTACGTAGAGCAAAAGAAATAAACCCTAGCATCCCTACAAAATCAAGCATCATGCTTGGATTAGGTGAAACAAATGAACAAATTTACGAAGCAATGGATGATTTGCGTTCTGCAGGTGTAAATATCATTACATTAGGTCAATATTTACAACCAACGAAAACTCATTTATCTGTTAAAAAATACTATACTCCTGACGAGTTTGCAGCCCTAAAAGAAATTGCTTTAGGGAAAGGTTTCTCGCACTGTGAGGCTGGTCCTCTAGTTCGTTCATCATATCATGCTGACGAACAAGTAGAAGCTGCTAAACAAGCGTAATAAAAAGCACTAGCCTATGCTAGTGCTTTTATTTTGATGATTATTTTGAAATCATATCAAAATGCATGCTTTGTTTATCTACATCAAAACCTTGAGATAAATCTTTTATTTTTTGCTCTAATTGTCCATCATTAAGCTGGCCATATTTATTTAGCTCTTCAATATTATTTATATTTTGTAAGGAATTTGAAGTAAAGATATGATAATAAGTAGGAAGTGCAGATTGAGCAGTTTTTTCAACCTGTTTTCTAGCTAATGATTTATCACCATCTGTCTTATAAGCAATCAATACCTCTTGATCTGTAACTAGTGTAGCAGCATCATCTATATCAGGAAGCTTTACAACTAAATAAGAAATGAATTTTGACACTTCTTGTTTATCAATAGTTAATGTATAATCACCATCTTTACCTAAAACATCTTGCTTTTGTAGTCTAGAAAAGCCATAATCTTTGTAAGAGTTATTTGACATTTTAGCATTTACATCGCCTAAATCCATCGGCTTTGTATTTAATTGTTTAGGTGTTGGATTTGTTTGATGTTCATTTTTATATGTTACGTCCTTATAATTGTACTGTCGCGAATGACTTGGACCGAATGAACATCCTGTTAGCAAAAATAAGGTTAATAAACAAACTAAATATTTACGCATATTAAATACCACCTTTTAATAATCATTGTAAAATTAGTATGCCAAAATATTAGTTACATATTTATGGGAGTAAAAGGAAGGAGAATACAAATTGGTTTGCATACAGAATATTTGCTATGAAGTAGTTGAAGATTACCGTGAAGGATTCAATGAAGAAGCTTTTAAAGCGAGATATGCAGAGATCCTTTCAAAGTATGATTACATTGTTGGGGATTGGGGCTATGAGCAACTAAGACTTAGAGGATTTTTTGATGATTCTCAAAAAAATGTTCCATATGATTCAAAAATAAGTACATTACGTGAATACATTTATGAGTATTGTAATTTTGGATGTAAATATTTTGTGGTTAAGAAAGTAAAAAATTAAATGATGGGGAAACCCATCATTTTTTTATTTTAATAAGATTGTGGATAAACTATTTTTTGATTTTTTCAAAGAATAAAAACCTTGTGGATAAGTTTGAATCTTTCAACAAAAATGTGAATAACTAAAGACTTAATCACAAAAATAGTGGACAACTTTTTAGTTATCCACTATTTTTCAGATTATTTAGTAAAAATAAATTATTTATCCACAGGATCGAAAAATTAAAAAATAATTTCACTAAGAAAATCTAATAATTCAGCTGCCTTTTCTTCAGAAATTCCGAAAGCAAATTCTAAGTAACCTTCTTCTTTTAAATCATCTGAACCAATAATTGCAAATCGATTACTTTGCATATCCATAATCATAACTTTGCCATAATGACGATCAGAATAGACTAAAGCAAGATCATGTCTTTGCTCTTCTCCCATAAAGCTTACAAAACGAGTCTTTGCTTGAATAGTGTCATCATATAAGAAAAAACGTTCTGACATTTTTTATTCCTCCATTATACTAAAATAAAATTTTGCTTATATCCTAAATGGTGATGTGCATTAATATGGCACACAGTTTTCATTTTACTTCTCATTACAATATAATGAGTTTCAACTAAGTCTCCACCTAAGAAAGTAACTCCTTCAAGTAATTTACCTAAAGTAAAGCCTGTAGTAGCAAAAAATTGCATCATCAGCTTTTACTAAATCATTTAATGTTAATAATTATCTTGGGTTTCAGCTTCATTTCCTTACCTTTGTCCCATCAAATGAGCAGAGGCAAGGGCAACTGCTTCAGCAACTCATATAATCTCAATTGCTAATCACGCTCCAAAAGTCCAATCCAAAGAAAAATATTCACCTATATAATATAACAAAAATCGGTAAGAAACGCTTTCATTTGTCGATTTTTTTCGAATTTAGCTATAAAATAAATATAAGTCCATAAAATGTAGAAGATAGAATTGAGAAGGAAGTGTACATATGTACTTTGTAAATCGTCAAAACATATTAGATCGAATTGAAATTTTAAATTCAATGCTTGAATTTTATGCGTCAAACAGCAGCCATCCAAAAAATAAAATAGAAGAATTAGCTTTGGAAAGAATGACACATCTTTTGATTGATAGTATGTTAGATATTGGAAATACAATGATTGATGGCTTTATAATGAGAGACCCAGGTAGTTATGATGACATTGTTGATATTCTAATGGATGAAAAAGTTATTACTGCATCAACTGGAGAATCGATAAAAAAATTAATTCCAATTCGAAAACATTTATTACAAGATTACACATCTTCAATTACAGAAAAAATAGTGACGACATTAAGCGAAAATATAGAAGCATATAAGGAATTCCCGGTTGCGGTTCAAGCTTTTCTTGATAAGGAACTTGGTGTAATTAATGCTTTTAGTAGTGATGAGGAAAAATAATCTTAATTGTTCAATGTAAAATTTGATTCTAACGCTGTTTTTCTTTTCCTACAAAAGAGAACAGCCTGACTAGTAAGGAGTGGCAATATGAAACAATATAAAGGATACTTAATTGATCTAGATGGAACGATGTATCGTGGCGAGGAGCAAATTGAGGAAGCGAGTCTTTTTATAAAGGCTCTGAAGGAAAAAAATATTCCATATCTTTTTGTAACGAATAATTCTACACGTAAACCAGAACAAGTTGCTGATAAACTTAATTCCTTTAATATTCCAACTACAAAAGAACAGGTCTTTACAACAAGTAATGCAACAGCAAATTACATAAAAGAAAAAAAGGCAGATGCTACTGTTTATATGATCGGTGAAGAGGGCTTACAATATGCTCTAGAGGAAGTTGGCTTAACAATTACAGATGAAAATCCTGATTTTGTAATTAGTGGTTTAGACCGTAGTATTAATTACGAGAAATTAGCAAAGGCTTGTATAGCTGTACGAAATGGCGCGACATTTATTTCTACTAATGGCGACATAGCGATTCCGACCGAAAGAGGTTTATTACCTGGAAATGGTTCACTAACATCTGTTATTGCGGTATCTACTACAGTAAAACCAATTTTTATTGGAAAACCTGAATCAATTATTATGGAACAAGCATTAAAAGTTCTTGGTGTTGCAAAAGAGGATACATTAATGATTGGTGATTATTATGATACAGACATAATGGCTGGTATTAATACTGGTGTTGATACATTGATTGTTCATACTGGTGTAACGACAAGGGATATGTTGTCAAATTACGAAACGCAGCCAACTTATTCAGTTGACTCATTAGAAGAGTGGATTAAATATATTTAAGAAATTAGCTAAACTAAAAAAACCTCACTAGTTATTAATTAACTTGTGGGGTTTTTGTGTTATTTCAAATGAAAAAAGTGGTCTCAAATGTAGATTGACTTATGAGACCCCTCTTTTTTATTCATCTTCAGCTTTAATTTGATCAGCCTTTTTATGTGCAGCACGATGAGCAAGTCGGCTAGATGCAGCAGCTGCAATCGCTCCAACAATATCATCTAAAAATGTATTTACTAAGCCTGTTGATTTATCATTTAATCTTTCTAAAATCCCAGGTTTTAATTTATCGATGTAACCGTAATTCGTGAATCCAATTGAACCATATACATTTACGATCGATAAGGCAATTATTTCATCAATTCCATAAAGGCCTTCATCTTTTTTGATAATAGCCAATAATGGCTCCTGAAGTTTATCTTGCTCTGCCAAAATATCTAATTCAATACCAGTAATGATGGCATTTTGTATCTCACGTTTTGTCAAGACTCTCTCAACATTGTGTTTACACTCATCTTTAGATAAATTTTCATGATATTTACTTTGTAAAAAATAAACTAAGTCAGCAATGTCATCGAGCGTAACACCTCTTTGTACTAATAACGATAATGCAGTCTTTTCTAAATCGTGATTTAAATATTCCATTTCATCACCTTTTCCTTATCGATTGATTTAATTACTATAAAAATAACTAAAATTGAGATTTCATAAAATAATTAAAACTTTTACTTTAAATTATTTTTAAGAAATAAGAGGATTAATTATATATGATTCGATATCGAACATAATTCCCCTTTATAAAAAAAGTTAAAACATAGTAAAAAAATTGTTAAGACATATAATTTATTACTTATACCTTATCTGTTAAACCTTTTGCCTTCTTTTTGTATAGTATAGTTCAGAGTTTAGCATGCCCAAGTAAAGCGAAAAAAGGAACCTTTCTTGGCCTTTGTCTTATGTTTGTGGGGCTGACCAATTGGCTTTTACATTTCATATATACTACGTCATTCTCTCCCTTTTTGTGTATGGTCATTCGGGTTTATAGATAGAAAGTGAAAAAGAAGGGTACAGGTTTTTAGGTTTGTGACATATATATTAATTAAGTAGGTATAAGAAGGATGTGAGTGATGATGTTTATTCGCAACCAAAACATCATTCAAGACATGTTTACTCATTATCAAATTCAACCAGCTGAATTACTTCAAGTACAGTCATATTACATGTTTTGGCAGCGGAATAGGGTGTATTTTCTTGCACCCATTGGAAATTTAAAAGAAGATGATTTGCAGGAAATGAAGAGTTTAAGTGATTTTATGAGCTTAACCGGTGATCAATCGGTCGCAACCTTTGTTCAAAATGTTCAAGGGTACTATGTGAGTAAGATTGATGGAAATAATTATTCCTTATTTAAGAGTAACAGACAAAATGAACGCAGTAATAATAACGGTGAAGAACTTGCGATTTTTCATTTAAGAGGGAAAAAATATTCAGATGAATTGAAAAGATTAAATAGGATTGGGAAATGGAAGAATTTATGGGAAAAACGGTTAGAGCAATTAGAAAGATTTTGGCAAAGTAAAGTGAATAGTCATCCCGAAAATTTTTTCGAACAAATATTTATTGAATCTTTTCCTTATTATCTCGGAATGACTGAAAATGCGATTCAATATGTTGTAGATACTGAACTTGATGATACTCCTCAAGTTGTTGATGCAGCAACAATTTGTCATCAAAAAATGACTGAACGAAGGCAGAAAGAAATTCATTTTGCGAAAGTACCGATTGAATGGATTTATGATCATCCAAGCAGGGATCTTGCTGAATGGGTTAGGGATGAATATTTAGAGAATCCTGATCATTATCAAAAGAAAATCCTCTCATTTTTTTATGGTTATGAAAAGAAAAGTCCATTATCTACTTTTGCGTGGCGTTTATTATTTGCAAGACTTCTTTTTCCTGTACACTATTTTGAAACAATTGAAGGATATTATTTGGCAAGGAGCGATGCGGATCGGAAAAGGTATGAGCGGAAGTTAGTTAATTATCTAGAAAACACTAATGAGTTTGAAGCTTTTTTAGGTGGATTTTATGATTTGATTGGACTACCAACGGCTAAGTTAGGGATTCGTGAAATTAAATGGCTAAAATAAAAGAGAGGGTTTATAACCCTCTCTTTAGTATTGAAAACATATTAGAATACTTGCTCAACCTCAATTACACCAGGTACTTCTTCTAATAAAGCTCGCTCAATACCAGCTTTTAATGTAATAGTTGAACTTGGGCAGCTGCCACATGCACCTAAAAGGCGCAGTTTAACAATACCATCCTCAATATCAACTAAATCAACGTCTCCACCATCTCTTAGTAAAAACGGTCTTAATTTATCTAAAACTTCTTGTACTTGTTCTTTCATGTCCATTCATATCGACTCCTTTCACTAATTTTATTATAATCAGTTAAGAGGAAAAAATCTATTACAGAGTACTTTGTGTGTTTGAAATTATTTTCGGACACACCCTTATTGTATGCTAGGAGGAGAAAATGAGTAATAAAATTTTAGTGGAAGTTTTTGGAGCTGAAGTAATATGTGCAAGTTGTGTAGGAATGCCATCATCAATTGAAACTTTTGAATGGCTTCAAGCTGCACTTCAAAGAAAATATCCTGACTTAGCCTTTGATTTTCAATACATTGATATATTTAATGTAGAGAATAATGAAAAAGAAGATTTCGCTGAACGAGTTAGAAATGATGAATTTTTCTATCCAGTAGTATTAGTAAATGGAAATGTTGTTGGTGAAGGTAATCCAAAATTAAAAGATGTTTATAACGCTATTGAACTATAATGTATGAAAACCCCTTACAAAAAAAATGTAAGGGCAGAGTGTTGAAATATAAAGTCGTCAATAGGGAAAACGGACTTTAAGTGAACTTTAAGTGAACATTTAATAATGATAAAATTAGCATTTTTTGAATGATCTTTTAATGGTTATAAATGTTAATAGGTTTGATCAATTTCATTATTTCAATAACGCTAGAAATGATTTTTTTAGAAGTTAAAAATATTATGAGCTTTTTTTAGAAAACAAATTCGATCGTTTAGTTTAATAACTGTTCAATATTAATTATCTACAATCTGATTAAAATACAACAGTTAGATTACTCTAAGTAAAGGCTATTTGATTAGGGTTTATCGCAGACATTTTTTGATGAATAAGTTGATTGGAATGGAGGGATGCTCGACTCCTATGGGATTAGCGGGAAGGCTGAGACCCCGCAGGCTTGCCGAGGCCACTGAAAAAGTCCTTGTGATTAAAAAAAGTGAAGGCTTTCTCGATTTCATCGAGGAAGCCTTCACTTTTTTCTTGTATAATTGTTGTATCAAGTAACGGTGGTGTATCGAATGATCTCAAATCAAGAATCTTTTACTCTCAGTCCTTTCATGGCTTTATACGATTTAATTGTTCCGAAAGATAATATACTTCGTCAAATAAATGAATTAGTAGATTTTACGTTTGTTTTAGAAGAATTAAAAAATAAATATTGCCTTGATAACGGCCGGAATGCAGTGCCGCCTATTCGTATGTTCAAATATTTGTTACTAAAATCGATCTTTGATTTATCAGATGTTGATGTTGTTGAACGATCAAAGTATGATATGTCTTTTAAATATTTTCTTGATATGGCTCCGGAAGAATCAGTGATCAATTCAAGTTCTTTAACGAAATTTCGTAAGCTTCGTTTAAAAGATGTTGAATTATTAGACATGTTGATCAATAAAACAGTCGAAATCGCACTTGAAAAAGAACTAATTAAAAGTACTTCCATTATAGTTGATGCAACTCATACAAGATCGCGATATAATCAAAAATCACCAAAAGAATTTTTAATGGAAAAGTCAAAGCTTCTTCGAAAAGCTGTTTATCAAATCAATGAGGGAATGAGAGGAAAATTCCCACAAAAGCCAACAACGAATGATTTAATCGATGAAATTAAATATAGTCAAAAAGTCATCCAATCTGTGGAAAAAGAAGAATCAATCCGTGAATATCCAAAAGTCAAAGAAAAACTAAACTATCTAAAAGAAATTGTAGAAGATTACGAGGGCAACCTAGAATTTTCACATGATCCTGACGCAAAAACTGGTCACAAATCAGCTGATACCTCATTCTTTGGTTATAAAACACATATTGCGATGAACGAAGAGCGTCTTATTACAGCTGCATTGGTTACTACTGGTGAAAAAAATGATGGAAAGTACCTACAAACATTGATTGAAAAAAGTTGTGAAACAGGAATGGAAATTGATACAGTCATTGGTGATACAGCTTATTCAGAGATTGATAATCTTCAATACGTAAATGAAAATGAATTAAAATTAGTTTCGAAATTAAACCCAACGATTACACATGGAACACGTAAAAAAGAAGATGAATTTCAATATAATAAGGATGCGGGTATGTACGTTTGCAAGGCAGGTCATATGGCAATCCGAAAAAGAAGACAAGAAAGAAAAAATCAGAAAAAAAATCCGCGAGATATGTATTACTTTGATATTGAAAAATGTAAAAAATGTCCCTTTAAAGATGGATGTTACAAAGAAGGTGCCAAAAGTAAATCATATAGTGTAACAATTAAATCAACTGAACACAAAGAGCATGCACAATTTCAAGAAAGCGAATATTTCAAAGAGAAATCAAAAGAACGCTATAAAATTGAAGCAAAAAATAGTGAATTAAAACACAGACACGGGTACAATGTAGCAAATTCCACGGGTCTATTAGGCATGGAAATGCAAGGGGCAATGGCCATATTCGCAGTTAATTTAAAACGAATACTGACCTTAATGAAGGAAGAAAAATAAAAATGTATAAAGGAAAAGGCGATTTTCCGTTCAATTCTGAACGAAAAATCGCCTTTTTTAGATCATATATAGATTACAGTAAATAAAATTGACTGTTTTTCAGTGGCCTCGGCTTGCCGAGGAGGCTAAAGAATCTCGCCCCATGGAAAGCGAGCATCCTGTAATGGAAATCAATATCACTCTACTCCTTTTACGAAAATTTGATAATTAATTGACAAGATAGTTTTTCGACAGCATGCCCTTACAAAAATGTAAGGGTTTTTTTATTGATTACAAATTGTTTTTTGTAGGGTTCATATTGAAAATGATTCTTATCCAAAAAAATTAAAATGTTTTAATATATTTCACTATTTTATGTAAAATGCGGAAGATTTACATGATAGAATAGAAGTGTAAAACAAATAAATTACAATTTTTGGCATATATATATAATTGGGAGGAGGGGTGGAATGGTTGCAATCAGTTTATTTGTAATTGGAGTTTTATTAATTATTATCGAAATGTTTTCGTTAACATTTGTATTCTTATGGATTGGTATTGCGAGTATTCTAGCATCAGTTGTCAATTATTTAACAGGATCAAACACCTTTACTTTTATTGTTTTTGTTATTAGTGCATTAATTTTGTGGCTTAGTACCAAGAAATTTGCAAAAAGAATCCACCAGCATAAAACGATCGAAAATGGAGTATATGCATTAGTTGGTAAAGAGGTCGCAGTAGCCTCTGTTGAAATAAATGATGTTACACTAGGCACGACTAAAGTTTATGGTGACGAATGGACAATCCGTTCTACTGAACCATTAACTTTAAATCAAAAGGTAATTGTAACAAAAATAGAAGGTGCAACTTTATACGTGAAAAATAACTAATTGAGGAGAAGTGCTATGTCTGATGTAAGTTCTATGGTTGGTCCAATTATTATAGGTATTATTGTTTTATTTGTTGTGTTACTTTTATTATCCAGTATTCGTATTGTTAGACAATCTGAAGTATATCTAGTAGAACGATTAGGGAAATTCCATCGTAAATTAGAGAGTGGAATCCACGTTGTAATGCCATTTGTTGAACGTGTGGCTAGTAAAAAAACATTGCGTGAGACTGTGGTAGACTTTCCACCACAATCAATGATTACAAAAGATAATGTTAGTATCCAAGTTGACTCAGTTGTCTTTTATCAAGTAACTGATGTTGTGCGTCATGAATACGAAATTGCTAATCCTCTTTCTGCGATTTCCAATTTGACTGCAACTACTTTACGTAACTTAATAGGGGAATTAGATTTAGATGAAACGTTAACCAGTCGTGATACAGTTAATAATAAACTCCGTGCAATTCTTGACCAAGCAACAGATAAATGGGGAATGAAGGTTAATCGTGTAGAAATCCGAAATATTATTCCACCAATTGATATACAAAATGCGATGGAAAGACAAATGCAAGCAGAACGTACACGTCGTGAAAAAGTTTTAAATGCACAAGGTGAAAAAGAATCAAAAATCCTGAAAGCAGAAGGGGAAAAGCAATCAAAAATTCTTGAAGCAGAAGGGGAACGTTTAAGTCAAGTTGAAAAAGCTCGAGGAGATAAAGATTCTCAAGTTTTACGCGCGGAAGGGGAAGCGGAAGCAATCATTAAACTTGCTGAAGCGAAAGCTAGAGGGGAACAACTTGTGTTAGATGTTTGGAGAAATGCAGAGCCAACTAAAGAAATGGTTCAATTACGTTCAATGGAAGCTTTAGAAAAAGTAGCTTACGGTCATGCATCAAAACTTGTTATTCCGACAGACGCTACAAAGCTTTTAGGGATGGTTGAAAGTGTAAAAGAAGTTATTAAATCTGATAAAACAGAATAAAAAAAGCCCCTTAGCAATTATGTTAAGGGGCGATTTAGCATATAAGTATAGCTAAAAAGATTTGTTAATCAACCATTGTGGTATTTATACATCCATAAAATTCCAGACTTAATTAATCTTGGAACACGTCCGATTAGTGGGCGTTCATTGAATAGTCCAAAACCATGTTTTTTACCTAATGAGCCCATAATACCTTTTAATTTAATTTTAGGCATTTCTTCTGGAAGGTCTTCACCTTTCCATTTTTTTTGTAAAACCATAACGATTTGTTCTGCTTGAGCTTCCGCAAGCTGTGCAGAAGGTGCATATGGTAATGATGCACAATCTCCTACTACATAAACGTGCTCATCGTTTGGTATGTGATGATATTTCGTTACTATGATTCTTCCTGTATTGTCTTTTTCTACGTCTAAATTGCGGACAACTTCAACTGGTTGAATTCCCGCTGTCCAAATAACAGCGTCACAATGAATTTCATCATCATGGTTAAATAAAGTATTTTTCTCAACCTTTGTAATGTTTGAATTGCTGACAATTTTTACATCGTGCTCAATAAACCAGTTTTGTACATAATAACTAAGTTTTTCTGGAAACATTGATAAAATTCGGCTTCCACGGTCAAAAAGTAAAATTTGTAAATCGCTTCTACTTTCTCTTAATTCACTAGCTACTTCTACTCCACTTAAACCAGCACCTACAACACCGATTACTGAATTAGGAGGTAGACTATTTACATTTTCATAAGCGTTTCTTGTTTTTTCAATTGTTTGAATACTATAAGTATGTTCCGGTGCACCAGGTACATTATGGTATTTATCCTCACAACCTAAACCGATAATTAAATCATCATAAGAAACTGATTTTCCATTGCTTAATTCTACTTTCTTGTTTGCCGTATCAATTGTAGTAATATCTCCATATACAACCTTTAATTTCTCATGAGTTGGTAATGGTATTCTAATGTGTTGCTCTGGAACCGTACCTGCAACTAATGCATAATACTCAGTTTTAAAGCAATGAAAAGAATTTCGATCAATCAATGTGATATGAACATCCTCAGGTAAATCAGATGTTAATAGACGTGACAAAGCACGAATATTTCCATATCCGGCACCTAGTAATACGAGGTTTTTCATAGTTGATGTTCCCCTTTTGTTTTATTAGCGTTGAATGAAAAAATTTTTCTATTTTTCGACAATTATATTATATATATTTTATGTTAAAATAACAACGCCTAACTCGGTAAAATAAAGCTCATTCCATTTATTCTCAAAAGGATTGACGTTTTTAAAAAAAAAGAGTAACTTTATGAGGAGCAAGGAGTGAAAAATAGTGAGACCATTAGTCGAATTTTGTATAAAAAATCTATCAGACGGTGCACAAAAAGCTTTAGAACAGCTTGAACGTGATCCAAATCTAGACATACTAGAATATGGCTGCCTTGGATATTGTGGAAAATGTAGTCTATCACTTTTTGCACTAGTTGAAGGGGAAGTAGTTACTGGAGAAACGGCAACCGAGCTAGTAGATAATATTTATATTTTCTTAGAAGAAAATATGTTAATATAAGAAGCGCTGTTAATAATTAACAGTGCTTTTTCTGTTTTTTGAGCTATTTTAACAATAGTTTATTCTTCCTCAAACCGTTTAACATCCCTCGATCATTCCCTAATTTAAACAATTCACATATGGGAAAATTACTATCCTTTAGATTAATTACATTAACCAATATTATTTTTATTACGTACACTGTTTTTAATTATAAAGCAAAATAAATGCAAAAAAAATGAGCATTCACCTAAGTGAAGCTCTTAAAATGTTTCTATATCGAGAAACGGGGGATGTTCTTATTGTGCTCAATTCATTTAAATTTTATACTTGTATTAATAAAAAAAGTAAGGAGTCATGTAAATGAATTCTTTTCGTTATACAAAAATGCATGGATTAGGAAATAACTATATTTATGTAAATATGTTTGAAGAAAATTTAAGAGAAGAAGAGCTTTCTAAACTTGCAGTTGAAGTTTCAAATATTAATACAGGTATTGGTAGTGATGGAATGATATTAATCTGTCCATCAGAAGTTGCAGATGTAAAAATGCGAGTATTTAATAATGATGGGTCAGAAGCTAAAAATTGTGGTAATGGTCTAAGATGTGTAGCTAAATATGCATATGAACATGGAATTGCAAATAATACTTCATTTAAGATTGAAACAATCAGTACAATTGTTGAAGCAACAGTTCATGTTGAAAATAATATTGTTAATCAAGTAACAGTAAATATGGGGAAACCAATATTCCAAAGATCACAAATCCCAATGATCGGTAATGACCAGGAATATGCTAAGGATAGAATTTTATATGAAGAAAAAAGCTATGAATTTTCAGCGGTTTCGATGGGAAATCCTCATGCTGTTTTTGAAGTAACTGATATAAAAAAGGCACCATTAACTACTTTAGGTCCAATTGTTGAAAAGCATAATTTATTTCCGGAAAGCGTAAATGTTGAATTTATCGAATGTTTGCCGCATAATGAGATAAATTTCGTTGTATGGGAGCGAGGTTCTGGTGTAACGCAAGCCTGTGGAACAGGAGCTTGTGCTGCAGCAGTCGCTATGATACAAGAAGGTAAATATAAACGAGATGAACCGATAACTGTTCACCTGCAAGGTGGAGATTTACAAATTACTTGGTCCACTGATGGGGATGTATGGATGAAAGGCCCAGCAGTTACAATAACAGAAGGCATATACTATACTCAAAGAGGAGTGAAATAAATGATTACAGTTACTGAACAAGCAGGTTTAAAAATTAAAGAAATGATTGAAAACGAAGAAGATCAAAACACTTTTGTTCGCTTGGGAGTAAAAGGTGGAGGTTGCTCTGGACTTTCATATGGACTTGGTTTCGATCCACAAAAAAATGATGATGACACAGAATTAGAATATCATGGCATTAAGTTTTTAATTGATAATGAAAGTGCTCCAATTTTAAAAGGAGTTGTAATTGATTTCAAAGAGTCATTACTAGGTGGAGGATTTACAATCGAAAATCCGAATGCAATCGCATCATGTGGATGTGGTTCAAGCTTTAGAACAGCTACGAATGCTGGTACACCTGAAGAGTGCTAATTGAGCCAAACTTAATCACTGAATAAAAAATGAATAGGATACTTTTGTATCCTATTTTTTCTATTATACAAACTAGGCAAAATTCTTAATTGTTAATATTTTTACAAATTCAGGGTAAATTATTGAATCTTTTTTGAAGTTGTGTACTATTATATAGTGTAGATAAAAATTTGAAATGGTTTCTTAAGAAGTTGGTTGTGAAATGGTTCACGAATTATGCTGTACATTGTTCAATGTATCACAAGTGAGGTTAAAAAAGACTGCCTATTAAAAGCCAGTCATTATGATTTAAATTTTATATTTTAGAACATTGAAGAACTATGACCTGGTTGTACTTTCGCAGTTGGATCAATATAAGTTTTAGCATGGTTGATTGCTGTTGGTGCTTCACCAAAACCAGAAGCAATTAGCTTAACTTTTCCATCATATGTACAAATATCGCCAGCAGCATAAATACCTGGAATATTTGTTTCCATGCGTGAGTTAACAACAATGTTATTCTTTTCAATGTTTAGGCCCCAGTTTTTAATTGGTCCTAAAGACGAAACAAAACCATAGTTAACGATCACATCATCAATTTCAATTTCAATGCGCTCTTCAGTTTTTGCATTTTGAAGTACAACTTTTTCAATACGCTTTTCACCAACGATTCCAACAGGAACCCAAGGAGTTGTTACTTCTACTTTAGAGTTCATTAAGTTTTCAACGCTATGCTCATGAGCTCTAAATTTATCACGACGGTGAACTAATGTTACTTTTTCAGTGATTGGTTCAAGCATTAATGACCAGTCTACAGCAGAATCTCCGCCACCGAAAACAACAACTCGTTTACCAGCAAATTTATTCATATCATCTACGAAGTAATGTAGGTTTGCTTTTTCAAATTTTTCAGAACCAGCGATTTCAAGTTTACGTGGTTGGAATGCACCATTACCTGCAGTGATGATAATAGCTTTTGTATAATGCTCAAAACCATCATTACAAACTAAATGGAATACTCCGTCTTCACCTTTAGTAATCGTTTGAACTGACTGCTCTAAACATACGGTAGGATTAAATTTTTTCATTTGCTCTTTTAAGTTATCAATTAACTCTTGAGCGCGTACTTTTGGGAAACCAGCTACATCATATATGTATTTTTCAGGGTAAAGTGCAGATAATTGACCACCAAGCTGTGGAAGGCTTTCTATGATTTTTACACTAGCTTGTCGCATTCCACCATAAAAAGCAGTGAATAAACCAATTGGTCCTCCACCAATTATCGTAATATCATATACTTTTTCGTCTTTCATAAACGGAATATCCCCCTCATGTATAAATGCATGTCATCTTTAATAGAATAATATCATATTTTATGCCGATAAACTGAGGTGTGGATCAAAATATAACTAATTTAACTTAATATTTCGAGAATTCTACCGATTAGATTTATGCTTGAAATCTTACACAAAAAACTTTAATATTGTTATAGGCTAATTGTTAACATTTTGTGACAATTATTACGAAATATTTAGACAAATATCCCTATTCAATTGTTTGCTCACTTATGTACTAATTTTATAATGAACTAGATTGCTCACTATTGAGCTTAGTTATAAATTTAGAGATATTACGGCAAATTGTAGGTACTTAATATAATTTAAAAGGATGGTATGTATATCATGAATAAGCCTAAGATTGTAATCATTGGAGCTGGGTACGGTGGAATTATTACTGCAACTCGACTTCAAAAAACATTATCTGCAAATGAAGCGGACATTACATTAGTAAATAAAAATAGTTACCACTACCAAACGACTTGGTTACATGAAAATGCGGCAGGTACATTACATCATGACCGTACACGCCTTGACATTAAAGACGTGATTAACCCAAGTAAGGTTAACTTTATCCAAGATACTGTTACTCAAATTAAACCAGAAGAAAAGAAAGTCATTCTTTCTAACGGTGAATTAAACTATGATTATTTAGTAGTTGGACTTGGTTTTGAGTCAGAAACATTTGGAATTAAAGGTTTAAAAGAACATGCATTCTCAATTGCAAGCATCAATGCTGCTCGTCAAATTCGTGAGCATATTGATTATAGCTTTTCTAAATATTACAACACACCAGCTGAAAAGCGCGACGAGTTATTAACAATTATTGTAGGTGGTGCTGGATTTACTGGTATTGAATTTGTTGGAGAACTTGCAAACCGTGTGCCAGAATTATGCAAGGAATATGATATCGATCGTAATTTAGTTCGTATTATTTGTGTAGAGGCTGCTCCAATGGTATTACCAGGTTTTGATCCTGAATTAGTTGACTATGCAGTATCTCAATTAGAGAAAAAAGGCGTAGAATTCAAAATTGGTACAGCTATTAAAGAATGTACTGAAGATGGAATCATCGTTGCTAAAGGTGATGTAGAAGAGAAAATCAACTCTGCAACAGTTGTTTGGGCTGCAGGTGTACGTGGTAATGCATTAGTAGAGCAAGCTGGCTTCGAAGCTATGCGTGGACGTGTGAAAGTTACAAAAGATATGCGTGTTCCAGGATATGATGACGTATTTATCGTGGGTGATTCTGCTTTATTAATTGACGAATCTAGTAACCGTCCATACCCACCAACAGCACAAATAGCAATTCAACAAGGATTTAATGTTGCACACAACTTAGCTGTATTAGTTCGTGGAAAAGGTGAACTTGAAGAGTTTACACCAGACATTAAAGGGACAGTATGTTCATTAGGACATGATGATGCAATTGGTGTAGTTTACGGTAAAAAATTAACTGGTTGGAAAGCTTCATTTATGAAGAAAGTAATTGATAACCGTTACTTATTCCTACTTGGCGGACCAATGTTAGTTCTTAAAAAAGGTAAATTAAACTTTCTATAAGCAGATCAGCTCGACTTAAGTCGAGCTTTTTCTTTGTAAATTAAGTTAGAATAAATTGACAGCGGTGAAGAATTATTGACGTAGTTGCCCATTTTAGGGATTAAGTATAAGTGCAAGCAACTACGCCTCTGTCTTCACCTAAAGCTCGCCAATTGACGAGTTTTCTCTATCGTAAAGGTGGTCATAATAGATGAGTAAAAGAAGCAATGTATGGCTAGGGGTAGCTGGTTTAGTGAAAGACTCTAACGGAAGATGGTTAGTTGTAAAGAAAAAATATAGTGGCTTAAAAGGTTTATGGTCTTTACCAGCTGGTTTTGTAAAACAAGATGAAACTGTTGACCAAGCAGTTTTAAGAGAGATTAAAGAGGAAACAGGCGTAAATGCAACCTTAATCGGTTTAATAGGTGTTAGGACTGGCGTTATTCGGGAAGAAATTAGTGATAATATGTTAATTTTCTTATTACAGGCAGATGCTACAACAATCTCTATTCAAGAAGAAGAGTTATCAGATGCACGTTTTATTTCTGAAGAAGAGCTACTAAAGGATCCTACATCTTCATTACTAATTAAATACTTAATTGAAAATCCTCCGAATAGACCAATGAATGTAGTTAAAGGTTTAAACCCAGGAGATCAATTCCAATATACAACCTATCACTTCATTAAATAATTTTTAAATAATTTGAATTTTTTTAAAATTGACGATAGGACAAGAAGGTTTTACACTGTATATAGAAAAAATGTGGGGTGTTTTTTATATGGTGATGAGTATTCCAGTTTTACTAATTTCAATTTTGTTATTTTTCGTATTAGCTTTTGGAATCGGTTTCCTTGCAAATATGCTTTTTCGAACAACTTGGTTCATGGTAATAATCTATCCACTATTAATCGTTATGATTGTGGACAAGATTAGTACGGTAAAATATTTTACTAATACTACTGTAGCTTTTGAGACATTAAAAACAAACTTAATGGCAGTAGGAACTGGTGATATTGTTATTTTAACAGCTGGTTTAGTAGGGGCAATTATGTCAGGAGTAGTAATCCTTTCATTAAGAAAAAATGGATATCAAATGTTCTAACTTTTAACTTTCTCATGAATGAGAAAGTTTTTTTTATATTTTTTTTGTTTTAGGGAAAGATGAAAAGATGAAAAGGAGTGAAATGATTCATTGGGTATAAATAAAAAATTATTTAGACGTGTTATTTTATCTATTTTATTCATTATTGCATTGTTTTCTTCTTTAAAAATTCTTGCAAATATTCAAGTCGCTACTATAAAAGGCTGGTTTAGTGATTCAATTGCAATCAATAAAGTATTTGCTGAAGAAAATAAAACGATCACAAATGAGAGCATAATGATTACGATGGCAAAAAACATCGAACATAATACGAATTGGAATAACTATAAAAAAGTAACAGTTACTGCAACAGGTTATACAGCGGGAAGAGAATCAACAGGAAAAAGTCCTAAAGATCATTCATACGGAATTACTTACTCAGGTGTGGAAGTAAAGAGGGATCTATTTTCAACCATTGCAGCCGACTTAAACGTTTTTCCGATAGGAACGGTATTATTTATTCCTGGCTATGGATATGGAGTAGTAGCAGATAAAGGTGCAGCAGTAAAAGGAAATCATTTGGATTTATACTTTCAAACTGTTGGAGATGTATTTGAGCATTGGGGAAAGAAGAAATTGACTGTTTATATAATAAAGCAAGGGTCAGGAAGATTTACAGAATCAGATCTCAAAGAATTGAATGAACAAAACTCATTACAAGTATTTAGACAGCAATCAAAGAATCAAATTGGAGAATAGATTATGGAAAAAATAAATTATAGCTTAACCATTAATGCACCAATCGAAGCTGTTTTTGAAGTTGTTGATTCGGATGAGCATATAAAAAAGTGGATGGAAGGTTTTATAGAGAATAAATATGACGAAAATTTTAACAGAGAAAAACCAGTTGGTCATAAGTTTAAGCAAAAGCTAGAAGAAGATGGGGAAATTCGAGAATATGATGGTGAAATCATTTCTTATAGCCCGCCAAAAGAATTAGGTATTCGATTAAAGCATACTAATTTTACAGCCGATGCGGTCTATCGCTTTTTTTCTGTTGAATCAAATCAAACCCGATTAGATTATGAATGTAGCTTGGAAATGTCTTCAGTAGTGGCTAAAATGACGGGCTTCATATTCAGTTGGTTTACAAAACGAATTGTAGTAAAACAAATGAGTAGTTTAAAAGAATATGCAGAAAAGCGATTTGATGGTGTATTATAAAAACATGCCCCTTGCATTAATAGCAAGGGGTTTAAAACGTTAAAAGGATTTGTTTTGAATAAAAGGAAAATCTTTTCATTATCTCGAATTTAAAATAAGTAAAATTTTATAATAAAAATTGTTAAACATAATCTTTTGTTCAAACAAGTAAGACGAAAACAGAGTTGTTTAAAGTGAAGCTTTATGGAGAGGTGGAAGCATAATGGAAGAGAAAATGACCTTAATGCATGCTTTAGGCATGACGATAGAGTCTGTTGAAGAAGGCAAAGTAGTGATGAAAATGGAGGTAACGGAAAAAGTACATCAACCGTTTGGTTATTTACACGGTGGTGCTTCAGTTGCTTTAGCTGAAACAGTTGCGAGTGTAGGAACGTTTTCGATGATTGATCAAGAGAATCAACTTGCTTTTGGTCTTGAAATAAACGCAAATCATTTACGTTCTGTTCGTGACGGTGTCGTAACAGCAATCGGAACAGCAGTACATACAGGAAAAACGACAATGGTTTGGGATATAAAAATTTACTCCGAGGATGAGCAGTTAGTTTGTATCTCGAGATGTACAGTTGCGATTAAAGATAAACGAAATTAATACAAAGGGCTGTTAAATTACAATTGTAATTTAGCAGTTTTTTTATGACCAAGGATATCAAATTAATGACACTTGGTAAATGGAACTGTCAGGTTTCTTAAATATTAAAATACAATTTAAAATGATTATTTCTAAAAAGAAAAAATAGAAACTCATCAATTTTATCTTAAACTTATGGTAAAATAATTAAGTTGTGTATATAAGATTTCGAAGATAAGTGAGACATCCTCTATATAAGAATTTTTAATGAATTAGAAATTTCTTGAGATAGAGAAGAAAGGAGACATTCGATGAAAAATATATATTACACAGGCTTTAATGCACTTTTATCAATTATTATGTTTACGGTCGCCATTACATTAAACTTCTTTCAAATGACTATAAACTTTTTATCAGTATCTGGTATTCTACAACCACTTACAGATCTACTTCCAGAGAAGGAAATTAGAATTCTTACATTTCTAGGTATAGCATTTCTTTTCTATTTAGTTTTGAGTGGATTCAAATTAATTTCTGATATGATCTGGCAATTTGCGCTATTACTATTCTCAAAGGACAATGAAGGAGTAGACTTATTAGCAACCAAGAAATATTCTTTTGTCTTTTTAATAGGTGGATTAATTGCTATCTTTTTAAATAAATCTTTAGTGTATATTGCTATTATTTTACTAGTATCAGTAATTGCATTTTATATTCTATTTTTAATAAAGCAAAGATCTAACTATACAATTATAGGAGTCATTGGTTTTATAATGATCCAATTAATTATTTGGGGATTAGTAGGAAGCGGAGTTGTATATGGCGCATTTACAGTTTTAGCTAAATTTAAAACTTCAATGCCATTTTAAAAAAAGTAGCACTTTTGAGTTTCTCAAAAGTGCTACTTTTTTGTTTATAGATTAATATAATTGGCCATTCACAACGATATTTTGCCATATGCGTTGAGTAGGTGGATAAGAATAGTTTTTAGGAATTGGAATTCTTTGTTTATCGTTACCAATCCACGTACCAATTGTATAATTTGAAGTTAATCCCATGAACCATAGATTCGTATTATCGTTAGTTGTACCTGTTTTACCGCCAATATAGTTTAACGGCATATAGATATGTTTAGCAGTACCATCTTTTACGACAGAGTTTAACATGCTTCTCATAGTTTCGTTCGTTGATGGATTGTAAACACGAATTGCTTTAGGTTCATTATCGTATAATACGGTACCATCTCTTAACGTGATTTTTTTAATAGCTGTATTTTCATAAAATACTCCATTGTTTCCAAATGTAGAGTATGCATCTGTCATTTCTAATGGTGACATACCGACATTGAAGCCACCAAGAGCACGACCTAGCTCTACACGGTCTTCATTTGTAATTGTTCTAAACCCAAACTTATCTAAGTATGAATAACCTATGCGTGGTGTAAGTTGCTCATATAATCGAACTGCAGCCGTATTATATGAGTTTTGCATAGCAGTACGTATAGTTACATCCCCGTATTCTTTTTTACTATCATTTTTAGGACAATATGTGCCTTTACAGTAGTTATCTGCGTTTACTTTTGTATCTGGTGTAGCACCAAAGGTTTCGATATATGGTGCATAAACTAGTAATGGTTTAATGGTTGAACCTGGCTGTCTATATGATTGGAATGCTCGATTTAGATTGTGAGGTTCATAGTTTCTTCCACCAGAAATAGCAATAATTTCATGTGTATCATTTCTTATTACAACTGCTGCGCCCTGTGTATTTGTTGAAAGCGTTCCTCGATTAACTGCGTTAACTGTCGCTTGTTGTACTGAAGGACTTAAGCTTGTATAGACTTTTAAGCCTTGATTTTGTAAATATAATGCTCTCTCTTGAACTGTTTTTAATTTTTTTAATTCAGTTTGTTGTGCTGCTGATAGCTTGCTAGTATTAAATTTTCCTTTTTTACCAGCTAAAATACTCTTTAGCTCAGAATCTACGTAAGAATAGTAATCAGGATATTCCTGTGTTTTACTATCTTTCTTTAGCGTAATTTTTTCTTTCATGGCAGCAGTATACTGTTGTTCAGTTATTTTTCCCTGATCTCTAAGTATACCTAAAATTCTTTCTTGACGCTTTTTAGCATTATTAAAGTTTCTCAAAGGATCATATAAAGTTGGGTTATTTGGAATTGTACATACGAAAGCTGTTTGAGCAATACTCAAATCTTTTACCGATTTGCTAAAGTATGCTTTACTTGCAGCTTCGATTCCATAGTTTCGATTTGCAAAATAGATTGTATTAATGTACATTTCTAAAATTTCATCTTTAGAATATTGCTTTTCAAGTTGTAAAGAGATTTGAATCTCTTTTATTTTGCGTTCGACTGTACGTGCTTGAGTTAAATATAAGTTTCTTGCAAGTTGCTGTGTAATTGTACTAGCTCCCTGTTCTATTCCACTATTCGAAACATTCACCATAAATGCCCTAGCAACTCCAAATAAATCAATACCCTTATGTGAATAAAAATATCGATCTTCGGTAGAAATAAAGATATCTTTTACTAGTTGCGGAATATCACCGCTTTTTAAATTAATTCTATTATCACCAGAAGCAGGAATATAAAAAGGATTATTATTTCGATCATAAAAAACACTGTTCTGTGATAAAGAAACAACAGGTAGTTCTTCTACCTTCTTTTTGGGAATATGTTTTGAGGTCTCATACGCCATCATAGCTTGCTGAGATGTGAAATAAAAGACAAGAAAGCTTATTATAATAATAATAAATCCAATAATTTTTTTCATAATAGCCCTCTATATACTTTCTATTTTTTAATTCGTTCAATGAAATAATTAAACGAACGATATTATTTTAACACGATTTTTCATCTTGATGGGTATCTTATGTTATTTTTTACACAAATTGGTTGTATTAATAAAATAAGGAATAAAGTTGAAAATAGTAAATTTGTCTTACTTGAATATTCGTTAATCATATAAGACAATAAGTAAAAATCAGAAAATTTATTTTTCTGGAGGTGAGGAAATGAAAGAGCAGTTTCTGTTTATTGATTTTGAATTTACAATGCCCGATGGAAAATCAAAAGGAATTAAATTTTTTCCGGAAATCATTGAAGTTGGTTTTGTAAGTGTCATTAATGATGAGATTAATCAAACATATTCTTCATTTGTTAAACCACTGCAATTTCCAACGTTATCCTCAAGATGCAAAAGGTTTCTAAATATTTCTCAAGAAGATGTAGATCATGGAATACAATTAAAGGAACTTGGAGAAATATTAAATGAAGCGACAAAAAACTATAGAACCACGGTAATTACTTGGGGCAATATGGATATGAGAGTATTAAAACATAATTGCGAGGCTGCGAATATTTCATTCCCAATTCATGGGGAAGTAAGAGACTTATGTCTAGAGTATAAAACCTTCTTCGGTAACCAAAATCAAACTGGCCTTTGGAACGCAATGAAAGAGTATGGAAAAGATGGAACTGGAAATCACCACAAAGCACTAGACGATGCATTAACAACATATCATATTTATAAATTAGTAGAAAAAGATAAGCAATACATGAAAAAACCTGCACCAGCGACTTTAGGAGACTTAATTGATTTCTCATTACTAAAGAAAAAAATATCTTCATACTAAAAACCAATTGATTTTAAATCAGTTGGTTTTTATTTTGTTGAAAGAGGAATCTAGCAGTTTAGGTACTAATTCACTATTTTTTATAGGTGCAAATTTAAATGTTTTCATGATTGCTTGATGTTAATTCGTACTTGATTTTCACTTATTATTTGATTAAAAAAATAAAGAATCACTAGAACATCTGATTTTTGATTTTAATTTTTAAAATATTACTTTGTTATAAAGAGAATGATTGGAAAGAAGAGATGCTCCACTCCTATGGGAGATGCAGGAAGGGTGAGCCCCTGCATAAACGAGGAGGCTCAGCTCATGCCACATGGTAAGCAAGCATCCCGTAGTGGAAATCAACAACACAATACATAATGATCAATGAAAAATCTTTTGACCTATACCTCATTTTACTTTGATTATTATAGAATACTTTGTATAATTGGCAGTGGGAGTGATGGGACTATGATGGAGTTTTTATATTTTCCTGAAGATAAAACAGAGTATATACCTGCCGTTATTTCATTAATCATTTTTATGATTGGTGCATTTATTACTTTTTACTTAATTAAAAAGGCATCGCTGAAAGAAGAAAAGCGTATAACAGAATTAATGGAATCAAAAGAAAAAAAATCATTACGTGAATAAAATAATTCAAAATGGGGACTTACAAAGGAAGGTCTCTTTTTTTAATTTACATCACATTTTTATCACATTTTTGTGATAAATTTATTTTTGTGTATTTATTAGCTACATGATTAATTCGAATTCGATCAACAAAGCACGTAAAATACATTAACTTTATCAATCTAAAATTTAAGATCTGTTTCAATTTAGCAGAATCTTAGGAGGTAATACATATGAAAAGATTATTAAGTATTTTAATTGTAAGCATTATGATTACTGCAGGATGTTCTAATGACAAGAAGAAGGAACCAGTAGTCGAAAAACCAGTTGATGTAAATATACTTTTGCCGACATCCGATATTAATTTAAATAAAGAAATTACAATACGTGCTGAAGTTAGTCAAAATAATAAAGCTGTTTCTGATGCTGATGAAGTTCAATTTGAAATTGGTAAAAATGGTGAAGATAGTATTGCCATGCTTGATGCAAAAAATGGTGAAGATGGTATTTATTCAGCTACATACAAATTTACTGATCCAGGAGATTATTATGTAATTGCCCATGTTACTGCTAGGGATCAACATTCAATGCCTAAAAAGGATTTTAAAGTTCAAACTAGTAACTCAACTAGTAATAGTAATAATGTAAAGAGTGAGCATGAAACTCACAGTGGAGACGATCATCATGGCGATGTAATGATTCATTTGATGGGCACTGAAAATATTGATGCAAATAAAGAAAATCTCTTTACGATTCATCTTATGACGAATGATGGAAAACCGCTTGAAAAAGCGAACGTGCGAATTGAAACATGGAAAGATGAGCAAGGAAAGCATGACTATACTGATGCAAAAGAAGTTGCACCAGGTGAATATGAAGTTAAGTATACTTTTAAAGAAAAAGGAACAAGTACAGTAAAGGTTCATGTTGAGAAAGAAGGACTACATGACCATACTGAAAAAGAAGTTACGGTAAATTAAATAATAACAAAGGCTATCCTATCTTTGATGAATAGAAGGATAGCCTCTTTTATATAAAAGCTGACTGATATCGCTTTTATGGGGGTGAATATTTTGAGAAAGATTTCGATCTTCAGCACGATTATACTCTTCTTGTTTTGTAATGGCTGTGTGCCAAATAATCTATCACGTATTCAGGATTCGGAAAATGTCCTTATTACAGTAAATAAAAAAGTGGGAAGTTTAACGTTCCTAAATTTAGATAACTTACATAAAGTAACAGATTGGAATTTAAATAGAGATGTAAGTGGAGCAGTATTAGTACAAAACGGAGAAGATATTGCCGTATATCATCCAGCAAATCCCAACATAGATATTTATCATCTTTCAACAGGGGACCATGTCGATAGTTGGAATGCTGGTACTGGTATTACTAATATAATTTCTTTAAAAAGTAATCGGGTGATTGCTGTAACGAATGGAAAGAAGAATAATATTACATTTTTTAATCAGAAGGGTAAGGTTCTTAAAAAAATTAAAATAGGTAGAAATCCAATTTCGATGGTAGAAGATACGAATCATCATAGATTATATGTTAGCTTGTTTAACGAAAGAAAAGTGATTGGTATTAACTTGGAGCGTTTTAAAACTGAACAAACGATCGAAGTACCGTACACATCGGTAGGTTTAATACTAAACAAAGATTCATCTGAACTATTTGTTGGGGGACACGGAAATGGCGAAGTGGAAAATGAGGACGTAAAAGTATATTCAACTATTACTGGTAAGCAACAAAAGTCTCTTCATACGCCATTAATGCCTATTTCGTTTTTTCAAAATGAAGATGGATTGTTTACGATCGCTCATGGAACAAATCAAATTTATAAGCTAAATCCGAATATAGTTAATCAGACCACGTTTATTGAAGTTGGATCAAATCCATATGCGGCTATTGGTTTTAAACATAACGCGTATGCAGCTAGCTATGATTTAAACAAGTTATACCAAATAAATACGACAACGATGAAAATTGAAAAAGAAGTTGCAGTAGGAAGAGGACCTTTTCAATTATTGTTAAGAGAGGGCATTCGTCATGATTGAAAGAAAGATATTAATTGTTGATGATGAACAAGAAATTTGCCAATTGGTTGGAATGTATTTAGAAAATAGTGGATATAGTTGGGACGAGGCAAACAATGGTGAGAGCGCATTATCAAAAATAAGTCAATCAAACTATGATTTATTAATTTTAGATATAATGATGCCGATAATGGATGGGTGGACCCTCTGTAAAAAGATTAGAGAAACTTCAAATGTACCTGTTATTTTCTTAACAGCAAAAGGTGAAGAGTGGGACAAGGTAAATGGATTAAAAATGGGAGCGGATGATTATATCGTAAAACCATTTAGTCCTGGAGAATTAATTGCAAGAGTAGATGCAGTTTTAAGAAGAACGAAAAATTCGGATGTGCCCGTTTTACAGATTGGCAAAATCAAAATAAATGAAAAGTCTAGGAATGCTTTTGTATCGGACAAACCTTTATCACTTACTTTAAAAGAATATGATTTGCTCCTCTTCTTCTGTAAGCACCAAGACCACGTTTTTAGCCGCGAACAAATTTTAGAAAGGGTTTGGGGTTTCGATTATTTTGGTACAGCCAGAACAGTTGATACACATATTAAAACATTAAGAATTAAATTAGGACAGGATGCAGATTATATTTCTACTGTTTGGGGTGTAGGGTATAAATTTGGGATAAACGGATGAGGAAATTACTCTATTCGTTATCGTTTTTACAAAAGCTTTGGTTAACGATTTGTTTAATCGTAATTTGTACAACAATCTTTTTCTTTTTAATGTTTCAATTTGCATATAAGCAATTATATGTTTCATATGTTCGTTCCACTTTAATCCAAGAAGGTACAAGTTTAGTAAAACATTATCATAAAACGAATAATGTTAATGACTTTTCAGAATTTGTTTCAAAATTTGATGCTGTTTCAAATGCTAATGTTTTATTTATTAGTAATCCTAGAGATTTAAGTGCATGTATTCCCTATAATGTAAGCCACGAATCTTTCATTACTGAAGATGATCGTGAAACTTTATTAAAAGGAAAAGTGATTACGAAAACAGGATTTGAAAAAAGATTTAAGCATCAAATAATTGGTGTTGTTGTTCCAGTTGTAAAAAAAGAAAAACTGGAAGGAATTATTTATTTACACTTACCTTTACGGAGTGTTACAGAATTGATCCAACAATCAAAATGGATCTTTACGATTAGTACATTGTTATTTGCTTTCATTATTCTTTTAATTGGTAGAAGTATAATAAAACAAATGATTAAGCCTTTATCCAGAATGGAGCAAATATCTTATAAAATGGCAAATGGTGATTACACCGAACGTATACACTATAATAGTGGTGATGAAATAGGAAAACTAGCTACTGCGTTTAACTCAATGTCTGATTCTTTACAAAAAGAAGATGAAAATAGAAAAGAGTTTTTAGCCAATGTTTCGCATGAATTAAGAACGCCATTAAGTTATGTTAAGGGATATAGTGAAGCAATTTTAGATGGTGTAATAAAACAAGAACAACAACTAAAATATGTTGGTATCATTCAGAAAGAGGCTAGTCGGATGCAAAGGTTAGTTAGAGATTTACTTGACTTGGCCACATTAGATGGTCAGCAATTTCCACTTAGTCAAGAACCTAACGTAATTGCTCAGCTAATTGAAGATACAATTGAAACATATTCTCAAATCCTCATTAAACGTAATATTAAAATTCAAAAGAATTTAGATGAGACGATTATCGCAAATGTTGACCCAGATCGTTTTCAACAGGTTATCCACAATTTACTTGATAACTCAATTCGTTACACACCTACAGGTAAAACAATTTATATTACACTATTTCAAGAAAAACAAGTCACATTAGAAATTTTAGACGAAGGAAAGGGAATTCCCACTAAAGAGATTCTTCATTTAGGAGAAAGATTTTATCGAGTCGATAAAGCAAGATCTAGAAACGAAGGTGGAACCGGATTAGGACTTGCCATCGTAAAACATATTATTGACCAACACAATGGTAAGATAAAATTTATGAATATAGATGGTAAAGGCTTGAAGGTTATTATTACTTTGCCGATATTTGAAATATAATAAATGTGAAAAAGAGTCCAGATTGAGGACTCTTTTTCTTATACAAAATTTGAAATACGTTCATAAATATGTTCAGGAATTTCTTCAGGAATTAAGTGTCCTGCTTCTGGATAAGTATATAAAGTTGAGTACCTTAAATCACGATGCAATCTTTCGCCTACTTCTAATGGAACAACTTTATCTTTTTCACCCCAAATTAATAGAGTAGGTACAGATATATTTTGTAAATCTTCAGGACTTAAATCACCTTCTCGATCACGAATCATCTTTGTTAATGCTCTAAAAATTTCATCTTGTAAAAAAGGTTCCTTGTATCCGTTTATCATCTCATCATCGATTAACTTCTGATTATGAACAACTGAAATTAGTGAATTCATAATACCTTGTTTAGCTAAATGCCTTTTAATATATAGATAGAAAAAAGGAAAATAAGATGAAATTATTAAATGTGGATTTGCCCTTCCTAAATAACCAGAACTACATAATAAAATCACTTTTTTAACAAGCTCCGGTTCTTTCTTTGTTACATATAAAGCAATTTGCCCACCCATAGAATGTCCAACTAAATAAATGTTTTGTAAATTTAAATGATTTACAAGAGAGATAACGACATTCGCAAAGTTATCATACGAATATTTAAAATTTAAATGCTTTCCACTTTTCCCAAACGGGGGTAGGTCAATTACGACAACAACATGATCTTTTGAGATAAAAGGGATTAGTCTTCGGAAACTGAAGCAAGATGATAAAAAACCGTGAATTAATACAAATACTTTTGAATCTTGCTTATTGCTATTATGGTATCCGTAAAGTTCATAATAAACATCAAGTCCAGAAACCTTATATGTTGACTGCATTGTTCCAGAATGATTCATCATCCAAACTCTCCTTTAAGTTTTTGGATTATTATGTCCAAACGGAAGGAATACATTCTTTATCAAAGTAATGCTCTGTATGTCACCATATGTTATGCAAATCGTTAAAATACTTTTAAATTATAAGTTTTTCGTCAATTCTAATAGAGACAAAGTATTTATTTAAAATAATTGAAATAACCCAACCTTTAAAGTGACTATAATAAGTAAAGGGATTTTAGAAAAGAAGTGCCATTTATGAGTAGTAAGCAAACTTTAAAAGTTGGTCTGTGTGTGCTAAAATTTAGTTAGTGGAATTGAACGAAAATTAGGAGTGTTTTGAATGGCACAAAACTACAATATTGGAAAAGTTTACACTGGTAAAGTAACAGGGATTCAAACGTATGGTGCCTTTATTTCACTTGATCAACAAACACAAGGACTAGTACATATTTCCGAAATTATAAATGGATATGTTCGCGATATTCGAGACTATATTTCTGTTGGGCAATTAGTAAATGTACGTGTACTGTCTATTGATGAGATGACAGGAAAAATAAGTTTGTCTTTAAAAGGAGCAAGTATCGATCAAGGATTTAATGGTGAAGAGAACTTAAAACATGCAGCTAGACTATTAAGAGAACTTAAACCAGATGGATTTAGTACCCTGCATAAAAAATTAAATGAATGGCTTCGTGTTGAGATGAAGAAAGAAAATATGACGAATTAAAAAGGAAGGGGATTTACCCTTCCTTTTTAATTCTTAGGAAAGTATAGATACAAAAGAGACTAATTTCGTCTGCAATTTATCTTACTTCATTTGTTTCAGGATGTGTTCCTAGCTCTTCTGAAGGTTTAAATAATAAGCCAAGGTTAATTAATCCTGAAATACCAACGATACCATAAATAATTCGAGCAAATGCAGAATCTGCACCACCAAAAATTGCTGCAACTAAATCAAATTGAAAAAATCCAATTAAACCCCAGTTTATAGCCCCAATAATTGTAAAAATAAGTGCAATACGTTGTAATGTACTCATATAGGTTAACCTCCTTTTTATGACCTTCTAACATAGCTTTCCTCATTTATTTTTGTTTATGTACTCAAAAATAATTATAAGAAGAAATATCTTTTAATTTTTTGTTAATTTTTTCACATAAATATAATTGCATTTACTTGCTTTCAATTATTTAATTAGGTACATTGTAAAGGTATTACAACTATTTAAGGAGGTTTGATGTATGACTTCTCATATTAAATTTGACTATTCAAAAGCAAAAATGTTTTTTCAAGATCATGAAATATCATATTTAAGGGATGCCGTGAAATTATTTCACCATACAATTCATGAAAAAACAGGTGCAGGTAGCGACTTTCTAGGATGGGTAGAGTTACCTAATGACTATGACAAAGAAGAATTTTCTCGAATTCAAAAAGCAGCAGAGAAAATTAAATCAGATTCAGACGTTCTTTTAGTAATTGGTATCGGTGGATCTTATTTAGGTGCACGCGCTGCAATTGAAATGTTACAACACTCATTTTTTAATATTGCATCTAAAGAAGAAAGAAAAGCACCTCAAGTTTTCTTCGTAGGAAATAATATTAGTTCTACATATATGCACGATTTAACTCAAGTTTTAAAGGATAAGGATTTTTCTATTAATGTTATTTCAAAATCTGGGACAACTACTGAACCAGCTATTGCATTCCGTATTTTTAGAAAGCTGTTAGAAGAAAAATATGGTGTTGAAGAAGCTAAACATCGTATTTATGCTACAACTGATAAGGAACGTGGGGCATTAAAAACTGTTGCTGATGAAAAGGGATATGAAACATTTGTTATTCCTGATGATGTAGGTGGACGTTATTCAGTATTAACTGCAGTAGGTTTATTACCGATTGCTGCAGCGGGTATTGATATTGAACAAATGATGAAGGGTGCACAAGATGCATATAAAGAATACAACTCTTCAGAATTAGAAGATAATCAAGCATATCAATATGCAGTTGTTCGTAATGTTTTATATAACAAAGGGAAAACAATTGAGATGCTTGTTAACTACGAACCATCTTTACAATACTTTGGAGAATGGTGGAAGCAATTATTTGGAGAGAGTGAAGGGAAAGACCAAAAAGGTATCTATCCATCTTCAGCAAACTTCTCAACGGATTTACATTCTCTTGGACAATATGTACAAGAAGGTCGACGTGATTTATTTGAAACAGTTTTATCTGTTGAAAATCCTCGCCATGAATTAACAATTGAACTTGAGGATAACGACTCTGATGGATTAAATTATCTTGCTGGTAAAACTGTAGATTTTGTTAATAAAAAAGCTTTTGAAGGTACAATATTAGCTCATGCTGACGGTGGAGTACCAAATCTAATTGTTTCATTACCAAAATTAGATGAGTATACTTTCGGTTATACAGTATACTTCTTTGAACTAGCTTGTGCGATGAGTGGATATTTACTTGGTGTAAATCCGTTTGATCAACCAGGTGTTGAAGCATACAAGAAAAATATGTTTGCATTATTAGGTAAACCAGGATTTGAAGAACTAAAAATGCAATTAGAAGAACGCTTAAAATAATATTAAGACAAAAAGGCCGTTGTTAAATTGAATTTAACAACGGTTTTTTTATTTAAATTAAAATTAATATTCATGTTTTTACTTAATAAGAAAATACTATTGAAAAAGGAGGAGAAAAGCATGTATCCTTTAAAATCTAAATTAGAGAATGCAATATTTCCGCTTAATGACATTGAGGGGAAATTAAAAAATCATGGATTTGTAATTGGAGCAAACTGGGAATATGATCATGGGAGTTTTGATTTATTAATGCAGGACGATGACGGGTATCAATATTTAAGATTACCCTTTAATGTTACTTCAGGTTCGTTAGATATGGATGGGGCTGTTGTACAATTTGAGACTCCCTTTTTATTAACTCATATTTATAATGAGGGGTTAGATGATAATGTTGGTATAGAGGGAAATTTAACTGGATCATTAAATCAGTTCCAAGAACCACTTGAAAAAGATGGAAAAGTTCCTAGAAAATATCAAATAAAAGGGTTTGAAATTCTTAAGAGAATTGAGGATGAACTTTTATAAAAAAAAAGAGCCAAATCTTCCGATTGGCTCTCTTTTTTGATAGCGATTGTTAAGTAAGTAAGATCAGAAAATCATCTTTAGTAATTTTAATACTTTTATCGGGTCTGATGATTGTTTGTTTATCACGAATGATTCCAATAATCATTTTATCGTTGTTTAATTCTTCAACTACAATATCGAAATAAAATTTTCCAATCATTTTTTGTTCAACTTCCAATATTTTTACTGTAAAGTTTTCTAATTGATTTGTTAACTTAAGTACAACATCTGAATATCCTTTATGCATAATTGAACCTGACATTACAAAGGAAGTTAACAAATGCGCTTCAATTATTTCATTGGCGCCAGCTCGATTTGCATTAATAACTTGATTTTTGGTTAAGATTTCTGCGATACAGTTAATTGATTGGTTAAGACCTTTCGTAGCAATGATTGTTAAAATTGTTTGCATATCAGCATCTTGCTCATTTTTATTTTGATCAGCAGTAATTAAGATTGTATTGGCAAATTTTATATTTGCTTTTTCTAAAACTGAGTCATTGGAGGCAGAGCCTTTTACAAAGTGCACTTTTTCTAAATCAGGAGGTAATAACTCTAAACTTTCATCAATTAATACAATATAGACCTGGTTTGAAGATGCACGTAGTTGTTTAATAACATTTTTAACTCGTTCGTTCCATCCTACTATTATAATATGGTTCTTTTTCGTAAATGTAAGTGCACCTCTAAAATCCGCGTCCTGGTTCTTAAATGTTTGTGCTGTGAATGAAATCATATAATAAGAACCAAATCCAGTACCAAGTAAAATTAAGATAACTGCAAAAAAACGTCCAACTGGAGATAGAGGTACGTAATCGCCGTAACCTACTGTAAATGTAGTTACTATTGACCACCACATACCGTCCCAAACAGTTGGAAAAGTAAATGGCTCAGCGAAATGGATGATTAATCCGAAAATAGCAATTAACGATAATAAAATTAATGTAATTTTAAATAGTGTATAGGATTTAAAATAGATAGGTTGGTTACGAAACACTTTCAAGTTTATTCCTCCATCGCAATTTCGTAACACTTATTTTTACCAATAAGCAATAACTTATCACTACTATATACTTTCTATTTCAATTCCACGGATGTTTTCTATTTGTTCAATATCATAATAAATTTCTGTCGTTCTTCGTTTATTAAACACTAATAATTTCATTTGGACATAATGTTCATCATTATTTAATCCTTTTATTTTAATGTTTTTAACTGTTATATCCTGAGCGGTAATTTGATCAATGACAATATTTATATTATCGCTTCCTAATACTGTTAGCTTTAAACTTATATCTCTTTCTTTTAATCTTTTAGGACCAAGCTTGTTAATTAAGTAAGGAATTAATTCTACACTTATTATTAATAAGCCTACGCCTGCTAAAGCCTCGGCGTAAAAGCCAGCCCCAACAATTATTCCGATACCTGATGCGCCCCAAATCATAGCAGCTGTTGTTAAGCCAGCTATTGTATCATTACCTCTTCGGAGAATTACACCAGCTCCAACGAAACCGATTCCTGATACTATTTGAGCCGGTAAACGTAATGGATCCATGGTAATATTTAAATAATCACTTCCATGAAATGAAAAGGCAGAACTAATAGAAACAATTGTTAATAGGCAGCTCATTATTGAAATAACAAGGCATGTTTTTAATCCAAGAGGTTTTCTTTTTAACTCTCTTTCTAAACCGATAACGGAACCTAACATTGCTGATACAAGTAATTTTATGAGGATATCTGGTTGTAGATCCATTTTCTAAACCCCTTTTCTATATAGTTTATGGCTAATTCGACATTGCGTATTACACTTCCTTCGTACTATATAGAAATTTTTTTATTATTTATAAAAAAAATGAAAAAAAGGGCTTGTCATAATCGAAATGGGATGTTATATTTATATACGTCGCCGAGATGGTTCGACAAAAAACGAAATGAAGTAAGAAAAAATAAAAAAAATGTTGACTTCGCTGTTAAAGAGATGTTAATATGAAAAAGTCGCAAATGACGCGACGAAGTGAACTTTGAAAACTAAACAAAACATGAAGTAAACGTCAATTATTAGTTTTTTGAGCAATACAAGATTTAAACTTAACTTTTATGGAGAGTTTGATCCTGGCTCAGGACGAACGCTGGCGGCGTGCCTAATACATGCAAGTCGAGCGGACTAATGGGAGCTTGCTCCCGTTAGTTAGCGGCGGACGGGTGAGTAACACGTGGGCAACCTACCTGTAAGACTGGGATAACTTCGGGAAACCGGAGCTAATACCGGATGACATAAAGGAACTCCTGTTCCTTTATTGAAAGATGGCTTCGGCTATCACTTACAGATGGGCCCGCGGCGCATTAGCTAGTTGGTGAGGTAACGGCTCACCAAGGCGACGATGCGTAGCCGACCTGAGAGGGTGATCGGCCACACTGGGACTGAGACACGGCCCAGACTCCTACGGGAGGCAGCAGTAGGGAATCTTCCGCAATGGACGAAAGTCTGACGGAGCAACGCCGCGTGAGCGATGAAGGCCTTCGGGTCGTAAAGCTCTGTTGTTAGGGAAGAATAAGTGCTAGTTGAATAAGCTGGCACCTTGACGGTACCTAACCAGAAAGCCACGGCTAACTACGTGCCAGCAGCCGCGGTAATACGTAGGTGGCAAGCGTTGTCCGGAATTATTGGGCGTAAAGCGCGCGCAGGCGGTTTCTTAAGTCTGATGTGAAAGCCCCCGGCTCAACCGGGGAGGGTCATTGGAAACTGGGAAACTTGAGTGCAGAAGAGGAAAGTGGAATTCCAAGTGTAGCGGTGAAATGCGTAGAGATTTGGAGGAACACCAGTGGCGAAGGCGACTTTCTGGTCTGTAACTGACGCTGAGGCGCGAAAGCGTGGGGAGCAAACAGGATTAGATACCCTGGTAGTCCACGCTGTAAACGATGAGTGCTAAGTGTTAGAGGGTTTCCGCCCTTTAGTGCTGAAGTTAACGCATTAAGCACTCCGCCTGGGGAGTACGGTCGCAAGACTGAAACTCAAAGGAATTGACGGGGGCCCGCACAAGTGGTGGAGCATGTGGTTTAATTCGAAGCAACGCGAAGAACCTTACCAGGTCTTGACATCCTCTGACAACCCTAGAGATAGGGCTTTCCCTTCGGGGACAGAGTGACAGGTGGTGCATGGTTGTCGTCAGCTCGTGTCGTGAGATGTTGGGTTAAGTCCCGCAACGAGCGCAACCCTTGATCTTAGTTGCCAGCATTTAGTTGGGCACTCTAAGGTGACTGCCGGTGACAAACCGGAGGAAGGTGGGGATGACGTCAAATCATCATGCCCCTTATGACCTGGGCTACACACGTGCTACAATGGATAGTACAAAGGGTTGCAAGACCGCGAGGTGGAGCTAATCCCATAAAACTATTCTCAGTTCGGATTGTAGGCTGCAACTCGCCTACATGAAGCCGGAATCACTAGTAATCGCGGATCAGCATGCCGCGGTGAATACGTTCCCGGGCCTTGTACACACCGCCCGTCACACCACGAGAGTTTGTAACACCCGAAGTCGGTGGGGTAACCTTTTAGGGGCCAGCCGCCTAAGGTGGGACAGATGATTGGGGTGAAGTCGTAACAAGGTAGCCGTATCGGAAGGTGCGGCTGGATCACCTCCTTTCTATGGAGACATCATGAACCGATGGTTCATGTATGAAATGTTTCTTCATTGTTTTGTTTAGTTTTGAGAGTTCACTCTCAACTTTGTACCTTGAAAACTAGATAATGTCATTCATTAAACTGCGTAAGTTTAATTCAATTAGTTTTAAAATTAGTT
This sequence comes from Gottfriedia acidiceleris, assembly GCF_023115465.1. Lineage (NCBI taxonomy): Bacteria > Bacillati > Bacillota > Bacilli > Caryophanales > Bacillaceae > Gottfriedia > Gottfriedia acidiceleris. The sequence continues at coordinate 4,059,531 of NZ_CP096034.1, read as the reverse complement.
AAGTTAGAAAGGGCGCACGGTGGATGCCTTGGCACTAGGAGTCGATGAAGGACGGGACTAACACCGATATGCTTCGGGGAGCTGTAAGTAAGCTTTGATCCGGAGATTTCCGAATGGGGAAACCCACTACTCGTAATGGAGTAGTATCTTTACCTGAATACATAGGGTACTGAGGACAGACCCAGGGAACTGAAACATCTAAGTACCTGGAGGAATAGAAAGCAATAGCGATTTCCTGAGTAGCGGCGAGCGAAACGGAAGATAGCCCAAACCAAGAGGCTTGCCTCTTGGGGTTGTAGGACACTCTATACGGAGTTACAAAGGAACGGGGTAAATGAAGCGACCTGGAAAGGTCCGTCAAAGAAGGTAAAAACCCTGTAGTTGAAACCTCGTTCCCTCTTGAGTGGATCCTGAGTACGGCGGAACACGTGAAATTCCGTCGGAATCTGGGAGGACCATCTCCCAAGGCTAAATACTACCTAGTGACCGATAGTGAACCAGTACCGTGAGGGAAAGGTGAAAAGCACCCCGGAAGGGGAGTGAAAGAGAACCTGAAACCGTGTGCTTACAAATAGTCAGAGCTCGTTAACGAGTGATGGCGTGCCTTTTGTAGAATGAACCGGCGAGTTACGATCCCGTGCAAGGTTAAGTTGAAGAGACGGAGCCGCAGCGAAAGCGAGTCTGAATAGGGCGATATAGTACGTGGTCGTAGACCCGAAACCGAGTGATCTACCCATGTCCAGGATGAAGTTCAGGTAACACTGAATGGAGGTCCGAACCCACGCACGTTGAAAAGTGCGGGGATGAGGTGTGGGTAGCGGAGAAATTCCAATCGAACTCGGAGATAGCTGGTTCTCCCCGAAATAGCTTTAGGGCTAGCCTTATGTGTTAGAGTCTTGGAGGTAGAGCACTGATTGGACTAGGGGCCCCCAACGGGTTACCGAATTCAGTCAAACTCCGAATGCCAATGACTTATCCATAGGAGTCAGACTACGAGTGATAAGATCCGTGGTCAAGAGGGAAACAGCCCAGACCGCCAGCTAAGGTCCCAAAGTATACGTTAAGTGGAAAAGGATGTGGAGTTGCTTAGACAACCAGGATGTTGGCTTAGAAGCAGCCACCATTTAAAGAGTGCGTAATAGCTCACTGGTCGAGTGACTCTGCGCCGAAAATGTAACGGGGCTAAACGTATCACCGAAGCTGCGGATTGATACCATATGGTATCAGTGGTAGGGGAGCGTTCTAAGGGCGTTGAAGCTAGATCGTAAGGACTGGTGGAGCGCTTAGAAGTGAGAATGCCGGTATGAGTAGCGAAAGACGGGTGAGAATCCCGTCCACCGTATGCCTAAGGTTTCCTGGGGAAGGCTCGTCCTCCCAGGGTTAGTCAGGACCTAAGCCGAGGCCGAAAGGCGTAGGCGATGGACAACAGGTTGATATTCCTGTACCACCTCATTTCCGTTTGAGCAATGGAGGGACGCAGAAAGATAGGGTAAGCGCGCTGCTGGATATGCGCGTCCAAGCAATTAGGCTGATGTGTAGGCAAATCCGCACATCATAAGGCTGAGTTGTGATGGCGAGGGAAATATAGTACCGAAGTTCCTGATTCTACGCTGCCAAGAAAAGCTTCTAGCGAGGAAATAGGTGCCTGTACCGCAAACCGACACAGGTAGGCGAGGAGAGAATCCTAAGGTGAGCGAGAGAACTATGGTTAAGGAACTCGGCAAAATGACCCCGTAACTTCGGGAGAAGGGGTGCTCTTTTGGGTGTATGCCCGGGAGAGCCGCAGTGAAAAGGCCCAAGCGACTGTTTAGCAAAAACACAGGTCTCTGCGAAGCCGCAAGGCGAAGTATAGGGGCTGACGCCTGCCCGGTGCTGGAAGGTTAAGAGGAGGGGTTATCCCTTACGGGAGAAGCTCTGAATTGAAGCCCCAGTAAACGGCGGCCGTAACTATAACGGTCCTAAGGTAGCGAAATTCCTTGTCGGGTAAGTTCCGACCCGCACGAAAGGCGTAACGATTTGGGCACTGTCTCAACCATAGACTCGGTGAAATTATAGTACCTGTGAAGATGCAGGTTACCCGCGACAGGACGGAAAGACCCCGTGGAGCTTTACTGCAGCTTGATATTGAATTTTGGTACAGCTTGTACAGGATAGGTAGGAGCCTGAGAAGCCGGAGCGCTAGCTTCGGTGGAGGCGTCGGTGGGATACTACCCTGGCTGTATTGAAATTCTAACCTAGAGCCGTGATCCGGCTCGGAGACAGTGTCAGGTGGGCAGTTTGACTGGGGCGGTCGCCTCCTAAAGAGTAACGGAGGCGCCCAAAGGTTCCCTCAGAATGGTTGGAAATCATTCGAAGAGTGTAAAGGCATAAGGGAGCTTGACTGCGAGACCTACAAGTCGAGCAGGGACGAAAGTCGGGCTTAGTGATCCGGTGGTTCCGCATGGAAGGGCCATCGCTCAACGGATAAAAGCTACCCCGGGGATAACAGGCTTATCTCCCCCAAGAGTCCACATCGACGGGGAGGTTTGGCACCTCGATGTCGGCTCATCGCATCCTGGGGCTGTAGTCGGTCCCAAGGGTTGGGCTGTTCGCCCATTAAAGCGGTACGCGAGCTGGGTTCAGAACGTCGTGAGACAGTTCGGTCCCTATCCGTCGTGGGCGCAGGAAATTTGAGAGGAGCTGTCCTTAGTACGAGAGGACCGGGATGGACACACCGCTGGTGTACCAGTTGTTCTGCCAAGAGCATGGCTGGGTAGCTATGTGTGGAAGGGATAAGTGCTGAAAGCATCTAAGCATGAAGCCCCCCTCAAGATGAGATTTCCCATAGCGTTAAGCTAGTAAGACCCCTGAGAGACGATCAGGTTGATAGGTCAGAGGTGGAAGCGTGGTGACACGTGGAGCTGACTGATACTAATCGGTCGAGGACTTAACTAACAAGTTTGATATTGACATTATCTAGTTTTGAGGGTGCAAAAATTATTATAAAAACTTTGAAAAAGTCATTGACTTTCAAATAAGATATGATATAATAGTTATTGTCCTTAAGGAATTGAATCAAGTGATGATAGCGAAGAGGTCACACCCGTTCCCATACCGAACACGGTAGTTAAGCTCTTCAGCGTCGATGGTAGTTGGGGGTTTCCCCCTGTGAGAGTAGAACGTCGCTTGGTTTATGATTATTCCGCAGTAGCTCAGTGGTAGAGCACTCGGCTGTTAACCGAGTGGTCGTAGGTTCGAACCCTACCTGCGGAGCCATTTTGGAGAGCTGTCCGAGTGGCCGAAGGAGCACGATTGGAAATCGTGTAGGCGGGTAACCCTGTCTCAAGGGTTCAAATCCCTTGCTCTCCGCCACATGTTTTCAGCACTATTATACTGGCCCGTTGGTCAAGCGGTTAAGACACCGCCCTTTCACGGCGGTAACACGGGTTCGAGTCCCGTACGGGTCACCATTTTATTACGGAGGATTAGCTCAGCTGGGAGAGCACCTGCCTTACAAGCAGGGGGTCGGCGGTTCGAGCCCGTCATCCTCCACCATCTAATTAAGTTTAATAAATATCTCTTATTATCGAGGGGTGGAGCACGAACGAATATGCTTCGAAGAAATTACTTCAGCATACCAATCGAGCTGCTACTTGCAATAACATCCTGAGATTGGGATGGTCTTAACGAAAATACAGTTCATGGATCTATAAAAAATAGTATCCACATTATCGCGGGGTGGAGCAGTCTGGTAGCTCGTCGGGCTCATAACCCGAAGGTCGCAGGTTCAAATCCTGTCCCCGCAACCAAATGGTCCCGTGGTGTAGCGGTTAACATGCCTGCCTGTCACGCAGGAGATCGCCGGTTCGATCCCGGTCGGGACCGCCATTTAAGATGGCTCGGTAGCTCAGTCGGTAGAGCAGAGGACTGAAAATCCTCGTGTCGGCGGTTCGATTCCGTCCCGAGCCACCATCTTAAAAGTTTATAAGTAAATTAACAAACTAATATAATTAATATTAAGCCGACTTAGCTCAATTGGTAGAGCACGAATGAATAAGCTTCGTAGCGAAACATCAGCGTACTTGTCGAAAAACACCTTGAATTATCTATATGAGACAAGGACGACTTTATGAAGATTACTACACCAATACCTAAGTTTGAGTGAAATGAATTATATAAGTAACTAACTAAACAAACTAATTTAATTAATATTAAGCCGACTTAGCTCAATTGGTAGAGCAACTGACTTGTAATCAGTAGGTTGGGGGTTCAAGTCCTCTAGTCGGCACTCTTTAACCGGAGGGGTAGCGAAGTGGCTAAACGCGGCGGACTGTAAATCCGCTCCCTGTGGGTTCGGCGGTTCGAATCCGTCCCCCTCCACCATTTATAGGGGCATAGTTTAACGGTAGAATAGAGGTCTCCAAAACCTTTGGTGTGGGTTCGATTCCTACTGCCCCTGCCAAACAATACAATAATGGCGGTCGTGGCGAAGTGGTTAACGCATCGGATTGTGGTTCCGACACTCGTGGGTTCGATTCCCATCGGTCGCCCCATTTAATTATTGTAACGATTACTAAAGAGTGTAATATAATTTATAGTAAATAGAATATAGTATATAAAGTTCTTAATTAATGGGCTATAGCCAAGCGGTAAGGCAACGGATTTTGATTCCGTCATGCCCTGGTTCGAATCCAGGTAGCCCAGCCATTTATGCGGAAGTAGTTCAGTGGTAGAATACAACCTTGCCAAGGTTGGGGTCGCGGGTTCGAGCCCCGTCTTCCGCTCCAAATATGGCGGTATAGCCAAGTGGTAAGGCAGAGGTCTGCAAAACCTTTATCATCGGTTCAAATCCGGTTACCGCCTTTTAGTTTACTTCTGCCGGGGTGGTGGAATGGCAGACACACAGGACTTAAAATCCTGCGGGGGTTGACCCCGTGCCGGTTCGAGTCCGGCCCTCGGTATCATTAAACCTCTTACTTTTGTAAGAGGTTTTTAATTACAGATTTGAATGGACAATTTGTCTTTCATATATTATAATTATTTTATAACTTTTTGGCGGTGTGGTGGAATGGCAGACACGCCTGACTCAAAATCAGGTATCTTCACGGATGTGCAGGTTCAAGTCCTGTCACCGCTATATTGAAATCTGAGAAGAGGATTTTGCAGAGATGCAGAATCCTTTTTTTGTTTAGAAAGAAAAGGGTAAAGAAAAGAATAGAATAGGCTTTTACATTCTTTATCTTCAACCAGCATTTAATAATTGTCTTCATTATGTATAACGATCATCATAAAGAAAGGCAACGACTATTCGACTATCATAATGTTCGCTGCCTTTCTAAATGTGGTTATTCCACATTTAGAAATACTATTCATTACATCTTTACATACTTACGTTTTTGCTTAGCAGTAAGCCAATCAAATTGTTTTGGTTTTCTTTTATTTGCTAAAGTAACTACTAAGCCTGTTGTTGCTATTAGTAGGCTTGCAGCAGCTACTTTAATCGTAAATTGTTTTGCATCTTTTAATTTCTCATTATTGTATCGATCAAGTTCCTTAAGAGTATCTTGTGTAAAATCAATCCTGTCGTTTGTTTCTTCAATCAAACTACAGACACCTTCGAAACTTTCGACCAAAGGATTTTTTTCTTCATTTACCAAAGGATCTGTCATAGTTACTCTCCTCCTATATTTAACCTATAAAGAAGAATTCTATGGAAAAATTCATAATACCTTCATTCAAATTTCTACAAATCTTTCAATATCCACTACAATTAGTTAATTATGATGAATATTGATCTTTTTCTTACCCACGTCATCCGCTATTTTTTATCTACTATAAATATTTTCTATTCTCAACCCTTTCATAAGTCATTCTCAACCCTTTCATAAGTCATTCTATAACCCTTTCGACAAAAAATGATTTTATTCTTGAATTTATGACATATTTATGATAAATTTAATTACAAGTTCATTAAAAACCTACTAAATACATATTACATTTGTATTAGTAGTTAGCACTTATAACTTGATAACAACGCAGTGTATTGATTCATTCGAAGAACGATACATTGCGTTTTTTTATATTAAAATGTCTATTATTAAGGGCTTTTGTGACATAATTAGATAAAGAAATAATTTTCTGACTAAAATAGAAAATATAATAAGTAAATTAACAGGCAGTTAGGTGATTCTTGTGAATATAAAAGAATTTCAAAAAGAATTGATTTCATATAGTAAAGAAATTGGAATAGATAAGATTGGATTTACGACTGTTGATCCATTTTTAACATTAAAAAATCGTTTATATAGGCAGCAGGAATTAAACTATCAATCCGGTTTTGAGACAAAGGGTATTGAACGAAGAGTAGATGCCAGAAAAATTATGACAGAAGCTAATTCAATTATTGCAATTGCTCTAGCATATCCATCTAAACTAAAAAATCCTCCAAAAAGTAAAAAAGGATCTACAAGAGGAATTTTTTGTAGGGCCTCATGGGGGGAAGATTACCATGTAGTTGTAAAAAAGAAATTACTGCAGCTTGAGTCATTTATTTTATTACATTATCCAAGTGCAAAGGTTCAGTCGATGGTCGATACTGGTGAGCTAGTAGATCGAGCTGTAGCTGAACGAGCAGGTATAGGTTGGAGTGCCAAAAATTGTTCAATCATTACGCCAGAATTCGGTTCTTATGTGTATTTAGGGGAAATGATTACATCATTACCTTTTGAACCAGATTCGCCTATTGAAGAGCAGTGTGGAGAGTGTACAAAATGCCTTGAAGTTTGTCCGACAAGTGCGATTGTTTCTCCAGGTCAATTAAATGCTAAAAATTGTATTGCTTTTTTAACCCAATCAAAAGAGATGATTCCTGTTGAGTTTCGAAAAGAGCTGGGAAATCGTATATATGGTTGCGATACATGTCAAACAGTTTGTCCTAAAAATAAAGGAATTAATTTTACTCATCATACTGAAATGGAACCAGATCCAGAAACCGTAAAACCTTTATTACGCTCTGTTTTAAAGGTAAGTAACAGAGAGTTTAAAACTCAGTTTGGCCAAATGTCTGGGTCATGGAGAGGAAAGAATCCTATTCAGCGAAATGCCATCATTGCTTTAGCACATTTTAAAGATGAATCGGCATTAGATGATTTAAAGGAATTAGCGAAAAAAGATGCAAGACCGGTAATTAGAGGTACAGCTATTTGGGCTATTTTTGAGATTGAAGGTAAGAACAGTACACCATTTATTGAAAGTTGTTTGCAAAAAGAGCAAGACGAGATTGTATTAAAAGAAATTAATGCCGTTCTATCAAAGTAATCAATATTGAGTGGTATAATCTCTTATTTTTCAACATCGTATAGAATAAGAATAGATGTTGAAAAGGGGGATTATCTTGTTTAATCGTGAACTTTTAGAGCGTTATTTAAAAGAACGATTACAACTTTATTTTGGTGAAGGACATCGAAGTCATCCTATTCAAGAAAAAGAATATCAGGCAATCAAGCGTAAAGTTGAATTATATAATAAGCGTAATATCTCATTAGTGAAAGTATATGGAAATCTTGAAGTAAACAATATTTGGACTGAACAGGAAGCAACTTATATAAATTATACATTCCATACGCGATATTTTTTAAAGCAAACTGATTTATATTTTGAAGAGGATCAGCATGAAAGACAGATCGCGATTGAAAATGGTGTGATTTTATATGACATACCATTCCCAATCGATAATCAAGTTGAAAATTTTGAACTCGAGGTAGATGATTTAGTTGAAAATGAATTTTTAGATCGAAACAACAGATATAATCGTTTTAATGCTGTTAAATATGCTGAAACCTGGTGGGATGGCCATAATAAAGAATATCCATTGTATGCAAATGATTGTACTAATTTTATATCTCAATGTTTAAGGGCTGGAGGTATTCGAATGGTTGGAATGCCAAAACCCGGGACAGGGTGGTGGTATAAAAATCATTCGAATAGTAGTTATAGCTGGAGAGTTGCTCACGCATTAAGACGATTTTTACCTGCTTCTAAAACTGGAATTAAAGCAGAAGAGGTGCCTTCTCCAAAAGATCTTACATTGGGGGATATTATCGTATATGATTTTGAAGGTGATGGAGTATGGAATCATTGTACGATCGTTGTTGCTAAGGATGAAAATGGTGAACCGTTAGTGAATGCACATACTGTAAATAGCCGTAAAAGATATTGGTCATACTATGATTCTTCTGCTTTTACGGAGAATATTAAGTATAAGTTTTTTCACTTCGTTGATGACTTTTCTAACCCTTCAATGGAATAATACCTTATTCATTACGAATTTGGTATAATATTAAGCATTGAAACAATATAGAGGTGAAAAAGATGGGAATACACGTTGTATTATATCAACCACAAATTCCAGCAAATACAGGAAATATTGCACGTACTTGTGCAGGAACAGATACAAGTTTACATTTAATCCGTCCATTAGGTTTTTCAACTGATGATAAAATGTTAAAAAGAGCTGGTCTTGATTATTGGGAGCATGTTGACATACATTATCATGATTCTTTGGACGATTTATTTGATAAATATAAAGATGGGAAATTTTACTTTATAACTAAATTTGGAGAAAAAACATATTCAAACTTTGATTATACAAATTTAGATGAAGAGATTTTCTTTGTATTTGGTAGAGAAACAACAGGGCTTCCAAAAGAGTTGATTGAAAAAAACATGGAAACTTGTTTACGTATACCAATGACAGATCATATTAGATCTCTAAATTTATCAAATACAGCAGCAATTTTAATTTACGAAGCTTTACGTCAGCAAGATTTCCGTGAGCTGTTAAAGGTAAAGGATTATTCTAAGTAATAAAAGTCACCATATAAATGGTGATTTTTTTATTAAATCAAGATTTTATCAAAGAGTAAACAAAAAAAAGATGCTTCCATTAGAACGGTCTAAATAAAATTAAGATCCGCATTTAGAAGCATCCTTTAAAAAATATTATCTGTTTTTCAGTCCAGGTTTGTCATTATAGCCGCCTGTGAAAATTGCTGCTAAGAATGATGCTGTAACTAATAAAATTAATACTAGTCTCATCAGTATGTATCCTCCCAATTGAAAAATTCCCAACACCCTAAACCTTATTATACAAAAAAAACATAGAAATATGAAAGTAAAATTATGAGAATTGAATTTCGATAAAATATATTTTCCTACTCAAAGATATAGCATGAGTACGGACATCCTTGCATATCCTTTAATAATCTCTCTTACAGATGAGAAGAAGGAGGTACTTGTCCATGGATATTTTAAAGAAACTTGAGCAGCATCGGGACATGGAACAAAGATTGAAATGGGAAGGCACTTTTGCTGAGTATCTTGAAATGTTAAAAGAGGAACCATGGGTTGCACAAACTGCACATTCTAGAATTTATAATATGATTAAAGACGCAGGTATTGAAGAAGTGAATGGTAAAAAAGCCTACAGTTTCTTTAGTAACAACCTATATGGATTAGAAGAAGCGTTAGAGAGACTCGTGGAAGAATATTTCCATCCTGCTGCCAAGAGATTAGATGTAAAAAAACGTATTTTATTGTTAATGGGGCCTGTAAGTGGTGGTAAATCTACTTTGGTAACGATGTTAAAGAGAGGCTTAGAAAATTATTCAAGATCTGATCAAGGTGCAATCTACGCTATTAAAGGTTGCCCAATGCATGAAGATCCATTGCATTTAATTCCTAACCATTTAAGAGAAGACTTTTTCAAAGAATATGGAGTTCGAATTGAAGGAAATCTTTCACCTTTAAATTTAATGAGACTTGAACAAGAGTTTGGTGGAAGGATAGAAGATGTTATCGTAGAAAGAATCTTTTTATCAGAGGATCGTCGAGTTGGTATTGGTACTTTTAGCCCGTCTGATCCAAAATCTCAAGATATTGCAGATTTAACAGGAAGTATTGATTTTTCAACAATTGCTCAATTTGGATCAGAGTCAGATCCACGTGCCTACCGGTTTGATGGTGAATTGAATAAAGCAAACCGTGGAATGATGGAATTCCAAGAGATGTTAAAATGTGATGAAAAGTTTTTATGGCACTTATTATCCCTGACGCAGGAAGGAAACTTTAAGGCAGGGCGTTTTGCATTGATTTCTGCGGATGAATTAATCATTGCTCATACGAATGAAACAGAGTACAGATCCTTTATTAATAATAAGAAGAATGAAGCACTTCATTCACGAATAATCGTAATGCCAATTCCTTATAATTTAAGAGTTAGCGAAGAAGAGAGAATTTATCAAAAAATGATCTCTGAAAGTGATGTTTCAAATGTTCATATTGCTCCACATACTTTACGTGTTGCAGCTATGTTTACAATTCTTACTCGTTTAAAAGAACCAAAACGAGGAGATATTGATTTAGTTAAGAAGATGCGTCTATATGATGGTGAAATGGTAGAAGGCTATAACACTGTTGATTTAGAGGAACTGAAGAAAGAATATTTAGATGAAGGTATGCATGGTATTGATCCACGATATGTTATTAACCGTATTTCATCTACAATTATTCGAAAAGAGATTCCATCAATTAATGCATTGGATGTATTACGCTCATTAAAAGATGGTTTAGATCAACATCCATCTATTTCTAATGAAGATCGTGAGCGTTATATGAATTTTATCTCTATTGCAAGAAAAGAATATGATGATATTGCAAAACAAGAAGTTCAAAAAGCTTTTGTTTATTCATATGAAGAGTCTGCAAAAACTCTTATGGATAATTATCTTGATAATGTAGAAGCATATTGCAATAAGAATAAGCTTCGCGATCCATTAACAGGTGAAGAGATGAATCCAGATGAGAAGTTGATGCGTTCGATTGAAGAACAAATTGGTATCTCTGAGAATGCAAAGAAAGCATTCCGTGAAGAAATACTAATCAGAATCTCTGCATATGCAAGAAAAGGCAAACGCTTTGATTACAATTCACATGAAAGATTAAAAGAAGCAATCCAAAAGAAACTTTTTTCGGATTTGAAGGATGTTGTGAAGATTACGACGTCCACAAAAACTCCTGATGAGCGTCAATTAAAGAAAATCAATGACGTTGTCAGTAGATTAGTTGATGAGTATGGTTATAACTCAACATCAGCAAATGAATTATTACGCTACGTAGGCTCATTACTTAACCGATAAATTGTTTAAGCGGCTATCTATTAGATAGCCGTTTTCTTTTGCATTTAATAACGTTTATCTTATAATGATGATAATGATTGAAAAGAAAGATGAGGTAGTGCAGATGAAAAGAATTCAAATAGCTGAAAATCTTGAGTTTTCACAAATTATACACGGATTATGGCGTTTATCTGAATGGAAAATGACATCAGAACAATTAGTCACTTTTATAGAAGAATGTATTGAGTTAGGAATTACAACATTCGATCATGCCGATATTTACGGTGGCTATACTTGTGAAGAAATTTTTGGAAAGGCTTTAGCGCTAAAACCGGAGCTTCGTGAAAAAATCCAAATCGTTACAAAATGTGGAATAAAGTTAAAGTCAGCAAAGTTTCCTGAACTTAAAATGAATCATTATGATACTAGTAAAGAGCATATCCTTATGAGTGTTAATAATTCTCTGGAAAATCTACAAACAGATTATATCGATTTACTTTTAATACATAGACCAAATCCTTTTATGAATCCAAAGGAAATCGCAGAGGCGTTTAATCAACTTCATTCGGAAGGAAAAGTACGCTACTTTGGGGTATCAAATTTTTTACCAACTCAATTTAATGCATTACAAGCATATCTAAACATGCCTTTAGTAACAAATCAAATTGAAGTTTCTCCAATGCAATTAGAGCATTTTGAAAAAGGAACAATTGATTTATTACTTGAAAAAGATATTGCTCCAATGATTTGGTCCCCATTAGCAGGCGGACAAATTTTTACTAGTCAGTCTGAATCAGCTGTACGAGTTCGAGCAATGCTTGAAGAGGTTTCTAGTGAAATTGGCGCAAATTCAATCGACGAAGTAATGTACGCATGGTTATTAGCTCATCCTGCTAAAATGATGCCAATCGTAGGGTCTGGTAAAATTGAACGTGTTAAAGCAGCAGTTGAGTCTACTAAGTTAAGTATGTCAGCGGAACAATGGTTACGAATTTACGTAGCTGGAATGGGACATAATTTACCTTAAATAAAAATAAGTGGAGAACTTTTTTACTAGTTTTCCACTATTTTTTTGTTCTTTTTTAAGTATTTTTACATATAGTTAAAGGCGAAAGTTTATTGGAATTTTTATATAAATATATATATTTTTAAGGACTCGTCCAATTTTCTGAAAAAATGGGTGTAAAATTTAGAAGAAACTTTGTCAATTATTGTGTCCTTCTGCATATGATAGAGTAATCCATAAAAAAGGGTAGAAAATCATCTACCGAATTAGTTTATGCAATTGTGTATTATTGTGTGACGATTTTTTTATTTTTAAAAATAAATCAAACAAGTAAGGGAGGGAAAGAAAATGAGTAATGAAAATAATGAACATGAACAAAAGCATAATTTTACCATTTCACAGGAAGACTGGACCCTCCATCGTAAAGGACACGACGACCAACAGCGCCATCAAGAGAAGGTACAAGAGGCGATTAAAAAGAATTTAGCAGATTTGATCACAGAAGAAAGCATCATCATGTCAAACGGGCGCGATGTAGTAAAAATTCCAATTCGGTCACTTGATGAGTATAAGATTCGATACAACTATGATAAAAATAAACACGTTGGTCAGGGTACTGGAGACAGTAAAGTTGGCGATGTAGTGGCAAGAGATGGTTCACAAGGTGGCCAGCCGCAAAAGGGTGCTGGTAAAGGTCAAGGAGCAGGTAAAGAATCAGGCGAAGATTACTATGAGGCAGAGGTTTCACTAATGGAATTAGAGGAAGCTCTTTTTAGTCAGTTAGAATTACCTGATCTAAAACGAAAAGAACAAGATTTAAATACAGTAGAAAACATTGAATTTAATGACATTAGAAAAACCGGTTTAATGGGTAACATTGATAAAAAACGTACGATGATGTCAGCGTTTAAACGTAACGCTATGCGTGGTACTCCATCATTCTATCCGATATCTCCAGAAGACTTAAAGTTCCGTACATGGAATGAAATTAGAAAACCAGAATCTAAAGCCGTCGTACTCGCAATGATGGATACGAGCGGAAGTATGGGCTTATGGGAAAAGTATATGGCACGAAGCTTCTTCTTTTGGATGACAAGATTTTTACGAACAAAATATGAATCAGTTGATATCGAGTTTATCGCACACCATACTGAAGCAAAAGTAGTTACAGAAGAAGAGTTCTTCACAAAAGGAGAAAGCGGAGGAACGATCTGTTCATCTGCTTATCGAAAAGCTTTAGAAGTAATTGAATTCAAATATTCTCCTGAAAGATATAATATCTATCCATTCCACTTTTCTGATGGAGATAATTTAACATCTGATAATGCTCGCTGCGTAAAACTAGTTCAAGAATTAATGAAAGTGAGTAATATGTTCGGATACGGAGAAGTAAACCAATACAATCGACACAGTACGCTAATGTCCGCATATAAAAACATTAACGACGAAAAATTCCGCTACTACATCCTTAAACAAAAATCAGATGTATTCCATTCAATGAAGAGTTTCTTTAAACAAGAGCATGAGAAGGCAGCGAAATAGTAGTTGGGTATGGAGAATTAAGTGGATTGCAAAATTCGTAGAAAGTGAGAAACAGAGAGACCTCATTGAGGGTTTTTCTGTTTTTTTGTCATACTTACTTAAAGTTTAATAATGGAATAGAGAAAATCCTTATTCAACTTAATGGCAGATTAGTTGAATAAGAAAAATAGAATATTTTCACTAAGGTATATCATTTTAGGTCTAATTAATTTGGTATAATTATAGAAAATTTTAATTAAAATCCAATTTGATATAGGAGTTCAATATGACCAAAGTAAATTTACCATATGGAGTAACAGGGGGATATTACATGCCTGGAGAGGAACCTGAACCACCCTCAATTGATAAATCAAAATTTTATGCTAAATGTAAAGAAGTTGCTTCATTAAAACATATAAAGTATGAGATATTAAGTGATTTAGAAACAGATTATAAAAATTTTTATGCAGTAAAGTTTTTCTTTCTACCCCAACCTATATATGCAGTTGTAAATGATGCACATCCATTTTTAGCATTTTGTCTTGCTGATGAATACGGTAAATTTGGAAACTCATTCCCATTGAATTTTATCGACTTTAAAGAGTTGGCAGAAGAGTTTTGGGATTATACAGTTATGAAAGTAAAAGAATTGAACAAACAATTTAATATTGAAGAACATGAGGAGTTAAGAAATGTTCGTACTATTAAAGAACAAGTACAGCGTTGGGAGCCAAGAACAATTGGTGATGTAATGTTTAATTATTGGGATTAATGTTGGTATCGCCTTTAAATTTTGTATAAACAATTTAAATAAAGCTTTTTCTTATTCAACTAACTGATGCATGTGCGGGCCGAGCCTAGGTCGTATCATATAACGGGTAGGATTCCCGTCGAGTAAGAATTAGCCATTCGCTCGTAGCGAGTCTTGGAGGGTTAATGGTAACTTTAATCTTTAAGCGTAGACAGTTAGATAGCGGGCCGAAAGCCAAATGGTTGAAGGGATTGAGCTCCATAATGTTAGTAAATCGAGAGACCAAATTGTGGAGGATGGATCATCCTCAATATATGGATTATTTTGGTGGCTGGGACATGGTATGGATTGCATCTGATAAAAACGGGCAACTTGGCCATTTGTTACCCTGGGCAAGCTCCTGTTCCATGTGAATTGTTAAATTTTCCTTTTGAAAACATTGAGGCAGCAGTGCTCCAATTATCATGTATTTCTGATACTAATATGCCCGTCCAACTGACAGGAACCAATGATTTTATTGAACTGGCAAAGCGCGGTTTCTATTTATATGACTATGGGTGCAAGTATGATAGCTCGACAGGGGTTTAGCAAATATGATTATGAATTAGATGTGGTACCTATAAAGCCGCGATTAATAAGTGATTTGCCAGATGATTAGCAAAATTTTGGCTAATAGCATAAAATTTCACATTGCGTTTAAAGAAGTAAGGCAATTGATGGTGGAGTAAACCTACCTTTCTTTGTTACAGAAATGATATGAAAAAGTTTGTTGAGGTAGATCTTCAACTAACATGTTCTTTAGTTGAACAACATGATCGGCTGTAATGGTCGATTTTTTTATTGAGCTAAATGGCAGTTTTGTTGTATAAGGATTTTGAAAATGTCTAGTGAATTTTATAATTTAGTAATAAATTTTGGAATTAGAATATAGAAATTTTAGAACGAAAAGTAAAATTTGAGGTGCTGGAAAATGCCGGTATTAAAGAGATATAGAAAATGGTTATCAGAACACATTGTTAGAAAATATGGATTTAGCTGAATTACTATCTTTAGTAATTTTTTTATCTTTGATTTTATATGCAATCAAATTTAATATTTTTTATTTCGTAATGATACTGGTTTTGACAATAAATCTATTTCAATTATGTAATGACTTATTAAGGAAAGTTTTGGGTAAATTTAATGTGAAAATACCAAAATGGATAAATGTTATTCCGATTGTTTTTTCTTATTTATATATATTAATTTACTATTTTATTAAAATTAATAATGCATGATTTACATTCTTATTCAACTACCATGGGAGTACGTTATAACTTCCATTCACAGTTGTGAATCTGAGGATTCATGGATGGCTAACGCATGCAATAGTTGAAAATCAAGGCTGCTAATATGCGTCTTTTTTATTTAAGTACATAGCAGCTTAGTTGCATAAGGAAAACTGTAATGTAGATTACAAATATAAGAATCCGAATATTATTTGATGAATTATATTAATAGAGGAGAGTGGCAAAATGAAAAAAATTATTGTAGCAATCTCTATTGTTTTATTAACTGCCTGTACTAACGGGAATAGCACATTAAATAAGCTAAAAGAAGACTACCCTACACTAAAAAAAGAAGTAGAAAAACTACCTAAAGATGTTCAAAATGAAATAGTTGTACCTGAGAAACTACCTTTTGATGTAAAAACTGTGTCACTTGAAGTAGGAGAAAACATGGAAAGTCATACATATGATCACACTTCTATTAAATATACTTACGGAAATGGAACCATATTATATATCACAACGTTTCACAATAGAAACACTGCCTTTAATGGGGATGATCAAGAACATAAAACAACTAAATTAAAAGATGGAACAAGAGTGAATATTATAAAGGATAAGGATAGTCCAAAGGAGATTCGATGGAAAAAAGATGGATTTTATCATGACATTACATTAATTAAATTACCAGATGCAAAAACAAAGTACACGATTAATGACCTTGTTAAAACAGCAGATTCCATTGACGAGTAATTCTTCAACTATCAATAAAGGGATTCTTCTTCAACTAAAGCAAGTATTAGTTGAAGATTACAAGCTGCTTAATTGCAGTTTTTTTATTGAAGTAAATGGCAGTTTAGTCATAATGAACGAAACGGCTCCTTTTGCTTAGCGTAGGTTGCACTTGGCAATAATGGGAGTTAACTAAAAGCCTACCCATTCCAAATGTAGAGCTACAAACAAAAAGGAGCCGTTTATATTATGAAGGATAGTCAAAAATTTATTGGTTTAGACGTGTCAAAAGACATTATTTCTGTTGGTATTGCTGAAGAAGGACGTGGCGAACCACGATTTCACGGTAATATTCAAAACACACCTGAAAGCATTCGTAAACTTTTTAAGAAGTTAGGCGATCCAGAAAAGCTACTAGTTTGCTATGAAGCAGGTTCATGCGGGTATTGTATTTACCGTCAACTTTTATCAATGGATATAGAATGTATTGTAGTTGCACCTACTCTAATTCCGAAAAGAGCTGGTGATCGAGTAAAAACAGACCGTCGTGATGCACTAAGACTAGCTCAGCTTCTTCGAGCTGGAGAGCTAACTTCTGTTTGGGTACCTGATGAAAACCATGAAGCTTTAAGAGATTTAATTCGTGCTCGATTTGATACTCGTGAAGATTTACAAAGAGTACGTCAAAGACTTGTTCACTTCTTACTCCGTCATGAAATTCGCCCACCTCAAGGTGTTAAAAATTGGACAGTCAAATATCGTGCCTGGTTGAACATTCTTACTTTCGAAAAAACTTCATTACGAATTGTATTCCAAGAGTATCTTCATTCAATTTATGAAGTTGAAGAAAGAATGAAGAGAATTGAAGCACAGATTCATGAAGAAGCAATTGAAAGCGAACATGCGCCTGTCATTCAGGCACTTCAGACACTAAGAGGTATAGCTGAAATTACAGCTGTAACACTAGTCGCTGAAGTTGGGCAATTTTCTCGTTTCTCAAATCCAAGGCAACTAATGTCTTATGCAGGACTTGTTCCGAAAGAATATTCCAGTGGATCAAATCGTTGGCAAGGTTCGATTACCAAAGTTGGAAATTCACATATCCGACGTGCTTTAGTGGAAGTTTCCTGGTCTTATCGCCATCGTCCATCACTAAAAGGTGAATTAAAAAAGAGGCAAATTGGTCAACCTCTCGAAGCACAAAGAATTGCCTGGAAAGCTCAGCACCGTCTTAATTTAAAATATAGCCGAATCACTGCTAGATGGAAAACAGGTAAATTCGCAGTAGTCGCAGTCGCTCGAGAATTAATTGGATTTATATGGGCAATTGGTTGTAGTATCGAAGGTACACAATTATCCCAATCAAAAATTGCTTAAAAGCTAAACCACACTAATCAATAAATATTAAAATAATAAGTCTAGTAAATATTGAAATCTTGGCTCGGAGGCAAATTCGGTAAGGAGAACCCTCTTGTGCAACTATGCATTAAGTTTAATAACTGAACATGCGCGTTTAGATCGAGGCAGCTCCGTAACGGATAAAATGAAATGTGGTAACCAACCCACGCATATCAGACTGTAAATCACTGTTAATTTATTTGCCTTCGTGCCAAGCTTTTAAGACATTATCTTTTCTTTAGAAACTAAAAATATCTACTATTATAAAGTTGTCATTCACAGACTTAGAAAATCTAATTTTTAAATTCTAGGTTGGTAGTCCTAATTTAAGTCTGTCTAAAAATTGAAAAATCCCTAAATTAAAACATTTTTGGTTTGGTGGTTTGACAGTTTCGTTCATATAAGAAGTTCTCTACTTCATCAAAAATAAAAGTTAGTTTATTATTAAATTAGTTAAAAGTATTTGGGGGCAATCACATGAGTAATGGTTTTGTATGTAAGTGTTGTGGAAAATATCATGAAGAGTTACCAATGAGTTACGGAAGTGCAGTTCCTGACTATTTTTTTGATATTCCAGTTGATGAGCAAGAAAGTCGTGTCGAGATGAACGATGATTTATGTATTATTGATGATAAGTATTTTTTTATTCGTGGAAATATTGAAATTCCTGTTATCGATACGAATCAAAAGTTTATTTGGGATGTATGGGTATCATTAAGCGAAGAGAACTTCGATAAAACAAATGATTTTTGGGAGGATCCTGAAAGGGAACAAAAATTGGATCCTATGTTTGGTTGGTTATCGATTGATATTCCTTGTTACCCAGACACAATAAATTTAAAAACTATGATACACACAAGGACAATCGGTTTGTGTTCTGTTATTGAATTAGAGCCAACTAAACACCCATTAGCAGTGGAACAAAGAGAAGGAATAACATTAGAACGAATTAAGCAAATTGCAGAAGAATTATGTGATTCAGAAGAGTAAGATTAGTAATTTCTTATGCAACTAACGCATGCTTTAGTTGAATACCAAGATCGACTGTTTAGTCGATTTTTTTATTCAACATAATGGCAGTTTAGTTGCATAACAATCCAAGAAATTTACTTAGTAAAGGTTTATATATTAATTTGCCGAATAATCATTACTAACGTTAATTTATCAGGAGGATTTAAATGAGTAAATTTGATAAAATTTCCCTGTATATTTTTGGTATTGCTCTTATTTCAGGGTTATACTATATCGGTTTTCAAATTCATAACTTACAAGAGGATTTGGACAATATTAGAGGACAATTATGGAATATTTTCCAATTATTAAATTCGAAATAATTTATTTGATAACTACTAATTTCTTTTCTTGTTCAACTAACTGATGCGATAGTTGAAGATCGCGAAGGGCTGTAAAACACCTTTTTTGTGCTTCACCTTCTCTAAGCATACGCACGAAGCTTATTTTCACTGGACATCCTGTGTCAGCGCTGACGTCGAAGATATCGCTCGCTACAAACGAAAAATAACAAAGGGTACCAACCTTATTTACATGACCACTATGCGAAAGATACCAGATTAGCCGCCCACTATCGCCGGAACTTAACGATTTCATAGTGTATAAGAAAGGATTCTTCTTCTATGCGAAGTACCTTGAGTACGATATTGCTGTGTAACGCTAACAAAATGCAGTGTCAATGTTGAACTTGTTTAAAAAACTCTCCATATTTATAACAAAAAAATGGCACCTCCAATGGTTAGTTACATCTTTCTAACAATTGGGGTGCATTTCAAACAATTAATGCCTGACAAGTTAGTAAATAAGTTAATCAGTTTTAAAGAATTCAATTCAAAGTATATAATTTAAGATACCATGCATTTTATATTTACATGCTTTTAAATTGGTGTTTCTTACACTCAACAATATTCCTACTTAACTTCATTTAACTCCTGAATGCACTCTTGAACAAGAGTAACCCCTTGGCTCACTGTTGCCCCACCTCCAAATGCAGCAGTCACTCCGATGGCTTCGAAAATTTCTTGTTCAGAACATCCTTGATCAAGACATCCTTTTGTATGATAGATGATGCAATACTCATCCTGAGCATAAAGGCTAATTCCTAGCGCAATTAATTGTTTTTGTTTTTGAGATAAAGCACCTTCTTTAAAGCATTCTTCTGTAAAAGAATTAAATTTATTTACAAAGTGAGGAAATTTCTCAGAAAACAATCCAAGTCCTATTTTATATTTCTTTAGTGCTAATTGTGTAGTATTTTTTGAATCATATTCCATATTATTAAAGCTCCTTTTCTATTTACTAGGTTTATCAATAGTATTATTAACGTTATAAATAAAAATATTAAAATTTTATAACTTACATTCAAATATACATATAACAAGTAAAAGGTCGGGATTTTATATATTATAAAAGTCCAAATTGAACTAACGCATGCGTTAGTTCAATTTGGATCGGCTACTTCGGCTACTTCGGCTACTTCGGCTACTTCGGCTACTTCGGCTACTTCGGCTACTTCGGCGACGTGGTGCTCCGTTACTCGCCTGTTCGTTGACTGCTTGGCTAATTACCGAGGCTTTTACGCTACATGAAAAACAAGGAGGATTTTCATGGATAACAATCTGAATCAATCGTTCGAAATAGCAATTAAGCGTGTATTCGATGCCCCTCGCGAACTCGTATTTAAAGCATGGACAGAGATCGGGCATTTCGCGAAATGGTGGGGACCAAAGGGGGTCACCCTCGAAATCGTTAAAATGGACGCTCGATCAGGTGGCGAGTTTTTAGGTATTCAGACGTCTCCTGACGGAAAACAGGTTCTGTGGGGAAAATTTACATACCAAGAGGTTGTCGAACCTGAGAAAGTGGTTTATATCCGATCCTTTTCTAATGAGCAAGGCAATACAGTCAGAGCGCCTTTTAGCGTGAGCTGGCCTCTTGAAATTATGAATATCATAACGCTAGAAGATGACGAAGGTAAAACTGTTTTAAAACTGATAGGTTGCCCTGTGAACGCTTCAGCTGAGGAACAAGAAACCTACAAAAGTATGGCACCAAAGCTTCAACAAGATCTTGAGGGTACTTTCGATAAACTTGCCGACTATCTTGTCTCCCTAAATTAGTATGTTTATGGGGGGGATGGTGGTGAAAATTCTGAAGGTATTTGGGAAAATGATCCTTAGCTTCGTATATTATGAAATTGATCAAATACGGGTATATCCTTAACAGCGGATTTTTGGGAAAATGACTTTCAAAAAAGAGTCAAACAGGAGCATGAGAAGTCGGCAAAGTAAATGGGTATAGGGTATTAAACGGAGTGCGAGATTCGTAGAAAGTTAGAAACCAGAGAAGACTAAATGAAGGTTTTTCTGGTTTTTTGTCATTTTTAAAATATGTATTAATAGGAGTAGAAGGTAACATCTAAATGGGTACACAACAGTTTATACTTTTTGAATTAATTTTTGACTTGTAAAAAGATAAGGTTCGTTTCGTTCTATGGTGTTACAAAGTAAGAGCTCGTTAGTTAAAAGATAATGGGAAGATACTCTTTTATTGCATAGAACGTTTAACATATGGATAAGCCGTATGCCTATATAGATAACGGATTTCATAGATGGGAAGTCACATGAGAGACTTCCCTTACTTAGTTCACTATTTGGCAGAATTTTTGAATTAGCACTTTAATTTCAATTTGTTTATTAATGAAATAAAGATTAGTTAAAATTCTATTACAACTTACAATGGAATAATAATGAAGAGACGGATAATTTTTGTAAGTTGGGGTGATAAATATGATACAAAAATTACAACTTTCAAAAGAGCAAATGATATTCATAATACAAAATGGATTACAAAAATCCAATTCACCAAAGAATGTAACTATTATAGGTGCAGGTATATCGGGTTTAGTCGCTGCGTCACTTTTAAAGGAAGCAGGACATCATGTTACCATTATTGAAGCAAATAACAGAATTGGCGGGAGAATTTATACAAAAAGAGAACCTTTTATTAATAATCAGTATATAGATCTTGGAGCAATGCGAATACCTTCATTTCATTATTTAGTAATTGAATATATAAAAAAATTCAATTTACAAGTAAATGAATTTATAAATAGAACCCCTAATGATCTGATGTTCATCAATAATGTATTAACTAATGAAAAAAACTATGAATCAAATCCTGACCAATTAAACTATAATGTCTCTCCAAGTGAAAAAGGAAAGACTGCATCAGAATTACTATTATTAGCAGTTGGTCCAGTCATTGATTTTATAAACCAAAATCCCGAGAAAAATTGGGAAATAGTTATCAATATGTATGATCAATATTCAATGTATCAATTTTTAAGATATAACCCTGTGGGTGTATCTTTATCATCTGAAGCAATCAATATGATAGAAACAATGGTTGGATTGGAGGGATTTTCAGAACTTGCATTTACTGCAATATTAAGAGAAGTTTTAGTACTCCTAACTAAGGATCTAAAACTTTATGAAATTACAGGGGGAACGGATCATCTTATTAATGGATTTTTACCACAACTTAAAGACCATATTATTACAAATCAAAGAGTGAAAAAAATTATACAACAAGATTCGAACGTAACGATCTATACTGAAAATCAAATACTTAATACTGAGCATCAACTTACAAGCGATTTTGTAATTTCTACAGTTCCTTATACTTTATTGAATTTCATAGATTTACTACCCTATGAGTCTGTTTCATATGAAAAGAGAAATGTTATTAGAAAGATCCATTATGCAAATTCAACTAAAATAGGTCTTCAATTTAAAACAAGATTTTGGGAAAAGTATGGATTAAGTGGTGGTAAATTAACGACAGATCTACCAATCAAGTTTGCATATTTTCCTAGTCATGGTCAAGGGTCAGCGGACGATACAGGGATAATGTTAGCTAGCTATACATGGGAAGATGATTCTAGTATCTGGGATAATATGACACAGGCAGAAAGGATAAAAATTGCCTTGAATAATCTCTCATATATATTTGGAGATCAAGTGTTTTCAGATTTTTTAATAGGATACTCACATAATTGGTCAGAATTTCCTTATGCTGGAGGAGCATTTGTCATGTATAAACCCGACCAAATAAAAGAGTTTGGTCAATTTATTGGTACACCAGAAGGAAGAATTCATTTCGCAGGATCACATTCGTCAACTACACCAGGTTGGATTCAAGGTGCAATTGAAGCAGGAGTTAGAACAGCGTATGAAGTTAATAATAGATAAATTTTATTACTATTAAAAGTATATATTTAAATTAAATATTAAATAAAAAAATAAATGAATTAGTAAAAGGGATTACAGAAGGTCAAGCCAAAGAATAATTATTCGGTTAAATAATTATCTTTTATACTTCCATGTTCAACAAGTAAAAAGCATCCAATTTAAATGGATGCATACTTAAGTATTCCAGTTAAAAAGATTGAATCTTCTAGAAGTGTGCACTCTTTAAGTTTAATTTTCCCATCAAGTTCTAGCTCTTTAGCCAGTTTTTCAATTATATTTTTATCATTTTCTTGGGAATTTTTAATGTTGATTAAAAAGTAATTCCCTCTCGTGACAAGTTGAAGGTTCTTTAATAGACTTTCTTTACGCATTTGCTCATCTCCCTTCTAATATAGATTAATTCGACACGAAAGAGTTTTTGTCCTGTTAATTCTTTTAAACAATAAATTTTATAAAGAGCTTTTTCAAGCAGGAGCATGAGAAAGCAGCGAAATAGTGAATGGTTATGGAGAATTAAATTAGTAGAAAGTGAGAAACCAAAAAGCCTGTTAGAAGGCTTTTCTGGTTTTTTGTCGTAAATATTTAGAGTTTAATCAATAGTGAAGACAGAATTCTTATTCAACATAATGGTAGGATAGTTGTACAAGAAATCTTATATATTGTGTCTAATAAGAGTATTAATAAATGTAAAATTTGTATAATCATGGGAGAACCTTTATATGTTTAACTTTATTAAATTTGATAATCTAACAGATGGTGAAATTCAACTATTACCTCTTGAATATCTACAAGCAGATGTTAAAAAGGGGTTTGTACCTGCTTATATGTTTGGCATAGTTTCTGTAACTAATAAAGAGAAAATTTTAGGTGAAATTGTATTAAGAGTAGGAGATAATGAGAAAACCTTTTATGGCGGACAGATCGGATATAAAGTGGAGGAAGAATCAAGAGGAAGAAACTATGCTTCGAAAGCATGTCTCTTAGTTCGGGAAGTAGCAGTATCACATGACATGAAAAAGCTTATTATTTCTTGCAATCCCAATAACATTCCATCAAGAAGAACCTGTGAGAAGGTTGGTGCAAGTCTAAAGGATATTATCGATTTACCAACAACGATCTATATCAAAGAGGCGAAAGACAAACAGGTATTTATGGATGGGAGATTGGGGTGTTTTAAATTTATTTAACACTTCAGATTTTTTGTTTTTGTAAAATAATTTCTTCTTTTTTTGTGATATAATTTTAGGGTGAGAATGTAATATATGCATCTTAGAATTTCTAAAAGGAGCAAAATTTTTAAAATGAAATGGTTAATTGTATTTGGTCCAGTAATAGAATTAGTATTATATGCGATCGTTTCTAAGCTTTGGGTAAGTGATTTTAAAGAAATAAAACCAATAATTATTTTACAAATAGTACTTTACACTTTTCTTATTACACCATTATTACTTTGGGGATATATGTTAAAGCACTAATAAATACAATGGAGTATGCAAAATTCGGGGTATGCTTTTTTTTACCTTACCTATCGGAATGTTATGCAACTAATTTTGTGAAAACCTGAAAAGCCCGATAAAGGGCTTTTCAGGTTTTCAGAGTGTTGAAATATAAAGACGTCAAAAGGGAAAACGGACTTTAAATGAACATCTATAATGATAAAATTAGCATTTTTTGAATGATTTTTTTATGATTTTAATTGTTAATATGTTTGAGCAATTTCATTATTTCAATAACAATAGAAATGATTTTTTTAGACGTTAAAAATATTATAAGCTTTTTTTAGAAAACAAATTCGATTGTTTAGTTTAATAAATGTTCAATATTAATTGATCTACAATCTGATTAAAGTTAGATTACTCTAAGGAAAGGCTATTTGATTAGGGTTTATCGCAGACATTTTTAGATGAATAAGTTGGTTGGAATGGAGGGATGCTCGACTCCTATGGGATAAGCGGGAAGGCTGAGACCCCACAGGCTTGCCGAGGAGGCTCAGGTCTCGCCCCATGGAAAGCGAGCATCCTGTAATGGAAATCAACATCACTCTACTCCTTTCACGAAAATTTGATAATTAATTGACAAGGTAGTTTTTCAACAGCATGAAACCAGAAAAGCCCGATAAAGGGCTTTTCTGGTTTTGTCATATAAATGATTGCTACACTTTACTTGTTTTTTAACGGTCATAAAATAATTCCACTTGTATACATAATTACTTTTGTATTGACCTCAAAGGGAACTTTTGAAAAGTCCTTTTCCCAATTTATCTTCTCCCATGTATCCGGATGATAAGCCATTATATATCTACCAATTCCTAATGCATCACAATTTGTTTCTTGAAGAATGTTAAATACTTCTTTTAGTTCCTTTTCGATATTATTAGCAATTTTGTTTTCTATTTCCCTTTTCTTGATATTACTAGCTAGATCTTCACCAGTATACTCAGTTAAATTAATCTTTATTTTTAAATCAATTTTTACTTTAGGGAGGTTTCCGTTTTTGATTTGTAGGTTTCTTTTTATACTTTTTACTTTAAAAGAAACAATCTCATTATTTCTCCCCAATGGTTCCGTTAAACTCATCGTATTATTTTTTTTGTCTTTCAGTAATAACAATAATTTTGACTGCTTATTAGTTAGTACTTTGCCAGTAAATCGATTGTTTTCTAAAAGTGCTACACCTTTAATTTTAATTGTTTCATCGTCTGTTTTTTCTAAATAAGGTAGGACTAAATCAGTACCCGGATCATCCATTTTTTTGTAAACAGTTTCTTGCGTTTCTTTTGGAATAACAGAAATATTTTCAGCGGCTGCAAGCATTTCTGAAAGTGATTCACTAATAAAAATATCTTTATATGTTTTCATTTCAATGATGCTAGATGCCTTTCCTTTTACAATTGCAACTCTGGAAGTTAGCGTGCTTCGTATAAATCGGAAATAATTATCAAAGTATGGATACAAATTATTTTTTGCAAGATCCTCGCCTAAAAGCATAACTAGTAGTTTATTAGATGAAAAATTACCAGGTATTTGATAATCAATATTGTTTCGTATATCTCTTATAGATACCCCCGGAGCACTTACCTGATAATTGATATTTTCAGTTTGGTCACCTTTCGAAATGCTAGTTCTTATACTTACTGTTCCTTTAACCTTGTTTTTTGGAAGTTGGTCAAATCCGACGCCCAGTACTAGTGCAGAGTCTTTTAATGAGTGCTGGTCCCAGCATCCTGTTAATAAAAAGATTAATAAAAAAGGAATAGAATGATATTTTTTCATGACAATTTAACTTCCTTACTTTTAATCTTAAAGAGAAGTGAGATACATAAGATCAATGTTGGAATCAAAAGGATAAAAATAAAACTTGAAATAGATAAAGTTTTTATTAGCTTATCGAATAATCCATTTGAAGAAGGTACTAAATTTCCAATTAGAAATACAATTATGCAAATCGTAATAGTAGAAAATGTACTAATACTATTCCTTTTTATTAGATGGGAAAGACCGATATTAGCCAAATTTAAATAAGTCACATAAGAAGAGGCAATGATGACAAACCAAACTGAAAGAAATAGTAAATCAAGTCGCTCTAGTTCTTTGAAAAATGTTAAAGTTTTAAAGATATAAATTGTTGGTTCCGGAATTAACTGTAATTCTTTTTTACTAAAAAATATGAAACACAGAACAACAGTGAATAGATTAATCAGTGTAATAATGAGTATAGAAAAAATAGAGCTTTTTATTTTTTTTCTATGTGGACCTTTAACAAATGGATAGACAACTAATAGACACTCAACACCATGTAGGAAATAATAAGACGTATAACTTCCTTTCAAAATATGGGCAAAATTAACTTGAGCAACTGGTAATAACAACTTCCAATCCACCTGTTGAAATGCTTCTATACTAAAAATAAAAATGATTAAAAATGTCCAAAAAGATAATTGGAAAAAACGTGTCATTGTTCGAATATTTTCTTTCCCTAAATAAATCCCAATGATCAATAAAAGGAGTAAAATGCTCCAAGCTGGTGAATTTGGAAATACCCATTTGCTAAAAATAAATAGATAAGATTGATTAATTAAATAAGCTATAAAAATAAAATATAAAATATAACAGATTTTAAGTATTCCACCGATCCATTTTCCGAAAAAAAACGTACAAATTTCATAAATTGTTAAATTAGGGAACCGTTTAAGTAGAAATGAATATAGGAATATAGTACATACAGAATATAGACAAGAAAATAATAAAGAAATCCATCCATCATGCCCACTTTCTTTATATAAATACATTGGTAACGTTAATGTTGCAACATTTAATTGGACAATTACCATATAAAAAAATAATTGAAAGGATGAAATAGTCTCATTTTGCTTAATTATCATTTTTCCACCCTTTCGTTTCTTTGGTTTGTTGCATATCAATAGGCAATGCATTTGTAGGCCGTGTCTTCATTTTCCAATTTGGTACTCTAATTAAGGCATCTTTTAAATCTTTTATTCGAATTGGTGCAAGTGGTGAAAAATAGGGAGTACCAAACGACTCGAGCTTAACAATATGAATAAAAATAAGCATTAGACCGAATATAATACCTACAAATCCATAGATTGATGCCAAAATAATCATTGGAAAACTTAATAGGCGAAGTGAAAAGCTCATTTCATGTGTAGGAATAACAAATGAAGCAACTGCTGTAATTGCAAGAACTACAGTCATTGTATTTGATACTAAATTTGCTTCAACAATTGCAGTGCCAATAACGAGGCCTCCTACAATACCAATTGTTTGTGCAATCGGACTAGGTAGTCGAATTGATGCTTCTCTTAATAATTCCAAGACCAACTGCATGATTAAAGCTTCAACAAATGGAGAAAACGGTACGTATTCAATGCTGTTTTGAATGGTAGATACTAGTTCATATGGGAGAATTTCATAGCTAAATGAAACGATTGCTATATAAACTGCTGGTAAAGTAATGCACAGAAAAAAACAAAATAGTCTAATGAGTCTTAGAAAAGTACCAATTAAAACTCGACCATTATAGTCATCGGGAGTTTGGAAAAACGTAAAAAAAGAAGCTGGCATAATTGAAACCGTTGGACTTCCTTCAACAATTACGCAGATTTTCCCGTCAAATAAATTAGAAATAACTCGGTCAGGACGCTCCGTTTCTAGAATTTGTGGAAATGGTGAAAGTGAACTATCCTCAATAAATTCTTCTAGCTTACCAGTTGTTAAGTTATTTTCAAGTTGAATAGAGTTAATACGGACTTTAACAATTTCTAGAATATCTTTATTTACGATATTATCTAAATATAAAATTCCAACATTGGTACTAGGATCTCCAATCGGTAAAACTTCTATTTTTAAATCAGTGCTTCTAATTCTACTTCTTAGAAAATTAATATTTTTATTAAGGCTCTCAACAAAACCGTCATGAGAACCTGAAACAACTTTTTCATTTGTAGGCTCACTTGTCGATCTCACTTCGAATAATACTGTATCTATAATAAAGGCTTCATTTGAACCATCAACTAACAATACCGTATTTCCATTCGTAAGAGCCTCTTGTATTTCGTTTAAACAATTAGTTGCCGAAATAGTTGAAACCGGAAGATCAGTTATGATATTTCCATGTTTTATATTTAATAGTACCTTAATAATTTTTTCATTAATAATATCTTTATTTGAAATGGTATCAATAAAAGCAATACATAGTGGTCTATCATTGAAAGTTATCTTTCTTGTTTTAAAATCAAAAACATTCGAAAACTCTTCTTTTAATTTTTCTAGATTACAATTAATGTCTTTAGAAATTGTAATTGTTTGTTCCGTTTTCAATAATATTCCACCTCCTATCGTGTATTGTTTGTAAAATAGAAAAACATATTCATTGACCAGAATAAGTAATTGAATGATTATAAATAAGAAAAGGGCTACCTTAAATTAAATAAATATTGAATTTAAAAAATCGGTAATCTCTAAAGAGGTTACCGATTTCATGCTGTTGAAAAACTATCTTGTCAATTAATTATCAAATTTTCGTGAAAGGAGTAGAGTGATGTTGATTTCCATTACAGGATGCTCGCTTTCCATGGGGCGAGACCTGAGCCTCCTCGGCAAGCCTGTGGGGTCTCAGCCTTCCCGCTTATCCCATAGGAGTCGAGCATCCCTCCATTCCAATCAACTTATTCACCTAAAAATGTCTACGATAAACCCTAATCAAATAGCCTTTCCTTAGAGTAATCTAACTTTAATCAGATTGTAGATCAATTAATATTGAACATTTATTAAACTAAACAATCGAAT
This sequence comes from Gottfriedia acidiceleris, assembly GCF_023115465.1. NCBI lineage: Bacteria > Bacillati > Bacillota > Bacilli > Caryophanales > Bacillaceae > Gottfriedia > Gottfriedia acidiceleris. The sequence goes on along the minus strand of NZ_CP096034.1, from coordinate 4,030,133 downwards.
TTGTTTTCTAAAAAAAGCTTATAATATATTTAACTTCTAAAAAAATCATTTCTATTGTTATTAAAATAATGAAATTGCTCAGACATATTAACATTTATAACCATTAAAAGATCATTCAAAAAATGCTAATTTTATAATTATGAAATGTTCACTTAAAGTCCGTTTTCCCTATTGACGATTTTATATTTCAACACTCTGAAATCGGTAATCTCTAAAGAGGTTACCGATTTTTTAACCTATTCTTCTATATCAACAGGTGAGTTAATCTGATCTTTGTATAAATCAAAATACAGTTGACCATTCGTTCCGCGAACACAATATGAAACATCAGCTAATTTCAAGCTTCGCTGCTCAATTTCAGTGAAGATCCAAGCCTTTGTTAAATTGTTTTGAGTGATGTTTTTATCAATAATTTGACCATCCATAATGATTTCAATTGGGAAATCAGATTTGGAACGACTAGAAATTCCCAAATCTTCTCTAGTTACAAAACGATATAACGGTTTCTTTAATATAGATAAATGTCCATCAGGTTCAAAAACTGCGAATTCTACCTCATCTATATCAAATATATCTCTTCTTCTTAGAGCTTGATTGAATGAATCCATTGTAACTTTTAGTTTTTCTATGTTTTTTTCAAGAATCTTTCCATCTTGTATAACAACAGTAGGTTCTCCATTGAAGATGGCTCTTGCTTTTTTATTTTTTAATGAAACTAAAGTAGCAAGGAATAAAAAAGTACAAAGAATGATTAATGCAGTTATGAAGTTACTAAATCTTATAGACGTATTAAACGCTAAATTACCTGCAATAGAACCTATTGTTATAGAAGTAATATAGTCATGGTAAGTCATCTTTGAAATTGTTTGTTTTCCTAATATGTGGGTAATACAGATAAGTAAAATAAATGCTGAAAGAGTTCGAATTATGACATCAATTGTTCCAATCATTACCTTCACCTTTGATTTTATTCTTACTATATTTTTACGTAAAAGATGTAGATAATACGTAAAAGTAAATTCTTTAATAAAGTTCCTTTAGAACAGTACCAATAATAAACGGGTCAACGGTATTTAAACTAATCTTTCGCTAATAAATAGTTCGTATTCTAATTAGTATAACCGTTAATTAAAGAAGCCGGTATTTAAGTAATTAATCTTAATTACCCTTTTTACTTCTACATAAAATTACCTTATTTGGTAAAAATGTTATTAACCTTTTAAAAGTAGATAGCTTAACTATAAACATTTAAATTGTTCAAAAAATAAGTAAATTCCATTTCAAAATGATTTTTGGAAGAGAATTTTAGCATGGTTATTTCTACTAAGGAGAGTTTTAAATGGAACACGGATTGTTAGAAGTTTCAAACGTGATTATAGGAGAATTCTTAATATTACTCTTAATTGGTGTGATATCTTGGTTGGCTGCAAATAAATTTAATAAACCTTATACAATATTTCTAGTCATTATTGGTTTAGTAATTGGCCTTATGAATATTGATTTTTTAGATAAAATTGCCGACCTATTTACCAAAAGTGAGACGTTTTCATTAATCGTTCTTGGTCTTTTTTTACCTTCGCTTCTTGGAGAGGCTTCGATGAAGTTTGAATATAAAGAAATTAAAAAATATAAACATGAAATTCTAAGGTTAGCTCTTTTAGGTACATTCTTAACATTTGTACTTGTTGCTGTTGCTTTAGTATATATTTGTAAGTTACCAGTAGTAGTATCTTTTACGATTGCTTCTCTTATGTGTGCAACTGATCCTATTTCAGTTATGGGAATGTTTAAGATCTACAATGTAAAGAAAAGTATTGCAGCTAGTTTAGAAGGAGAAAGCCTGTTTAATGATGGAATAGCAGTTGTGTTTTTTAAAATATCGACCGTATTCCTATTAAGTTACATTAACATGGGATTATCAGGTATAGGAGCTGGTATTTTATTATTTCTCAAGGTTGTTCTGATCGGAGCAGTTATAGGGTTAATTTTAGGATTCTTAGCTTCATACATGATTAGTTTCGTAGATAATTATCCGCTTGAAACAATGGTGTCTTTTTTACTTTTTTATGGAAGTTATCTATTATCGGAGCATTTTCATGGAAGTGGTGTAATTGCAGTTGTAATTGGAGGCATTGTGTTTGGCAATTATGGCAAGAAAATTGGAATGAGTGCTGTTACTGAAGATTACATCGCAAGTTTTTGGGACATTGTATCGTTTGTAGGAAATACGATTTTATTCCTACTAATTGGTTTAGTAGTTTATCGATTAGATGTATTTTCAAATTGGAAAGTTTCTTTAATAACGATTTTGATTGTTTTAATTGCTAGAACAATTGCAGTAAATATTAGCCTACTAAAAATAAAAACCTTTACAAATAATGAAAAGTTTCTGATTAACTGGGGCGGGTTAAAAGGTGCATTGTCAATTGCACTGGCACTAACTTTACCGGCTGATTTTCCATATAGAGAAAACATCTTGCTAATTGTATATACAAATGTAGTGTTTTCATTACTGATACAAGGTTTAAGTATTCCACGAGTAATAATGTATATAAAAAATAAAGAAAAAGTCAGACAGTAATGGACAAAAAGATTTTTTGATAAATAATAAACTAAAATAGATCTTTCTAAAAAGACTCAAACGTTGTTAACTGTTTTTTCACAGGAATACAACGGTTAAGTCTTTTTATATTGTTTATGCGTAATACGATTGATCTATCTATATGACGAGGGAGAGGAAAGCATCAATTATAATGGCTACGAAATGAGGATCCAAATATTTATGACAGTGTAATATTCGCTTTTTTTATTTTTATCATTTACAAAAATAATACTATCGCTAAGTATTTTGTATTTTTAAAATAAATGTATACGAATACGGTAACAAAACCGTATCCAACTACTAGTATCCAAGTAGAAGAAGGTATTTTAGATTATATAACGAACTCCCAATAATAACCTTTATAAAAATTGGGTGATTATTATAGTAAAACAAAATGAAATTAATAGTAGTGAACAAATTAAAAATAGTATAACTGAGCAACTTTGGAACGCCGGTTGCGTTTTTGCAGAAGAAGAGGCTCTGCTTCTCATTTCTGAAGCGGATACTTTGGAAGAACTTTTAACAATGGTAAATCTTCGAGTATCTGGCTCACCATTAGAATACATCCTAGGTTGGGGGGAGTTTTATGGCAATAGGATTGCAGTAGTCCCAGGTGTTTTTGTTCCTCGCCGTCGGACAGAGTTTCTTGCTCAAAAGGCTATTGAATTGTCTGTACCTGGTGTCAAAGTAGTTGATCTTTGTTGTGGTTCTGGTGCAGTAGGTGTAGCAATTTCCAAGGCAGTAGGGTTGGTTTCGTTGTATGCGGTCGATATTGATCCTACTGCAGTTCAGTGTGCCCAGTACAATGTTTCTAAACTAGGAGGTCTTGTATATGAAGGTGATCTTTATAATCCATTGCCACCTCAATTACTTGGGAATGTTGATATTATAGTAGCGAACGCACCATATGTTCCAACTGAGGCAATAAAGTCACTCCCTCAGGAGGCAAGGCTTTATGAGCCAAAAGTGGCACTTGATGGTGGTAAGGATGGAAATGATATTCATCGAAAAGTGGCAGAAAATGCGTCTCTCTGGTTAACTTCAGGCGGGCATTTATTAATAGAGACTAGCAAAATTCAGGCTTCTCAAACAGTTGAAATCTTTACTCAATGTGGACTAATAGCCGGGTTAGCACACAATAATGAATTGGACGCCACAGTCGTAATTGGCACAAAAACGCCATGATTAATTAATTAATTAAAAACAACCAGTGTAGCCCCATTATGGGTTACTCTGGTTGTTTTTAGTATCAAAGCTTATTTCTTGTTCGACTTTTTTGCTAAATTCTGTAGTTCACTTTGAGGCTCAGTTGAAAATTCAACGTCTTTTCCGTATCCTTGTGGATTAACACTTGGAGCTTTTTGTCCTCTTCCAGATGATTTTTTACTCATGTGCTTCACCTCCAAGGATAGTGTTTCCGAAGACAGTAGATTTATGAGTAAAAGTATTTAGTACATTCTATATAGAAAGATTTTTCTCTTTTTCAACGTTAGAAGATGCACTATGTTGAGAAAGTACTCGGTCTAAAAATTTTTTTGAAAGTGGCATAAAGAAATTAAGGATTAACCCTCCAAAACAAACGGTTAGTATCGTCCCAATGCCGATTGGCCCATTTGAAATGAATGCAGCTATTAAGAAAATAAGATAAATTACTGTTTTCGAAAAAAAGATAGTTGTTCTAGTTAATTCTTGTAAGATTAAAGTTAATCGATCTACTGGAATCGGTGCAAAGTTTGTGTGTAAATAGGTTGCAGTTCCGAGTCCTGAAATAACTAATCCGAAACTATAATAGGCTGTTTTGCTAAACCAAATTTCAGGCGTTACTAAATTGTTTAATAAATAAAGCCACATATCAATTCCGATACCCGTAATAAAGGCAGTTACTAATCCTAATAATTCTGGTCTTTGTCTTTTTAAAAAAGAATTTATACAAATTAGTAGTAAAGCAATGATGATTTCCCAACTTCCGACAGTCAGCCCCACATTATTCGATAACCCCACTAAGAGTGCATCAAAAGGTGAAGTTCCAAGGTTAGATAGTATATTGATTGAAATTCCTAAGGTTAATATTAATATTCCTAAAACGTAAAAAACATATTTCAGATTGATTAATCGTTTTATCATTTAGTTAGGTTTTTTAGCATTAGAATATGAGGGATACCGTCTTCTATAAAGACATCGGAAGAAGTTCGATAACCAAGTTTTTTATAAAAACCTTCCGCATGTGTTTGACCATGCAATTTTACTTGCGAAGCTCCTTGTTCTTCCGCAATTTCTTCTAAAGCATTAATAATGTTTTTGCCAAGACCAAATTTTCGGAAAGACTCCAGGATACAGATTCTTTCCAATTTACCTACTCCATCAATAAACCTAATTCTTCCTGTTCCGACTGGTTGTTCATTGTAATGAACTAATATGTGTTCGCAATTGCCATTTAATTTGTCGTATTGATCAAATTCATCTTCTAGAGGTACACCTTGTTCCTTCACAAATATATCGTTTCTTATTGCAAATGCTATTTTTAGTTCTTCTTCATTCTTGATTTTTTTTGTATTCATTATTTTTATCAGTCCCTTTTAATATAATTTTTTGTTTTATTGCAAATGCAACAAAAAAAGGTTAAATTCAATATAGATCATTTTTATTGCATTTACAACAAAATTAAAACTAAGGAGTTAATTATGAAGGAAATTCTTCGTGAAATTGGAATGATCGCAAGGGCTCTAGATTCGATTAGTAATATTGAATTTAAAGAGCATGACCTTACAAAAGGGCAGTATTTATATCTAGTGCGAATTGCTGAAAATCCAGGGATCATTCAAGAAAAATTGGCTGAGATGATAAAAGTAGATCGAACTACAGCAGCGCGTGCTATAAAAAAACTTGAAATGAATGGATTTATTGAAAAGAAAGAGGATAAAGAGAACAAAAAAATAAAAAAACTCTTTGCAACTGAAAAAGGGGAAACTGTTTATCCATTTATAAAAAGAGAAAACGATTATTCTAATATCGTTGCTCTAGAGGGATTGTCCGAGATAGAAGTTGAAACCATTTTTACTCTACTTCAAAAGGTTAGAAAAAATGTAGAAAAAGAATGGGAATTTGTAAAAAAGGGAAACAAGAGAAATTATTGATTAGATCAGAGGAGAGACGGAATAATATGACGATCAATATAACCAAGTGTGGTTCTAAGGATTCGCACAAACTTCAACAAATCGGTTATGAAACGTTTAATGAGACATTTAAGCATCAAAATACACTAGAAAATATGAATGCTTATTTAGAAAAAGCGTTTAATTTAAATCAAATCGAAGAAGAATTGTTAAATCAGTCTTCGCAATTCTTTTTCATTTATTTTAATCAAACCATCGCTGGATATTTAAAGGTTAATATAGATGATGCCCAATCTGAAGAAATGGGTGATGAGTCACTTGAAATCGAGAGGATATATATAAAGAAGGAGTTTCAAAAACACGGTCTTGGAAAATTTCTGTTTTATAAAGCCATAGAAATTGCGGAGGAACTTAATAAAAAGAAAATCTGGCTAGGCGTATGGGAAAAAAACGAAAATGCAATCGCATTTTATAAAAAAATGGGATTTGTTCAAAATGGGTCACACTCATTTTATATGGGTGATGAAGAACAAATAGACTTTATTATGACTAAAACACTTGGGTTATCCAAAAAAGCTTGATTAGTCAGCAGCTTTTTTGGTATTAATTTGTGAATTTTTATGAGGAGAATGAAAAGAGCGGTCAATTTGGATAGTTAATATAAATTAGTAAAGAATAAGATTAACATAATTTAATAATAAAATGGAGTAAGTAAACCACTTGAAAACTTTAATATTTTGTTCAATAATTTTTTTTCCTATTATTATGATTGGGTTATCTAGGTTTAATCGAATATTTAACACAATCTTTAATTTGATCGCAATCATTTCTTATGAAGTATTTGGGGGAATTTCAGCAATCGCAATTTATGAGATTATAAAACATGATGTTGTTTTTATGACCAATATTCATGCTGTATTTCTTAATATTTATTTTTTAATTGCTGGTTCTTACTTAGGTATATATGGCCTATATCAATTGATGAATCTGATGATGAAACAGCTTAATCAAACTAACAAGTAATGTATAAAAATTGTTACAATGAAAAACACCACAACGCATTATTTCTCTTTAACATGCATTGTGGTGTTATTTTATCTTTATTTTTCTATTTGCTTTTCTAGTTTTGAATCATACTCTTTTCTCGAAAGTTCACCTGGCCAATATGCAAATCTACCTAATACGGTAGTAATTGCTGGAACTAAAAGTGGACGAACGATGAATGTATCAATTAATACTCCAATACAAGTAACAATTCCAAATTGAACTAATACTTGAATAGGTAGTGTTGCTAACACTAGGAATGTACCAGCTAAGATTAATCCTGCTGATGAAATAACAGCCCCGGTTTTTGCGACGCCATTTGATACTGCTTCGCGATGAGTTTGTTTCTTCTTATTTTTCCATATTTCGGAAACCATGAATATATTGTAATCTTCACCTAATGCTACTAAAAATACAAAGGAATATAATGGAATCGATCCCTGTATAGCGCTAGCCCCAAATCCGTAGTGAAGAATTAGCCAGCCTGCACCTAATGCTGAAAGATAAGATAATATGACGGTTAGGATTAAGTAAATCATCGCTGTAAAGGAACGTAAATAAGCTAACAGTAATAATGCAATTAACCCGATCATTACCGGAATAATCACGGATTCATCACGCTCAGTTATATTTTTTGTATCTAAATTCGTTACTGTTTCTCCACCAATCCAGTAATGCTTATTTACTTGTTGGATATCATATTCGTTCAATAGTTTCTTTATTTTCTTTTCTAGTTGAGGTATTCTCTCTAATCCTTTAATAGAATATGGATTATCGACTAAAGAAATTTCATATAATTGTAATTTTTTATTATTTTTACCTGTAATCGGATCAGACACATCTTTGACGAATGAAAGTGATTCTAATTCTTTTTTTACAGGGATATTTTTATTTTCTGTATCGATTATAACTTTAACTGGTGCTAATAAACCTGATGAATAATGGTCAGATATTAAATCAAAACCTTCTCTTGAAGGCATATCTTTAGGAAATGATTGAAGTAAATCGTATGTGTATTGTACTCGAGGTACAAATAAAGCTAGCCCTCCTAAGAGAAAAATCGAGACTAGAATAATTGTCCAAGGTTTATGAGTAACTACTTTTCCTATTTTTTGATTAAATGTTACTTTGATTTTTGATTTCTTAATTGATTTCCCTTTTTTCTTAGCTCTTAATGCTTCCATTTCCTCTGTTCTTGGAATGAAAGGGAAAAATGAAACTCTACCAAATATAGAAAGTAGGGCAGGTAGAATTGTGATTGAAGCAATACCCATAATAAGGACTGCCAAACTAAATGGTACTGCGAAACGATGGAAAGCACCATATTGAGCTAATAAGAGTGTACCTAATCCAATAACGACCGTTAAAGCACTCATTGAGATGGCTCCACTTGATTCTCTAATCGCGAGCTGAAGTGCTTTATATTTATTTTCTTCCAAAAGTAAATATTCACGATATCTAGATATTAAAAATAAACAATAATCAGTACCTGCACCAAATAATAAAACTGTCATAATCGAAACGGCTTGGGAATCCACGGTTATAATACCGTTATCACCTAAAAAACCTAATAATGGATTTACAATTCCATATGCGAAACCAACGACTATTAACGGGACAATTGCCATAATTGGCGAACGATATAAAAGGATTAAGAAAACTAATACAAGTGATACAGTTGATAATAACAGTTTAACATCAGCTTGTGAAAATAAACTTACAGCGTCTGTTTGAATACCAACCGGGCCAGAAAAGCGGACTTTTAGACCAGATTCTGTTAATTTTCGTTTTACTGGGTCATCACCAGTATGATTTTTGATTTGTTTTTCTAATAAGTTGATATTTTTTTGTAGGACTTGATCATCTGCTTTTTTATCAAAAAGAACGGCTGTAATGATTGTTGAACCATCCTCTGAAGAACTTCGTTTAATTGCCTGGATAGGCATTAAATCATATGACGGTGATGTTAATTGATTTTTTAATGGATTATTTCTAAGTTCTTTATAAACAGTTTGAATGACTTTGTAATCTTCCTCATTTAATCCCTCTTTACGGTTCCAAACAATTAATAAAGGATTTCCAGAATCAGTTGGAAATTCTTTTTTTATTAGCTGATCCGCTTTTTGAGACATGGATTGCTTAGGTAAGTTATCTGCAGTATTGTTTTCTACTTCATTTACAGATGGAAAAGTAAATGATAATACAACCGTTAATAAAACCCATACCAACAATGTTATCCATCTTGTACGTTTACTACTTACAAATTTGCCCCAAGAATGAAAGGGGTGCTGTTTCATATGGAATTCACCTCACGTAAAATTTATTAACTTAATTATATATACTAGTCGGTTAATTAATCAAGAACTTTTATTATGCTATAATGAAGGGGATTAAAAAGGTTAGGAGAGAATCATATTGGAACAAATTAAACGGCCTCTTGGAAGACCACCACAGGATTCGAAAAAAAAGCCTACAAAAACAACAATTGTTGAAAATGCAGTCCAATTGTTCCTTCAAAACGGATATCAATTAGTTTCCATGGATGACGTAGCTATGAAGTGTGGAGTGACCAAAGCAACGGTTTATTATTATTATCCAACAAAAGCAGATCTCTTTACGGATGCAATGGTTCAAATGATGCTTCGAATAAGTGATCGAATTGCTGAGATTTTATCTAAAGATAAATCGTTAAAAGAAAATCTCAACGAAATGGTAAAAGTCCATTTAAGAGCAACTTTTGAAATTGATTTAAAAGCTTTTACGAAAGAAGCGAAAGTCTCTTTATCAGATGAGCAATTACAACAGATGAATAAAGCGGAAGAAATGATGTATAATGTGATCGAAAAAGCAATGGAAACGGCAATAGAGAATGGAGAAATACCTAAAGGTAATCCAAAATTCTATACCCAATTGTTCTTAGCAATTTTATCAGTTGGAAATTTTAGGGATACAGATCAAAATTCAATTTTCTCTACAATAGATGAAATGGCTGAACACATAATAGACTTCTTTTGGAATGGAATAATGCACAATAAATAAAAGAAGATTTACTTTTTGAGTAGATCTTCTTTTTTGCGTTTTAAATAAAACATGTAAATTAAGATGATGAAAATACCTTACTCATAAAAGGCTCATAAGTAAGTAAAAGAGCAAGAAAATTCTAAAACCTTACTCATTTGTTCATGAGTATATGTTTTAGAATTGGAGTTCGGGTGTATTTTTTACGGTAATCTTTTAATGTTCTAAAAGTTAAGCAGGAATTTAACTGAGCAGGTTGAATTAAGTACTACAACTGGTAAATAATACAAAAAAATCACTTTTGTTTACGCATCAATTCAGCTGTATTATTAAAATAAATTTCTACTAGGCTTTCACTTTGATTCCTTTAAAAAAGTTTAAAAGCAAGGCTTAGGATGAACCAAATTATATACCTAAATCTGCAGTCCAAAAATTTAAACTTTGAGGTGTCTACATTTGAAAGATATTTTACTAATATTATTATTGCAATTGATTTATGTACCTGTCTTAACATTGAGAACTATTTTCCTAGTCAAAGGGTTGAGTGGATCTGCTGCGCTTTTTGGTTTTTTGGAAGCAATTATTTATGTATTTGGATTATCGCTTGTTTTTTCTGGAGATCAAAGTACATTATCAATGATTGTTTATGCAGTTGGATTTGGAATTGGCATTCTACTTGGGAGTTACGTTGAAAATCGCTTAGCGATCGGATACACGACTTTAGTAGTTAATTTAACGAATAAAAATAAATTGCTAATTAACCGACTTCGTGAGGAAGGATTCGGTGTGACAGTGTTCCAAGGCGAAGGAAGGGATAGCGAGCGTTATCATTTGGATATATTGACAAAACGTAATAGAGAACCTGAACTCATGGATCTTATAGAGCAGTATGAACCAAGTGCCTTTATTATTTCGTATGAAGCGAGAAGGTTTAAGGGTGGATTTTTATTAAATTCAATGAAGAAAGCAAAACAGAAGAAATCGAATATATTATAGACTCCTTATATAGTAAAAAATCAGAGAAACTGGAATAAAGTTTCTCTGATTTTTTTTATTAATTTAACTTTACCTACCTTTGCAGAGCTATATACTAAAAAATGTTACCAAAGATAAGAGTATTGATGTAATGACGATTGCGATAAGCGGACGAATCGATTTAGTACGTAATTCTTTTAAATTAATATTTAATCCTAAACCAGTCATAGACATTGTTAAAATAAATGAAGTAAAAACAGCAATTTCTGACATCGTTTTATTTGATACCGGAATTTTTTGACCAAGGATGTAGCTTCCAACAAAGCTCATAATAACAAAGCCGATTAAGAACCATGGGAACTCCAGTTTTGCTTCTCCGTTTAATTTTCCTTTTCGTTTCATCCAAAATAAAAGGATAAAACAAACAGGAATCAATAGAAATACTCGGGCAAGTTTGGCTAGTAATGCGTGAGCAAGCGCATCCTGACCTGCAGGTGCAGCTGCTAAAGCTACATGTGCAATCTCATGAAGGCTTATTCCGACCCATGCTCCATATTCAGTTGGACTAATTGGTAATAAAGGATAAATTAAAGTATAGATGATGGAAAAGATTGTGCCTACTAATGCGATGATCCCAACGGCCATAGCAGTGTCATCATCTTTTGCTTTAATAATAGGCGATATCGCTGCAATGGCAGCAGCTCCACAAATACCGGTCCCAATACTTAATAATAGAGATAGATTAAGATCTGCTTTAAGCCATTTTGCTATAGCCATAAGAACGAAAATCGAAAATATGATAGTTCCCATGCCTCTCAGTAATAAAGGCAAACCATCACTAAAAATGACAACCATGTTTAATTTTAATCCGTACAGTATGATGGCAAATCTTAAAAGTCTTTTTGAAGAAAATTGAATTCCCGCGCGCAGTTTTTCAGGATAACCAAAAAATTGTCTATAAACTAAAGCAAGCAAAATGGCACATGCAAGTGGTCCAACATGATCGAACCCTGGTAACTTTGCCAATAGAAAACCTACAACAGCTATGATGAATGTAAAAGCTATCCCATAGATCATTGCCACATTTAACTGTTTAGTAGGCTGTTTTTGTTGCTCTGGTTTTGTATTAATTATTGCCTTTTGTTCCATCTTGTTCATCTCCTTAGGGCGTTCTATATTAGTTATCGTATCGAATCAATTATCATAAGGAAAATAAATTATTATTATAGTTATGATAAGTAAATACGATAATTAGAAAAAGAAGCTATAAACTAACTAAAAAAACAGAGCCTTTTTAAGTTTGGGCTCTGTTTTTTTTAGTTTAGTGCTAGCTGAATTGGACCTTATTATTGAACAACAATCTTAATATTAGTTAGACTTACATACAAATTAAAATCTTTAATTTTATTTCATTTTTATTTATGAGTATACTTAGTGTAGTAATATTTTAAATATTCAAAATAGTTAATTTATGAACGCTTTTTAAGCGGTTGAAAGGGGGGGATTCACTTAATGAGTAATAACTTATACGAAAACTTAAATAGAAGCGCAATTAATTTCCCGGATAGTATCGCTTACATGTATGGTGACCAATGTGTTACATATAGGAAATTAAATCAGCTTGTAAATCAATTTGCTGTAGGAATGTCTGCACAAGGAATCAGCAAAGGAGATGGAGTTGCCCTTTTAATAGGAAATAGCCCAGAGTTTCTTATTGCATACTATGGAATTTTGCAATTAGGTGCATTTGTTGTTCCAATTAATCCTTTGTTTACCCAAGATGAAATCAGCTACATATTGGAAAATAGTCAAGTAAAAGCGGTTATTGCTCATATATCTGTTGAGCCAATATTATCAGAAGTTAAGAAACAGTTAATTAATCTAAATGTAGTCATTTATACAGAAGCAAAGAAACAGGAATGGACATGGGAGCACCTTATGAAATCAAGTACAAGTGTAAGTGCAAGTCCATTCGTTGATCAAGAAGATCTAGCCGTTATTCTGTACACTTCGGGTACTACAGGTAAACCAAAGGGTGCAATGTTAACACATCGAAATTTGGCATCGAATGCAGATTCCATTTCGAAATTGCTTGAACTGGATGAAAACGACCGAGTAGTTGCTGTTCTGCCAATGTTTCATGTTTTCTGTATGACAGTTTGTTTGAACGCACCGATTGCTTGTGGCTCAACAGTTTTAATTCAGCCTAAATTCAGTCCTGACGATGTTGTCAATACAATTCAAAAAAGCAATGCCACTGTATTTGCAGGAGTACCTACGATGTACAATTTTATCAATCAATTACCCGAAGCTTCGTCAGAGCATTTTAAATCCATTCGTATTTGTATTTCAGGTGGTGCTTCGATTCCAGTAGAGCTTCTGCAAAAATTTGAAAGTAAGTTCAACGTACCTATATTAGAGGGATATGGACTTTCGGAAACAGCGCCACTTGTTGCAATTAATCCGTTAAAAGGAATTAGGAAACCAGGTTCAATCGGTAGAAATATTCCCACTGTTCAAAGCAAAGTAGTAGATAAATTTGGAGAAGAATTGCCAATAGGTGAGGTTGGAGAATTAGTTGTTCAAGGACCAAATGTAATGAAGGGATATTTAGGGATGCAAGAAGCTACATTGGACGCTTTTAAAAACGGGTGGTTTTACACCGGTGATCTCGCAACAATGGACGAAGATGGATATATCTACATTGTTGACCGAAAGAAGGACATGATTATTGTTGGAGGTTACAATGTTTATCCTCGTGAAGTGGAAGAAGTACTCTATCAACATCCTGCAGTTATAGAAGCAGCAGTAGTTGGTGTACCTAATAAAGAATACGGAGAAAGTGTAAAAGCATACGTCGTAGTTAATGATGAACAGTTTACAGATAACGACATCATTCAATTTTGTAAAGATAAGCTAGTTAAATACAAGCTTCCTAAATATGTAGAATTTTGTAAAGAGCTACCAAAGAATTCAACTGGGAAGATTTTGCGTAGAGAGTTAAGAGAATTGACTGAAGTAAAGTAAACAAATAAATCATTCATTCATAAAGGGAGGATTCATGATGTCAACAATTTTAAAGGAAAAGGTTAAAGGGCCAGTAGCTTGGAAAGGAACAGACTTAGCAAAAGATGATTCTTGGATTTATTACTTATCCAAGGAAACAATTGTTGAGCTTGAAAATGCACTAGCCCGTATTAAACAAAAGGGGTTAAAAGCACCAAATTTTAACAAAGAAGACTTCCAAGTGCCAAATCTTTTAAATGAAATTGATTACTTTGTTGAAGAACTTGAGAATGGAAGAGGATTTCTATTAATTCGAGGTTTACCGATTGAAAGATATACAGATGAAGAAGCAAGCATCATTTATTGGGGCCTTGGCCTTCATATGGGTACTCCAGTTTCGCAAAATGCTAATGGTGAGCTATTAGGGCACGTTAGAGATCAAGGACTTAGTTTAGAAAATTCAAACGTTCGTGGTTACCAAACGAAACTGCATCTTCCTTTTCACGCTGATGGTTCTGATGTAGTAGGTTTGTTAAGTCTTCGAAAAGGGAAATCAGGAGGGGAGAGTAGCATTATAAGCTCGATGGCAGTTTACAATGAGATTCTAGAGAAGAACCCTGAATATTTAGGAATACTTTGTCGTCCGTTTAACTTTGACCGCCGAGGAGAAGAAGGACCAGGAGAATCACCAATATTTACTTCACCAATTTTTAGTTACTATGATGGAAAACTAAGTTGCCGATATGTTCGTTTATTTATCGAATCAGCACAAGCGAAAACAGGTATCCAGTTATCAAAAGTTGAAATCGAAGCATTAGACTTACTGGACTCTCTTCTTCATGATGAAAATTTACATTTTAATATGATGCTCGAGCCAGGCGATATGCAATTTGTAAATAATTATACGGTTCTTCATTCACGAACTCAATACGAAGATTATGAAGTATTAGATCAAAAACGTCATTTATTAAGATTATGGCTCACGATGCCAAATGGTCGTGAAATTTCTCCGGATTTCGCAATGTTTTTTGACGAAAATACTGGAAAACCGGGTCGTGGCGGTGTACCTGCTCGTAATAAAACCGCGGGCGGTATTGTTGAAACTTTAAAGTAATTTTACTTCTGTAAGAATGGGTGTGAACACCTTTTCCTTTTTGGAAAGGGTGTTCCTTAAATAGTGAAAAGTGAGGATATATTTGTATGTCAAGAACTCCAAAGTACGCTTGGGTAATCTTATTATTTCTAGTTCTTACTGGTATGATCAACCAAGTCGATAAAATTATCATTGGTTTGGTTTCCGTTCCTTTAATGAAAGAATTACATTTAAGTCCAACAAAATGGGGAGTTGTAGGAAGTTCATTTTTTTGGTTTTTTACATTCTCCTCACTGATACTTGGAGGAATGGCTGATTCGAAAAATACGAAAAAAATGTTGACATGGCTTTCATTGGTTTGGCTAATTGTTCAGTTTGCAACTCCTTTTGCTTCTAGCCTAACTTTGCTTTTGATAACAAGAATGTTTTTAGGATTAGGTGAAGGTCCAGCCCCAGCTCTTTCTACAGCAATCATGGGGAAATGGTTTCCAAAGCATAGACATGGTATAGGTTTTGGTGCGGTTCTTTTAGGAACGACCGGGGGTTCGGCAATTGCTTCTCCATTATTAATATCATTAATTGATAAACATGGATGGAAATCGGCATTTTTAGTGATGGGTGTTCTGGGACTGAGCGTATTAGTTTTATGGTTAATTTTTGGTAAAGAAAGTCCAACAGAAATTGGACTAACAGCCGTTCATCAAACGGAGCACAATTCTAGCCTTCCTAAAGTATCAATCCGACAGTTTTTTCCGCATCTATTTACTAAAAACTTTATATTAACTGTTTTGTGCGGTGGTTGTGCATATTGGTTACTGTCCATTCAGGCAGTATGGTTCCCATCTTACTTTACAAAAATCCAACAGTTTGACTCTCAAACTTTAAAACTAGCGGTATCATTGCCTTTTCTTTTTGCAGCTTTTTGCCAAATTGGATTTTCTATGCTATCTGATCGTCTTTACCGTAAAACAGGTGATATTCGTAAAGCCCGAATTAATCTTGCGGGTTTCATGATGATGTTATCGGCTATTTGTCTATATCTAGCGATAACCGTAAATTCAGTTACTATGTCTATTGTTTTTTTTACACTTGCACCTGGTTTTGCGTATGTAATTCTTTCGCTTGCTCCCGCTATATTAATGGAGTTCTTTTCTCCCGAAAACATTGGAAAAGCACAGGGAGCATTCATTGCCTTTGCAAGTATATCTAGTATTATTGCTCCACTAGTCTTCGGATACCTTATCCAACATGCACTAACTGAAGCAATTGGTTATAATTACGCGTTTGGCTTTTCTTCATTAGGAATGCTGATTTTAGGTATCGTATTTTGGATTGGTGTACATCCCGCAAATCAAAGAAACGTAATAAACGAGTCAGGGGAGCAAATGAGTAGGTAAAGAAAGATCTACATGTAATTAGAAATATGAGTTGAAATAATAGTTTTAAATATTTGGCTATTAAATTAGTAATCTTCAATTTCGAAGGAGGGGTTTTAATGTCAATCATTTTAAATGAAAAAATTCAAGGGAGATCTGCATGGAAAGGTATTGATCTTGCTAAAGATGAATCATGGATATATTTTTTAACCGATACAACAATTGCAGCACTTGAGAAGGCTGTATTATGTGTTAAACAAAGGGGATTAAAAGCACCTGATTTTAAAAAGGAAGATTTTCCAATTCCTGATCTAGCTGACGAAATTAAGTACTTTATTGACGAATTAGAGAATGGAAGAGGTTTTCTCCTAATCCGTGGATTGCCGATGGAGCGTTATTCCGATGAAGAAGCAAGTATCATTTACTGGGGGCTTGGACTCCATTTAGGACTGCCAATCATCCAAAGTAAAAATGGCGAACTACTAGGTCATATTAAAAATGTAGGTAAGGACTTTAACGATAATTCAAAAGTACGTGGTTACCAAACAAATGTACATCTTGATTATCATACAGATCTTGCTGATGTGGTTGGATTACTATGTCTTCGTAAAGCAAAATCTGGTGGTTTAAGTAGTATCGCAAGTGCAATGTCTATCTATAATGAAATTCTGGAAAAACACCCAGAATATCTTGAAATTCTCTATCGCTCATTTGCCCATGACCTTCGCGGAGAGGAAACGCCAGGTCAATCACCTGTTGTTCAATCACCAATCTTTAGCTATTTCGATGGTAAATTAAGCTGCAGATATATTCGCCAATATGTCCAATCAGCACAAACGAAAACTGGTATCCTTTTGTCGGATGAGGAAATTGAAGCATTTGATTTTATTGATTCCCTTACTCATGATAAAAACTTCCATATCGATATGATGATGGAACCAGGAGATATGCAATTCGTTAATAATTATACTGTTTTTCATTCACGTACTCATTTTGAAGATTTCGAGGAAGAGGATAAAAAACGTCATTTATTAAGATTATGGCTGATGATGCCAAATGGTCGTAAAATTGCTCCAGGTTTTGAGTTTTATATTGGTGGTGCACCCATAAATAGCTAAGAACTTGTGGGAATTTAGTTTGTTGTGATTTCAAAATTTTAGTAAATGGTGATTTTATTCAAGTATAACGTGAATAAGATCACCATTTAACTTTTAAATTGACTAATGGTCGGGTTAAAAGTTTAGGTCATGGGAGAATTATATAAAGTGAGAGAGGTTGATAGTTTGTTAAAGTTAGATTCGCAAGCAGAGAAGTTTTTAAATGCATTAAAGCGGATGCCACCTATTCATGAACTAGACCCTAAAACTGTAAGAGAAATGTTATCAAAGTCACCACGTCCTCTTATAAATTTAGAAACACTATCAAAAGTAGAGGACTTTATGATTCCGGTAAGCAATGATGAGGAAATTAAATGTCGAGTATACATACCAGAAGGTTCAGGCCCCTTTCCAATATTCATATATTACCATGGTGGGGGATGGGTACTTGGAGATATTGAATCGACGGACGCAAGCTGTCGCATAATTGCTAATAGAACACAGAGCATAGTTGTATCCGTAAACTATCGCCTTGCACCGGAGTATAAGTTTCCGACAGCAGTGGAAGATGCATATTCAGCTTTGGAATGGGTCTATGAACATGGTATTTCCTTTAATGGGGATGTCACTAGATTGATCGTTGGTGGAGATAGTGTAGGTGGAAATCTTGCTACAGTCGTAACAATGATTGCTAGAGACAGAAAGGGTCCTAGCATTGTTGGTCAAGTTTTAATCTATCCCCCAACAAATCTTGAGTTTAATACAGAATCACATCAAATGTTTGCAAAAGGTTTTGGTTTAGATCGTGAACAGCTAATTTGGTTCCGAACTCATTATTTAAGAAATGAAGAGGATAAGACAGATGAGTACGCTTCTCCTTTAATAGCAAAAGACTTAAGTGGCCTTCCGAAAGCATTAATTATTACGGCAGAAAATGATGTACTACGAGATGAAGGAGCAGCCTATGCCAATCGGTTGAAAAAGTTTGGAGTACAAGTTGAATATGCTTGTGAACCTGGAATGATTCACGGCTATTTTGCACATATGTCAATTTTTTCGAACAATATCGAATCGACGGTTTCCAAAATTGATAATTTTTTACGTTCATACTGTTGACTAATGTTTACAATTAGTCAGAGAATCAAGTTTTGGAATTTGTCTACACACTTAAAGAGCCTCAAAAATTGTGAGGCTCTATTTCTTTCAACTATTAACTTATAAACTATGTGACAGTAAAAATATTTCAAATAAGTATATTAGAAATAAACGGTATTTCCGATGCCGCCAGTTACCGGTATTACTTCTCCAGTAATTGATGCTGATAAAGGAGATGCTAGGAAAGTAACGACGTAAGCAATCTCCTCTGGAGTAATCAAGCGACCGAGAGAATTTAGTGATTTTACTTGTTGAATTGCTTCCTCATTAGTCACTTTAACTCTAAACGTTTCAGTATCAACAATTCCCGGATAAATAGCATTGACATTAATTCCATGCTTTCCTAATTCCATTGATGCAGATTTTGTTAAATGGACGACAGAAGCGTTACGAGGACCAGAGCTAAAGTAATTGCCGCCAATCCTAGCAGCTAATCCACTAATATTAATAATTCTTCCCCACTTGTTTTCAATCATATATGGCGCAACAGCTCTAATACTACGAAAATACCCCATATATTTTTCTTCAAAATCCTTTATAATAAGTTCTTCTTTAATACTATTAAAGTCCTCTGGTTCATGTCCACCAACACGGGCTCCACTGTTGATCAATATATCTATGCTTCCCATTACTTCCGCTGATTTTTCTACTAGATTTAAGATTGAATCTGGATCGGTAGTATCTGCCACGATTGGATAAATATTTCGACTAGTTTCTTGTGCCAGTTCCTCTGCGGCAATGTTTAATGTGGATTCATTTCTTGAA
This sequence comes from Gottfriedia acidiceleris, assembly GCF_023115465.1. Classification (NCBI taxonomy): domain Bacteria; kingdom Bacillati; phylum Bacillota; class Bacilli; order Caryophanales; family Bacillaceae; genus Gottfriedia; species Gottfriedia acidiceleris. Next base: position 4,010,889 of record NZ_CP096034.1, on the reverse strand, counting down.
CAAATCGTACAATCTACACCTTCAAGTGCTAGTTGGCGTGCAACAGCTTTACCAATACCACGGCTACCCCCTACAATCAGTGCCTTTTTTCCCGATAACTTTAAGTCCATTGTTCAGCCTCCAGTTCTAATTCACTAGTAATACAAAAAAGTTGGATGATTACTACGTATTTCTATATATATTCTACCTATAAATAATATTTATATAAAATTAAAGATTTTAATTTGTAATTTAATTGTGCTAATATAATGTGGTGTTAAAATTTCCCATGTACATTGGTACATATTTCATATATTAGTAGTATTTACATACAAGTAAATATGTTTAATTTTATTTAACTGAAAATTATGAATATAATAAAAATAAAGAATAATGATATGTAATTAAAGTTATGAAATGACTCTATGTAAAAAAAGGGGGAAAGGGTAGAGAAGGTGATCCAGCAATTTGTAAGCGCTTTATCAAAACAGTAAAATTGTTAATTTGTTATGAACGTTTTAGTTAGAAAACAGGTTGCTTTTTGGAGATGTTCAATAATTAGGAGGAAAGAAAGGGTGATTTTTTTGAATACACCAAAATATTCTTGGATTATTTTATTAATTCTAGTTGCTTCTGGTATGGTCAATCAAGTTGATAAAATCATCATAGGTTTAGTTTCGGTTCCGTTAATGAAAGAATTACATTTAAGTCCATCTCAATGGGGATTAGTTGGAAGCTCGTTTTTTTGGTTCTTTACGATCTCTTCTTTCATTCTTGGTGGCATGGCTGATTCTAAAAACACGAAGAAGATGTTTACTTGGATTATGTTAATATGGTTAATCGTTCAATTTACAACACCTTTTGTATCTAGTTTATCTCTACTTATGCTTTCAAGAATGCTATTGGGAGCAGGGGAAGGACCAGCTATTTCTATTTCAACTTCAATAATTGGAAAATGGTTTCCTAAACACAGACATGGTATTGGTTTTGGTGCAGTGCTCTTTGGAGCTACAATTGGACCTGCAATTGCTTCTCCGCTATTAATCTCACTAATCAATCAATATAGTTGGAGAGCCGCTTTTATAGCAATGGGAGCAGTCGGATGTATTGTTCTACTTTTATGGGTGATTTTTGGCAAAGAGAGCCCAAAAGATAAAGGAATCTCTACATATGAGCAAGAGGATAAAAATACAGTGATCCCAAATAAGGTTTCGTGGAAGCGTTTTCTACCGCATATTTTTTCTAAGAACTTTATTTTCACCGCTATTTGCGCAGGCTGTGCATATTGGTTATTGTCTGTCCAAGCGGTTTGGTTTCCAGCATACTTTTCTAAAGTTCAACATTTTGACGGTAAAACATTAAAAATGGCAGTGTCTTTACCTTTTCTCTTTGCAGCAATATGCCAAATTTCATTTGCCCTAATTTCAGACCGCATTTACCGCAAAACTCAGGATATTCGTAAAGCAAGAATAAATCTTTCAGGAATTTCAATGATGATCTCCGCTATTTGTTTATATATTGGAAGTATCGCAAATTCAAGTGCAATTTCCATCTTGTTTTTCATCCTTGCACCAGGTTTTGCAATTGTCATTCTTTCACTAGCGCCAGCAATGTTAATGGAGTTCTTTTCACCTAAAAACATTGGAAAAGCTCAAGGGACATATGTTGCTTTATCAAGTTCAACGAGTATTATTGCTCCTGTTATATTTGGTAATTTTATTGAAAATGCAGGAACTGAGTCAATAGGATATGGTTACGGATTTTTGGTGACGTCTTTAGTCATGTTTGTTTTCGGATTAATTTTTTGGATCGCCGTGCGTCCTGCTAAGCAACCAAGCACTACGATCAAAGTAGAGGAACAAGTGATTATATAAAAGTATGAATTAATCGAGGAGGAAAGATAATGTGTAAAAATAAAAAAGTCTTTGATGGAATTGATTGTTGTGTAGAATGTCATGAAGAATTATCCATTATGGAGAGAAATCGTAGTAACTGCTGGAGTTGCCAGGATAAAATAACTGAAACTTATACTGATGACCACATCGATATGAAAACAGAGGTCAAAACTGAGAAATATTAGTTCGAGATGACTAATAGATTCGAATAAAAGGAGAAGCAACTGCGTCCACTTTGAACGCAGTTGCTTCTCTTTTTTTAATTATTTATAATTTCCGATTTTAGAAAATGAATATATTTGTTAGCATATGTAGATAAATGTTTATCTTCTGATCGAACTAATCCTAAAGAAATGTTAACAGTACTATGGTTCACTAAATCGATGGGAATAATATCACCATTAATGACGGATGGATAATTTTGCATGACAAAATCAGGAGCAAATGTAATCGCCAAATTTTCATTGATGGCTTGGAGAAGTCCAGCCATATTATTTGTTGTAAATAGAATTTTCAAAGGTTTATATTTGTTAAAAAAATCTTGGATAAAATATTGCATTAATTCGCCTTTATAGATGACGAGGGTTTGATCGAAAATGTCTTCTGGGGTTACAGAACCAAGAATGGCTAAAGGAGAATGCTTTGAAACGTATACCTTTTGCTTTCCATCAAGGAGTGCTTCAAAAGCGATCCCTTCCATATTTACCCCTAAATCACTTGAATAGGTAATTAGCCCAAAATCAGTCTTATGCTGTCTAACATCATCAATCACTGATGTACCACTTTTTTCAGTAACCTCAAGATTTACATGAGGATAATCATGACTAAATATAGAGATTGCTTTAACGAGAAATGTCATTAAACCAGGTAAAGAAGAGATTTTTAGTTCACCGATCTCGTTAGAGTTAAATAATTTAGCTGACTCTTTTATTTCTTCAATTTTTTTTTGAACCTCATAAGCAAGTTTTAAAATGACTCTTCCCTCATCAGTTGGAACAGCACCATGTCCTCTGGAACGTTTAAATACTTTAATTTCAAGCTCTTTTTCTAAGTTAGTTATGGACTGGCTAATAGTTGACTGTGTTACATGTAAATTTTGTGCAGCTACTGACAAGGAACTGTATTTTGCGACTTCAACAATATAGATTAATTGTTCAATATTCATGGTTGTCCCCTTTTTTGAATATTAGTGATACTAACTTACACATTAAAATCTTTAATTTTTTTTCATTATAATTTATATGTATAATCAATATCAATAAGATTTTAAAAAATTAGAATATTCTTAATTTTAGGAGGGATAGTAGAATGACATTAACACAATTATTTGATTTAACAGGAAAGACAGCGATCGTTACGGGAGGAGGAAGTGGATTAGGACGTGTAATGGCAATAGCTTTAGCAGAAGCGGGGGCAAATGTAGTAGTTTGTTCTAGGCGTTTAGAAGTTTGCGAAGAAGTCGTGAAAGAAATAGAGGCGTTAGGCAGACGAGCTTTAGCTATATCATTAGATGTAACTAGTCCTGAATCAATTGAAAAGGGATTGGAAAAAGCTGTTTCTCAATTTGGAAGCATCGAAATTTTAGTAAATAGTAGTGGAACTGTTTTTGAAACGCCAGCAATAGAAATGCCTTTAGAACAATGGCAATCTATGCTTGATACGAATGTGACAGGAACTTTTTTAATGTGTCAGGCAGTTGGTAAACATATGATTAAAAACGAATATGGAAAAATCATCAACATTTCTTCTAGTATAGGATTTAAAGGTGTTGATCCTGAAGCTGTGGATTCTGTCGGATATACAACGAGTAAGGGAGCCGTTATGACTTTAACGAAGGACTTAGCAGTGAAATGGGGGCGCCACGGCGTTAATGTAAACTCAATAGCTCCAGGAGTTTTCACTACAGGAATGAATAACCCAGAAATACCGGGAACTCTTGTACATAAAGCAGGTCCATTCATTGCTACTCAAGTTCCACTTAGAAGATTAGGTAGTGATCTTGATTTGGTAGGTGCAACCCTTTACTTTGCTTCAGCAGCATCTGACTATTGTACAGGACAAATATTAGTTCTTGATGGTGGTCTTGGTGCTAAGTAATTTTCTTCAAAGTAACTTAGCAATGTACATTAGCCAAACTTAAATACAAGTTAAAAATACTAATTTTACTTTACAGAAAATTATAAATATACTGATAATAACAAATTCTAAATAGTTTTTAGTTAGCTTACCGAGGTAAGGAACTACTCTAGACGAATTTAAAAAAACATAAGTTGGAAGAGGGGATATAAGTGAGTAATGTAAAGGATGTAAAAGAAGTAGTAGTACACCATGCTGGAAATATTAATGTAGATGAGTTGCCTTGGATTCCTTATTTTGGAGATTCAAAGTTTAAATTACTTAAAGCAAACCCTGTAACAGGACAAACTCTTACATTATTATATGTACCTGCGAAAATGCAGCTTCCTGCACATTTCCATCCTGGAACAGTTATTGTATATACCGTTCAAGGAACGTGGAGATATCTAGAAGAGTCTTGGATATCTAAACCAGGTGACGTTGTTTATGAGCCTGCTGGATCGAAACATACACCTACAGCTGTTGGTGACGAAGATGTTATTACCTTTAATATTGTAGAAGGAACATTGGATTACATCGGTGAGAATGGCGAAATTCTTGCTAGAGATAATTGGGAAACATTTCTAAATAGATACTATGAATATTGTGCAGCTGAAGGTATCGAACCTGTTGATGTGACTAAATTTTAAAAAATAGTGTACGAAGAGAGAATCTAAAAACGTCCAGTGACGAAAGGATTCTCTTTTCTTATGAATAACAATCTTAAGATTTTTGAATATAAGCAAGACTTACTTGTAAATTAAATTCTTTAATTTTATTTAACTATTACTTATGAGTATAATTAGTTATATATTATTTTTAAAATTTAGAATATTTAAAAATGAGGAGGTTCTTCTAAAAATGCCAGCTGAAACAGTGTTAATTACAGGCGCTACAAAAGGTATTGGATTGGAATTTGCAAAGATCTTCGCAGGACATCGCTATAATTTAGTTTTAGTTGCTAGAGATGAGTTATTGTTGGAAAAACAAGCTGGTTTTTTAAAAAAGGAATACGGAATAGAAGTCAATACATTTGTCGGTGATCTAAGTAATCATGAAACCGTAGAGAGCTTGTATACATACCTAAAAAGGGAAGGAATCAATATAGATATATTGATTAATAACGCCGGAGCGGGCGGATTAGGGTTAATGACAGAATTAGATATTAAGAAAGAAATAGAATGTTTACAGCTGAATATGATTTCCTTAACTTATTTAACTAGACTTATAGCGGATGAAATGATTAAGCGAAATCACGGTAAAATTTTAAATATTGCTTCAACGGCAGCTTTTCAACCAACTCCACGGATGTCGATGTATGGGGCAAGTAAATCATATGTTTTATCGTTTACAGAAGCGATAGCCGAAGAACTAAAAAGTACCGGGGTTCAAGTTAGTGTACTATGTCCCCCGTCAACAAAGACACCACTTACTGAGGGACTTGCTTCAACAGGAACAAAAATTTTCATAAAAAACCTAATGGACCCTAAAGCAGTTGCCAAGTGTGGTTATGAAGGCTTAATGAAAAACAAAACTGTGATCATTCCAGGCTTTAAAAATAAACTGATGGCAAAATCTGTTGGAATACTGCCAAGGAAGTGGGTAACTACTTATATCCGAAAGATGATCGAGGAAAAAGTGTAAGGACCACATTTGAGATAAAGATATAACGAAGAGAGGGATCGTGAATGCAGAATGTATATTTAGTTGAAGCGCTCAGAACTCCAATTGGGTGTTTCGGAGGCTCATTAAAAGATGTAGGTGCAGTACAACTAGCATCAACAGTTGTTAAAGAGGTATGGCAACGATCTGGCATATCCGCAGAATGTGTTGATGAAGTAGTAATCGGTAATGTACTAAAATCAGGACTAAAAGGAAATCCAGCAAGACAAGCCGCAATTAATGCTGGTTTACCTGTCTCGATTCCAGCCATTACAATAGATAAACAATGTGCATCCGGACTGCGAGCAATTACATTAGCCTATCATCAAATACTAGCTGGTGATTCCAATGTTGTAATTGCTGGAGGGACGGAAAGTATGAGTAATGTCCCACATTTAGTCATGAATGCAAGATGGGGACAAAAAATGGGAGATTTAAGGACAGTAGATGCAATTTTTCATGACGGGCTTCACTGTGCAATAGAAGGTTATCATATGGGAGTTACAGCTGAAAATTTAGTTGAAGACTATCGTATATCGCGCGAGGAGCAAGACATTTTTGCTTTAGAAAGTCAGCAAAAAGCGATTAGAGCTAGGGAGCAGGGCAAATTTGAAAATGAAATTGTTCCAGTTACAATAAAAACTAAAAAAGGTCCCATTTTATTTAAAGAAGATGAGAACATAAAAAATACTAGTCTAGAGAAACTACAAACTCTTAAAGCAGCTTTTAAAGAGAATGGAACAGTGACAGCTGGAAACGCTTCATCATTAAATGATGGTGCTGCTGCAGTCATTGTTGCATCTGAACAAGCAGTTCGAGAATATGGTTTAAAACCGCTTGCCAAAATTCGTTCGGTAGCAAGCGCTGCTGTTGCTCCTTCGATTATGGGAATTGGACCAGTTCCAGCAACACAAAAAGCACTGCAACGAGCAAATCTAACGATACAGGATATAGAATTGGCAGAGATAAATGAAGCATTCGCTGCACAAGTACTAGCAGTAAATAAAGAATTAAATATATCAGAAGAAATTATTAATGTAAATGGAGGAGCTATTGCATTAGGACATCCAATCGGTTGTTCAGGTACAAGAATTGTAGTTACTTTATTACATGAATTAATACGTCAAAAGAAACAAATTGGTTTAGCAACTTTATGTGTAGGTGGCGGGCAAGGAGTTTCAATTATCATAGAAGCTGTATAATATAAATCTAACTAAAAAGAAAATGGTAAGCAAATTCTACAATCATTTGCTTACCATTTTTTACAACAATCTAATCCGGTTTGAGCGTTCATGATTATCTTAATGAAGATAATCAAAAGTATTTTTTGCTAATAAGATAAAGGTGACTGTAATAAAAAGGATTCGAACGTAGCCACTGCCCTTTTTAATAGCGAATTTTGAACCACAAATTGCACCTGCTATTTGTGCAAGTCCCATTGCTAGCCCATAGGCATAATGAATTTGTCCCAAGTACATAAACATTAATAATGCAGCTATATTACTACCAAAATTTAAAAACTTTGCGTTACCTGCAGCTTTTAAAAAATCAAACCCCATCATTAAAAAAGCAAATATTAGGAATGAACCAGTTCCAGGACCAATGAATCCATCATAGAAACCAATACCAAAAATTAAAAGCATAAACAAAATAATACTAGTAACTGAGAGGTTTTTATTGGTAGTCGTATCTCCCCAATCTTTCTTAAAAATAGTATATATTGCAACTGCTGCAAGCATAACGAGCATAAGAGGCTTAAGAACTGTAGGTTCAATTAAATGAACCGTCCATGCTCCCAAAATGGAACCAATAAAGGTGAGTGGGAATAATTTATAGACAGATTTTAAATCAAGCTTTCCAGAACGATAGAACATGATTGTGCTCGTTAAAGAGCCGATTGATCCAGCTAATTTGTTCGTTGCGACAGCAGCAGCTGGAGATAGACCAGTAAATAATAATACTGGCAAAGTAATTAGCCCACCGCCTCCAACTACAGAATCAATAAATGCAGCTAAAAATCCAAATACAATTAAAGTTAATAATAACGTCGGATCAATATGGAATATCATCAAATCTACCTTTCTTTTAATTACTAATTTGATAGTAGTTAAAATATAAAACAAAGTAAATCATTAATTTAGTAATATAGGAATTATTTTTATTATAACAAAATAAAAACATATTTCCTTATAGGGCTAAAGTAATTACTGAAATATAAAAGGTGAGATTTTCATTTAACTTGTACCGTTTTCTATAATTTTGCATATATTGGTATGTGATAATTTAATTAAGAGGTGTGTACGGATTGAATTTCAAACAACCAATATCTATTAAAGAAATAGGACAAGCTAAAGAAAAATACTTTGAAAAAAACATCAATCGTTTGATAAAAGAAGTTGTTACAACAATCGAAATGAAGATGGCACTTGAAGAACTAAAAGTTAAACGTATTATCCGATTTAATGGTCTAGAAAATGATGAAGTTATTAAGCAAGTACAAAATGATTTAAACAAAATATTAGAAGATGCAATTAAAGATATTCAACTAAAAATGAATGAAATCGAGATTTATCTTAATTCATTAGAAGAAATAAAAGGTAATTCAATAACAATGGAAAGCGATCTTAATAAATAAAAATAGAGTGAGAAACACTAGGTTTCTTCACTCTATTTTTTTTGTTTTCGTTTGAGTTAGATTCAGGTGAAATTCTTATTTATAGTTAATGTTGATATTTAAAGTAATTTTTTTATCGCAATGAGATGATGATGGACTAATTTGTACAGCACTTAATATCTTAGCAATTACATCTGTACAGCAATCGCATTTCTTGTGTTCGCAGCAATCACAATTCTTGTGTTCATGACAATCGCCCTGCTTATGTTCGCAACAACAACATTTACATGGAGGACATGGCGGGCACGGTTGACATGGTGGACACGGTGGCTTAGGCGGCGGACATGGCGGCTTAGGCGGTGGACACGGTGGCTTAGGCGGCGGACTTGGTGGCTTCGGTGGTAGATGTGGCTTTATTGGTGGGCACGGAGGTTTAGGTTCGCATCTACATGGCTCACAGTCACAGTTACATTTCTTCATTATATATCACCCATTAAATTTAATCTTATTTAGGTCTTCTAACTATCAATATGTTCAATGTAGATAGCTTGTCAGTGTTTTGACTATACATTTTTTATTTATTTAGATGAAAACTTGTAAAAGATTTTAGCCTAAGAAATATTTTTTCTAAAATAGAAAAGGTAACTCTCAAATACAAGAGTTACCTTTAAAAAATTATAGTGAATTAACTTCCTCAGTTGAAATTACATTCTTATTTGATTGTTTTTTATGCAACCATTGATAAATAATTGGTATTACTAAAAAGCTATTTAAAGTAGAGGTGATCATCCCACCTATAACCACAATTCCTAATGTCTGTGAAATGACAGTATCACCTTGGTGTGAAAATGCTAGTGGTAATAGTGTTAAAATTGTTGTAGCTGCTGTAATTAAGATTGGTCTAATCCTTGAAAGACTACCAGAAATAACGGCTTCTTCGGTATTCATACCGTTTTTACGATTACGCTCAATTTTATCAACTAGAACAATACCATTTGTTACGACAATTCCAGTTAACATTAAGACCCCAATTAGTGCTGCTAAATTCCACTCTCCACCTACTAATACTAGAGAGATAACAACACCACTTAATGCTAGTGGGATACTTAATAATACTGAAACAGGGGCTCTCCATCCTTTAAATAATGATGAAGTAATAACCATAACTAAAAGTATAGAGAAGGCTACGGCAATTGACATATCAAAAATCATTTCTTTAACTTGTTGAGTAATACCTCCCATAGAGTAAGTTACTCCCTTAGGAAGAGCTTGTTTACTAATGACGTCATCAACTTGTTTTGAAACTTTACTAATATCATTTGAAGTAATTTGACCTGTAACGATTGAGTAAGGCTCTCCATTGCGTTCATTAATCGTTGAAGGAGCATTATCTTTCGTTATAGATGCAATTTGTTCGAGTTTGACGGTTTTATTACTACTTGTTAGGAAAGTTTCATTTTTAAGCGAATTGATTACATCTTCTGGTGATGCATTTAATTGAACTTGAGTATTTCCACTACTAATTTGATCGAGATACATATCAACTGGCAGACTTATATGGTCAACTACAAATGTAGCATCTTTAGATTGTGACATATAACGGTTAATTACTTTCGTTATATCTGCTAATTGAATTCCATTTTGTTCAATTGCTGGTTGGTTAAATGTAATTTTATATTTCGGAAGTCCAGATGTTAAATCGACTTTTCCATCAACACTTAGTCCATCAATTTTAACAAGTTTTGATCTCATTTGATCTGCAATTTTATCTAGTGTAGCTTGATCAGAGCCAGTAAATATGACTTTCAATAAAGAATCATCACCAGCAATACTTTGACTTGAAACAGTATAAGCTACATTTTTAGATAATTGTGGAAGTTGGTTCCCAAGCTCTTTAATGACTTGGTCTGAGTCTTTGTCGTTCTTTAAAACAACAGAAAGATTCGCTACATTAGGTTTTTGTAGGAAACCACCGCCTTGGTCAAATACATCATCACTTTGTGGCGTATTTGTTGATCCAAAATTAGCTAGATAAGATTTTATTTTAGGATTAGTTTTTAACTGATTTTCTACCTTTTGAACTTCAGAATCTACCTGCATTAATGTACTTCCTTGAGGTAATTCAAGTTTAATTGCCACTTGTCCAGTTTTAGCACTTGGTAAGAATGAGACTGGTAAAAACGAACCAAATGCTACTGCGAAAATAAACAGTAGAGCTGAAATGATAATTGTAAGTTTTTTCTTCTTTAATGATGATAATAAGATCGGTTTCATCATTGGTTCTAAAGAAACAGCATTTGTTTTATTTGTATTGTTTTTCCAACCCATTAGCGCAAGTGCTGGTATAACAAGAATTGCTACAAAGAACGATATAATTAGAGAGATAACAACAGACCATGCAAAACCACTATATGAAGCACTAATAGCTCCTCCTACAAAGGCAATTGGAATATAAACTGCAATTGTCGTAAGTGTAGACGCTAAAATTGCTGGTGTCATTTCATAAACTGCTGAACTCAATGAAAATAATAATGATTTATCAGGATTTTGCTCTCTTTTGCGGTACATATTATCAAGGATAACGATGGAATCATCAACAATACGACCCATTGCAACGATTAAACCTGAGACGGTTAAAATATTAAGAGTAATCCCCATTGATTTTAGGATAGCTGTTGTTGCTAATAAAGAAATTGGTAATGAAATTGCAATGACTAATGTTGATTTTACATTGCGGAAGAAGAAAAATACGCAAATCATTGAGAAAAGACATCCAAGTAAACCTTCACGAATTAAACCGTTTAATGAATCATTTAATTCTTTTTCACGATCTAATTGTGTTGTTAATTTTACAGTACCGTCTTTTACTTGTTGTAAGCTTTGAATTCTTTCCTTTACATTTTTTGCTACGTCTGTAATGTTAGCACTTTGTGTTTTAATAATATTTAATTGAACACTTGTTTTTCCATCTGTTCTTGCAATCGTTTTTACATCATTTAAAGCGTGAGTAACAGTTGCGAATGCTGAAAGTGGAATTTGATCACCATCTGAATTTTTAATTTTTACATCATTTAACTGTTTAACATTTAAATTCCATCCATCAAATTTAACTGGAATAGACAATTGATTTTGTAAGATCGTTCCTTCAGGTAAGGACGGAACTGATACAGCTAATGCTTTATTTAAGTCATCTAAAGTAAGTTTATATTTTGCTAGATCCTTCGTTCTAACGGTTAATACGTACCCGTCTTTTGCACCACCAAATACTGATACATCGGATACACCTGGAACTGTTTGAAGGTGTTGCACAATATCCATTTGTGTTACTGATTTTAAAGTATTATCATCTAATTTATCACTAGTTAAACTGTAAGTTAATATTGGAAATGAACTAGTTGTAAGTCTAGTAACTAGAGGTTTAGAAGTAATTGTCGGAGGGATATCCGCATTTTCTAAAGCTTTATTTACATCAATTTCAGCTTGTTTCATATCTGTATTCATTGGAAAATACAGACTCATAAAAACTCCACCATCATAGGAGCTTGTTTCAATATCTTGTAATCCCTCTGTTGTTCTTACAGCACTTTCAAGATTATTGGTAATAATTTGTTTTACTTGATCGGCCTGGTACATAGGTAGTCGCATGCTTACTGTAAGCGTTGAATTGTTTATACCTGGTAAATAATCGCGTTGCATTTGGTAAGCTGAAATAGCACCCCAAGTTACGATCATAACGACGCAAACAATCATTAAAATTGCTCTTTGCATGGTCCCTTCTATAATTTTTTTCATCTTATACCTCCTTAGAGTTTTATGTAATATTGAAAATTATTTCATAATCAACTCCATGTCATTGTAAATTTCCTAACTGAAACTTTAATGAATAATCAATTAAAATTAGATTAAAATGAAAAAAATACGAATTAAACGTTCTATAATGGCATGTATACAAGGAACTTCTAAGACTACAATCAGTCTTAAAAATAGAATAGAGTTTTTCGAGACACTAAAACTATTAATAGAAATAGGTGGGTTAAATGAAGAAAATCTTAATTATCGAGGATGAAGTGAATATAGCTCGAGTTTTAAAATTAGAAATAGAATATGAGGGTTATGAAGTATTGGTCGAACATAATGGAAAATCTGGTTTAGAGTCGGCTTTAAGCAATAATGTCGATCTAATTTTATTAGATGTTATGTTACCTGAATTGAGTGGAATCGAAGTATTAAGAAGAATAAGAAAAACAAATCAATTTGTGCCCGTAATTTTATTAACTGCTAGAGATGCTACACATGATAAGATTATCGGACTCGATTATGGTGCAAATGATTATATTACGAAACCTTTTGAAATCGAAGAAGTATTAGCAAGAATACGTTCATGTTTACGATCAAGTAATCTTGTTCATGAATTTAAGAAAAGCGAAGACGAAGATCCCATTTTAACGATTGAGGATTTAGTTGTTAATTTGGAAGCTAGGGAAGTAAAGAGGGATGATAAAGTCATTTCATTAACACCAAAAGAGTATGATTTATTAGTTTATCTATTAACAAATCAAAATAAAATTTTGACAAGAGAAGGCATCATAACAACCGTTTGGGGTTATGAGTATGAAGGCGAAACAAATGTTGTTGATGTGTACATTAGACATTTAAGAAAGAAAATTGAAGAGGACTTTGACGTTCCTTTAATTCGAACGATAAGAGGTGTGGGGTACACAATGAGGAAGGGTTAACATGAAAATAACGACTAAAATAAATTTGCTAATTACTTCATGGATCTTAATCATTCTGGTTTTAATTAACGGGTTAGTTTTTTATTTGTTTATGAAAACGACTGTAAATATGGAAGAACATGTTGTGAGTCAAAAGGCTCATGAAATCTTAAAAAAACAAAATATTTCTATCACATTAAAGATGAATGAAGAGGTATTATATCCATTTATGTCTAATCATTCTTATATTCGAATTATTGATCGAAACTCAAAAATTGTGACAGAAGTTAGTAATGATAAACTACTGAATCGTATAAAACCTAAGTTCACTATAAAAGAAGAAACGAAGTTAATCCCTTTTAGTGAGCATCAAAATATAGTCGTACGTGTACCAATTTTACAGGACCAAAAAGTGATTGGAACGCTCGAAATTGGGGAGTTGTTGGTTGGACTAGAAGGTCGAAAAGATTTGTTACTAACAATAATGGCAATCGTTACGGGTGTTTCAGCAATCTTATCAATGATGGGTGGAAGATGGTTAACACGCATTATTATGAATCCAATTACTTCAATGATTACTACGATGGAAGATATTGAAAAAAGTGGGGTTCCAAAAAAAATCTTAATAAAAAATGAAACGAAAGATGAATTACACAAAATGGCAAGCACATTTAATCGAATGATCAGCAGGCTACAAGACAGCATCGAAAAACAGAAGCAGTTTGTATCAGATGCATCTCACGAGTTAAAAACTCCAATTACAGTTATAAGTAGCTTTGCTAATTTATTAAGAAGACGTGGTTTTAAAAATGAGGAAATGGCGGCGGAAGCAATTGAGACGATTTATTCCGAAGCCAACCGTATGCAAGATTTAACAAAGACTTTATTAGCTTTAGCCGAATCGGAGAATTTAAAGAATATCGAAATGAATCCAGTTGAACTAGTTGCTTTATGTAATTCTACTTTAGTTCAGCTCCAAAAAGTGTATAAACGAGAAATTACTTTACACGCTCAAAAACAGAAAATATTTATTAAAGGTCATGAACTTAAAATTAAACAAGTTATTATTATCTTCTTAGATAATGCAATAAAGTACAGTTCAGACAAAATTGAGATCAACATTAGTTGTAGTAGTGAATCCGCTATTCTTTCAATAAAAGATTATGGGATTGGGATTCGAGAGGAAGAATTAGAAAATATTTTCGAACGATTTTATCGAATTGATAAAGCGCGTAGCCGTGAAGTTAGTGGTGGCACTGGACTTGGACTTTCAATTGCTAAAAATATAATTAGCTTGCATAATGGGAAGATTAATATAAAAAGTGTTGAAAATGTAGGAACGGAAGTAGAAGTAGTATTTCCACTAGATGAGATTAAGAGAAAATAATCAGTACAGAGTATTGAAAATTGAGGGTTTAATATGAACGAAATCATCCATTTATTAAATGAATATGGCTATATTATCCTATTTTTATCATTAATGTTGGAATTGATTATAGTTCCTATACCGAATGAAGCATTGATGAGTTATGTAGGTGTTTTATGTTTTCATGGGAAGATGAATATTGTATTATCCATTATTTCTGCCGGGCTCGGAGGAGTAGTTGGAGTAACCATTTCCTACTGGTTAGGATATAAACTTGGTACACCATTTTTTCGTAAGTTTGGACACTATATCCATATGGGACCAGAAAAAATCGAAAAGATGTCAAAATGGTATGAAAAATATGGGAAGGTATTATTACTAGTATCGTTCTTTATTCCGGGGATTAGACATTTTGCAAGCATTATTTCTGGAATCATTAAATTACCATATCGATCCTTTGCTATTTTTTCATATATAGGTGTATTTCTTTGGATTGGAACGTTTATTTGGTTAGGACAGGCTATGGGGCCTAAATGGGATATCTATCAAGTTGAAATTAAAAAGTGGTTAGTATTAGGTAGCATATTATTAGGATTTATCGTGCTCACTTTCTTTGTTATTAAAACAAATAAGGAAATAATTAAAGAGTCTTTACTATTAATTTTTGAATCAAGTTTCAGGAGATTTAAAAGTTTTATGAAAATAAAATTGATCATCTTAATCTGTTTAATTTTTTTCGTAACGTTTTTTATCTTAATGGTCGGGTTAATTCAAGACACTATTAGCAATGAATTCGATAAATTCAATTCCATATTCAAGACCATTGTTTTTAATTTATTTAATCAAAATTGGCATGGAAGTATGAATTTTATCTATTCATTATCGAATTGGAAGGTTTTAGTGACGATTTCACTTGCTACAATTTTAGTGATACTGATAAATAACAAAAATAAATGGCTTGAATTGCTCTTTTTTATCGCTAGTTTAGCAGGGATTCTTATCCTATCTAAAGGAATTCCTTGGATATTCAACTTTATGTTGGCTAGTAATGTAAGTAAAAACTTTCCAAATGAAGAGTCTATGTTGATTTTAACTGTATTAGGTTATTTCATTATTATGTTAATTCGGCACAACAAAGCTTATATGCTTAATTTGATCATGTTCTTTTGTTTTATCTTTGTTGTTGTATTATTTTCGATTAGTAGTGTCTACTTGCACCACTTATTGCCTAGTGACATTGCTGCTGGGTTTGTATTCAGTTCGGTTTGGTTAAGTGGAATCATATTTTCACTGGAATTGTTTAGATTTGTATCGCTGTTAAAAGAGAATATGCGAGAGGAAAAATTGTTAAAAACGTAAACCAAATAAACATTCAAAATCAAGAAACCGTGTTAGTAAACTACCACGGTTTCTTGATTTTTTTTAGTAATTAGCTACCTCATTTTATTATCTAGCCATTCCAATTCAATCTTTAAAAGATTTATAAACTTTTCATATAAATTAGATGAGAATGAGCAATTTGAACGGATCCATCCAATCGGTATCGTCGAAGGTTCTACACCAATTAAGGGAATTGAAACAGTCTGTCCATTTAAAATGGACGCTTCATTTTTTAAGGAAATACTTGTATCAAATGTGATTGCCAAGTTTTCAATAACTGCACCCCTTATAACCTCTAAATTATCAGTTACAAATAATACTTTCATTGGAAAATCTTTTAAATACTCCGTTAAAGAATTTAGATAGTCATCATTATAAAGTACAAAGCTTTCATCTTTTAAATCGTTAATTGTTACCGAATTTTTAAATGCTAAATGTGAGGACTTACTAACGCAAATATGAATAGGGCTACTCAGTAAAACTTCTGCCTGAATTTTTTTTAGATCTTTTATTAAATAATCTCTAAATTGAATGAAACCAAAGTCATATTTTTGTTTTATTACACCCTCTACAATCTCATTTGACCCTTTTTCTACTACGCTTAGAGAGATATTTGGATGATCTTTTTTTAGTTTAGAAAAGGTTTTTAGGATAGTAGCCATATGTCCAGGGATTGTAGCAATCTTTAATACCTCACTAGGTTCATTGTGGAGACTCACAGATTGTTCTATTAATTTTTGATAATTTTGTAACAGTTCTTTTATTGTTTCAATTAATTGCTTTCCTTCAAATGTAAGGTTTGTTCCTTGTCGATCGCGATTGAAAATTTTAACTCCTAATTCATCTTCAACACTTGAGATTGCCTGACTAATTGCCGATTGTGTGACATGTAAATTTTGAGAAGCTATTGAGATAGAATTTGTTAGAGAAACTTCATAAATGTATTTAAGCCTTTCAATATGCATTGTGCCACATCTTTCTATATTAAGAATTTTTAATAATGGATTATAAAAAACACTAAATATATTTTATAATAGTCTACCATTATAATTAACTCAATAATCTGTAAAAAGAAAAAGTGGAGGCTTATCTTGTGATTAAAAAGACTAGTAATTATTTACAAAGAAATATTGATTACGATATCGACTTAAACAAATAGAAAATAAGAAGTTCAATACATAAAAATTACGCAGGTTCTGTAATTAAAATGAAGGAGGGAAATGATGGTAGTCGGGAAAATAATTAAGTTTTACCGTGAGAAAAGAGGATTTAGTCAAGAAATGCTATGTGAAGGAATTTGCTCTAAATCATATTTGAGTAAATTTGAAAATGGAAAAGTTATACTTTCTCCTGATATAATAGCCTCATTTTCTGAACGGTTAGGTATAGATTTGAATGAAAAGCAAGAATCCTATCATTTAATTGAAAAGAAATTGAATGATTTAAACTTAGCCATTATAAAGCAAAAATCCCAATGTATTGATGACATCTATAACCAACTTAAGAATATACCTTTTATTTTGTCAACAAAATATGCCTATCAATATTTATTATTGTTGGCAAGATTTTATCTTTATAAGAAGATGTTTAAAAAAGCTAAAAAAACAATAGGAAAAATTGAAAAAGAATATGAACATCTTAGTGAATACGAAAAGAATTTTCTTTTACATGTGAAAGGAATCTATTACATTAGCATTTATAGAATTTCAGTATGTGATGATATGAGAAATGCTGTAAGAGTATTGAATCAAATTAATGATACATATAGAAATGAAGAGTATTTTTACCATCTTGCACTCGCATACTATTTTGCAGGATCTAAATTATTATCATATATTTATGCAAGAAAAGCTCTAAATTATTTTACTAAGACCCATAACTACGTTCAGGCAATTAATGCTCAATCACTACTGTTATTTCAATACGATGATGAACAGGACGTTGATTTTGATGAGTTAATCAATAAGTATCATAGTTTAATTAGTAGTTGCGATAGCGTGGGTGCGCAAATACAAAAAGGAATTCTACTTAATAATTTAGGTGTTAAATATTTTAAAAGAAGAGATTTTGAAGAAGCATCTAACTGTTTTGAACAATCCTTGCACTTAACAAAAAATAGCAAAATTTATTATTTGAGACGTTATTATAATTATGTAGAGGCATGTTTAGAAGGAAGCTTGCTTGATAAGACTGAACTTTTAGAGTTGATTGATTTTGGAAGTAAACTAGCAAAAAAGCACCAAAGTTCAATCCACCTTACATTATTTATGCTCTTAAAGCTGAGCTGTGAAAGCAATAAAAAAAGATATTATAAATTTTTGAGAGAAGTGGCAGTTCCTCAATTTAAATCAACAAATAATATTAATTATTATGAGCAATATGGAAAAAAATTATATGAATATTATATTCAGTGCAAGCAGTTTGACAAGGCGATTGAATTAGAACTTCAATTCAAGTGAATTGATTAAACGAAACCATGAACATAGTAGATTTGTTCTCTAGTTCATGGTTTTATTGTTTCCTAAAAATTTGATTAGATGGCTAACTTACAATTCCGTAATTTCAGAAATAGCAATATAAAGAATATCAATCATTTCATCAAGCTCCGATTCCTTTGAAGCTAATGGAGGCATAAATACAATAACATTACTAAGGGGACGGGTGAGTAGTCCAAGCTCTTTTGCTCTTTTGGTTACTTTCACACCAATTCGTTCGTTCCAATGGAAAGCTTCTTTCGTATCCTTTGATTTTACTAGTTCAATTCCAATCATCAAGCCACTTTGACGTATATCTCCAACATGTTTTAACTCATTAAATTGCACCAGTTTCTCTTGGACATAAGATGAGATTTTTTCGACGTGTTGCAATAATTTCGATTTATTAAATAAATCTAGATTCGCTAATGCAACCGCGCATCCAAGGGGATTACCTGTATAGCTGTGACCATGAAAGAAAGTTTTTTGTTCTTCGTATGTGCCTAAAAATGCTTCATAAATTCTGTTTGTCGTTAAAGTTGCTGCTACTGGTAAATAGCCACCAGTTAACCCTTTTCCACAAGTTAAAATATCAGGCGTAACTCCTTCTAGTTCACAAGCAAACATTTTTCCGGTTCGACCAAATCCTGTTGCAACTTCATCAGCAATTAACAATACATCATACTTTATGCATAATTCCTGTATTGCTTTTAAATACCCTTTTGGCATGACAATAATTCCACTAGCTCCTTGAACAATTGGTTCAATAATTAATGCCGCAATTGAATTAGCCTTTTCGATGAATAAATTTTCAACCTCTTTTAAATAGGAATTAATTATTTCCTCTTCAGTTCCCACATATTTCGAACGATAAAGATGTGGATAAGAAACCTTTATGCTTGGAAACAGTAACTCATTATATGCTTGATGATATAAGTCAATTGCTCCTACGGACACTGCTCCGATTGTATCTCCATGATATGCTTCTTTCATCGTAACAAAAGTATTTTTATTGGATTTACCTAAGTTTCGCCAATATTGATAAGCCATTTTAATCGCAATTTCAACTGAGGTTGCTCCCGAGTCTGAATAAAAAACTTTCTCTAAGCCGTTAGGAGAAATTTCGACTAGTCTTTCTGCTAAAAGAATCGCAGGAATATTGGCCATTCCTAAAAGAGTTGAATGGGCAACCTTCTCTAATTGTTCATGAATTGCTTCATTTAATTCTTGAATATTATGACCATGAACATTTAACCAAATAGAGGATACACCATCGTAATATTCATTACCTAATACATCATATAGTTTTCGATCTTTACCATGTGAAATAATTAGTGGATCTTCGTTTAGATAATCCTTCATTTGAGTAAAAGGGTGCCAAAGATACTGTTTATTTTTTTTAGATAAATCTTGATATAGTTCATGAATCATATATGTTCCCCCCTGTTTTATATGTTAACCTAATTTTATAGTTTGGTTGACATATATTTCAATTGCATGTTAATTTAATTTTGTTAGTTTGTCAAATTTTGCTAATTTGCCAAACTAATAAACTAATAGGGGGGATACAATGCAAAATAGAACTTTATCATTAACAGTAATATCATTATTTGCCTCACTAACATCGATTGGAGCCTTTATAAAAATTCCTTTACCTGTGATTCCTTTTACGCTTCAAATTCTTTTCGTATTTTTAGCGGGCTGCCTTTTAGGAAGTAAAAAAGGAATGATGAGCCAACTACTGTATGTTGGAATTGGATTAATCGGAATACCAGTATTTGCTTCAGGTGGTGGACCTGAATATGTATTAAAACCAACATTTGGGTACCTAATCGGATTCATTATGGCTGCGTTTGTAATTGGATCAATCGTTGAAAAAACGAGGGAACCAAAACTTAAGAATTTCATTTTTGCTAATGTGATAGGGTTAATTATTGTTTATATTCTAGGCATTACATATGTATATATCTCATTAAACACTTGGTTAGATAGTTCCGTTTCATTTAAAGACGTTCTAATGATGGGACTCGTATATAGTATTGGGCAAGATTTATTACTAGCTGTTTTGGGGGGAGTATTGGCGGTGCGCCTACATTCCCATTTTAAAAATGCTAGAGAAAATGAAAAAAAGGTGGCTGCTTAAGATGGGAAAAGGATATTTTGTTACTGGTATCGATACGAATATTGGAAAAACTTATGTAACTACTCAAATGGTGGATTGTTTACGGAACAAAGGAATCGATGCAATTCCTTATAAGCCAATTCAAAGTGGAGTAGTCAATATTAACAATAAGATTATAGGGGAAGACGTAGCCTTTTATAAAGAGAAGCTAGCACTAACAGAAGAACATCTTTACTACAGTACATACACATTTGAAACACCTGTTTCACCACATTTATCTAGTAAACTAGAAGATGTTTTTATTGATGAACAAGTTATTTTAGAAAAATATAAGCAATTAGAAAATAAGCATGACGTTGTTTTTGTTGAAGGAGCGGGTGGAGTTGCAGTTCCGCTAAAAGAAAATTTTGGAACGATTGATTTAATAAAACTTTTAAACTTACCAGTAATCCTTGTGACATCATTAAAGCTAGGAACAATTAATCATACCGTATTAACAACTGAATATTTAAAATCACACAAAATTAATCTATTGGGATTATTAATTAATAAAGTACCATCAGTTATGGGAGAAATGGAAAAGGATAATTTAATTATGCTAGAAAAATTAACAGGTCATGACATTCTTGGAGTCATACCGGAGCACACGGATTTCTTTACAGAAACATCTATTTTAGAATTCCAGCAATTATTAACGAAAAATCAATGAAATGGTGAGTGATCATATGAATTGGACGAAATTAGCGCAAGAGGTTATTCTAGGTAAAGTAATTTCAGATGAGGAAGCTTTAAGCATATTGTCATGTGAAGATGATGATTTACTTTCACTTTTACACGGTGCATTTATGATTAGGAAATATTATTATGGAAAAAAAGTTAAACTTAATATGATTATTAATGCTAAAAGTGGCTATTGTCCTGAGGATTGCGGCTATTGTTCTCAGTCTTCAATATCTAGTGCACCTATTGAGAAATATCCTTTTCTATCTAAAGAAGAAATTCTTGATGGGGCAAAGCGTGCTTTTGAATTAAAAGCAGGTACATATTGCATTGTTGCAAGTGGGCGCGGACCAACGAATCGAGATGTAAATGTAGTAACGGATGCAGTTAAGGAAATTAAAGAATTATATGGTATGAAAGTATGTGCTTGCTTAGGGATTATTAAAGATCATCAAGCAAATGAACTTAAAGAAGCAGGTGTTGATCGATATAATCATAATTTAAATACATCAGCTGAGCACCATAATTATATTACGACAACTCATACATATCAGGATCGAATCGATACGGTTGAGAAAGTTAAACAGTCAGGTATATCTCCGTGTTCGGGAGCCATTATTGGGATGAAGGAAACAAAACATGATGTGATTTCGATCGCAAGGTCATTACATAAGTTGGATGCAGATTCCATTCCGGTAAACTTTTTACATGCTATTAATGGAACGAAACTAGAGGGAGTAAACGAATTAAATCCTCGTTATTGTTTAAAAGTATTAGCACTTTTCCGCTTTATAAATCCAACAAAAGAAATTCGAATTTCCGGAGGACGAGAAGTAAATCTGCGTAGTTTACAACCACTAGGACTGTATGCTGCAAATAGTATTTTCATAGGTGATTATTTGACAACGGAGGGGCAGGAAACAAATAGTGACCATGCAATGCTAGAAGATTTAGGGTTTGAGATTGAGTTGGTTGGAAAACAAGAAGAGATATTCTCATAATAAAAAAACGAAAATCTTAAAAATAAGATTTTCGTTTTTTTTGTGATAATATAGATGAATTGTTTTTCTTGTATAATTTAAGAAGCTAAATACTTATCAATAATTCTATTAAGGTCTAGTTCCTCTGTGGAGGGTAAAACTAGGTTTGCATGCTTTAAAATAGTTGCATCCCCAATTGCAACAGAGAACATATTTGCTGAGTTAATTGCGTCAACTCCTGCAGCAGCATCCTCTACACCAATACAGTTTTCAGGATTAGCAGAAACTGCTTCAGCAGCTTTTAAAAAGACCTCTGGATCAGGTTTTGAATTTATGACAGTTGCAGCGTCAACGATATGGTCAAAATACTTAATAACTCCTAAAGCTTTTGCTACCATTAAAGCATTTTTTGAAGCAGATGCCATTGCAATTTTAATGCCTGCTTGTTTAATCTGAATTAAAAATGATTCAACTCCAGGTAATAAGTCTTTTTCAGAAATATTTCGGATTAGTTCAACATAATGAGCATTCTTTTTCGTTGCTAACTCGTTTTTTTCAACTTCAGAGAAATCATTTTGTCGGCTTCCTAATGTTAAGATTCTTTCTAAAGAATCTGTGCGACTTACTCCTTTAAGCGTTTCATTAAACTCACGATCAAATGGAATACCTAAGTCTTCACCTAGTTTTTTCCACGCCAAATAATGAAATTCAGCTGTATCAGTAATAACTCCATCTAAATCAAAAATAATCGCTTCAACTTGTTTTTTCAAAATAGTACCTCCCATAACTTCAATCAATTAATTTTGCAACCGAGTTTCGTTCGACCAGTTTTGTAGGAACAATAATGTGTTCCGGCTTTTTAGGTTCATTTTTTATACGTTTAAAGAGCATGTCTGTTGCTATTTCACCAAGCTTCATTACTGGAATTTCAATCCCAGTTAATGGAGGTGAAAACAATGGGGAAAAAATCCCATTATTATATCCAATAATTGATATATCTTTCGGAATTGATATTCCTAACTTTGCAGTTGTATTATAAAGTCCGATAACCTTTAGATCATCTATTGCGAAAATTGCAGTAGGTAAATCTTTAGATTTTAAAAGTGATTCTGATACTTCATATGCCTTTTCCATTGTATATCCACTATCAATAATTCGATCTGAGCGAAGAGGAATTCCGTTATCAATAAGACATTTTTTATATCCTTCCAATCTGTCAATCGATACGTGGTAATCGATTGAAGAATGAAGACACGCAATGTCAGTATGTCCTTGATTGATTAAGTGTTGGACTAATTGATAGCTATCATTAAAATTATCAGTATCTACTGAATAGATATGTTGGTAGTTTCCTTCTACTCGTCCAATCACGACAACAGGAATTTCATATTTATCTAATTCTTTGAAAAAATCTTCGTTTGTAGGCGAACTCAACATAAGGATTCCTTTAATCATTTTGCCTCGAATTTTCTCGATACATTTATCCAACTCATCTTTACTATTTTTCGATGTCTGTATTATTACATCAAAATTTTCTTCTTCTGATCTAGTTGAAATAGAGTGAATAATTTCAGAGAAAAACGTGTTGCCAGCAGTTGTTTTCGTAGAACGTGACATTACCAAAATTGCATCAAAGCCTGATGATGTAAGAGCTCTAGCTAATTTATTAGGTTGGTAATTTAACTCTTCAATTGCTTTCATTACACGAATACGACTTTCTTCTGAAATATTATTTTTATTATTAAGTACTCGAGATACAGTGGACTTTGAAACGTTAGCCACGCGAGCGATATCGTAAATTGTAGGGCCCATTTGTATTCTCCTCTTCGTTTTCTAAAATTATTTCATAAAATCGTTTACATTTTTACTTTTTTTAAATATTTCAAGAATAAATTAAGTGTCATACAATTATACTAAAATAGTGTTTGTGATTAATACACATAGGAACAGATACACCAAAATTTCCTAATTATAACTGATAGTATCGAGTTTTACATTGTTTTTGTCAAGACTATAGATTATTAATGCCCTAAAGGTAAATAATGTTATAAGTAAATGAAATAACTTGTCAAAAAAATGTCATATTTGCATGAAGTTTTTAAATTGACAGTAAACGCTTACTATAATATCATTTGTTGTGGGAGCGGTACCAAATTCAGTACTAATTTTTTTAAAACTCTGTGGGAGCGATACCACAAGGAGGAATCTTATGAGTAAAATTAAAGAAAGATTAGCCTATATTTATGAAAACAAAGACATTGATCAACTTTATAGTGCAATCGTAAATCGCATTGAAGAAGCTAAAATAAAAATTACTAAGAAAAGAAAACAAAATTGGAACGAGTCAGATGTTGTTTTAATAACTTATGGCGATCAGTTTCAAGAAGTGGGAATACCAACATTGGAGACATTTAAAAAAATGTTTGATGAACATTTAGCAAATAAATTTGAACTTGTTCATATATTACCTTTTTATCCTTATACATCTGATGATGGTTTTTCAGTAGTTGACTATAAAAAAGTAAATCCAGAATTAGGCGATTGGTCACATATCGAGAGCTTATCAAAATCAGCAAGAATAATGTTTGATTATGTATGTAATCATATCTCTAGTAAGAGTGAGTGGTTCCAAGGCTATTTGAATAATGATCCAAAATATAATGATTACTTTATTGAAATGGATCCTTCAATTGATTTAAGCTCAGTAACTAGACCTAGAGCACTTCCATTGCTATCAAAGTTTAAATTAGCGAATGGTGAGGAAAAATATATATGGACAACGTTTAGTGACGATCAAATTGATTTAAACTTTAGTAATCCACAAGTTTTATTAGAAATGGTTGATGTTTTACTATTTTACCTTGAACAAGGAGCAGAATATGTAAGACTTGATGCTGTAGGATATATGTGGAAAGAAGTTGGTACTTCTTGTATCCATCTTGAAAAAACACATGAAATCGTTAAACTATTCCGCGATTTATTAGATGAAGCAGCAAAAGGTACAGTAATGATTACTGAAACAAATGTGCCTCATTTAGATAATATCTCATATTTCGGCAACGGACATGATGAAGCACATATGGTTTACCAATTTCCACTGCCTCCATTAGTTTTATACTCACTACATAAAGGGAACGGGAGTGTATTAACAAATTGGGCAAAAAATCTTGAAGGTTCTGGACAAGATACAACTTTCTTTAACTTCTTGGCTTCTCATGATGGAATTGGTTTGAATCCAATACGTGGAATTATCCCTGAAGATGAAATACTTTCATTAGTAGAAGATTTAAAAGCAGAAGGTGCATTAGTGAATTATAAGAAAAACTCGGATGGTACTGAAAGTCCATATGAAATTAATGTAACTTACTTAGATGCGTTAAATAAACAATCTTCGAGCGATGATCTAAGAGTAAAGAAATTCTTATTGGCACATTCAATTTTATTAACATTCCAAGGAGTACCAGCAATTTATATTCAAAGCATGCTTGGCTCTAGAAACGATTATGCAGGTGTAGAAAGAACGGGTATGAATCGTTCGATTAATCGCCAAAAATATTCACTTGTTGAAATTGAAAAAGAATTAAATGAGGTTGGATCATTAAGAAATAAAGTTTTCACTGAACTAACAAAAATAATTCAAGTGCGTAAGGGTGAAAAATTATTTAATCCAGACATAGAAATGGAAATACTTGAGGTTAATGAGAAAGTATTTGCTATTAAACGAATGAATGAAGATGAAAGCATTATCATTCTTCACAATCTATCAAATGAAGAAGTTAATTGTGATTTAAATGGAAAATATATGAATATTTTAACTGAAGAAGTAGAAGAATTTAATGAATATATTTCTTTAGATCCATATCAATACATTTGGTTGAAACCAGTAAATTAGGAGGAAGAGCAATGAAGAAACTTTTAAGTATGTTCTTGGTTTTAATGTTAGCTGTAGGTTTAACAGCTTGTGGTGGCGGTAAAAAAGAGAATGGTAAAGTAACGATTGAATTTATGCATTCTGAAGTTGAACAAGAAAGATTAGCAGTTATTACAGACTTAATTTCAAAATTTGAAAAAGCAAATCCTAATATTACAGTAAAGCAAGTTCCAGTTGAGGAAGATTCTTACAATACAAAAGTTGTAACGTTAGCAAGCTCTGGTAAACTTCCAGCAGTTATTGAAGTTGGACAAGACTATGCAAAAGTTATGGACAAAGACGAATTAATTGATAAAGATGCAGTTAAATCAGTTATCTCTAAAGTTGGTGAAGATAAGTATTATGAAGGTGCGTTAAAGCTTTTAAAAACTGAGGACGGCAAAAATTATACAGGTGTTCCAATTAGCGGTTGGGTACAGGGAATTTGGTATAACAAGCAAATGCTTGCGGACAAAGGATTCGCGGAACCTAAAAACTGGGATGATGTTTTAAAGATTGCAAAGGCGTTTACGAACAGTGGAAATAAAAAATACGGTATTGCAATTCCAACGGCTGAAGGCGGTTTCGCTGAACAAGCCTTCTCACAATTCGCACTATCAAACAATGCAAATATGTTTGATAGCAAAGGTGATTTAACTTTAAATACACCAGAAATGAAACAAGCACTAAATTACTATAAAGAATTATCAAAATATACAATGCCAGGTTCAAATGATGTAACTGAAGTAAAAGATGCTTTCATGAATGGATCTGCTCCAATGGCGGTTTATTCAACTTATATACTTCCTTCAGTATATGAAGAAGGTACAACTAACAATATTGGATTTGTAATTCCAACTGAAAAAACAAAAGCAGTTTATGGAACAGTATCTGCTTACACGATTTCTTCTGGTTTAGATGATGACCAAAAAGCTGCAGCAGAAAAATTAGTAGAGTTTATGGCAAAACCTGAAAATAATACGAAGTTAGTATTAATGTCTCCAGGTGGATCTCAACCAGTAAATAAAGATGTAACAGAAAGTAAAGAATATAAAGATAATAAAGTTGTCAATTCATTTGGTGAGCTTTCGACTGAAATCGCAAATGCGTTTGATAACATTCAAGTTTTTGGTCTTGTTAATAACAAGAACTTCTTAAAAATGGGTGATGTTACAAGTTCAGGAGCAGTTGCTAAGTTAATTAATGAAGTGACTGTTGGCGGAAAAAGTGTAGATTCTGCAATTAAAGATGCAGAAGAAAAACTAAAAGGTGTTTTAAAATAATTACTTTAATTATTTGATTTCTTAATTTTTGAAAGTTGTTTAAGAAGAACGAATGCTTGAAAAAGCGAGCTTTGTTGCTTTTTGAACAACTTTTCTTTTAATACCAATCTACCAGGAGAAGGTATAGATTATTTTTTAGGAGGTAGCATGAAAACGATTGCCCGAAAAAAATCCGATATAAAACTAGCGTTAATACTACTTTTACCAAGTATTTTCTTATTATTATTATTAGTTGCATATCCGATGTTATCTAATATTAAAATAAGCTTCTTTGATCAGCCGATTAACCCTAGGTTACCAGCTAAGTTTGTTGGTTTATCTCATTATATTGATGTTATCAAAGACATTGAGTTTTATAAATCTTTAGGAATTACTATTTTATATACAATACTAACTGTAATAGGTAGTACAGTAGTTGGACTTGCGGTTGCGTTATTTTTTAATCGACCATTTAAGTTTAGAAAAACAGCTCGTTCATTAATTATCCTATCTTATGTAACACCTTCAATTTCATTAGTTTTTGCTTGGAAGTATATGTTCAATAACTCATATGGGATTATTAATTACTTAGGAACGGATGTTTTTCATTTATTTAAAAGTGCGCCACTATGGTTTGACAATCCAGTTAGTAGCTTCATCGTTGTAGTTGTTTTTGCAATTTGGAAGTATTTTCCTTATGCGTTTATTTCGTTTTTAGCAATCTTGCAAACGATTGATAAATCACTATACGAAGCAGCTGATATCGATGGGGCTTCACTTTGGCAAAAGTTTCAAGTCGTAACTTTACCAGCGATTATGCCTGTTTTACTAACAGTTGTAACTTTACGATTTATTTGGATGTTCTACATGTTTACAGATGTTTTCTTATTAACAAACAAAGTAAATATTTTAGGTATTTATTTATATGAAACAGCGTTTGCTTTCAATAATTTAGGTAAAGCTTCGTCAATTTCAGTAATCTTATTCATCATATTATTCATTGTTATTATCGTATCAAGAAAGAAGGTGAACTTAAATGGCAGCAGCAAGTAGTAAAAGTAACAAAATGATTAAAAAAACTGGTTTCTACGTTGTATTAATTCTTTTATTAGGGATCATGTTATTTCCTTTTTTTATCATGCTAATGACATCCTTAAAAAGTTCAAAAGAAGCAATTTCCACTAATCCAACATTATTGCCACATGAATGGACATTCCAGCATTATATCGATATTTTTAATCCTGTAATTTTTCCTTACTTAAACTATTTTAAAAATAGTTTAATCGTAGCTTTAATTGCTGCAGCTCTATCTGTTGTACTTGGAATTTTAGGAGCATACGCTTTATCAAAACTAAAGTTTAAAGGAAGAGTAACAATAAATGCTAGTTTTTACACAGTTTACATGTTTTCAGGGATATTACTAGTTGTTCCTTTATTTAAAATTATTTCTGGCTTCGGTTTATATGATACAAGAATGGCACTAATCATAACGATGATTGTTCAAACTTTACCAACAGCAATCTTTATGTTAAAGAGTTATTTCGATACGATTCCAGAGGATCTAGAGGAAGCGGCAATGATTGATGGTCTTAGTCGAATAAAAATTATTCTCTATATTATCATCCCATTGTCAATTTCGGGAATTGTATCAGTTTTCGTATATGCATTTATGATTGCGTGGAATGATTATTTATTTGCATCGATTTTCTTATCAAGTTCAGAAAACTTTACGTTACCAATTGGATTAAATACGTTATTTAGTACGCCAGATTATGTATGGGGTCGTATGATGGCAGCATCATTAGTAACTGCTATACCAGTTGTTGTTATGTATGCATTATCTGAACATTTTATCAAAGGGAACTTAACTGAAGGTGGAGTAAAAGGTTAACGAAAGAATTTTTTACTGAAAGGATGAAATGGTATGAAAAAATTAGTAGCAGTTGAACCAAGAGTTGCAGCATTAGTAGAGTATGAAGATCGTCCCGTAAAACCGAATGAAGTAAAAATAAAAGTAGAATTTGCATCGCCAAAGCATGGTACTGAAGTGGTAGATTTTAGAGGTATTAGTCCCTTTATTGATGAAGAGTTCAATGAAGAATGGAAAATGTTTATGCCACGTCAGGAAGGTGCTACACGTGGAATCGTATTTGGAGAATTCCAATTAGGTAATATGGTTGTTGGTAGCATTATTGAAATTGGTGATGAAGTTTCTGAGTATAAAATAGGAGACCAAGTTTGTACTTACGGTCCAATTATGGAAACATTTATCGCTAATGGGGTAAATAACTATAAATTACGCAAAATGCCTGAAGGGTCTTCGTGGAAAAATGCAGTTTGCTATGACCCAGCACAATTTGCAATGAGTGGAGTTCGTGATGCAAATGTAAGGGCTGGAGATTATGTAGTAGTTGTTGGTTTAGGTGCAATTGGACAAATTGCGATCCAATTAGCGAAAAAAGCTGGAGCAAGCATCGTAATTGGGGTAGATCCAATCAGTCATCGACGTGATATTGCTATAAAAAATGGAGCAGATTATTGCTTTGATCCAATAAATACAACTGATTTAGGTCACGAAATTAAAAAATTAACAAATAAACTAGGTGCTGATTCAATCATAGAGACTAGTGGAGTTTCTAGTGCTCTGCAAGCAGCTTTAAGAGGGATTGCATACGGAGGAACAATTTCTTATGTGGCATTTGCAAAACCTTTCCCAGAAGGATTTAATCTAGGCCGAGAGGCTCATTTTAATAATGCAAAAATTGTCTTTTCGCGTGCGAGCAGTGAACCAAATCCAGATTATCCACGCTGGTCACGTAAACGAATTGAAGATACTTGTTGGGAATTATTAATGAATGGATATTTAAATTGTGATGATTTAATTGACCCAGTTGTTTCATTTAAAGAGGTTGCTGAATCTTATATGGAGTTTGTCGATCAGAAACCAGAATTAAGTATAAAAATGGGTGTAGAATTTAATAAATAATTTCATTTTTATTTTTGTAAAAAAATATTAAAAAATCGGTGGGAGTGTTTTACACTCCCACCTATACAGGAGTGAATATCAATGAAAGTTGGAACACAAAATCAAGCTTTTTTCCCTGAAAATATTAAGGACAAATTTAAATATTTAAAAGAAATTGGATTTGAAGGCTTTGAAATTGATGGAAAATTCTTAGTTGATCATTTAGAAGAAGTTAAAGAAGCGATTGCTGAATCTGGCTTACCTGTAACAACTGCTTGTGGTGGATATAATGGTTGGATTGGAGATTTCATTGAAGAGCGTCGACTAAAAGGCTTATCAGAAATTGAAGCGATATTAAAGGCATTAAAAGAGGTTGGAGGAAAAGGGATCGTTGTCCCAGCAGCATGGGGAATGTTTACGTTCAGATTGCCACCTATGTCATCACCAAGAAGTTTAGAAGGTGATCGAAAAGCAATTACTGACTCACTTATTTTTCTAGATAAAGTTGCTGGAGAAACAGGTACTACCATCTTTTTAGAACCTTTAAATCGATATCAAGATCATATGATTAATACATTATCGGATGCTCGTAAATATATTGAAGATAATCAATTGCAAAATGTAAAAATTATTGCAGATTTTTATCACATGAATATTGAAGAAGACGGTATTTCTGAAGCTCTTCACAAAAATCGTGATTTAGTTGAACATATACATATTGCTGATAATCACCGCTTTCAACCAGGGAGTGGAGCATTAGATTTTAAAAAGCATTTTGATCAATTAAAAAGTGATGGATATGATGGCTATGTAACATTTGAATGTCGTGTTCGTGGAAATAATTTAGAAGAAGAATACATTAATGCTTTAAAGCACATAAAAGAAGCCCTAAGCTGAAAGGAGTAGCATTGTGATTAAGAAGAAAGTAGCTATTATAGGCGGAGGGCAAATAGCTGAAAAAGTTCATGTTGCTTACTATAAGACAAGAGAAGAAATAGAAGTTGTTGCTGTAGTCGGTATAGACGAAATAGAGCTAAAAAAGTTCGCGATTCGTAATAATATCCCTAGATATTATACTGATGCAGCAACAATGTATGAAATTGAAAAACCAGATATTGTTAGCGTTTGCACACCAAACTTATATCATTATGAAAATGTTATGCAGGCATTAGAAAATAATTGTGATGTCTTTTGTGAAAAACCACCTGCGATTTTAGCAGAAGATGCAAGAAAAATGTACGAAACAGCAGCTACAAAGAATCGTATACTTGCTTACGATTTTCATCATCGTTTTGCAGATGATGTCACTATATTAAAAGAAAAAATCGATCAAGGTTTGCTTGGTGATATTTATTTTGCAAAAGTGAAAGCGCTAAGAAGAAATGGTATCCCTGGTTGGGGAAGTTTTACAAATAAAAAAATTCAAGGCGGGGGACCTTTAATCGATTTAGGAATCCATATGCTTGATACAGCCTTGTACGTTTTGAATTACCCAAAAGTTAAAAAAGTAACGGCAAAAATGTATCAAAAGATCGGCAACAAGAAAAGTGAAGGCGCTTTTGGTACATGGGATCCTACAAAATTTGAAGTAGAGGATTCGTTATTTGCATACATTGAGTTAGAGAATGGATGTTTAATTCAACTAGAAACGTCCTTTGCACTAAATATAAAAGAAAAATCAGAGATGAATGTAGAAATATGTGGAGATCAAGCTGGTGCAACAATGTTTCCAGCAGAAATCTACACTGATGAAAAAGGAGAACTTGTAACCTTATTAAAGAGAGATGAAGCTGACCCTGACCGTCATACTAAAAGTATGGCAGCCTTTGTTAATCGTTGCTTAGGACACAACGTTATGGTAGCAGATGGAGAACAAGGTTATGCTATTCAACGACTTGTTGAAGCAATCTATCAATCAGCTGAAAAAGGTGAGAGTATATCTTTATGAATGAAGTAAATGTAATTAATGAAAAACAATTTGATTTACAATATATAAATAAATATGCAACGATCATGGCTCTTGGAAATGGGTATTTAGGTTTACGTGCTAGCCATGATGAATATTATTCTGAACAAACTCGTGGTATGTATGTGGCAGGTATTTATAATAAATTTACATCAAATGATATTACAGAGTTAGTCAATTTGCCAGATTTAGTTGGCATAAAAATCGAAATAAATAATGAAATATTTTCAGTTTTAACAGGAGAAGTACGATCTTATAACCGTACTTTAAATATGCAAAATGGAGAACTAACGAAAGAAGTTATCTGGAAAAACAAAGAAGGTAATCGCTTTTGTTTAAAATTCCAACGCTTTGTTTCTAAAGATAATCTACATTTACTTGCTTCTAAAGTTAGTGTAGTTAGTTTAGATTGTAGTGCATCAATTAAAGTTACGACTGGTATCGATGCGCAAATGTCTAACTTTGGAAAGCAACATCTTTTAGAAGAAAATGTACGAGTTATTGATAAAAAAGTAATGCATGCTGTATATAGAACAACTGAAAGCGATCACTCAATCGCAATGGCAACTTCATGTAAAGTTTCAAGTGAAAGTGATGTTTCTTTTGTGGCTAAAAACAGACAGCTTTTAACGATCATTAAACATGATTTAGTTGTTGATCAGCCGTTTGAATTCGAAAAAATAAGTGCTGTTTATACTTCAAATGACTTGTCTGTGGATGATCCGGCACTATCAAGTATTCATACTGTTCAAGAAAATCTTGATAATGGTTACGATCGTTTATTAGTAAGCTCATCTTTAAAATGGATTGAGTTTTGGAAAAAGAAGCGCGTTATCATTTCTTCTAAAGAAGCTATAGATCAAGTAGCCTTAGATTTTTCACTTTACCATATTGAAATAATGACACCTGCACATGATGATCGCTTTAGTGTTGGAGCAAAAGGATTAACTGGTGAAGGATACAAAGGACATGTCTTCTGGGATACGGAAATCTTTATTGCACCGTTTCATTTGTTCACTGATCCGGATGTAACTAGAAACTTATTAAGATATCGCTATCTTCATATTAAAGAAGCAAAAGGGAAGGCAACGAAAAATGGCTATTCTGGAGCTTTATTCCCATGGGAAAGTGCATTTTCTGGTATGGAAGAAACGCCAGAATATGCAGCTATTAATATACTAACGGGTAAACGCCAAAAAGTAGCTTCAGCTCTTGCTGAACATCATATTGTTGCTGACATTGCATATGCGGTTATTCAATACTATAAAAATACACTTGATGAGTCATTTATGGCAAATGAAGGGCTAGAATTACTAAAAGAAACGGCACGCTTTTGGATCAGTCGTACGACAGAAGAAAATCAAGCACTTTCTATTAAAGATGTAATCGGACCAGATGAATACACTGAACATATTAATAATAATGCTTATACGAACTATATGGCATATTATAATGTTCAACAAGCTTTGAGCTTTATGGAAAAATATAATAACATCGATGCTGAAATTGTTGAGGCTGGTAAGGATTTTTTAAATCGACTTTACTTACCAAGACCAAATGCAGAAAACATTATTCCACAGGATGATACATTTTTATCAAAACCAGAAATTGATTTATCAAAATATAAACAAAAACAAGGCAGCCAGGCAATTCTTTTTGACTATTCACGTCAAGAAGTAAACGAGATGCAAATTTTAAAGCAAGCTGATGTAGTTATGCTATTATACCTTTTCCCTAACTTATTTGAAGAAGATGTTGTTAAAAAGAATTTGCACTATTATGAGGAGCATACAATTCATGATTCTTCACTTAGTAAAGCTATCCATGCAATTGTTGCTGCAAGATGTGGAGAAATAGAAAATGCTTATCGATTCTTCCAAGAAGCTTGCTTAATCGATTTAGGTCCAAATCCGAAATCATCAGATGAAGGAATACATGCAGCATCTCTAGGTGCAAATTGGTTAGCAACTATATTTGGTTTTGCAAACGTTACGATGGAATCAAATAAGCTAAAAATTAATCCTAACTTACCTAAGAACTGGGACAAACTTTCATTCCCGTTCCATTGGCAAGGTACAAATCTTGATATTTCAATTACGCACGAATCTGTAACGGTAACAAAACAAACTGATACAGAAATTCTAATCGAAATTAATGGAGAATTATTTAACTTAACAGATCAAATAACTACATCACTTTAAGGAGGAGGACAAATGAAAGTAGTAATATTACCTGATTCCTTTAAAGAAAGCTTGGATGCAACGAATGTAGCTAATGCCATTCATAAAGGTTTTTATTCCATATATCCGAATGCAGAGTATCATTTATTACCGTTAGCAGACGGAGGGGAGGGAACTGTTCAAGCTTTAATCGCATCAAATGGTGGAGAAGTAGAAACCATTAATGTAACAGGCCCTCTTAATGAAAACGTTCAAGCCAAAATTGCATTTTCTAAAGATAATAAAACAGCATTTATAGAAATGGCTGAAGCTTGTGGTTTGCATCTTGTCCCACTAGAAAAACGTGATCCTTTACAAACTACTTCCTCTGGTGTTGGTGAATTAATTCTTTATGCTATTGAGCGTGGAGTTTCTGAGCTTATTGTTGGTGTTGGAGGTAGCTCAACAAATGATGGTGGGATTGGGATGGCTCAAGCGCTAGGTTACCAATTCTTCGATCAAAACGGTGGGGAAATTGAATGCAATGGTGAGGCACTCCTAAAAGTAGCTTCAATGTCTGATGAAAACAGATCACCACTATTAGATAAAGTAAAAATCACTATTGCGGCAGATGTTGTTAACCCATTGATCGGTAGGAATGGAGCAACTTATATATTTGGACCACAAAAAGGACTTTCTGCAGATCAATTAGCTACAATTGATGAAGCAATGGGGAAATTCTATCAGATTGCTGAGCAATATCTAAATAAATCCGTCTCTGAGATCCCCGGTAGTGGAGCTGGTGGGGGCATGGGTGCAGGCTTAATGCTATTCGCAAATGCTTCAATTAAAAAAGGGATTGAACTGGTTCTTGACCAATTAAATGTTAAAGAAGTATGTAAGGATGCTGACATCGTAATTGTAGGAGAAGGCAGAATGGATGGACAAACAATTTATGGTAAAGCACCTGTTGGAGCGGCTGCTTGTGCCCCTGCTAATGCGAAAGTAATTGGTATATGTGGTAGTATTGGTGATGGGATAGAGGAATTGTATAAACACGGTATCGATGCTATTTTCCCTACGATTCCTGCAATCTTACCGATTGAAGATGTTATGAAGAATGCATTTGAAAATATTGAAAGAACTGCAAGAAATATTGCTGTATTGCTAAAATAATTAAAAATAAAAAAGCAGAAAAACAATGTATAGTTTTTCTGCTTTTTTATTGAGTTTGTCCTTCTATTAAAAATGGCGAGGAGTTGTTCTTATAAAGATTGAACAGATCTATTCAACAAAATTAAATTTAAATTCTAGATATGATTTCACCGCTAATTGCTCCTACAAGTACAATAACCCATGGTGGTAATTTCATAATTACTAACATACTAAATAAGACCGTTACGGTTAGAAAGTCATAAATAGAAAATACAGAGTTAATCCATATTGGATTACAAAAGGCTGAAATTAAAATCCCAACTACTGCTGCGTTGACCCCTAATAAAGCTCTCCTTAATTTAGAACTACGACGCATACTAGACCAAAATGGGAGAGTACCTATAATAAGTAGGAAAGCAGGTAAAAAGATGGCAATCGTTGCAATTAAACCTCCTCGCCAGCCCATCATTACAGTTCCTAAATAGGATGCAAACGTAAATAATGGTCCAGGTACAGCCTGCGTGACCCCATATCCAGCCAAAAATGTTTCTTTGTTTAGCCATCCCGTGGGAACAAACTCACGTTCAAGTAAAGGAAGTACAACATGGCCACCACCAAATACCATTGAACCTGCTCTGTAAAAACTGTCAAATATAGATATCCATTTTGACGATGTAAATGAACTAAATAAAGGTAATAAAACTAATAATATAAAAAATATGGACAAACAAATGATTGAAACCATTTTTGATATATTCGTAATTAGTGTAGTTTTATCATCATTTTCATTATCCTGATATAGGAAATATCCTACAATTGATGAAATTAAAATGACAGCAATTTGAGTGAATGTCGTTTGCCATATAAGTGTTGCAGTCATTGCAAACAAAGCAAGAACTTTCCTTTTTAAATCAGGCGTCAAGTTCTTCACCATACCTAAAATAGCCTGTGCAACGATCGGTACTGCAACCAGTTTTAGTCCATGGATCCAACTTGAATTTTTTATTTCTAAGTCTTGTAGTAATAATGCAAATAATATAAGTGCAATAACTGATGGTAATGTAAATCCAATAAATGAGACAATGCCACCTAAGAACCCTGCACGTATTAGCCCAATACCAATGCCAACTTGACTGCTAGCTGGTCCTGGTAAAAATTGTGATAAAGCTACTAGGTCAGCATAGTTTTGATCATCAATCCACTTTTTCTTTCTTACATATTCCTCACGAAAATAACCTAAATGAGCGATTGGTCCACCAAAAGAAGTTAAACCCAGTTTAGTAGAAACAAAAAGTATTTCTAACAATATAGATAACTTACTATTTTTATGATTAGGATTCATCTATTCCTCCAACAACTGATACATAGAAATAGTATAGTTTAAATCAAAATCTAAACCAATCTCTTTTCATGTGAATTTACAAAAGATTAATAATCAAAACTATGTTTGAGACTCTATTTGAAAACAATGTTACTGACCTAGTGGTACATCTGATAAACTACATATAAACTGTTTAAGACTAGGAGGAAAATAGATGAAAAGAATTGATATACAGGAATATATAGAAAATTATCCAATCCTGAAAAAACTGATGAACTTAGAAGAATATCTTTGGTTGAACCCAAATCTTGAGATGTTTCAAAAAGCAATTAAAAAGTCACCACTTACTCAAGAGGATATAAACGACGCAGATGAACGATTAAAAAGGTTTGCTCCATATATTTCAAAGGTTTTTCCAGAAACTCAAGAAACAAATGGTATGATTGAATCTCCTTTAGTACAAATTCCTTCCATGAAACAATCGTTAGAAAAAAATTATCAACAAACTATATTAGGAGAACTATTTTTAAAATGTGATAGTCATTTACCAATTTCAGGGTCAATTAAAGCAAGAGGCGGCATTTATGAGATATTAAAGCATGCTGAAAGCCTAGCTATAAAGCATCAACTATTAACGATTGAAGATGATTACTCAAAAATAGATAGTGATATTTTTAGAGATTTTTTCTCAAACTACTCAATTGCTGTAGGATCAACAGGTAATTTAGGTATGAGCATTGGAATTATTAGTGCAAAGTTAGGGTTTAAAGTAACTGTACATATGTCAGCGGATGCAAAACAATGGAAAAAGGATTTACTTAGAAGTAAAAACGTAAATGTCATTGAGTACGAGGCAGATTATAGTAAAGCAGTAGAAGAAGGCAGAATACAAGCTGAGGCAGATCCTAATTGTTATTTTGTAGACGATGAGAATTCACATGATTTATTTTTAGGATATGCAGTAGCAGCTTCACGATTGAAAAAGCAATTAGAGGAATTAGACATTACAATTAATGAAAATCATCCATTATTTGTTTATTTACCTTGCGGAGTTGGAGGAGGTCCAGGTGGCGTTGCGTTTGGATTGAAATTATTATTTAAAGATAATGTTCACTGCTTTTTTGCTGAGCCTACTCATTCTCCTTGTATGATGCTTGGATTAATGACTGGACTTCATGATCAAGTTTCGGTACAAGATTTTGGTATTGATAATAAAACAGATGCTGATGGGTTAGCCGTAGGACGACCATCCGGTTTTGTTGGAAAGGTAATTGAGCCTTTATTAAACGGTAGTTATACAGTTAGTGATGAAAAATTATATTCGATGTTAAAAGAGTTAGCTGATACTGAGAAAATTTATTTAGAACCATCGGCATTAGCTGGTATGATCGGTCCAATTAAAATATTTAAAGAAGGTAAAGATTATTTACTAAAAAATAAGTTAATGAAAAAAATGGAAAATAGTACCCATGTCATTTGGGCTACAGGTGGTAGTATGGTCCCAGAAAAAATGATGAAAGAGTACTATCAAAAAGGGTCTCTTTTTAAATAAAATAGATAGTGTAAAATTTTACTAATATTTTAAAAGTGAAAAAATTCTTTTAATGCAGAATAATTTGACATATATTTGTATATGTAAATAAGTTTTCTATTTTAGATTTTGACGCAAGATATTTTTTATTCATCGGTTCTGTTTAAAAATTGATAAATTAATTTAAAAAAGCCATTCCGTCATAAGCGGACTGGCTTCAGTACATTTTATATAATACCCAATAGGGTATTGGAATACTCGGTTTTATTTTAATTACCTTAAACAGAGACTTCCGATTAAAAAGCACAAAACATATTCTCATTAGGAGCGATAAAATTGAATTTAGAAAAGTATTTTTCACAATTTAGAAAAGAGATTATTGGAAATGAAAAAACATTCTTATCGCCATTTGGTGAAAAGAAAATTATCTATTTAGATTGGGCTGCGAGTGGTAGGTTATATGGACCAGTTGAAGAAAAATTACTTTCAACTTTTGGTCCATATGTTGCAAATACGCATACGGAATCAAATATAACAGGAAGTACGATGACGAATTGTTATCATGAAGCATTACAGATCATAAAACAGCATGTTAATGCAAGCGCTTCCGACACAATCATTACTGATGGATCAGGAATGACTGGCGTTATGAATAAGTTTCAACGTATTTTAGGGCTAAAAATACATGAAAATTTCCATTTCCGTTTAAGTATACCTGAGGAAGAAAGACCAGTTGTTTTTATAACAAGTATGGAGCATCATAGCAATCATACTTCGTGGTTGGAAACGATTTGTGATGTAGAAGTTGTACCTAATTGTAATAATAATGTAGTCGATTTAAACTACTTAAGAAATCGACTTGAGTTTTATAAA
Organism: Gottfriedia acidiceleris; assembly: GCF_023115465.1. NCBI lineage: Bacteria > Bacillati > Bacillota > Bacilli > Caryophanales > Bacillaceae > Gottfriedia > Gottfriedia acidiceleris. The sequence continues at coordinate 3,971,725 of NZ_CP096034.1, read as the reverse complement.
AATAAACGAAAATTAATTGGATCCTTCAGTGCTTGTTCTAATGTATCTGGATTAATTACACCTTATCATAAGCTAGCTAGACTTATGCATGAATATAATGGCGTTTGTTTTGTGGATTTCTCAGCTTCTGCGCCATATGTTGACATTGATATGCATCCTAGTGACCCAATGGAAAAACTTGATGCGATTCTGTTTTCTCCACATAAGTTTTTAGGAGGACCTGGTAGTAGTGGAGTTTTGATATTTGACTCTTCAATGTATCAAAATAAAATTCCAGATCATCCAGGTGGTGGAACTGTTGAATGGACAAATCCATGGGGTGAGAAAAAATACATTAACAATATTCGTGAAAGAGAAGATGGCGGTACTCCAGGATTTCTTCAAACAATTAGAACAGCTCTTGCAATTAAGGTAAAAAATGCAATGGGTACAGCGAATATATTAAATCGTGAAGAAGAATTGGCTCATATCGTATTAGATGAGCTTAGAACAATTGAAAATGTAGTGTTACTTGAAGATTCATGTAATCCACGATTAGGTTTTTATTCTTTTTATTTAAAAAATATTCATCATAATTTAGTAGTTAGATTATTAAATGATCGATACGGAATTCAAGTACGGGGTGGTTGCTCATGTGCGGGTACTTATGGACATATGCTACTGAATATTACAAGAGAAATGTCTAAAGCAATTACAGATGAAATCGATAATGGCAATATTAGCGTAAAGCCTGGTTGGATTCGCATGAGTGTTCATCCAACGACTACGAATGAAGAAGTAGTTATATTCACTAATGCTTTAAAAGATATTATTCAAAACATTGAAGAATGGTCTAAAGATTATATTTATTTAAAAGAGAAAAATGACTTTATCCATAAAGACGAAGCAGTTATGGAGGTAGGTACTTATTTTGAGATGGAAATGACAGTAAAATCTTAAAATACGTATTAAAAAAAGATCACGTTATTGTGATCTTTTTTCTTCATGATTAACTTTTAACTAACTAAAAGTTGATTTATTTAACTAAAATAAAACGATTGACATAATACCCTGCGGGGTATATAGTACAGATAAGAATATTGCACATATATTCTTAAATAAAGGTTATGCTTTGTTTAGTTCTGTAAGTTAGGGGTGATTTAATGAAATATGATGATCCAGTAAAAAATAGAGTAAAGCGAATTGAGGGACAGATTCGTGGAATTTTAAAAATGATGGAAGATGACAAAGACTGTAAAGATGTCATTACTCAGTTATCAGCAGTTAAATCAGCTTTGGATCGTACGATTGGCGTAATAGTAAGCTCAAATTTAGTTGATTGTGTCCGAAATGCGAATGAAAACGGGCAAGATGCTGAAGATTTAGTGAAAGAAGCAGTAAACTTACTTGTAAAAAGTAGATAATATATGGTTTGAAACAATTTTTTATTTTTACTAACATATACCCATAGGGGTAATAGTATATATAAGATATATTTTTTTGTTTTGTAATATACCCTAGTGGGTATAAAGGACGAAAAGGAGAAAGAATATGACAACTAAGAAAACAAATATCATTTTATTTAGTGGAGATTATGACAAAGCAATGGCCGCCTACATTATTGCGAACGGAGCAGCAGCTTTTGATCATGAAGTAACTATTTTTCATACATTTTGGGGTTTAAATGCTTTACGAAAAGGCGAACATATAGCAACAAAAAAAGGTTTTATTGAAAAGATGTTTGGAAAGATGATGCCTAGAGGCGCTGATAAAATGGGACTTTCTAAAATGAATTTTGCTGGTTTTGGACCAAAGATGATTAAGGATATTATTAAAAAGCACAATGCATTGCCTTTACCACAATTAATTGAAATGGCCCAAGAACAAGATATAAATTTAGTAGCATGTACAATGACAATGGATCTGTTAGGTCTACAAACCGAAGAGCTATTAGAGAATATTCAGTATGCTGGTGTTGCCGCCTACATTGGTGAAGCAGAAGAAGGTCAAGTTAACTTATTTATTTAATTAGAAAGGATTGAATAACATGAAAGAAATTACTGCGATTGAGCTTGAAAATGAATTAAAAACTGGAAAAATAGTAAATATTATCGATGTTCGTGAGGTAGATGAAGTTGCAGCTGGAAAAATTCTAGAAGCTATTCATATTCCACTCGGATTAATTGAATTTCGATTACACGAATTAGATAAATCAAAAGAATATATTATTGTTTGTCGTTCAGGTGCTAGAAGTGGCCGTGCAACAGAATTCCTTCAATCTCATGGCTTTAACGCTAAAAACATGGTCGGCGGAATGCTTACTTGGGAAGGGAACGTAGAATAATTTTTTTGATTAAATAGATACCCCTAGTGGTATTTTAAGTATGGAGGCTGTCAGATGGAACTGATTAAATCAAACGTGAAATTAGATGCAAAAGGATTAGCTTGTCCAATGCCGATTGTAAAGACTAGAAAAGCAATGAAGGATTTAGATAATGGGCAAGTAATCGAGGTTCAAGCGACTGATAAAGGTTCAAAAGCAGATATTAAAGCTTGGGCCGAAAGCACTGGAAATCAATACTTAGGAACAATCGAAAATGGCGAGGTATTACTACACTATTTAAGAAAATCTTCAGATGAAAATACGATTGAAAAAAGATTTGAAAACGTCATTTCGAACGATCAATTAAGTCAAAAACTACAAACCGAAAATATAATCGTTTTAGATGTAAGAGAAGAAGCAGAATATGTATTTAATCATATACCAAATGCGGTATCAATCCCTTTAGGAGAATTGGAGAACCGATTGACAGAATTAAATAAAGAAAAAGAAATATATATCGTTTGCAGGACTGGAAACCGCAGTGATCTTGCTGCTCAATTACTTGTTTCTAGCGGCTTTACTAACGTGTTTAATGTAATACCTGGAATGATTGAATGGTCTGGAGAAACAGTAAGCATAAAAGGTTAATCTAATTTTTTTAAATAAAAATATACTGTGGGGGGTATAAAAGATGGCAGTCACAGCAATGTCTGCAAAAGAGATTACAAAAAAAATAGTTGATAAAGAAGAACTATATATTCTAGATGTACGAAATACTGATGATTATAACGATTGGAAAATAGAAGGTTCAAATTTTGAACATTTAAATATACCTTATTTCGATTTACTTGATGGGGTTGAAGATATTTTAGATAAGATTCCTACAAGTAGAGATGTTTTAGTTGTGTGTGCTAAAGAAGGATCTTCTATCATGATTGCAGAGATGCTTTCAGACGAGGGACTAGACGTAGCTTATCTTAAAGGCGGAATGAAAGAGTGGAGTGAATATCTAGAACCAGTAAAAATTGCAGATTTGAAAAATGGTGGAGAGCTGTATCAATTTGTCAGAATCGGTAAGGGATGTTTATCCTACATGGTTATCTCAAATAATGAGGCTGCTATAATTGATTCTACTCGAATGACGGATATCTACATTGATTTTGCGAATACAAAGAGCGCAAAAATTACACATGTATTTGATACTCACCTTCATGCAGACCATATTTCTGGTGGAAGAAAAATTGCTGAGACTACGGGAGCAACATACTGGTTACCGCCAAAGGATGCTAAAGAGGTTATTTATGAATATAGTCCATTAGAAGATGGGAATAAGGTAAGAATTGGTGAAACAGCAATCAGTATTGATGCTTTTTATTCACCAGGACATACAATCGGATCAACTTCATTTGTTGTTGATGAAAAATTCTTACTTTCTGGTGATATTTTATTTATCGATTCAATTGGAAGACCCGATCTTGCTGGAATGGCAGAGGATTGGGTAGGATACTTACGCGAAACCCTTTATAAAAGATACCGAAATTTATCGCTTGAATTAATCGTGCTTCCATCACATTTTATGGTGATTAGTGAATTGAACGAAGATGGTAGTGTTTATAAAAAACTAGGATATTTATTTGAACAGAATCATGGATTGAATATTGAGAGTGAAAGTGAGTTTAGAAAGTTAGTAACTGAGAATTTACCACCACAACCAAATTCATATCAAGAAATCCGTGAAGTTAATATGGGTAAAATTAATTTAAATGAAGAAAAACAGAGAGAAATGGAAATTGGTCCAAATCGCTGTGCAGTACGATAATGAGACTTGGAGGAGAATAGAATGGAAGCTACAAAATTATTAGATGCAAAAGGCTTAGCATGTCCCATTCCAATTGTAAAAACAAGAAAAGCAATAGCAGAGATTGAAGCAGGAGAAGTATTAGAAATTCATGTTACTGATAAAGGTGCTAAAAACGACCTTACAGCATGGGCTAAATCAGGTGGACATGAATTATTAAATTATACTGAAGAAGACAATATTTTAAAATTTTGGATTAAAAAAGGTTAAGCTAGTAGATTAATAGGAAAAGGAGAGTTAAGTGTCACCTCTCCTTTTCTATTATAGGAGGACTTTAAATGGAGTGGACCTTAATTTTAGTACTTTTCTTAGTTGGTTTTTTTGGGTCCTTTATTTCAGGAATGGTAGGAATTGGTGGAGCGATTATAAATTATCCAATGCTCCTATTTATTCCTCCATTATTAGGATTTGCTGCTTTCACACCACATCAAGTTTCAGGTATAAGTGCGGTCCAAGTAGTATTTGCAACTTTAGGTGGAGTTTTAAGCTATCGTAAAAGCGGTTATCTAAACAAAAAAGTAATATTAAGTATGGGGATAAGTGTACTAATAGGAAGTTTTCTTGGTGGATTTGGTTCAAATCTACTTTCAGAACATGGAATTAATCTTGTTTACGGAATCTTAGCAATGATTGCGGTCGTTTTAATGTTTATTCCTAGAAAAAACGTCGAAATGTCAGCAGATGGTCAAATTTCAATTAATGTATGGCTTGCTTCAGGTTTGGCATTTATCGTTGGAACTAGTGCAGGGATTGTTGGTGCAGGAGGAGCATTTCTGTTAGTACCAATCATGTTAACAATCTTAAAAATACCAACTCGTGTGACAATTGCTTCATCCTTAGCCATTACATTTATCTCTTCAATAGGAGTAACGATTGGGAAAATCTCTACTGGTCAGGTTGAAATTTTGCCTACAATTATTGTTGTAATTGCCAGTTTAATCGCCTCACCATTAGGTGCAAAAATAGGCAAACAAACAAAAACGCAGGTTTTACGAGGAATTCTGGCAGTCTTAATTGGTTTTACCGCTTTAAAAATTTGGTTTACTATTATTAAATCATGGCTTGGTTGAATATGAATTAACAGTAAAAAACAGAAAAACTTATGAGAGTTTTCTGTTTTTTTATTGGCTTTTTTTTCAAGAATCACTTCTATTAGTTCATACGTTAAAATCCAAAATAATTTGTTGAAAAACAGGTATATTTATTATATCGGAATAATTTTATGGAGAAAAGCGTTGTTAAAACGATGTAGAAATACAGTTAAAATGTACTGGAGTTCCCCAAGTTACAAATTGGTTCTTTTAGCATAAACTGGTTACAGTCCTATTAGAAAGGAAGGGTGCTAAGGGCTAAGAAGTGTGGTTTGTATATGGACTCTTGGATCATACGGAGCTAGTAGTGTAACCGACCTTTTAAAAATTACATATAAAGGGAGAAATGGAAATGAAATTGAAAAAGAAAGTATTATCAGGGATTTTAGCTAGCGCAACACTATTTGGTTTATCTTACAATGCAATGGCGGCAACAACAAGTGGAACAAGCACTGCACAATCAATTATGGCAGATTTACATACTGAAGGTACTTTTGCACTTGTAGAAAACCAATTTTATCACTACAATACAGCAGTTGCTGCAAGTTACTTTACAAATGCTTGGGATGGCAATGCACCTAAAGCAACTGTTTCTGGAGCAGGAGCTTCATATGTAACAACTATTCCTGATGGAACAGCGTATGCGCCAGCTCCATCACAAAAAGAATTAGACAGTGTAATTGCAAATAACGATAACCAACATGCATTTCTAGAAGGAAAAACGTTAACAGGTTCAACTTATACTCAAAATTATAAATTAGATGGCTCTGTTAAGGTTACAGACCCGAAAACTGGTAAAGAATCAACTAAATCAGTAACATATACTTACACATATACTTACAATGTTGCACCAACAACTCCTGGAGATGTAACGCCTTTCACGGCTTGGGATCTTACTAAAACAACAGGAGATTCTACAGCACACATCTCAATTACTGCAGACATCGCTGGTGAATCAGTTCAACTTTCTAAGCAAAATCCAACTGGTAAATATTCTTTCAGTATTGGTGACGATGCATTAACAAACCGTGTAACAGGTCTTTCAATTACAGTTACAGATAATACAGATGTTATTAACCCAGTGGTAGTTTCTACAACTGCAACAGATTCAACAATCGTAAAGGGTCAAGATTTTAATTACTTTGCAAATGCAGGTACTTATGGAAATTCAACAGCTGCAATTAGTGCCCTTAAAGAAGGCTCTGCAGCTAACATCTTAAATGGTGATACTTTCAAAGGAAATGACAATGGTGGTGCTGATGGTTCTGCTTTATCAAAAGCAGCAATGACTCCAGTTGACGTTGAGCTTGGCGCTGGTGATTACAGCATTACTTTATCAGGTTCAGTAAAAGGAAATGGAATTGATTTAAATCCGCAAGCATTTGAGATTACAAAAAAAATTCATATCATTACACCAATGGGCCAAAACTAAAGTCTATTTTTCAGAAGGAGTGTTCTTAATTGAGCACTCTTTTTTAAATATTTTTTTAACGATTAAGAACAAATATGACGAAAACAGCTCAAAATTACCCAAATTAGAAATAAATTAGAAATTATATCGAAATATTTTTTAGGGCGAAATATGAAATAAGCACTACATTTAAGTTCCTTTTTGTTCTAAATACTTATTGCCATTTCAATATTTTCCCATAAAATTTGCTAATTTTTGATGAATATAATTAAATAGAACTAATCGTCATTATTTATTATTAATTAATTTAGATGACATTAAATAACCTGTATTTGAAATTAAAACGGAAAAAGGAGAATGGAAATAATGACAAATCAAAATGAAACGAACGCTTTACCGCCAAAAACATGTACGATTGAACGCCTTGTTACGCTTCAAGCGGATGTGGAAAAAGTATTGGCAGGACAAAAAACTGCTACTCGCCGAAACGGAAGATATGCAGATGTTGGGGAAGTGATGACCCTTCAAAATAATCAGTATGTAGTTGAAAAAGTTTATTCTCAAGCTCTTGGTGAATTGACAGATGAGGATGCTAAGCAGGAAGGCTATTCAACTGTAGAAGAGTATAAGCAATCAATCCTGTCAATCCATCCTGGAATGCCTTGGTTGCCAAAAATGAGGGTATGGGTTCATGAGTTTCGTCTCATCCAAGATTAATTTATATGCTGTATAGACTGCTTCTTTACATACATATTGCTAGTGTAATTTTATCGATTGGTCCTTTTTTTGTATTGATTCCGGTCCTCAAAAAGCTGCATTCAACGAAGTCTGCGATACAACAGAGCTATTTGGATGTATTTCGGTTTGCTGTCAGATTGGCAAAGCATGCTGGGCATGTACTGGTTGGATCAGGGGTCTTGTTGGTACTAGTGGGTCATTGGTCGTGGAAGACATCTTGGATTGTAATGACTATTCTTCTTTTGGTGAGTTCATTATTTTTCCTAGCTAGAGCCTTTTCACCGACCATTCGGAAATTCAGTGAACCATCCCATGACCAGAGAATGCTGATTCAGAAGCTTCGTCGATCTATTTGGATTTACATCGTTCTTTTGATGGTTATGCTATGGTTTATGGTAGTAAAGCCTGCATTATGGTAGGCACAATTAAATTATGCTGACAGGTTATCTATTATTGAGGAACTTGTCTGCTTTTTTGTCATTTTCTTAAATGAAATACTAATAATAACTCAAAAAAATAAGTATCTCGACCTATTCCAAACGGTATATGAAATAGATTTTTTGATTTGAAAACAAAGGTTCTAAGACCTACATAAAATAGTGCTCGTAAAAAAAATGTTTTTTTCAAACACAATTTTCATTAAAAAATTTTTAAAAAATTCTTGACGGATTATAAAAAGAGAGATAACATGAACTCAATAATTTAAAAACTTAATAAATTCTATTACTTATCCAGAGAGGTGGAGGGACTGGCCCTGCGATACCTCGGCAACGGGTTTGTTATTTCGTAACAAATACCGTGCTAATTCCTGCAAATCGTTCAAACGATTTGAAAGATAAGAAGTAAAGTGGCTTATTTATTATAACCCCTCTTCCTATCTGTTTTATTGGATAAGAAGAGGGGTTTTTTGATGAGGTGCCATAGGAGAAAAAGGGGGAAATATAGTTATAAATCCTAGTTTTCGAATATGTTTACTTAGTTATAGTGATTGGAATAACTTGCAATGGGGGAAGTAATTTGATTGAGATTAAAAATGTCTCCAAGGTTTATCCTGGAAGGCCACCAATTAAAGCTTTAAATAATATTAATATGAAAATTGAGAAAGGAGAGATCTTTGGAATCATTGGTTTTTCCGGAGCAGGAAAAAGTACATTGATTCGTTGTTTAAATAGACTTGAAGAGCCAACAGAAGGATCAGTTCTCATTGATGGATTGGATCTAATGACATTAAAAGATGAAGAATTACGTAAGACACGTAGAAAAATTGGTGTCGTATTCCAACACTTTAATCTACTTTCTGCCAAAACGGTATTTGATAATATTGCAATGCCGCTATACCTTGAAGGAAAAAAGAAACGGGATGTTCAGGAAAAGGTAATGGAATTAATTGAATTTGTTGGACTTACAGGGAAGCAAGATGTATTTCCGGGCCACTTATCGGGGGGACAAAAGCAAAGAGTAGGTATTGCAAGGGCACTCGTAACAGACCCAGATCTTTTGCTATGTGATGAAGCTACTTCTGCATTAGACCCTGAAACAACAAAGAATGTATTAGAGCTTTTAAGGAAGGTAAATAAATCATATAATCTTACAATTTTCCTTATTACCCATGAAATGAGTGTAATTCGTGATTTATGTGATAAAGTGGCTGTCATTGATAATGGTGAAATTGTTGAAGAAGGTAACGTTTACGAAGTATTTACGAATCCACAAAAAAGTATTACAAAGAATTTTGTTAACACAGTATTACAAAATGAGGTGCCATCTAAGTTATCCAAATCATTATCAAAAGGAAAATATTATCAATTAGTCTTCCTAGGTGACAAGGCAGGCAACCCATTATTATCAGAGGTTCTTAAAAAATTCGATATTCATTTAAATATCCTTTATGGATCGATTACAGAGCTACAAGCAAGACCTTATGGGAATTTGATTGTGGCATTAGAAGGAACAAAAGAGGAAAGCGCAAAAGCTATTAAATTTATTTCGGAAAAGGGGATAGATGTTAGGGAGGTGGAGTTAAATGGAGCTTAATTGGGAATTCTTTTGGCCGCAGTTTTTGCAGGCAACTCAAGATACATTTCTAACTGTGCTTGGGTCATTTATTTTTGGCACAATTATAGGATTGCCTTTAGGTATTATTCTAGTTGTAACAAGACCAGGTCATATAATGGAAAACAAACCTTTATTTAGGTTGTTAAATACCATTATTAATATTGTTCGATCTGTACCATTTATTATTTTGCTAGTTGCCATTATTCCATTTACAAGGTTATTGACGGGCACGTCCATTGGAGTAGTTGCTGCAATTGTTCCACTTTCGATCTTTGTAGGTCCTTATTTGGCAAGATTGATTGAGAACTCCATGCTAGAAGTAGATAAGGGAGTGCTAGAAACAGCCTATTCAATGGGAGCAACAAAGTTTCAGATCATCGTGAAGTTTATTTTGCCTGAAGCGATTCCATCGTTAATTCTTTCATTTACAACAGCAACGATTGGATTGATTGGATCGACTGCGGCAGCTGGTGCTGTTGGTGCTGGTGGATTAGGTGACTTAGCTATTACATATGGTTATCAGCGCTTTGAAACATTGGTTATTATCATTACTGTCGTATTACTAGTAGTCATTGTTCAAATCATACAAAGTTTAGGGAATACGTGGTCAAGATACGTAAGGAGGAAAAGAGGATGAAAAAGTTTTTTACTATTTTTGCAGCATTATTATTAACGGTTTCGGTATTATCCGCATGTGGTTCTAAATCATCATCAGGAAATGGAAAGGAGAGAACAGTTAAGATTGGTATTAACGGAGATGACTATGAACTTTGGAATATTGTACAAAAACAAGTAAAAAGTGAAGGCATTAAATTGAAAATTATTTCATTTTCAGATTATGTTCAGCCTAACACAGCGCTTAATGATGGAAGTCTTGATTTAAATGCTTTTCAAACGATTACCTATATGAATCAATTTAAAGGTGATCATAATTTAGACATTTCTGCGATTGGCTCGACGGTGATTGCGCCAATGGGTATTTACTCACATAAATTTAAAAAGCTAAGTGATATTCCAGATAGAGCAACGATTACGATACCAAATGATGTTACGAACGCAGGACGTGCACTTAAACTATTACAATCTTCAAAGTTAATTAGTTTAGTAGATAATTTTGATCCTAAAGGAAGTATTGAACAAATTAAAGAAAATCCTAAGCATCTAAAAATCAAACCGATTGCTGCGGGGCAAACAGCAAGATCATTGGATGATGTGGCAGCAGCTATCATCAATAATGGATTTGCCGTTCAAGCGGGCTTAGATCCTGCAAAGGATCCACTTTATAAAGAAGATCCGAATGATAAAGCAGCTATGCCGTATATCAATGTTATTGCATCTCGTACAAAGAATAAAAATGACAAGGACTTTGCAAAGATTGTAAAGGCCTATCAATCAAAAGAAGTTCATGATTACATTATTAAGCGTGACAAAGGTGCGACGGTTCCAGTAGTCATTTCGATTGATAAAATAAAAAATCTATAAAGCTAGTTCATGCTTATTTAAAAGAATGGAAGGGAGATCGTTTATATGACAGTCAAAATTGAAACACAAAGAGAACAAATTGTGAAAAGTATTGAGGAATCGAAGAAAGTTTATCTTGAAATTAGCCATAATATTCATGAGAAACCTGAAATTGGCAATCAAGAATTTTTTGCATCAGAAACACATACTAAAATTCTAGTAGAAGCTGGTTTCGATGTCACACGTAATATTGCGGGCCATGAAACAGGCTTTGTAGCAAGGAAAACGTCATCTAAGCAAGGCCCAACCATCGCTTTTTTAGCAGAATACGATGCACTACCTGGTCTTGGTCATGCATGCGGACATAATATTATTGGAACAACAAGTGTAGCAGCGGGAATCGCTCTTGCTGAAGTCATTTCAGAGACCGGAGGAGAGGTTGTCATATTTGGAACACCTGCAGAAGAGGGTGGACCAAATGGAAGTGCAAAGGGGAGTTTCGTAAAAAATGGATTACTAGAAGGTGTTGATGCAGCTCTTATGCTCCACCCCAGTGGTAAAACAGGTTTATCGAGCCCATCATTGGCAGTAGACCCATTAGACTTCCATTTTTATGGAAGAGCAGCCCATGCTGCTGGGTCACCAGAACATGGAATCAATGCTTTAGATGCAGTAATCCAATTATTCAATGGTATTAATGCCCTTCGTCAGCAGCTTTCTAGCGATGTTCGCATACACGGAATTATCACTCATGGAGGCGATGCACCAAATATTATTCCAGAGTATGCTTCAGCGAGATTTTTCATCCGTGCTAGTACTTGGAAGCGTACGGAGGAAGTCTCCACTAAGATTCGTAATATTGCCGAAGGAGCAGCAATTGCAACTGGTAGTACTGTGAAAATTGAAAGATTCCAAAATGAAGTCCATGATTTTATTATCAATCAATCTCTTGATGAGATTGTAGGTGAAGAACTAAGCCTATTGGGTGAAGTAGTGAATAGCAAAAGCGGCGGGCTTGGATCTACTGATGCCGGAAATGTAAGCCATGTTGTTCCGACTTCCCACGCATATATTAAAATTGGACCTGATGATTTAATTGCTCATACGAATGAATTTCGTGAAGCTGCGAAGTCTCCACTTGGTGATCATGCTCTAATAACGGGTGCAAAAGCATTAGCTCTGACAGGTTATCGATTAATTACCGATAAAAACCTTTTGGAAAAAGTTCAAAATGAATTTCAACAAGCACAGAAATAGTTAGATTGAACGGTCAGAAAGATGGACGGAATTACCATCATTTTGACCGTTTTATATTTGAAAACTCAGTCTAATGACATTATTTGTTCTATTTATATAGTAGTATTCTGTTAACTTCTCCTTTCGATAATACCTAAGTAAAAAATATAAGTTTAGAATCCCCCATTTCTATTTTTATCAAATCGTAATCCAAATTTTACTAAATCTTAAATTTTAAAGATTAAACTAAAACTTAGATATTTTGCTACAAATTTATCACTCTATAAATCTTTGATAGGGGTAATTTAATATGGTTTCTTTAAGTAAAGTAAGTGATTTACCAGATGAAAGTGTTAAATATGCACAACAGCATCTAGCAAACGAAAGGACATATTTAGCCTGGTTGCGAACTGCAAACTCAATTACTGGTGTAGGATTTTTAACAACCTCACTACACTTTACAATTAAAATTAGTAATAACCAGTTCATCAATACATTAGCAATTTTTCTTGGTATATATGCATGTGTTGTTGGTTTAATTTCAGGAGTATTAGCTACTATTCAGTACAGTAAAAAGCGGAAAGAAATTCAAAAAGGAAAATTATACCTGCACATAATTCAATTATTCTTGTATCAATTCTATTTTCTTTTTTAATATTCATGATTGTGCTGTATTTGTCTTTATTATTATTTAATTAAACCTGAATGTTTCATTTCTTTCTCTGTTACTTTTATAGGGATATTTTTATTAAAATCGAATATTACATAAAGTGGACACTAAAATGAATGGAGTGATTGATATTTTTTATCCTGAGTCTCGGTTTGAATCGATTAATGGAAAGGAGCTTCATTTTACAGAATGGGGAGAAAGAAAAAATCCAACAGTTGTTTGTTGGCATGGTTTAACCAGAAATGGTAGAGATTTTGATATTTTAGCTCGCTATTTAGCTAAGGATTACCACGTAATTTGTCCAGATACGATTGGGCGAGGATTAAGCCAGTGGAGTACTTCTCCCGAGCAAGATTACTGTTTTGAAAACTATGTAAATCTAGCGATTGGTTTATTAGACCGATTAGAAATTGAACAAGTTCGTTGGGTAGGGACATCGATGGGTGGAGCAATAGGAATGCGACTTGCTGGTACGCCGAAACATCTAAACCGTATTTCTCATTTAGTCTTAAATGATATCGGAGCAGGAGCTTCAGAAAACCAACCACAAGATATTGAAGGAATTAAGAGAATTATTAGCTATGTTGGTACACCTCCTCAGTTTAAAACATTTACTGAATTGAAGAATTACTATAAGTTAATTTATCATTCATTTGGTGTTTCAAGTGAAGAAGAATGGAATGATTTTACGCAAAATTCTTGCCGTAGAAGAGATGAAGGTGGAATTGGTCCTGATTATGATCCTAAAATAGCATTACAATTTCAACATACTGAAGATTTAACCTTGTGGAATTACTGGAAAGCTATACAGTCCAAGATTTTACTCATTCGAGGAGAAGTTTCGGACGTCTTGCCACTTGATGTAGCATTAAAAATGAAGGAAACGCAGAATTTTCAAATGGAAACAATACCTAATGTTGGTCATGCACCTGCTTTAAATACAAATGAACAAATCTCAATTGTTGATAAATTTTTAAAAGAAGTTTAGATTTTATTTAATCTATATGAAATTGTAGGTTGTTCCAATTGTCGGGTTAACTGACTAAGGAACGACCTTTTTTATTGAAAATATAACTATTGGCTATGCCAAAATGGAAAATCTGCAAGTATGCTCTAATTTTTACGATGTTGAATAAAAACTTGATAAAATCTGCTTATTATTTATAACAAAGGGGGCGGTCATATCAATCTGAAAAGTGCAGCTATGATCCCCCCACTGCTAAATTGTACAATTTTCATGTCATAATACCTTAACTCGTACGTGTAATTTTTCGTCTTAAGTGCGGCTATTAGGTATTTAATTGCAGTTTTCGAAATGTAATTGCAGTCCCTTGCTATTTTGCAGCTTTCGTCGTTTATTTGCACAGATGCCTTATTAGTAGCTCGGAGAATTCCCCACGCTCTTCTTTAGTTAATACTATTGACTATGACGCTACGTAACCGTATAAACTGTGAAAAGAAAGGAGAGGAGATAGTGGATCGTAAATTTTATTACATAACCGAATTTGCAAGAAAAACTTCTATTTCTGTTAGAACACTGCGATACTACGACAAAATTGGATTATTAATACCAACAAATACTGACGAATCGGGCTTTAAGTTATACACAGATTCTGATTTAGTACATCTTCAATCAATACTTACTTTCAAATTTTTAGGATTTTCTTTGAAGGATATTCACTCAATTATAAATGAAAGTAGTTTGAATTTTTCCAAGAAGTTAAAAGAACAAAAAGCTATGTTAAATGCTAAAAAAGACCAAATTGATCAAATTATTAATGTGATTGAGCAGGTAGAAACATCGCTAAAATCTGATTCAATTGATTATGAAAGTGTTACAGAGTTGATTCAAATGGCACATTTTAATTTAAAGCCTGATTGGGTAAATAAATATTTATCAACTGAAGACCGTAAAGTGATGAGGAACATCGCCAAGCAGTCATACACTAAAGAGACTTTACTTAAATTAGCGAAGCGAGGATGGGCTGAAGGAGACCATGTTCGTCATTTAAAAGATTATCAATATTTTAGAAACAAATTAACAGAGTTAGTTCAAGGAGGATATAAAATTGAAAGTGTTGAAGCGCAAGAACTTGTTAAATTTTTGATGGAAATGAATAATCGCTATAGTCAAAATGATCCACAAATTAAAGAAGGTATGAAAAAATCTTGGGAAAGTTTTAATTCTTTACCCGAAGATCAAAAGCCAAAAACATATACAATTCCAGAATTTGAATTAGATTTTATCAAACAAGCTAGTATTTATTACCATCAAAATCTAAATGGTCATAAAGCCTAAAAAACAGAACTTAGATTTTTTTCAATGACCGGTTCTATCTTTCAATCCCTTAATAAAAGGAAGTGTCTAATTTTTCCATCAAAGTGCATAAAATACTCCACAGTCTTAATAGATAGAATCTCTATATGTAAAATTTCTTTAAAAGAGAAAGTAAAAAAAGATTGAACACATGTCATTCAAACATCTGTTCAATCTTTTTTGTTTCAATTTATTATTTAAAGAATGTTGCCCAAAGTAAATATGCATTTAATACTGCAATAACTGAAGCAATTGTCCAAGCGACTGATTTAAGCCAAGTTTTATTAACGAATTTACCCATTTTCTTAGCATCACTAGTGAACATAACTAGTGGTATAACTGCGAAAGATAACTGTAAAGATAAGATTACCTGACTTAGTATTAATAAATCTGCTGTTCCATTTGCTCCATAAAAATAAGTGACGATAAGAGCTGGTGTAACAGCAATTAAACGAGTGATCATTCTTCTTATCCAAGGTTTAAGCTTAATATTTAAAAAGCCTTCCATTACAATTTGCCCAGCTAGAGTACCTGTTAAAGTAGAATTTTGACCTGAAGCCAATAATGCCAATCCGAAAAATGTACTTGCTAAAGTTGTTCCTAGTATTGGAGTAAGAAGCTGGAATGCATCTTCAATTGATGCAACGTTTGTATGACCCGATTTGTAGAAAGTTGAAGCAGCTAATATTAAGATGGCTGCATTTACAAACAATGCGATCATTAATGCAACTGTTGAGTCAATTGTAGCAAATTTAATTGCTTCTTTTTTACCAGCATCAGATACATCAAACTTTCTAGTTTGAACGATTGAAGAGTGAAGATATAAGTTATGAGGCATAACAGTTGCCCCTAAAATTCCTAAAGAAATATAAAGCATTTTTGGATCTGTAATAACTTGTGAACTTGGAATAAATCCACCAAATACAGCTTTCACATCAGGTTGAGACATAATCAACTCAAAAACAAAACTACCTGTTATTAATATGATCAATGAAATGACAAAAGCCTCGATATACCTAAATCCTTTATTTTGTAAAAGTAAAACAAGTAATATATCTAAAGTTGTCAAACAAATTCCATAAAACAACGGAATTCCAAATAATAGATTTAAAGCGATGGCTGACCCTATTAATTCAGCTAAGTCACATGCGGCAATTGCAGCTTCACAAAGCACCCAAAGTATAAATGATACAGGTTTACTGAAGTGGTCCCGACATGCCTGGGCTAAATCTCTACCGGTAACGATACCTAATTTAGCTGCTAATGATTGTAGAATGATGGCCATAAGATTAGAAATTAAAATAACTGATAATAAAGTGTAATTAAAAGCAGATCCACCTGCTATTGAAGTTGCCCAGTTTCCAGGGTCCATATATCCAACTGCAACTAAATATCCTGGGCCAGCAAATGCTAGAAACTTACGGAAATTACTAGCTTTCTTTGGAACAGATAATGAACGATGAACCTCTTGCAAACTAGGTTGTGAATGTTCCTGTTTCCATCCAGCTTCTTTATATATGACTTTTTCTTGTGATTCTTGTGACATGTTTCCCACCACCTGTTTTATTGTACACATCAAATAGTTTTTCCCTAGGGAAAGTTTTTTAAATTATATGCTGATTTTAACACAATAGTTCCCAAATGTAATAAAAAATTTTTGATAACTTCGTAAATTTTTAGTAAACAGATAATATACGTAGAATATTTACCTTTTCTTTGTTTCTGCTTTTTTAATATTTCTTATGCAATTCATTCGATTGTTCAGTTTTTTTGTACGTTGAAGTTAATGATCAAGTTAATTATTTTTAAGTGTGATATACTTTTTAAAAAATTCAGTTATATTCAAAAGTGCTTATAAAAAATTTAATATTTTTGGGAGAGAGATCCATGAAGTTTGTATTAGTATTTGGGCCACAAGCTGTGGGGAAAATGACAGTAGGACATGAACTAGAAAAAATAACAGATTTAAAATTGTTTCATAATCACATGACAATTGACTTGGTTAGTAAATTTTTTGATTATGGAACAAAAGAGGGAAGTAGACTAGTTAATTTATTTCGAAAAGAAATATTTGAAGAGGTGTCCAAAAGTGACTTATACGGTATTATTTTTACTTATGTTTGGGCTCTCGATCTAAAATCTGATTGGGATTATATTGAGAAAGTTTGTACTATATTTGAGTCAAAAGGGGCAACAACCTATTTTGTTGAACTTGAAGCAGAACTAGATGAGAGACTTGCACGAAATAAAACGCCTCACAGATTGGAACATAAGCCAACAAAAAGAGATATTGAATGGTCTGAAAACAATTTAATGAAGACAATAGAAAAATATAGATTAAATTCAATAGAAGGAGAAATTCAGAAGGAAAATTATCTAAAAATAAATAACACAAATATGAGTGCAGAAGAAGTAGCTAAATTAATAAAAGAAAGATTTGCTTTGTGAGTAATAGAATTACTGATAGGTTCATAAGGGGAAAAGTTTACTTAAGAGGTTCATGAGTAATTAAAAAAAGATTAAAATAGGCTACTCATAAGCAGGCAGACTGAAGTGGAAATCAACCACACTCTTCATCTTTTACGAAAGTTTAATAATTAATAGACAAGATTGTTTTTCAACAACGTGAAAAACCACCTAATTAAGTTTAGGTGGCTTTGTTTTTATATTAGTTGCTGTTAGGATCAGTGTCGTCGTGGTATGTACTTCCGCCAGTTTGAGCATTAAATGTCCAATCAACTTTTAGCTTATCACCTTGGAATTGGTTTTGGTCTTTTCCATTATCAACAAACTCGAATAATACAAAAATCTTTTCTTTTTGTCCTGCTGCAATGCCGTCAGGGTCTTTTGTACTACCTACAAATTGAGTAATTGCTGTTAAATCAGGAGTTTGATTTTGTAAGTCATATAATGATGTTTCAACAATCTCATTTGTAGCGCTGCTAGTGTTGTACATAATTGTTACTTTAATATTCTTAGCTAAATCTTCAGTATTATCATTTTTTACGTCTTCAATTTGATATTTAGTGTTTAATAGAACCTTATTAATATCTAAAGTACCGTTGTTTTCTAATGTAAATTCACGATATACTTCATCACCAGGTTTTAAATTGCTAATGTTTACAACAGCATTAGGATTCATACCTAAGTCTAATGTACCTGCTGCAAACGTATTATCAGTTTTAATTGTATCGCTGAAATACGCAAATGTACCGCCACTAATTAATGATAAACCGACTGCTCCACTCATTACAACTTGACCAATTCTCTTAGTAAAACTCATTTCTTTTCCCCCTTAAGGTTTATTTATTAAACTCTTAAGCTTTTATTTTGTACTTAAGAGATCTAACCAACTTCATCCTGCAGTTTTTTGTTCAAACTCTTTTCTTAATTGGAATAAATTGCGTATTGCTGAAAGAGTCAAAATAATACCTGGAACAATTAACAATATTGCTGATCCAGCTTTCGAGCTTACAAAATTTAATGCATAACCAACATATGGAATCGTGAAATTAGAATATTTTCCTACGATATTTTGAGGGTACACAGTCCATAAGTCTTGGGCATTATTGTTATCACCCTTCGTTTTATATGAAATTTCACCATTTTTATGATCAACAGCTGCTATTCTATGAGTGATCAGCTTATTGTCCATGTGAAAGGTAACAATGTCGCCTTTTTGATAAGATGATGGATTTGCACCTAGCTTAACGGCAATAATTGAACCTGTATGAAAAGTAGGTTCCATCGATCCAGATAAAACAGCTTTTAATTGATAGCCTAGAATGGTAGAATCGCCACCTGTAAACCTGGAAGAAATCACAATAAAAGCTAGGAAACACAAGATGACAATAAAAATACTTTTAAAAATATTACTTACAATTGATAAAAATTTCTTCAACATGAGAGACCACCTATTCGTTTTGAAATATTTTTACTGAATTATTAGAATTTTCATTTGAGATTGTATCCGAATTGGTATGATCAGAATCCTGGCTATGAACTGAATCTGTATCGGTTTGATTAGAATCCTGCTTCGAAATTGAATCGGTATTAGAGTTATTAGAATCCTGACTCGGAATTGAATCTGTATCAGAACCATTAGAATCCTGGCTCCGTATTGAATCTGTATCGGAGCGATTAGAACTTTGGCCCTGAACAAAATCGGTAGTATTTTTAGGTTCACTAGTATCGTTATTAATCTTTTCTTTACTTTCACCTAGCAGGGTTTGAAGGGTAGATTTAATGGCCGCTATCTTTTGAAGATTAATTGTTTCATTTAATTGCTGGATTAGTTGATTAACATTCTGATAGCCTTTTCTCTCATATTCATAGTTAATTTGTTCAGTTTCAGGAAGTTCATGAATTTGATTGTGATAAGAGTTCAACTGCTCTTGAATACTTTGTAAACGCTTAATCTCATTATTTAATTCATGTTCCTCATTAAGAACAGTAGTAAGTAAATTTGACAATTCAGAGCTATTACCAGTAATTGATTTCTTTAGGATTGACTTGTATAAATGATTTGCTCTTATTGAATGATCTTTTGCAGCTATTTCTAATTGTTGGATTGTTTTAGGAAACACGATTGCTGCTGAAACGACTTGTTCTGAAGACGCTTGACTAGTAAACGTTGCCTCAGTTTGTCCAACTGTTTGCATTGCCAAGTAAAATTGAATAGAACATAAACTTACGATGATAGAGACTTTTTTGCTTGCTAGTTTCAAATTTTCACTCCTTTGCAAAAGCCCTGTTGAAATTCATTATTGCTCAGTTGTCGGAAAATTGAAACCGGGTTATTTTCGGCTAAATTATCGGTAGTTTTTTGTCAAAATTAGTCGTTTGTGGGGTGGAAAGCTGTAAAATCACCTGAAAAAGAACCCGGGTTCGACATATTGATTTAATTTTGAATTTTCTCAATAATGAAAATTGCAGTCGCAACAAAATTAAATAAGGGGTGAAAGTTTTGAGAATGAAAAAAGAGAAAAGAATGAGAAGAAAAGCAATTCCAGCAGTAATGGCGTTAACCGTAGCATTTGGAGGAGGTTTAACAACTTTACCTTCATTTGTAAATGTAAAAGCAAGTGCAGCAACAGTTGAACAAGCTTTAAGTAAGGATGAAATTGTAAAAGCTTTTCTTAATTCAAAAGTAGAAGGTCTTGCAAGATCAGGTTCCGCATGGGAACAATTTAAAGTTATTAGTGAACAAGCCGACAGCACGACAAATACTTACCATGTCAGAACAGTTGAACAGTACAAAGGAATTCCAATTTATGGATCTGGACAAGCTGTTGCACTAGACGCAAATAACAATGTATACGCATCATTTGGTAATATAACTCAAAAATTATCACGTACAATTATTCCAACTGAAGCGGTTATTTCTAAAGAAGATGCAGAAGCAACTGCTAAGGAGAGTATCGAATCTCAAATTGGCACTGTTAAAAATTATGATGGAATTGATACTGAATTAACAATTTACCCACATAATGGAAAGTATTATTTAACCTATTTAGTTAAGGCTTCAACTTCTGTGCCAGCACCTGGTTACTTCCATTATTTTGTGGATGCAACAAATGGAGAAATAGTAGACAGCTTTGATGCAATAGATAATTTAGCAGATCCAGCAAAACTTTCTGTTGCGGTTGGAAGAGGTTTAGATGTATTTGGTAAAATGCAGACATTCCCTGTCGGAAAAGACACATCTACTGGTACTAGCTATTTATATGGTGGATCAATTGCTGGTGGTACTACAACATCACCAAATATCGTGCCACTTGCAACTTTCGATGCTCATCGTATGGGTGAAACTCCATTTATTCTTCTTTCAGCACTATTAGGATTTACAGGATTTGAAATAGAAACAAAAAGTTCAACTAATTTTTTCTATGATCCTGCTGGAGTATCAGCTCATATGAACTCTGATAAAGTAAATAAATATTATCAAACAGTGCACAAGCGTAACAGTTTAGATAATAAAGGAATGACGTTAATCAGCACGGTTCATATCGGATCAAAATGGAATAATGCAGCTTGGAACGGAAAGCAAATGCTATACGGAGATGGTGATGGAATTGTTCTTGGTTCTTTAGCAGGCGGATTGGACGTAACAGGTCACGAAATGACACATGGTGTAATATCAAATACTGCAAACCTTACGTATCAGAATGAGTCTGGTGCAATTAATGAATCATTGGCAGATATCTTCGGAGCATTAGCTGAAATGAATGCTGCAGGTGTTACATCTCCATCTGATTGGGAGATGGGTGAAGATATCTACACTCCTACAAAAGATGGTGATGGAGGACTTCGTTCGTTAAGCAATCCAAAATCTAAGTCACTTAGTCCTATTTATGGTTTAAAGGATAATAAATATCCAGATAATTACGCGGATCGATATTTAGGTACTGAAGATAAAGGTGGCGTACACATCAACAGTAGTATCAACAATAAAGCTGCATATTTAATCGCTGAAGGTGGCACACATAACGGCATAACAGTTACTAAACTGCAGCGTACAGTAGCAGAGAAAATCTATTACCGTGCATTAACAATGTATTTAACACCTTCTTCTGGTTTCAAAGAAATGCGCGAAGCTGCAATTCAAGCTGCACGTGACCTATATCCAGATAACAAAACTACCGGTCAACCATCAACTCAAACAAAAGCAGTAATGGCTGCATACGATGCTGTTGGTGTTTATTAATAAGTAAGCTTAAAAAACCATGAACTAACCTCTGTTCATGGTTTTCATATTTTCTGTTAAAATTTTCCTAATTATTTCAATAGGCTAGTAAGATAATACTATTTCGTAGTTAATTCTTCATTAGAATATCCTAATAAATTGTGTGAATAGCATGATGGAATTCAAGCTTTACTAGTGTATATTTAGTATAAATTTTAGGATAGGAGGAGCAATCAATGATCGAAGGAGAAGTTATAAAATTTTATCGTATTAAGGCCGGACTAACACAAGAAGAACTAGGAAAAGGAATCTGCTCTTCCAAGCACGTAGGAAAAATTGAAAGAGGGAATACCTCCTACTCATCTGAGATTATTACCTTGTTTTCTGAACGATTACAAATTGATATTCAAAAAGAAATTGCTAACTTTGAAAATCTTAAAAAGAAACTACAAAACTGGCATACAGCAATCATTAAACTAAGAATGAAGGAAGTTGATTCATATAAAAAGGAGCTAGAAATAAGCCCTTTTATTAATTCGCCAAAATATGATGCTTTGTATCAATTGCTGCTAGCAAGATATTATCTCTTAAAGAACGACTATAAAAACACTTATACAATTATTCTAAGTATACAAAGAAACTATAAAGATTTACCTCCTTTTGAAAGAAATCTCCTTTTGCATGTAATAGGAATTTATTATTTAAATAATTACAATAATTCAAGTACAGAGAATCATCATAAAGCAATACAAACTTTAAAGAAGATTGATCTAAACGAATATGGAAATCCAGAATACTACTATCATTTAGCAGTAGCATATGGATGGGTTGATTCTAAGGTAATGGCTTATGTATACGCAGAAAAAGCTCTTAAATATTTTAAAGATACAAGTAATTATTTACGTGCCATAAATGCTGAATCAATAATGCTTTTACAATCAAGCAACGATGGGCACTTAGACTTTAAAAAATTGAAACAATCATATAAGAATCTGATTCATGATAGTGAAACGCTCAATGCACCAGATAAAACAGGGATGTTATTAAATAACTTTGCTTTGGAATATTTTAAAAGAAAAGATTATGAAAAAGCGCAAAAATATTATAAAGCAGCATTACAATTGGAGAAAAAGCCATCGGTTATTTATCTTCAACGACTTAATAATTATCTTAAAAGTTCATTTGAAGGTAAATTAATGCGCAAATCTGCTTTATTAAATAGTGCTCAAAAAGGTCTAACTATCGCGAATAATTTAAAGAATCAACATTATCAAATTCTTTTCACTTTACTGATCTATTTGATTGAAAATAATATGAAAGAGTATATACAGTACATAGAAAAGACCGCTTTTCCATACTTTAAATCACGGAATCATACTATTTTCATGAAACGATATGGTAAAGTGTTATATGATTATTATGTGAAATCAAAAGAGTTTGAGAAGGCAGTTGAAATGTCTAACTTCTTAATAGATGTTATTAAAATACATAACTAAAGGACTGTTTTTTAGACAGTTCTTTTATTTTTTAAAGAAGGAGTGTGAAGAATAAAGTTGCACTGCAAATAAAATTATCAATAATGATTAAAAGTGCTACCAAAATTAATTGGCAACAAGTTTTTCAATGTAAAAAAAGTTCCTTAAAGGAACTTTTTTTACATTATGTTGAAATAATAATATCTAGGGGCAAATTTTACTATTTCTAACACAATTCTATTATGTTTGACTCTTTTCGAAATGGTTGTTGTTTATAAACCGATCATTTTAAAACACAGAGTAAATAAAAACAGATTAGAAACAAGGTGTGGGGTTTCTGTAGGAGTATCAGAAAAAGTGAAATATTGAGATACTAATTGACTACTCTATATCTAGAGTAAAATC
Organism: Gottfriedia acidiceleris; assembly: GCF_023115465.1. Classification (NCBI taxonomy): domain Bacteria; kingdom Bacillati; phylum Bacillota; class Bacilli; order Caryophanales; family Bacillaceae; genus Gottfriedia; species Gottfriedia acidiceleris. The sequence continues at coordinate 3,948,021 of NZ_CP096034.1, read as the reverse complement.
AGCTAGTCATCTTCTTAAAGAGCAACAAGATTTACGAAAACAGCCATTATAAACTACATATTTATATTATGTCTAAAATACAAAAATGTATGGGGGACAAACTATATTACAGAAATATTTTTATTCATGTTATAATACATCCTCATTTCTGCCCATGAAAAATAGAAAAAGGATATTAAAATTAAATTATGATATGATATTTTAATTAATTGTACTAATTTAAAAGAATGGGGATAGGGTATGATTCGAATTTTAATTGTGGATGATGATTCTCATATAAGAGAGTTACTAAAAATGTATTTACAAACAGAAGGCTATTCTACATTTGAAGCAGCTAACGGAGACGAAGCTTCTGCATTGCTTGAACAACAACAAATTAATTTAGCGATTGTAGATATAATGATGCCAGGTAAAGACGGATACCAGCTTTGTGAAGAAATAAGAGAGTATTATGATTTTCCCGTAATATTGTTAACTGCAAAAAGCGAGCTATCCGATAAAGAAAAAGGTTTTGCAGTAGGCACAGATGACTATTTGACCAAACCATTTGAACCAAAAGAAATACTATTCCGGATTAAGGCACTGTTAAGAAGATACAATATGATTAGTGCTCAAAAAATAAAACTGAACGAAACCGTTATCGATCGAAAAAGCTATGAAGTTTACTGTAATGGAAAATTACTTATGCTGCCTATGAAGGAATTTGAATTATTATCTCAATTGGCAAGTTATCCGGATCGAATTTTTACACGTGATGAGCTAATCCAATTAATTTGGGGTGCTGATTTTGAAGGTGATGATCGAACAATAAATGTTCACATTAAACGTTTACGTGAAAGGTTTTCAAGTTTAACGAATGACTTTAGTATAAAAACCGTTCGCGGTGTTGGTTATAAATTGGAGGTCACTAAAAAGTGAAAACTTTATACATAAGAATTGTACTTACAATCCTCGGTGTAATGATTTGTAGCAGTTTATTGGCTTTCTTTCTTTCAAATGTGTATTACCATTATAATCTAAAGCCATATAATGATAAAAAATTAACTAAAATGGCTTTAGACGTTGGTACTTTTTATGAAGAAAATAATGATATTGATATAAGGAATTACTTAAAAAGTATTAGTAAATTGGGTTATCAAATTTTATTAGTAGATCAACAAGGAAATCAATCCTATTATGGTGGTTCTTTTAGAGAAAAAAAACTAGGGTCTAAAGTGATTGATTCTGTTTTAAAGGGGAAGGTCTACCATGGCATTGCCGAATTTCCAACATCATTATTTGTGACTGGTTTTTTTGATAATACTTTAAGTAATACAGTGGGTGTTCCTATAAATTCAAGTAATCATCATTTAGCTCTTTTTATGCGTCCTAATGTCCAGCTTCAATTTGGTGAATTGCGGATACTTTTTTCCATTCTCCTCTTACTGACAATTGTATTAAGTATCGTATTAGTTCTAGTTAGTACAAGATATATTGTAAAACCGATTATTAAATTAACTGAAGCAACTAAAAAAATTGCTGAAGGAAAATATAATGTTCAATTACAAATTAAACGCCAAGACGAAATAGGAAAACTTGCTAATCACTTTTCGCACATGTCACAAAGATTAGGACAAATTGAAGCAATGCGTCAGGAGTTTGTTTCAAATGTATCTCATGAAATTCAATCACCACTTGCATCAATACAAGGTTTTTCGCAGTCGCTTCAAACTGAAAAATTAACCGAAGAGCAAAAGAATCATTACTTATCAATAATAGAGGAAGAAAGTAAAAGAATGTCCTTGTTAAGTAAACAATTATTAACGTTAGCTTCATTGGATAAAGAAGAAAGTATTCTGCAAAAATCAACTTTTGATGTTGCCGAACAAATTAAACAAGTAGTTTTTACAACTGAATGGAGTTGGAGAAACAAAGAGTTGGCCATTGATTTGGAATTACCACAAACTTTTGTGTATGCTGATAAGAATTTACTGCATCAAGTTTGGACAAACCTAATGACGAATAGCATTAAATTTAATCATGAAGGTGGGGCAATCTCAATAAAACTGAGTAGTAATGAAGAGTCTGTTCAAATTGAATTTCAAGATACCGGAATTGGCATATCCGAAAAAGATCTGGAACAAATATTTAATCGATTTTTTATTGCTGATAAAGCACGAAATCGAAAGGAATCCAGTAGTGGCTTAGGTTTAGCGATTGTTAAACAAATCATTGAATTACATAATGGGCATATAGAAGTAAGCAGTAAAGTAGGCGAAGGAACTAATTTTCATCTATCCATACCTAATATCAAAGAGTCCTGATTTATAATTGTAATCGACTGTTCACCTGTTGTTCATCTAACATTCCTATACTTTAAATTACAAAGAGTGATTCTATTTTTTACACTCTTTAAAATTTAGTATATTAAAGGAGATGAATGACAGGTGTTTCTTGCATTAAGGGAATTTAAGCACGCAAAATTACGTTTTTTATTAATTAGTCTAATCATGATCCTTATATCATTCCTAGTATTATTCGTTTCAGGATTAGCGAAAGGATTATCTTTTGATAATGCTTCTTCTATTGATAGTATGACCCCAAACTATTTTGTTTTACAAAAAGAATCGGGTAAACAAATTAATCATTCAATATTATCGGAAAATCAAATAAATGAAGTTCAAAAATTTGTTGATGAGAAAAATGCCACTACTTTAGGAGTTCAAATGACTACGTTTCTAAAGGATGGAACATCTAAAAAAATTGATGCTACCTTATTTGGAATTGATGTGAATGGTTTAGCAGCTCCAAAGGTAATTGAAGGAGAAATGATTAATAATTCAACAAAGAATGAAGTTGTAGGAGATATTTCTTTGAAAGAAAAAGGAATCAAGCTTGGGGACAATATTTCAGATCAAATCTCGGGTAAAGAATTTAAAGTTGTAGGTTTTACCGAGAATCAATCATATAGTCACGCACCGGTTATCCATATGAATTACAAAGAGTGGTCGCTGGTAAATAGTAAGAATTCATTTAATACAATTGCATTAAAAACAAACGAAAGTACGGCCAAAAAGGTAAGTGAAAAAGTCTCAGGAGTAGAAGTAATTAATAAAAATCAGGCATTAAAAGGCATACCTGGTTATAAAGAAGAACAGGGTTCTTTACTAATGATGATTGTTTTTCTATTCTTTATCGGAGCATTTGTGCTAGCAGTCTTTTTCTATATCATTACGATTCAAAAAATCAATCAATTTGGTGTGCTAAAAGCAATTGGCTCAAAAACTAGTTATTTAGCTAAGAATATTATTTTTCAAGTTTTAACACTTACACTATTAAGTCTAATGATAAGTATTTCAATCACATTTGGATTATCTAAAGTATTACCAGCAAGCTTACCTTTTGTATTTGATGCTCATTTAATCATCGGAAGTTCATTATTATTCCTATTTGTAGCAATAGTCGGCTCGTTAATCTCTTTATTAAAAGTAGTAAAAATTGATGCGATTGAAGCAATAGGGAGGGCTTTTTAATGAGTAATAAACTAGTGTTAGATAATATTAGCAAAACATATAATGACGGAGATTCTTTAGCAACAACCGTATTAGATCAAGTTTCTATTCAAGTAAAAGCCGGTGAACTAGTAGCAGTTGTAGGTCCGTCTGGTTCAGGTAAAAGTACCTTCCTTTCAATAGCCGGAGCATTACTATCTCCGACTAGTGGGAGAATTTTAATAGATGATATTGAAATAAGTAATCTCCCAGCAAATAAATTGAATGAATTTAGATTATCCAAAATCGGATTTATTTTTCAAATGTCTAATTTAATCCCGTATTTAACAGTTAAAGATCAGCTTCTATTAATAGCCGAATTAGCTGGAATAAAAAACAAAGTTGCAGAGAAGAAAGCGAATGAACTGCTCGAACAATTAGGATTATCAAAGAGAATGAGAAACTACCCAGAAAATTTATCAGGTGGAGAGAGACAACGAGTAGCCATTGCACGAGCACTAATGAATGACCCAGAAGTAATCTTTGCGGATGAACCTACAGCTAGTCTCGATTCAGAAAGAGGAAGAGCAGTAGTTGAAATGCTATCTAAAGAAGTAAAGCAAAGACAAAAAGCTGCGATCATGGTTACTCATGATAAAAGGATGCTAGACTTGTGTGACCGTGTTGTTTATATTGAAAATGGAAAACTTACTGAACAAATTTAAGGAAGAGCCCGTTTAAATGAACGGGTTCTTTTCATCTTGTTTATGAGAAAGTAATTTAGAACAACGAGCTATTTTAGTGATTAATGAAGCTGTTATGAGTATGGAATTTTTTCTAAATATACAAAAGAACCCGTTCAGATCGAACGGGTTCATTAATTATAGATGGAATCGATCTAAAAGATTCGTTTTAGCAAGATCAATTACATCATCAGCATGACCATTTAATACAGCTTTTAATGTCCAAAGTGTAAATCCATGTGCTTGTTCAATACTTACTTTAGGAGGCATTGCTAGTTCCTGGCGGTTTACTAAAACATCGATTAATGCCGGTCCATTGTGTTCAAACGCACGTTGTACAGCGGATTCTAAATCAGCTGGGTCTTCTACACGAATTCCTTCAATCCCCATCGCTTGAGCTAATGATGCAAAGTTAGGGTTTTCTAACGTTGTACCAGTTTCTAGGTAACCAGCAGCTTTCATTTCTAATTCTACAAAACTTAGCGCACTATTATTAAATACAACTATTTTTACAGGTAATTTATGCTGATGGATTGTTAATAAATCACCCAATAACATTGATAAGCCACCATCTCCGCATAATGCGACTACTTGACGTCCAGGTTGGGAAACTTGAGCACCAATTGCTTGAGGCATGGCATTTGCCATTGTTCCGTGATTAAAAGATCCAAGTAATCTTCTTTTTCCATTCATTTGTAAATATCGTGCAGACCATAATGTTGGCGTACCGACATCACATGTAAATACAGCATCTTCACTTGCAAGATCACTTACAATCTTTGTTAAATACTGAGGGTGAATCGGTGTTCGGCCGGGTTTTCCTACAGCAAATTTATCTAAATCTTCACGTACATTTTTGTATGCTGAGACATACTTTTCTAAATGACTTGAATCTTTTACATCTGTTAAGAGAGGTAATAACTGACTAATTGTCTCTTTTACATCACCACATAGTCCATAAGTAAGTGCAGCTCGTCGTCCTAAATGCTCAGCTCGAACATCTACTTGTAAAATAACTGCATCGTCCGGATAAAATTGTCGATAAGGAAAATCTGTTCCAAGCATCAATAAGACATCGCAATCCATGATCGCGTGATATCCTGATGAGTAGCCAATTAATCCGGTTAGCCCAGCATTATATGGATTATCGTATTCAAGGAATTCTTTTCCTCTAAGCGCAATTACCATAGGAGATTTTAACTTTTCGCAAAGAAGCATTAAATGAGAATGTGCACCTTCACAGCCTGCTCCGCAAAGTAATGTAACTTTCTTACCATCATTAAGAAATCCAGCTAGTTTTTCTAATTCAGGCTTCGATGGAGTAATTAGTGGATTAGTGACGTGAATGACTTGTTCTGGGACAGTTTGTCGATCTTCTAAAGCAGCAATATCTCCAGGTAAAACAAGTACAGATACACCTTTTCTTGCAATTGCATGCTGCATCGCAATCGTTGCTAGACGAGGCATTTGTTCTGCTCTATAGACTGTTTCACAAAAGTGGCTGCACTCTTTAAATAATTGCTCTGGTTTAGTTTGTTGAAAATATTCGCTTCCAATTTCAATGCTTGGGATATGTGCGGCAATTGCAAGTACAGGAATACGACTTCGATGACAATCGTATAATCCATTAATCAAATGTAGGTTCCCAGGGCCACTGCTTCCAGCACAAACTGCGATACTTCCACTTAATAAAGAATCAGAACCCGCAGCAAAAGCTGCAACCTCTTCATGGCGAACGCCGATCCATTCAATTCTTTTTGAGTTTTTAATTGAATCCAAAACAGCATTTAAAGAATCGCCAACAATACCGTAAATTCTAGTAACTCCTGCCTGAATCAATGAATCAATCAGTAAATCTGCAATTGTTTTCCTCATTGTATTCTCCTTCTAGTTCACTGTTATTAGGAACTATTGAATTTAATAAGCCTTAGGCTACAGATAAATTTATGCTTTGCAGAAATTCAAAACGTTATACCAAAAAAAGGCAGGAAAAGTAGGAGGCATTAAGAATTAAATACTTTAAAAATCTCTTAACCTCGAATTTTTTGTCGAAGGAATCCATCTTGAAACTTACGTTTACGTAAGATTTATAATGAATGTATAGCTAGAAGGAGGAGGGCATTTTGAAGTTTTATTCGATTCGAGAGATGACGAATGAATTTAATACGACTCATAGAACCCTTAGATATTATGAAGAAATCGGATTATTACACCCAACTTATACTGAAAGTGGTAGAAGAAGGTATTCTCATAAAGATTTTACACGTCTTTATTTAATTCAAAGGGGTAAAAATTTAGGCTTTAATTTGCAGGAAATAAAAGAAATGATTGATTTATTTACTATCGATCGAACAGGTGAAAAACAATTACAAAAAACAATTGAATATGGTAATCAAAAAATCGTCGAGTTAGATAAAAAAATTAACGATTTAATTCGATTAAAAGAAGAAATTGTGAGAATGAAGAGAAATCTTGAGCGAAATTTAGTAGAAATCGAATGAAATACTTCCGAAAAAGGATGTGGAAGCCTTAATGAATTTTTATAAAGAAGATCGTAATCTACAAATGATTTTAGGAAAATATTTTAATAAAGATTTTTTTACATGGGCTAATAAAGAATTAGAAGAATTTGGCGAGCTGTGTGCGAATGAAATTGATCAACGTGCAATTCGCACAGACCGAGAAGGACAACCTCGTCTAATCAAATATGATGCATATGGTAATGATATTTCACATGTTTGGGTAAATGAAGGTTATAAGCATACTGTAAAAGATACTTATAATAGAGGGATTGTTAGCTATATTCATAAGCCAATTCCAGAACTTGGTATAAAGGGGAATTATATTTATTCCTATGCGCAAGGTTATTTATTATCACAGACTGAAGCTGGTTTTTATTGTCCAGTAACATTATCAATGGCTGCTACGTTTTTAGTTGAAAGATATGCGGATAAAGGATTAAAAGAAAAATATCTCCCCCATTTATTATCGACAGGAGAAATCGAATTATATGAAGGAGCAACTTTTTTAACTGAAAGACAGGGTGGTTCAGATGTTGGAGCCAATATAGTAAAAGCAGTTAAAGAAGGAGATTATTATCGCATTTATGGAGAAAAATATTTTGCTAGCAATGCAGGTCAGTGTGGTATTACAACGATTTTAGCAAGAATTGAGGGAGCGCCGTCTGGGAGTAAAGGTTTAAGTTTATTTTTAGTGCCTTGGAAGAATGATGACGGTACAAATAACGGATTCACGATTCGTCGCTTAAAAGATAAGCTAGGTGTAAGGGCTGTTCCATCAGGAGAAGTCGAGTTTAATGGAGCGAAAGCATTTCTAATCGGAGATCCTTCTAGAGGAATTAACTATATGATGGAAGCATTGAATTTATCTAGAATATGTAATGCTGTAGCATCAGTTGGAATTATGAGAAGAGCCTATGTGGAAGCGAAGAAATATGCAGAAAATAGATTAGCATTTGGACAATTATTAACAAATTTTCCAATGGTACAGGAGTTATTAGCAAAACTTGCATCCATTCAGGAAGTACAAACAAGTGCAGTATTTAATTTAGTGGCCTTATATGATCGAGTGGTTGGGGAAGAAAATGGAACAACCGAGGATCAAACATTAGTAAGGCTATTGATTGCTATATTAAAAATGCGTACCGCCGAGGAAGCAATTCACTTCTCCCACGAAGCGATTGAAATGCATGGAGGAAATGGCTATATAGAAGATTTTGTTACACCTCGACTTTTAAGAGATGCTCAAGTACTTACAGTCTGGGAAGGAACAGCGAATATTTTAGGTTTAGAGATTTTGAGACTATTTAAAAAAATGAATGGTTATCAAGTCTTTAAAACATATATTGAAGAAAAATTAGTAGATACACCTCAAACATTAGTAAATGAAAGTGATCTCGTAAAGAAAAAGCTACAGGAATTAAATGAAATTGTTCATTATACAGCTACTTTAGATGGCAATATTCAAACATATAATGTAAAGAAAATAGCAAATAAAATGGCAGATTTAGTTGAAGCTGTTACTGCGCTTGAAGATGCGAAAGATCATATTCGAAAAGAGTACATTGCAAAAATATTGATCCATGAACGATATTTTAAAGATGATATTAATAAAGAACAAATTCATTTAAAGTATTTTGATGAAATTGTTGGGTATAAGGTTTCAATCAATAAATGAAATTAAACATTAGACAAGTTTTTGTTTTTTTGTCTCGGTTGAATGTGCTAGAGTAAATTCTGAAATGTAAAAGTACGAAGTGATTAATATAGACAGGTGAATTATGTCATTAAAATTATTTTGACTAACTTTATATAACAATTAATGGTAAAAGGTAATAAGCAAGTAACCACCTAATAATCGAATGAAGCAACACATTAAGAAAAAAATAATCAAAAGATGGGGAATAAAAAATTGAAATGTTACCCGACTAATAGACATTTTTATAGTGTCTACTATTCGGGTAACATTTTATATCGATCTTTGTCGAAATGTGCATATAGGAATTATAAACATTGATGTATTCAACTAAATATAACCCGATTGACTATTTTTGGAATATTTCCAATAATTAGTAATGAAAGGTGGTTATTATGTTGACGGATTATAGAATAGAAAAGCTAGAATTTTAGATTCAAAACTCCTCTACAGTTAATAACTTCATTTTGCGAATCTTACTATAAATGGAGGAAGAGTATGTTAAAGAGAACAAACAAAAGTAAAATTGTAAAAAGCCTTACAGTAGCTGCATTATCTACTAGTTTTATTTTAAGTTCTTTAAGTCATGTTTCGAATGTAACGAAGGCTGATGCTGTCTCAAATGCAGAAACTGTTTTAGCTAAATTAACTCCTCAACAAAGGGAAGCTTTACAAAAGATTTCAACGACTGATCAAACAGGACTTTTTCTTAATTCAAATGTAAATCTAAATAGTCCAGAAACTGTTTCAGTAATTGTTTCATTTAAACAAAAACCACAGAAAATTGCTGTATTAGAAAGCGCATTAAAAGGACAAGCTTTATCAGAATCAGAAGCAGCAAGTAATGCGAATGCAGATCATACTAAGTTTAAATCAGACATTAGTTCTTTATTTAAAACAAAATCTGATGGTTCATATAAAATAAAACGTGAATATAAACATGCCTTTAACGGGGTAGCGTTAGAAGTCCCTGCAAATAAATTAAATGATTTAATGAAATCAACAGCTGTACAAGCTATTTATAGCGATGTAAAAGTAAAATCGGAGCTTCCGGTTGAAGAAAAAGATTCATCAACAAATTCAACAGGTAAAGGAATGGCAGATGAGCGTTCTTACTTACAAATTGATAAATTACATCAAGAAGGCTATACAGGTAAAGGAGTAAAAGTAGCTGTTATTGATACAGGTGTTGATTATAATCATCCAGATATTAAAGCTGCCTATAAAGGTGGATACGATTTCGTAGATAATGACAATGATCCAATGGAAACTACTTATGATGATTATGTAAAAGCGGGTAAACCTTTTGGAGCAACTGGCGCAGCTAATTACGTAACAGAACATGGTACTCACGTATCCGGTACAATTGTAGGGCAAGGCAAAAATGAAAGTGAAGATGCAACAACTGGTATTGCACCAGATGCAGATCTTTATGTATATCGTGTATTAGGACCAGGTGGTAGCGGTTCAACTGATAATATCATTGCTGGTATTGACCAAGCAGTTGCTGATGGTGTAGATGTTATGAATCTTTCATTAGGTGCAGATTATAATGACCCACTAATTCCTCAAAGTATTGCAATTAATAATGCAGTATTAAATGGTATATCAGCAGTAGTTGCTGCTGGAAATGCAGGAAATAAGATGTATACGTTAGGTTCACCAGGAACGGCAGCTCTAGGATTAACAGTAGGTGCGAGTAGTGTTCCTATTACGACACTTGGTGGAAAAGGATCAATTGACAATGTAACTGCATCTTTACTTTTGATGGCAAAAGGTGCTGGGGATGATGTTTCAAAATTAAAAGGTGCAACGAATTCGGTTGTAGACGTAAATCTAGGAGAAGCATATTCTGGCAAAGATGTAAAAGGTAAAATTGTCCTAATGAGTCGTGGAACGTATACATTAGATTCAAAAATTGCGGTTGCTAAATCACAAGGCGCAGTGGCAGTTCTGATGTATAATGATAATCCAACTGAAGGCCAAATTCCAACTTTCTTAGGCGATGGTGTCAATTTCATTCCAACGTTCTCGTTATCTAACTCAGATGGTCTTGCTTTGAAGCAAAAGCTACAATCAGGATCTGTTAACTTTACATTTACTGATATTGGTGAAGCGAAAACACAGGGCGATACGTTAGCTGACTTCAGTTCAAGAGGACCTGCAAGATTAACTTATGATATTAAACCAGAAATTACAGCCCCAGGTGTGAGCGTATTATCAACAGTACCAAGTTTTATTAATAATCCAGATAATCCAACTGATTATAAAAATGCATATCAGCGTTTGTCAGGTACATCTATGGCTACCCCATTTACTACAGGTGTTGTAGCATTATTAAAACAAGCTAATCCTAATTTACAAACCGAAGATATTAAAGCGATATTAATGAATACTGCTGATTCTTTAAGTAAGCAATACAGTGTATTTGAACAAGGTGCAGGAAGAATTGATCCATATCATGCAATTCATTCAACGATTGAAATTAAAGTGCAAGAAAAAACACCAATGATTTTATATGGAAGAGAAAAACAAATTAATGAAGAAACAGGAGCACTTAGCTTCGGAAATGTACCATTTAATGGCAAAGACTATTCTGATAACCGTTCAATTACTTTGATGAATAGAGGAGAAAAATCAAAAACATTTGATGTAAAAGTTAATTATCAATCAAACTTACGTGGTTCAAAGGATGCTGCTGCCAATGGTGTAACTGTTCAAACTCCATCGACAGTAACATTAAAAGGAAATAGCCAAAAGAAAACAGCTATTACATTAAATATTCCTAATACGGCTGAAAAAGGAATATATGAAGGGTATGTCGTGTATACAAACAAAGATGATCCTTCTGAATCATATCGAATTCCTTTTGGTGTTCATTTTGTTGAGCAAGGATTTAATTACTTTAAATTGTATAAACAATCAGTGCCTGAGTCCCTTATTCAGAGTAGTCAAAGATGGAATCGTATGAATGTTGGTTATATAGCCTTAAAATCACATATGAGATCAATTGACGTTGTTATTTCAGATCCAAAAACTGGTAAAGATCTAGGAGTAATTAATTCGTATGATGGAGTAGCATTCAATGAAGGTGTAGATATTCCACTTTACGTTTATATGGGATATTACTATCCATTTACAAATGATCCGAATAATCCAATTGATACAAACAGGGAACATGTTGTTTTTCCAAAAGCCGGGCAATATGTATTAAAAATGATTGGTACAGATGATAATGGAAATCAATATACGATCAGTCAAGATTTATTTGTGGATGGTACAAAACCAAAATGGAATATAAATGTAGAGGGTGAAGTACCGGGTAAACAAATTGTTGAGTATAAAGATGGTCAGGACACATTAGGTGTAACAGCTCAAATTACAGATGATAATGTTGAAGTAAAGCGAGCAGCAGGTATATCTGCAGATCAATCCCAAAATCAAATTTATTATACTTACAACGCTTGGTTACCAAATGGTAACATGACACTAGATAAAGATGGTAAAACATCCGACGAAATTGCGATGTTGCCTAAGCAGCAAGTTTTAAGTGTTAAATTTGAAGGGATGGACGAAGCAACAAATGGCTATCTTCAAAAGCAATATTATTTTGTAAATGAACATACACCATATGTTTCTGTTGAGGCAAATAAACCGACAAAATTTAGTAGAGCTCTTGTCAAACCAGGTGAAACTTTTACGATGACATTAAATGCAAATAATGTGAGTAAGCTAGCAAAGGCAAACTATAAGTTCTCAGATACTCCAGGGACAAAAATTACGAAAATTTCATTAAATCCCGCTGCACAAAAACTAGGTGGAACACTAGATGTTAAACAAACTTCATCAGGAGATACAACTTCATCAGATGTTACTGTTAACTTTAACGGAACTTCTGGAGTAGATGGTGATTTACCAATGGTTGATTTAACAATTGAAATTCCTAAGCAATTAAATCCGAAAAATGCTTATTCATTTAGCTCATTTAATTTTACTTCACAATTTACCGATAAAAATAATGTATCAACTAATGTTTTTTCAAACGTTTCGCCAATAACAATCTTAAATAATATAACTGAATTACAAGGTTATATTAAAGCTCAAGGATTTTTAGATGAAAAAGGTAATTATGACTATTTAAAAGATTACTCAAATATTTCGGCAACTTTAACAGTCATTGATAAAAATGGAAAAGTAGTAAAATCAAATCTAGTCGCTAAAAATGGGTTATTTGATATTACTGGAATTGATCCATCAAAAGATGATTATACATTAATCCAAGATATACCAGGTCATTTTACAAACCGAAATTCAAGAATCAACTGTTACTTTGGTATAGATGACGAAGTGTACGGTACATTCTTTACAGTAGGTATAGAAAGTGCTACTGCTGGAGATGTAAATAAAGACGATGTAATCGATATAAAAGATGCATTAGCAATTCAGAAAGATTGGGGAACAAATGAACGTAGTGCAGATATCAACTTCGATGGAAAGGTTGATGCAAAAGATCTTGCATTCGTTGAAATGAATTACCTAATGAAAAATCCTTGGGTTCCATCACCACCAAAACCAGTTAAAAATTATAAAGGAAGTACTTTAGAATCAATTAAGAGTCAATTAGAATTGCAATAAACTTGTAAAAGCCTGTTCATATTTTGGACAGGCTTTTTTCCTTCTCATATTCTTAAATAAAAATACGCTTAAATTCATCGATGTAAATGATTCTTTTCGAACTAACCGTTTTCACATACTGATTTTTGGAATTAGATGCCTTTCTCAGTGAATTTTTTATTACTCATCCTCAAATTTTCCCGATCTCGTTTTCCTAATGATAAGAAAAAGTACTGTATCGAGTAGACTTTTTTAAGTTTCTATTCTATAGGGGACATTTTAGTCCGGAGTGTTTCTTTCTACTTTTTCAGTAGGTTAATATTATAACTCTGTGAAACAGGAGTAGTTCCAAAATGAGTAAAAGAATAAAACACAGTTAAGATGAGCAGCAGGCTAGAAATAATAATTACTGGAAAGAATGATGATAGTAGTTTTGGGAATCGCTGACTTAAAAACATAGTAGAACAAAATATGGCTGAACAAGTTAATAATAATAAACAAATTAATAATAAAGCATGTGCTTCTGATATTGAAATCATAACGACGATCATGCTCCCCATCATACCGGCCATCATTCCAGTAAAGATCCCCTCAAGAAGTGCAAGGAAATGTAATCGAAAGCCGATACATAATCCAATGAGTGCAGATGCGCCCATCGAAATGAGTAAAGAATGGAAAAATTGTTGGTGATTAGAAAGCGTAATGAGTACACCTATTGTTAAACCAGTAGTCATACTGATCATCATCATATACATCATTTGATGCATCTGGTCATTTTTTGTTGGTTTGAGTTGGATCGAAATGATTGTTATTAAGAGCATAATGCAAATACATACCCAACTGGTGAACATATATGATACCCCCTAACTATTTGCTTTTTATCATCATATGGACAACTTAAAATAAATAGAATAAAGAAAACTCGTCGACTGACAAGCCTTTAGGTGAAGTCAGAGGTGTAGTTGCACTTATACTTTATTCCTAAAATTGGCTACCACGTCGAGTACGATTCCTCTTTGCCAATTTATTTTTTCTTAAGGTGAAAAAAAATTTACACCTATACCCCCTATGAGTATATAATAATGGTGAGGTGATAAAATGGAAAATTGCCATGATGATCAAATGGTTCCAAGAAGTGAAGACGAAATTAATGATTTAATGAAGCGTCTTCGTAGAATAGAGGGGCAAGTAAGAGGTATTCAAAAAATGGTCGAAGAGGACCGATATTGTATAGATATTTTGACGCAAATTATGGCAGTGGAAGCTGCTATGAAAAAGGTAAGTTTCTCATTGATTGAAAGACATGCAAATCATTGTATGGTTAAGGCAGTTAAAGAAAACAATGGCGAAGAATCGGTAACTGAATTAATGGAGGTTATTAAGCGTTACGTAAAGTAAAGGGGGGTGATTAGAATGAATGATGCAAAGCAGTTAACCCTTGGTATAGAGGGTATGACTTGCGCCGCATGTGCAACCCGAATCGAAAAAAGCTTAAATCGAATGGATGGCTTGAAAGCAAATGTGAATCTAGCATTAGAAAAAGCTACTATTATCTATGATAAAGGACAATATCAAACTTCTGATTTAATAGATAAAATCCATACGATTGGTTATGAGGTTGCAGTTGAAAAAGTTACGTTAAATATTGAAGGAATGACATGTGCTGCTTGTTCAGCTCGAATCGAAAAGGTAATAGGGAAAATGGATGGAATCGTTCAAATCAATGTTAATCTAGCTATGAATATAGCAACGATTTCATATTTACCTGAAGTACGCTCAGCCCAATCCATAATCGATAAAATTAGTCACATCGGTTATGCAGCAACTATAAAAGAAGAAAATGCAGTTAAAGAAAAAGACACAACAAGAAACAAACTGATTCAATTAATCATTTCAATCTTACTTTCACTTCCACTATTGTATTCGATGGTATCTCATCTTCCGTTGAGTACAAATATTTGGATGCCACATTTATTAATGAATCCATGGTTTCAATTATTGTTTGCAACTCCTGTTCAATTTATTATTGGTTGGCATTTTTATGTAGGAGCTTTTAAAGCAATACGAAATTATAGTGCAAATATGGATGTGCTCGTCGTACTTGGAACATCGGCTGCTTATTTTTATAGCTTAGTTGAGTCGATTAAGACAATCAATAATGGTATGTATATGCCGCATCTATATTTTGAGACAAGTGCGGTTTTAATAACATTAGTTTTGCTTGGAAAATATTTTGAGCATATTGCTAAAGGGAAAACGACTGAAGCAATATCAAAACTAATGGAATTACAAGCTAAGGAAGCAATTTTATTAGAAAATGGAAATGAAGTTTATGTACCATTGGAAGCTGTAAAAGTTGGAGATCTACTACTAGTTAAACCAGGTGAGAAAATTCCAGTGGACGGTGTCATTGTTTCGGGAGTATCTACAGTTGATGAATCAATGATTACAGGTGAGTCTTTACCTGTTGATAAAAAGGCTGATGATAAAGTTGTTGGAGCAACGGTTAATGGAAATGGTATTTTAATAATACGTGCTGAGAAGGTTGGTAAGGATACGGCATTAGCAAATATTGTGAAAATAGTTGAAGAGGCACAAGGTTCAAAAGCTCCAATTCAAAGATTAGCTGATCGAATTTCGAATATATTTGTTCCAATTGTAATTGGCATAGCTATATTAACATTTATCATTTGGTTTTTTGTAGTCGATCCACAAAATTTACCTAAATCAATTGAAGTAGCAATAGCTGTTTTAGTCATAGCATGTCCTTGTGCTTTAGGACTTGCTACACCAACTTCGATTATGGTTGGAAGTGGAAAAGGTGCGGAAAATGGGATTTTATACAAAGGCGGAGAATTTTTAGAAACTACCCAAAAAATTAATACAATCATTCTTGATAAAACAGGAACTGTTACAAAAGGAAAGCCTGAAGTAACAGATATTATTAATTTAAATCATCGAGAGGATTTATTGAAGCTGGTAGCAAGTGTAGAGAAAATGTCAGAGCATCCTTTAGCACAAGCAATTGTTCAATACGCTCTTAAACAGGAATTGCAACTAACTGTTCTTACTGAGTTTATTGCCGTACCTGGACATGGAGTAGAAGCCATGATCGAAAATAAAAAGGTATATATCGGTACTCGAAGGTTAATGAATGAAAAGAATATCGATTTTTCTTCAGTAGATGAACAATTAATCGCATTTGAATCTGCCGGCAAGACAGGAATGTTAGTAGCAATTGACGAGAAGCTTGAAGGGATTATTGCTGTAGCCGATACAATTAAAGAATCTTCAAGAAATGCGATAAACGCATTAAAGGATTTAAAAATAGAGGTTTTTATGGTAACCGGTGATAATAAACACACAGCAAAAGCGATTGCAGATCAAGTTGGGATTGAAAATGTATTTGCTGAAGTTCTACCAGAGAAAAAAGCAGATATAGTTACTGAACTACAAAAACAAGGGAAAATTGTTGCGATGGTTGGAGATGGGATTAATGATGCTCCAGCTCTTGCTATAGCTGATATTGGTATGGCAATCGGTACTGGTGCAGATGTAGCGATTGAAACAGCGGATGTTACGCTAGTAGGTGGCGACTTATCACATATTCCGAAAGCTATTAGCTTAAGTAAGAAAACAATGAATAATATTCGCCAAAATTTATTTTGGGCGTTATTTTATAACAGTTTAGGTATACCGATTGCAGCTTTAGGGTTGTTGCAGCCTTGGATTGCAGGTGCTGCAATGGCATTTAGCTCTGTATCGGTTGTCATAAATGCATTACGATTAAAACGCATAAAAATATAGGAGGATTTAGAAATGGAAACAATTTTAAAAGTAGAAGGTATGACATGTGGACACTGCAAAGCTGCAGTTATGAAAGCGGTAGAAGGAGTGGCTGGTACAAATAATATAATTGTAAGTTTAGAAAATAAAGAAGTAACATTCAAAACTTCAAACGCTGAAACAATTGAGAAAGTGAAAGAGGCTATTGAAGATCAAGGTTACGATATCGTTTAATCTTAGCAAAAAAATAAAAGGCGAACTAATGGTTCGCTTTTTATTTGGAAAAAATGCGAGACTGGGGAGAGAATTAGATGAAATACTTATTGTTGTTACTTAGTTTTGTTACAGTTATTGGTTTAAGTGGATGTGGAAATATGTCCCATACAGCTTCTACTCATGAAAGTATGAATCATGAAAGTATGAATCATGAAACAAAAGAAGAAAAGGATTCAACAAAGGTACAATTTACGTTTAACAGTAATCCTGAAAGTGGTAAGAAAGTAAATCTAAACATTCAAGTTAATGATTTGATGGGGAAAACAGTAAATAAATTTGAGTTCGAGCACGAAAAATTAATGCATTTAATTGTTGTAAGTAAGGATTTATCATATTTTGACCATTTGCACCCAGTATACAAAGGTAAGGGGTTATTTACAGTCACACCGGATTTTCCAAGTGGTGGTGAATATAAATTATTTGCAGATTTTATACCTGAGGGCTCTGATAAAAATGTAAAAACAAAACTAGTACAAGTGTCAGGTGAGCAAGCTAAACCAGTTTCACTAATACCAGATAGAGTATTAACAAAAGTAATTGATGGAAAGGAGGTTACTTTAAAATTTGATAAATTGACGACAAAGAATGAAGTTAAAATGACATTTACGATTAAGGATGCTAAAACCAAAAAAGGTATTACTGATTTACAGCCTTATTTGGGTGCTATTGGTCATGTTGTTGCGATTAGTGGTGATACGAATACTTACTTACATGTCCATCCAATGAATGAAAAGTCAAGTGGACCTGACGCAGAGTTTATGACTAGTTTTCCTAAAAAAGGATTATATAAAATATGGGGACAGTTTAAACAAAATGGAGATGTGTTTATAGTACCATTTGTTGTAGATGTGCCATAAATTAAACAGATAAAAAGCAGGAAACCCTTTGTTTTCCTGCTTTTTTATATTTTCTTAAAGTTATATATTTACATATTAATTGTTTTATAAGATATTCGGCTTAATATCTGCTGGATGACTATTTGGTTTTTTTAAACCATCAGTCTTACTAGCATCGTTAAGTGATAAGTATTTAGTTTCATGTGCCCATGCAATTGAAACGAATGTTCCAACGACTAAAACTCTGTTAAAATATTGTTGTAAAAAAGTCATTCAACCTAAAACTTTGTGATAGAGTTCCTTAGCAACAGATGGTTCCTTTGTACCGTGAATGATCGCTCGACCGTCTTTAAATAAAACAATGCGATGATCTTCATAAGTACATGACAATAAATAAGGATTTACAATCAAATCATTTACTAACCCTTGTAATCTTTCAGACAGGTTAGTTAGTGTTGGGGTTTTAGAAGATGATACTCTTAGTTGGACTGCATCTCTTCCACATAAAACATATGACTTCATATGGTCATCATCTTTTAAAAATGGGTAACTTCTTATAGAGCCACATGTTAAACAATTTTTATTTTTTAATTTCTCGATGTTTATCTCAGACTTTTCATGCTTCCAAACATCAATCGATTGTAAGATTGGTAAAAGTTCATAATTAGTAAGATATTGCATGGCATAGGTTACTTGGTAGGCAGCAATCATTTGCACAATTGGACTAATTACTCCTACTGTATCGCAAGTCATATTTAAAGTTGGTATATGATTTAATAAACAGTTAAGACAAGGAGTTTTTCCTGGAATAATTGGAAACGAGAGGCCATAGCTTCCAACACACGCACCAAAAATAAAAGGAATCCCATGCTTAATTGCTGCATCATTCACAACCATTCTAGTTTCAAAATTATCTGTTGCATCTAGTATGATTGTTTGACCTTTAATCAACTCTTCAATATTAAGACTAGTAATATCTTTTATTAAACTAGTAATCAATACTTCACTATTAATTTGTTGAAGTCGATTTTTAGCTGCAATTACTTTAGGTAGTTTATTTCTAGCATCTTCTTCAGTATAAAGAGATTGCCTTTGTAAATTAGTCCATTCAACGTAATCACGATCAACAATTGTTATATTTCCAATGCCTGCTCTTACAAGCATTTCTGCTATTGATGAGCCTAGTGCACCAACACCAATAATAATAGCACTGGCTTTTTGTAAGTTTAATTGACGATCTCTTCCTAAAAATAATTCTTGTTTTGCATAACGGTTTGTCAAGAATTCACCAACCCTGTGATTGGGCTACTAGCTACACCATAATTTTTTTCTTCAATTCTTCCAGCCTCATAACCAAGCCTTCCTGCTTCAATAGCAAGCTTCATTGCAACTGCCATTTTTACAGGATCTTTCGCATTAGAAACCGCAGTATTTAAAAGAACTCCATCAGCACCTAGCTCCATTGCAAAAGCTGCATCCTTTGGTGACCCGATTCCGGCATCTACTATAACAGGTACATTCGTTTGCTCAATGATGAATTTAAGATTTAATGGATTAATAATTCCTTTTCCGGAACCGATTGGAGATGCACCTGGCATAATCGCATGTACACCAAGTTCTTCTAGTCTTCTTGCTAGCACAACATCATCGGAAATATAAGGTAATACAATAAAGCCTTCGTTTAATAACATTTCTGATGCCTTCAATGTTTCAATTGGATCGGGTAATAATGATTTATCACACCCAATTACTTCTACCTTGATCATATCGCACAAGCCTGACGCTTTTGCCAATCTTGCTATTCTAACTGCCTCTTCAGCAGTTTTTGCACCAGCTGTATTCGGCAATAATTTATATTTCGTTAGATCTAATTGTTCAAGAAAATTTGGCTGAGATTCCTCAAAAATATTCATTCTTCTAACAGCAAAAGTTAGGATATCGGCTTCCGATACTTCAACAGCTTCTTTCTGGACTTCAAATGAAGGGTATTTTCCTGTTCCTAATAATAATCTTGAATGAAACGTATGATTTCCTACTTTTAACATGATTAGCCACCACCTACAAAATGTATTAATTCTACAGAATCTCCGTTAGAGAGATGAGTTATCGAATACTGTTCCTTGTAAATAATTTCTTTATTAACTTCGACAATAACAATTCGATTTTCTAATTGATATTCATTAAGCAGATCCTGAATTGTATAGTTTTTGCTCGAAATATCGATATTCTTTCCGTTTAACCTTATTTCCAACTGCTTACACCTCCAAAGGCTTAAAATTAACGATTGATTTTAAATGCTTCAATCCAGTTACGATCGACTTCCCGTTTAAGGATCAAATCTCGAATTAATTTTCCAGTTGCTGGTGCAAGCAATATCCCATTTCGAAAATGGCCGGTCGCAAATAAGATTTGATCTTCTTCTGGATGAGTTCCAATAAAAGGGTTATAGTCGAGAGTTCGCGGTCGTAATCCTGCCCAAAATGAATCAATTTTCATGTCTTCAATTTCGGGAAGCATTTTTTTAGCGCTTTTTATTAATGACTCAATCCCTTTTAAGCTAGGGTTCTCATTCCATTCGTTATCAATCATCGTAGCTCCGATAACAAGGCGGCCGTCATTCCTTGGAACAATATAATTTTGTTCATGGAAGAGAGTATGCTTTAATGCAACTTTTTCACTTTTGACTGAGATGCATTCACCTTTAACGGGAATAATTTCGTGATGTAATCCAAGCTGTCCAAACAATGAATTACTCCAAACGCCACTTGCAACTACAATGGTTTTTGCTTCAAAATCGCCATTTGTTGTTTTAACTAAATAATGTGAATCAATTTTTTGAATCTGAAATACATGTGTATATTCAAAAATAGATGCACCTAAAATTTGAGCAGCTTTGCAAAACGCGTTACAGACAGAAACAGGCAACACATTCACGTCGTCTTCAATATAAGCTGCTCCAATTATGTTTGGATGGATGCCAGGTATCTGTTTTTTTAGCTCCTCCTGGTTAGACCAAAGTGATGAAGTTTGAGTGAGTAGGGGAGTTAATTGTTTTTTTTCTAAATCTGTATAAGCTAGTTTGAAAATGCCACCTTTTTTAAGTTCAATATCAATTCCACATAATTCTTTTAATTCTTCCTGAAGGTGAAAATAAGTTAATTGACTGTTTCTAGCAAAAGAAAAAAATGACTCGGAATGATCCCATTCGGAATGCGCGCCAAGCATTCCAGCAGCTGCCTTAGTTGTTTTCTGACCAACCTGCTGTCCTTCAAGAACTGCGACATGAATGTTTTCTTTTGCTAGATAATAAGAAATGGAACAACCTATTATTCCACCACCAATTACTACAACATCAAATTTCTTGTTCATAAGCGAATTTGCACCTTTCAAAATATTGCAGCGCAGCTTCTAGGGGATTTCGGGCAGAAAATATGCCAGACATTACAGCTATACCATCAATTTTGTTCTCTTTTAGAACGTGGATATGTTCAGGTAATATTCCCCCGACTGCATAGATTGGTATAGTTAACGTTTTTTTCATTTCTGGAATTAGTTCAATTCCATTAGGTGTTAATCCATTTTTACACTCTGTTTCAAAACAATGACCATACATAATATAGTCAGCTTTATCATTTTCTGCCTGTATTGCTTCAGTAAGTGAGTGAACTGACTTTCCTACTCGTAAATTAGGAAAATATTCTTTTACATCAACAAGTGGTAGACCATGTCCTGGCAAGTGAATATTTGATAGGTTAGAGAAAATAGCTATATCTAATCGATCATTTAAAACAATTTTTTTCATATCTACTTTGTTTATTTTTAGTAGATTTAAAAGTGATAGTAGCTCGATTGCCGTTTTCGATTTTTCGCGAATATGTACATAGTCGACAGCATCGATTATTTGAATTATTTTTGTAGCAAGTACTTCGACTGAGTGCTGATCATCTGTAATTGCAATAAGTTCCATTTTCCCAGCCTCTTTCACTATGAAAATTTTTTCAACAAAAAAACCACTTTCCTAAAAAAAGAAAGTGGTTACATCGCACGTGAAAAAGTATAAAATGCGCCACTTTCCTACGCAGGTACTAGCCTGTTCAGGTTTTGAGGGTTTAAAAGTAACTACTTTATTCTCAGCCCTTATCAAGGGATCCCCTAGTGATGAATATGTATGAAAATTAATCTTAGCATAGCATATAAAAAATAATATTCAATACTAAATTTATTTTTACTAGTCTAATTATTTACTAGAAATTGGGCTTGAGATATAGTGAAATCAAGTATTTTTAGGGGATAAAAAAACCAATAATTTTTTTAATTTGGAATTTCTGTAAAAATTTAGGGGAATAAAAACATTTACATTTTAAATTTGTGGGTTTATATTTAGTTTGAACAATTTAATAGATTGACTAGGGGTGTCCAATTAGTTGGGCTGAGAGAGAAACGCGAATAAGTTTCTTAACCCTCAGGACCTGATCTGGTTCATACCAGCGTGGGGAAGTTAGAAATTTCTCATTAATGATTTCATAATTGTTAATGTAGTTTTGCTAACACTTAGCCGGGTCTTAAAAATAAGATTTCGGCTTTTTTTCATGCTTTAAATGAATTGGATTTCGTCCTTTTTAAACTAATTAAAAAGGGGAATGAAATCAAATGAACAATTCTGTAAATGAAATGAATTTTTCCATCATGTCTAGTTTTTCAGGGAGTAAGAAGGTGTATGTTGAAGGGTCTAGACCTGACATTAAGGTGCCAATGCGTGAGATTCAATTAAGTCCAACAACTGGCACTTTTGGCGAAGAAGAGAATGCTCCAGTAAGAGTTTACGACACTAGCGGACCTTACACAGATTCAGCTAGCTCAGTTGATATTCGAATGGGACTTAAGGCGATTAGACAAAACTGGGTAATCGAACGAAATGATGTTGAAGAGTATGAAGGGCGTGAAATAAAGCCTGAAGATAATGGATATAGAAAAGAGTCAGATCAACATAATGTTGAGGTGTTTAAAGGGTTAAAAAGAAAACCGTTACGTGCAAAGGATAATGGAAATATTACTCAAATGCATTATGCTCGTAAAGGGATTATAACACCTGAAATGGAATTTATTGCGATTCGAGAGAATGTTTCAGCTGAATTTGTTCGTGATGAAGTTGCAAAAGGAAGGGCTGTCATTCCATCGAATATTAATCACCCTGAAAGTGAGCCAATGATCATCGGACGTAATTTTCATGTGAAAATAAACGCCAATATAGGTAATTCAGCCGTCACGTCCTCAATTGAAGAAGAAGTAGAAAAAATGACATGGGCTACTCGTTGGGGAGCAGATACGATGATGGATCTTTCAACCGGGAAGAATATTCATACAACACGTGAATGGATTATCCGAAACTCACCGGTACCAGTAGGGACAGTTCCGATTTATCAGGCGCTTGAAAAGGTCAATGGAATTGCTGAAGATTTAAGCTGGGAAGTGTTTAGAGATACTCTAATTGAGCAAGCTGAACAAGGGGTAGACTATTTTACGATTCACGCGGGTGTGTTATTACGCTATATCCCATTAACTGCAAAACGAGTGACTGGAATTGTATCTCGTGGAGGGTCTATTATGGCTCAGTGGTGTTTAGCTCATCATAAAGAGAATTTTTTATATACTCATTTTGAAGAAATTTGTGAAATTATGAAGCGTTATGACGTAACATTCTCTTTAGGAGATGGACTGAGACCAGGCTCAATCGCCGATGCAAATGACGAAGCACAGTTTTCTGAGTTAGAAACACTAGGTGAGTTAACGAAAATTGCATGGAAACACGATGTTCAAGTTATGATTGAAGGACCGGGACATGTACCGATGCACTTAATTAAAGAAAATATGGATAAACAATTAGAAATTTGTCAGGAAGCACCGTTTTATACATTAGGACCGTTAACGACTGATATCGCGCCTGGCTACGATCACATTACATCAGCGATCGGTGCAGCAATGATTGGTTGGTTTGGTACTGCAATGCTTTGTTATGTAACTCCGAAAGAGCATTTAG
This sequence comes from Gottfriedia acidiceleris, assembly GCF_023115465.1. Lineage (NCBI taxonomy): Bacteria > Bacillati > Bacillota > Bacilli > Caryophanales > Bacillaceae > Gottfriedia > Gottfriedia acidiceleris. The sequence continues at coordinate 3,924,044 of NZ_CP096034.1, read as the reverse complement.
GCCTTCCAAATAAGGAAGATGTAAGAGTAGGTGTTATTACATACAAAATAGCAGCACATGCAGCTGACTTAGCAAAAGGACACCCTGGTGCACAAAAAAGAGATGACGCACTTTCAAAAGCAAGATTTGAATTTAGATGGCGTGATCAGTTTAACCTTTCCCTAGATCCTGAAAGAGCAATTGAATATCACGACGAAACATTACCTGCTGAAGGAGCTAAAACAGCACATTTTTGTTCAATGTGTGGTCCAAAATTCTGTAGTATGAGAATCTCTCAAGATATTCGAGATTTAGTTAAACAAGAAGAACTTCAGAATGATTCAATCATCGAAGAAGGCATGAAAGAAAAAGCACTTGAATTTAGAAAACAAGGCGGAGAAATCTATCAATAAGGGTGTGAGCCTTATATGAATAGGGTAGAAGAAATCATAAAAGAAATAAAGTATTTAGAAAGAAATATGAATCAGTTAAAGATCGAATTGAGCACAATTCAAAAAAACTGTGTACACGATTTCCAGAAAAAAGATACGATACAAGAATGCCTTAAATGCAGTTTAATTGAAAGCTTATGTTGGTAATCTGGAGAAACAATACGAAAACAAACCTCAAAAACTAAGAGGTTTGTTTTTTGTTATTCAAGAATTAATGTTCTGACAAACTATTGATTGAAACATCTTCCTCTCGATCTGGTTGACCTAGCGGATAGATTCTAGCAGTTTCATTTGCTTCATCAACATGTTGAATATAAATTGGCACTCCATTATATGTAACATTAGCCATTACAGCAGAAGAAGCAATTTCTTGAGCTCGTTGCTTATTCATACATAACCTCCTCTAAACTAAAAATAGAAACCTAACATATTATTAACCGTGGTGTGATTGGGTATTCATTTAAAATTTATCTTAAAAAACATGCCATATATTTAAAATTTTTTATTCTTCCTTCTGTTTTATTTTGTCTATTTATGCATATTAATTTTCATTCTTTCCGGTAATATGAACTTAATAAGTTTAACTGTATATACAAGCGCTTTTGGAATTTTACTTTCTTTAAATCGAGTTTAGTGTTAAGTTTAAGATCCTTACCTTGGAATAGAAAAATGGTTCGACTTAAAAAGTTCAGTACATATCACTACAATTCATTCTAAGCAAGCACTAGTTTCTTAATGGATTAAAAAAAAACCCCTGTTAAAATTTAACAGGAGTTTTATAGTTTTTAATGATTACCAGTGGTGACCATATCCATATCCGTCATGTCCAGACCAGCAAGCTGCTCCAACAATGATTAATAAGATAAACAGAACAACGATTAAAGCAAAACCGTTAAGATGGTGTCCGTGATGTCCAGTACTCATACATGTGACCTCCTTCATACGATATTTAAGGGAAAATTCCCTTAGGGTCATGCAGCTAATTGAAAAATTACAATTAGGAGAGGTGGATAATGTATCGTATGTTTTTTTGCCAACTATGAAACTAGTCTATAGTGTAATTAGGCTTTTACCTAGAAGTAAGTTTTAATAAATGAATTATTTTTCCTTAGGAAGTGAGATTGCTGTTTCAACTACATAACCATTTTGAAACTTCACAGCTATTGTACCTAAATAAGTGTCAGTGGGCTGAAGTGTTTCGGTACAAGTAAAATAACGAATATGTACAACTTCCTTGGTATCTTTACTAATCTTTTGACAAGCAAGTAAATTACTTAGTCGTTTTAATGCGATCTCTCTTTTCAATCCAATAAGATCCTTTTTAATAAATGATTCATAATAATTTTTTAATGGGAACATTTTAACAGCTCCTGTTCATTCGAAAATAAATTTTCTTAAGTCGTATCATATCATAAAGTAAATCTGTTTTTGTAAAGTTTGTTGATTTGGATATCTATAATTATTCTAGATTGTTAATCAAAATATGTAACTAACAAAAAAAATCCCACTATAGGTTACTATAGTGGGATTTCATTACTTATGCAGTTTGATTTGAATCCTTATCAAACTTATTTTTACTATTTAGTTTAGAATTTTTATATCCGTATGTGATATAAATTACTAAACCGATTACTAACCAAACTACGAAACCTTTCCAAGTAAATGATGAAAGTTGTAGCATTAAATATACACAGAATACAACTGCTAATACTGGTACTACTGGTACCCAAGGCGTTTTAAATCCACGTTTTAAGTCTGGGCGAGTTTTTCTTAATACAAGAATACCAAGAGAAACAGCAGAGAAAGCGAATAGAGTACCGATATTTGTTAATTCAGCTAATTTGTTTAATGGAATTAAGCCAGCGAATAAAGAAACTAGTCCGCCAGTTACCCAAGTGCTTGTTATAGGAACTGAAGTTTTCTTATTAACTTTTGATAATTTACCTGGTAATAAACCATCTTTACTGATTGCATAGAATAGACGAGTTTGTCCAAACATCATTACGATTAATACAGTTGTAATACCGATGATTGCGCCAAGTGAAATGAAACCCGCAGCCCAATCTTGGTGAATAAATGCTAGTGCAAAAGCAACAGGGTCTTTAACACCTAATTGATCAAAAGGAACGATACCAGTAAGAATTAATGAAACGACAATATATAAGATTGTACAAATTGTTAAAGCAGAGATAATACCGATTGGTAAGTTACGCTGAGGGTTTTTAACTTCCTCAGCTGCAGTTGATACTGCATCAAATCCAAAGTAAGCAAATACTACTACTGCAGCACCAGCTGTAACCCCATGGAATCCCATTGGCATAAATGGAGTCCAGTTATGCGGTTCAACGTACCAAACACCAACTACGATGAAAAGTGCTACTACTGCTAATTTTACTATTACCATGATCGTGTTAAGTTTTGCTGATTCTCTAACACCTCTAGTAAGAATGAACGTTACAAGTAAAACAATGATTACTGCCGGTAAATCAATAAAAGTATGTTTAGATGGATCAAATGCACTTGTTAAAGCTGTTGGAAGGTTTACTCCAAAACCATGTAATAAACTTTGGAAATAGCCAGACCATCCACTTGCCACTGCTGAAGAAGCAAGTCCATACTCTAGTACCATATCCCAACCTAATATCCAAGCAATGACTTCACCGAAAGCAACATAACTATAAGTGTAAGCACTACCAGCCTCTGGAATCATAGATGCAAATTCAGAGTAACAAAGTGCAGCAAATGTACAAGCTAAACCTGCGATAATAAATGAAAGAATAAGTGCTGGACCAGCGTAATCAGCTGCTGCTACACCAGTTAAAACGAATATACCTGTACCGATGATGGCACCGATTCCTAACATTGTAAGATCAAACGCTCCTAGAACTTGTTTAAGTGAACTAGGCGATCCGGTTGAAACTGATTTTTTTCGAAATAAATTCATATGAGCCTCCTCTAATCCTATTTTTAGTAGTTTTTTAATTTTCTATTTAGAAAGTTTATTATTTTCTAATTTTACCTCAAAAAATAGAAAATTCTGACAATTAGCTACGAAGTAATATTTCAATTTGTCTCTTAAGTGATTTTTATGATAACACACTTATAGAAATTTTCAAATAATTTTTCGACTTTTTTTTCATTTTTTTTTAAAGTAAGTAGTAAATTCGACTTATTACCCAATACCTAGTCGTTTAGTAAAAATAAACTAGTTAATCGTTATGCCATAAGTAATACTGCACTCATTAATCTTTATATTCCTAAAGGTTTCAGTTGAAATCAGACAAAATAGTTAGATAATTGGGCTTTTTTCCCAAAAATGAAATAAACCTCCTTGATGGAGGTTTATTTTTGGGTCTTTTCTATCATTTAATGTTCTTTTAAGTGACTTAATGATACTTCTTTATCATTTTGTGGTTGATCAAGAGGATAAATTCTTGCTGTGCCCTCATTTTTATTAACATGCTGAATATAAACAGGTACTCCATCGCAAGTTACATTTATCATACCAGGTGCTGCTACGATTTCTAATGCTCTTTCAGTATCCATCATAATACCTCCTTTAATTACTAACCTATATTATTATTTACATAGTAAAGTGAGAGTATTCATGGAAAATAGGAGCTTTTTTAAAGGATTATGTAATATTATAGGGAGGAAAATTGTTGGAGCAATTGTTTTAAGATTTGCCTACATTACTTAACTCGTTTCTTTTCTTGTTGTATGATAGCAAAAAAAGCGAAAAATAAAATTGAACAACACATAAATAGTAAACAAAGTAAACCAAAAAGTATTTGCATATTCGTACCTCCTTTTTATGATGAGAACATCGTAAAGTATGGAACTAGTTTCAGAGCAAGAAAAAGTTTAGAAAAAGGTGAGAAAATGTCTAATATTAAAGAAATTGCGAGGATTGCCGGCGTTTCGGTTACAACAGTCTCACGAGTTTTAAATGATAAACCATACGTTAGTGAGGAAAAAAGAAAAGCAGTTTTAAATGCAATTGAGTTAACAAATTATCAACGAAATCAAAATGCAGTCAATTTAAGCAAAGGAAAAACGAATCTAATTGGAGTGGTTATTCCGTTCTCGCAACATCCATACTTTGGATTGCTAATTGATGGAATTGCTAACGAAGCGATAAAAAATAATTATAAGTTAGTACTATTTCAATCAAATTATGAGGTGAAGCGAGAAATTGAGGCTTTAAAGATGCTGCAGCATAAACAAATAGATTCACTCATTATTTGTTCTAGAGTTTGTTCAATTGAAATGATCGAGAATTATAAGCAATATGGACAAATTGTCATATTTGAAGATACAAGAAATACGGGGGTTTCCTCAACATTTATAGATCAATACAATTGTTTCATGATTGCTTTAGAATATTTATATCAAAAAGGTCATCGGAAAATAGGTTATAGTATTGGTCGTAGAACAGGTAAGAATAGTAAACAAAGAGAATCAGCCTATATTGATTTTCATAGTAAATATAATGAAGCACTAAATAAGGATTTTGTATTCGATAATTGTTACTATTTTGAAGATGGTGAAAGAATTGTCCAGTCTTTATTAAATTTAAAAGAGAGACCAACAGCTTTGTTAGTAACAAGTGACCAAGTGGCAGCGGGTGTGCAGACTTGCTGTAATGATCGTGGAATAGCTATTCCTCATGATCTAGCGATAATTGGGTTCGATAATCAACCAATTGCTAAAGTAATGAAGTTAACAACAGTCGAAATTCCATTACGGGAAATAGGGAGGAAACTTTTTATACAAGCGATTAATTCTGTAATTAATCAAGAGGAGATAGCGATTAAATTAATTGAGCGGCAGACTGTATAATAAAAAAGCTAGTTAGCGCTAGCTTTTTTTCGTGTCGTTGTATGGGAAGTGCAAATAAAAAAGGCAAATCTGCAATTAAAATCTGGATAACTGCAAATAAAGTCACACATGAATGATAGAGTAAATGAATTACAATAGGCCGAGAAATGACCAGTACTAAACAATACTAAAGACTTCTTTCTAAGCTTATAACTCCCAAGTAATAACTTATTAGAAACTAGATTTTGATAGACTGATTCCATAAAGATGACTGATCTCTAACAACTTCCATAAATTTTCTAGCAGCACGTGATTGCCATCTATTTTTATGCCAAGACATGATTGTAGATACACTTCCTAAATTTGTATCCCAATTTATGACTTTTAGTTTTTTTTGCTGCATTTCATTTTGAACTGCTATGAGTGGGAGTATGGATATACCAAGTCCGCACATGACACATTGTTTAATTGCCTCAACACTCCAAAATTCCATTCCAGACTCAGTTGCAATACCTTTACTTCTTAAAAATGCTTCAAAATAATCACGATAACTACCTTGTTCGGTGAGAATTATATTTTCATTCGCATTTAGTGTAAAAGATGAAAGTGTTCTAGTATCAGAAGATGGAGGTAGTAAAATGACAAGTGGTTCTTCAATTAGTGTTTCCGTATATAAATCTGAATCAGTTAATGGAGCCTGTAGTAAGAAGCCAATATCCAAATCTCCTCGACGTAATTCATCTTGTAATTCCCAACATGAACCAGATTTCATTATAATATTTACTTTCGGGTATTGTGATCGAAAAGCTTGGATAATTTGTGGAAGACGGTAGATTGTTAAAGATTCAGGAGCTCCAATCTTTAACGTGGATACTTCTTCATTTTCCATCTGAAATACATCTTTTGCTTTTGTATAGAGCTGAATCATTTCGATTGCGTGAACTAAAAAGTTCTCACCGACCTCAGTCAGATGTACCTTTTTACCTAATCGGTCAAATAAAGGGACTCCTAATTCTTGCTCAAGTGATTGTATATGTGCAGTAACTGTAGATTGTGCATATCCGAGATGGACGGCAGCTCTTGAGAACCCGCCCATATCTACAATTGACTTAAACGTAATTAAATGACGGATTTCCATTATAACCTCCTAAGTATCGGATTTACCGATGAGTTATATCATAATTATTCATTTTACCGATGTTAAGTCGGTTCATATAATTAAAGTATACGAGATTACAATTTTTTTCAATAACTATTGGGGGGATATTAATGAGGAATCGAAAAATTGGTTTTCTTTTGCTCAGCGGGTTAATGATTGGACCTATTTTAGGTTCGGGAATTATCATTTTACCGCCTGCAGTGTATGAAACTGCTGGTAATTATGCTATTTTTGCATGGGTTCTAATGCTTGGTTTAAGTTTAATATTTGCACTAATGTTTGGTAAGCTAAGTTTGTTGATTCCAGGAGATTCTGGAGTACCATTGGCAGTTGAACGTGCATTTGGTACACAACTAAAAAACCTTTCAGCTATTTTCTTTTTACTTGCAGTTTGTTTTGGGCCAATAGCAGTTACAGGTACGGCAGGACATTACTTACAACTACTGACAAATCAAAGTTTCTTCAATGAAAAGTGGCTAGCTTTAGGAATCCTATGTTTTGTTTATATCATTTTAACTCGAAGCATTGCCGATGTTGGAAAATTTGCCTTTTTTATGTCTAGTTTCATTGTAGTGACGCTTATAGTTGGCAGTATTCATACATTATTTACAGTTGATGGGAGCTTTACTTTATCGAATCCGATTACTGTTTCTAATTTTGGAGAAAGTTTACTTTTATTATTTTGGGCCTTAATCGGGTGGGAGGTCATCGGTAGCTATTCTTTAGAAGTAAAAACTCCAGAACGAACAATTCCTAGAGCAGTAGTCTTAAGTTTCTCGATTATAGCAATAGTAAGTCTAACAGTTGCATTTGCTTTCCAGTGGATTCATTCTAAAAATGGAAATATGATGGATCAATCATTAGCACCGTTACTACAAAGTTTATTTGGAAGTTGGTCAACTCCAATTATTTCATCCATTACAATTGCACTTTGTATTAGTACGGTTCTGCTAGTAATAGGAGCAGTATCAAGGCTAATCGCCGATCAAGCCAAAAACGGTTTATTGCCTTCATGGCTTTCTTTTAAAAATAGAAATAATGTGGCAACTCGATCATTATTTAGTTTGTTTGTCATTCACATAATTGTATTTATTCTTTATTTTAATGATTTCCTAAGCATTCAAACACTTGTAGCAATTGCAAATGCATTCTTCTTATGCAACGCTTTACTAGGAGTATTAGCATGTTTACGATTATTTGATTCCGTAATTTTTAAAATCGGTTCATGTATACTAGCAATTTGCTTTTTAGGAATACTTTCTTTTTCCTCGCCGATCATTTTAATATTGATCATAGTAGTTTCAGTGTACTTTATTTGGCTACAAAAAAGACATTCAAAACAACATGAAAAAATTCTACAAGTTGGAAATAAATAATGGATTAGAAAGGAAACTTCTATTAAAAGAAGTTTCAGAGTGTTGAAATATAAAGTCGTCAATAGGGAAACGGACTTTAAATGAACATTTAATAATGATAAAATTAGCATTTTTTGAATGATTTTTTAATGGTTTTAAATGTAAAAGTGTTTGAGCAATTTATTATTCGAATAACACTAGTAATGATTTTTTTTAGAAGTTAAAAATATGATGGGCTTTTTTAGGGAACAAATTTTATAGTTTAGTTTAACAATTGTTCGGTATTAATTGATCTACAAGCTGATTAATATACAACAGTTAGATTACTCTAAGTAAAGGCTATTTGACTAGTATTTAATTACAGACTTTTTTTAATTGTATAAGTTGATTGGAACGGAGGGGTGATCGACTCCTATGGGATTAGCGGGAAGGCTGAGACCCCGCAGGCTTGCCTAGGCCGCTGAATAACTCTATGATTTTTGAAAAAGTTCAATTCCCTAAAATTTCCATCCCCACTTTTGTCTCAAAAATGGGTTAAAACTTAATGTGTCATCCCCACTTTATCTATAAAAATCGAGGTTTTTATGGGAATTGATTTTTCGTAAAAAGCAAAATTTGATCAAAATTTACTTTTTCAGTGGCCTCGGCTTGCCGAGGAGGCTCAGGTCTCGCCCCATGGAAAGCGAGCACCATGTAGTGGAAATCAACATCACTCTACTCCTTTTACGAAAATTTGGTAATTTAATTGACAAGGTGTTTTTCAACAGCGTGAAACTTCTATTAAAAGAAGTTTCTTTAAAAAAAACTAACTTTTTTATAATAATTACACATACCGCATATTTATTATTATTTTTTCTAAAAGGAGATCTACTGGAATTCCACAACACTTTTCAGTTTGGTATAAGATGAAGCTGTTTATTTCAATTTAATTATCGGCTTTTTAGTACGGATGAAGGGTCTTTTATTATTTTAGGATTATATATTATTTTGTAGTTATAAGGTTTAATTATTTCTATTTCTGATATAAAGGAAAGCGCATTTATAATTGGAATTGTTAAGTATTTTAGGAGCATTATTAAGAGGAGTGTATGACTCTTTGGTTTAAATAAACAATACAAATAAAAAACGAATTCAAATGTATTATTAATTCGGCTAATTTTATATAATTTCGGAATCTATAAGTCTTACTTTCTAAATTAACTATCAAATTCAAGATTTCCGAAATTACTTTATTATTAATATTTATTCACTTTTGTATTCGTTGCAAAAAAATATATAAAGCAAGATGATTAAATTATTAGATAAAAAAATAAAATATTTTTTAACGAAATAGAGTAAGAAATTTTCCATATTTTATAAGGTTTTTTACTTTTATTTTCTTTTCAATCAGTTCGATTTAAAAAAAAATAGAATCTTAAAATCTTTACAATCAAATAATTGCTAGTTATAATGAAACCAAATTTGATAATTAGTGTCCTTCGGGGTCGGGTGAAATTCCCAACCGGCGGTGTTGTATATTTATATACTAAGCCCGTGAGCTTCATATAGATTTTTTATATGTTGCTGATCTAGTTAGAATCTAGAGCCGACAGTATAGTCTGGATGGGAGAAGGATGGAGTGCATATATGGTCTGGTTATTTGTTTTTTCAAAAATACTATCCATATAGGCTTAGTTCGTTGTGCATATTTTGTATGTACAACAATAGACGCTATAGTACTGTCTTTAAATAGACTCATATTGAACTAGCGTTTATTTAAGTATGCTTCCTTTCTTAAACATCTATTGCCCCTTAGGAGTTTTCTCTAAGGGGCTTTTCACTTTTTCAAATTAATTTGAATTAGAGGGTGTGATAAGGTGGATCAACTATTTATAAAATTAGAGATGGATCTTACAAAGTCATTTATCGGGCTGGAATGTAATATGCTTTTTCGAAATGAGGTGAAAAAACTTGTTTACTGGAATCGTTGAGGAAATAGGAACAGTAAAAAATATCGTAAAAAAAGGTAAAACTTTATTGCTAACAATTGAGGCACCAGTCATTTTAGAGGATGTTCATTTAGGAGATAGTATCTCTGTAAATGGAGTGTGTTTAACCGTTACGGATTTTACTAAAAATGAATTTTCTGTTGATGTCATGCCTGAAACGTTTCAAGCGTCGAATCTAAGTACTTTGGTTTCAAACCAAAAAGTAAATTTAGAGCGGGCAATGGCTGCAAATGGAAGGTTTGGTGGACATATTGTATCTGGTCATATTGATGGCACAGGTAAAATTATATCTGTAAATGCAATGGAAAACGCAGTAATGTATAAAATTACTATTCCAAGTTCGTTTGCTAAATATTGCCTACAAAAAGGCAGTATAACGATTGATGGTACAAGTTTAACAATATTTGAAGTTGAAACTGATATTGTAACAATCTCTTTAATTCCTCATACCCGATCACATACCATCTTAGGCAGTAAAAAAACGGGAGACGTTGTTAATATTGAGTTTGATTTATTAGGTAAGTATGTTGAAAAAATGCTTGGTATGAATGAGACGAAAAAGAGTTCTGCAATAACAACTTCATTTTTATCTCAAAATGGCTATATATAAAGGAGTAAGCTCATGTTCTCTAAAATAGAAGAAGCAATTGAAGATTTGAAAAATGGAAAAATTATTATTGTTTGTGATGATGAAGATAGAGAGAATGAAGGCGATTTTGTTGTTATCGGAGAATTTGCAACTCCTGAAAATATAAATTTTATGGCAACACATGGTCGGGGTTTAATATGTGCACCTGTTTCTGAAGAGATAGCCAAAAAACTGGATTTATATGAAATGGTAACAAACAATACAGATTCACATGGAACTGCCTTTACGGTAAGTATTGATCATATCGATTCTACTACTGGTATCTCAGCATTTGAGCGTTCACATACTGTTTTACAAATGTTAAATGATGAATCAACTGGAGCAGATTTTAGAAGACCTGGGCATATGTTTCCTCTAGTCGCTAAAAACGGAGGCGTTATTGAGAGACCGGGACATACTGAAGCGGCAGTAGATTTAGCTCGAATGGCCGGATCGAAAGAAGTTGGTGTTATTTGTGAAATTATGAATGACGACGGAACTATGGCAAGAGTACCCGATTTAATCAAAATCGCAAACAAGTTTAATTTAAAAATGATAACAATTAAAGATTTAATTCATTATAGACAAGAAACTGAACAACTTGTAAAAAGAGAAGTTGAAATTAAATTACCAACTGATTTTGGTGATTTTAAGATGATTGGTTATACAAATGAGATCGATGGTAAAGAGCATATTGCGATTGTAAAAGGTAAAGTTGACGATGGTGAACCAGTACTTGTACGTATTCATTCGGAATGTTTAACAGGTGATGTATTTGGCTCATGTCGTTGTGATTGCGGACCGCAGTTGCAATCTACATTATCGATGATTGAAGAAGCTGGAAAAGGTGTAATTGTTTATATGCGACAAGAAGGTAGAGGAATTGGCTTACTTAATAAGTTACGAGCATATAAGTTACAGGAAGAAGGCTTTGATACTGTTGAAGCAAATTTAAACTTAGGATTTGATTCAGATTTAAGAGATTATGCGATAAGTGCTCAAATTATAAAAGATTTAGGCATTGAGAGTATAGATTTAGTAACTAATAATCCAGTTAAAATAGATGCGTTAAAATCTCACGGAATACAGATTAATAATCGAGTGCCAATTCAAACTGAGATGAAAATGGAAAACGAAAAATATTTAATTACTAAAATTGAAAAAATGGGACATTTATTACACTATTAAAAAATGGGAGAGATTAAGATGAAATTTGAAGGAAATTTAGTAGGATCTGGACTTAAAGTTGCTGTAATTGTAGGACGTTTTAATGAATTTATTACATCAAAACTACTTGGTGGTGCAGAAGATGCACTATATCGTCATGGTGTAGAAGAATCAGACGTTGATGTTATTTGGGTACCTGGAGCATTTGAAATTCCATTAGTTGCAAAAAAACTAGCAGATTCAAAAAAATACGATGCGATTATTACGCTTGGAACAGTTATTCGTGGGGCAACTACTCATTATGATTACGTATGTAACGAAGTGGCAAAAGGGGTTGCAGCTATTACTCTACAAACTGGTATCCCTGTTATTTTTGGTGTATTAACGACAGAAAATATTGAACAAGCAATTGAAAGAGCGGGAACGAAAGCTGGTAATAAAGGTTGGGATTCTGGTATTTCGGCAATTGAGATGGCTAATTTATTAAGAACTTTAAACTAAGTATATATATAATAGAAGAAACTGGTTAAGGAGAGGTGAATTTTACCTCTCTTTTTTTTATTAAATTACCAATAATCTATTAGAAATTCCATGTTAAAATAAGATTAATAATTTGATAATTCAAAAAGAAAGGGTGATTCACTCAAGTGGCTATTTTTCAGTTAAAATCAAATAACCCTGATTTTTCCTATATAATTGCAAAAAATCCAAGCTCTGGGATGAGTATTAAGACAATTAGGAAGGGAAACGCGTTTGCGTGGTATTCTACAGAAGATACATATAATATTTATTTTAAAGATGCTGATAATGAAATTTCGTATAAAGAACAAGCAGAGGAAATGTTTGAATACTTAAATACGACAAGATATTGTTCAACCCTATTCCCTTTAAATGCAATCAACACATTCTTTTCTTCAGCATTCAAAAAATTACATGAAAAAGATCAGAATGAATATGAAAATAGCGTATTGATTAATGCTATTCATGTGAAAAACGTTAGTTACTTAAACTTCTTTCAGAGGCATTTAAATGAATTTGATCTAACCTTTGAAGAGTTAGCTAGTAAAACTTATCAGCTACGTATTCGTACAACAAAAACAATTCATGAGTTAATTCACTATACGACAGTGCTATGCGTTTTCTTGAGCATCGTTTCAGATGAGTATATCGATTTTACAGACGATGTTATACGAAAATATATAACTAGTATGCAAGTCATTGATGCACCTTATTATATACGTTATTTATTTAATAGAAATGTGTTAAATAGTCGTAAAAAATTTCTTGCATTTAAAAATGAACTTGAAAAAACAAATCATTATGATATCAATTTTAAATTTGGAAATACTGCAAGACAGCGTCAAGAGTGGATTTCAGAACAGTTAAAATTTGAGCGTTCTATTCTTGATATTGGTTGTGGTGAGGGAGCGTATGCAATTCCTTATAGTCAAAAAATCAGTGAGTATGATTATTTCGCAATTGATATTGATGCCGAAATAAGAGAACGATTGAAATATAAAATAAATAACAAAGTGATTGAAAATATTGCAATCTATGAGTCTTTATCTCACTTTCTAGAGTTTTACGACAACGATTTGAATGTTGATGTATTGCTAACTGAAGTTGTTGAACATATGAGTGTTAAGGATGCTACCAATTTAATAAAGAGCGTACTATCTTATGTTAATTTTGAGAATTTCATCATAACGACTCCAAATGCAGAGTTTAATAATCTATACCAATTAGATGGATTTAGGCATGATGATCATAAATGGGAAATGACAAAAGAAGATTTCGTTAAATGGATTGATTCAATCTTAAGTAATACGACATATACGTATACATTCTCGGATGTAGGAGATCGTGTAGACGGAATCTCACTTTCTCAGGCAGTTGTTATAACGAAGCAAAAAGTAAAGGAGCATCAGGAATGAAAATCTCAACAAATGTTCATACGATTTTTCTTTTAGTAGGCTCTAGTGAATGTGGAAAATCGACTTTTGCAAAAAAAATTTTAATTCCATCTTTATCTTATAGAGACGAGTCGAGAAATTATAAAACAAATATACAGTATTTATCATCTGATGATATTAGACGAGAAATATTAGGGGAAGATTTTGATAAACATAGTACGATTATGCTCGAGGCGAGTGAACAAGCATTTGAATTACTATTTACTAAATTAAAGATGGTTACAACATTCCCAATTAATGCAGAATTTGTAATTGTCGATACAACTGGACTATCAGAATCATTCCGTGATCAAGTTGTAGAGATCGCAAATCAAAATTCATATAATGTTGATTTAGTATTATTTGACTATAAAAATATACGTGAGTACTATTCTTCAGACCGATCAAAGAAATTAATTGATAATCATGTAAGACGTCTTCGAACAGAAGTAATTCCAAATATAAAAAGAAGTAATTATCGAATTATACATCGTATTCGTCAGAAGAATTTTCTTAATCCGACTGAATTTGAGATTAAAGTGGATAATATGGAGGAGTATATTTCTCGAAAGCTGCCTACAAAATACAAATATACAATCGTAGGGGATATTCATGAACAGGTTCTCACATTTCAAAAGCTATTATCGAAAGCTGGTTTCACGGTTCAAAATAATCAAATAATAGAATCAGAGAAAAGTAGTAATCACCGCATACTATTAGTAGGAGATTGGATTGATAAAGGGAACAAAGTTAAAGAAATAATTGAGTTCATTTATTCAAACCGCAAATGGTTTTATTTTATAAAAGGAAATCATGAAAATTTTGTTAGTAAGTATTTATTAGGTCAATTAAAAGATTCTTCGATTGATCAGAGCTTAGTCGAAACATACTTTACTTCTATTAAAACGTTGGAAAAAGATGAAGGGCTCCAAGTTAAGTTTTTAGAGCTGGTTAATGAAAGTAAGGAGTTTTATCACTATATAGGTGAAGACTTTCCTTCATATTATATTACTCATGCTCCATGTAAAAAGAAATATATTGGAAAAATGGATAATAATTCATTACGCCATCAACGTTCATTCCGAATTGATCGTAATAAACCGATTCAGGAGCAATTACAATTTTTAGCTGAGGAAGCTGTTTCAAATCAGCCTTATCATGTATTTGGTCATGTTGCGAGTAAGAAATTAATTCGTATTAAGAATAAATATGGAATTGATACTGGTGCTGCTAGTGGGAATCAGCTGACTAGTATTAGAATATATTCAAATAACCCATATTTGTATAGTGTTCCTTCAGTTGATGAGGATGTCGTGAATAAAGAAGAATTACCAGAATTATTCAAAGGAAGAGAAAAAAGTATCAATCTAAATGAATTGGATCAAAGAGATAAACGACGTCTCAATTATGTATTAAAAAATTCAATTAATTATATTTCTGGTACGATGAGTCCGGCTGATAAGGATACAAATGCGAATGATTTAGAGTCTTTAAAGCAAGGACTACAATACTTTAAAGATAAAAAGGTTCAAGAAGTTGTACTTCAACCAAAGTATATGGGTTCAAGATGTAATATCTATTTTTCTAAAAAAATTGAAGAATGTTATGCAGTCAGTCGGAATGGATATCGTGTAAAAAATGTTGATCTTTCGGGCGTGTATTCAATTCTATTAGAGCGATTAGGTAGCTTTATGGAAAAAGAGAATATTAGAACTTTAATTCTAGATGGAGAGTTACTACCTTGGATCGTATTAGGCACGGGATTAATAGAAGGTAAATTTAATGTCTTATCAAAATCATTAAGGTCTGAATTAAGCATATTAAAAGAGACTGGATTTGATGAGCATTTTAACAAACTGATCTCTAGATATGAGCAAACGGATTTTCATGATGAAGTAAATCATACTACGAAACAAATATTAACGAATAAATATGGTCATAATGACTATTCAACATTTAGTGTAGTAAAAGAAACATTAAAGTCGTACGTACCGATTAAAAAGCATGAAGAGTTATTAGATATTTATGATGAGCAACTGAGAATATATGGAGCGAAATCAGAAATAGAGTATAAGCCATTTAATCTCTTAAAAATGGTTTATGAAAATGGTGAGGAAAAATTACCTTCATTAAGTACTGCTGAAATTTTCTCACTCGTATCGGGTGACGATTATTTAGTTCTTTCATTGGATGATGAACATTACTTTGAAAAAGCTAATCATTATTATGAAACGCTAACGACAACTAGAAAAATGGAAGGTGTAGTCATAAAACCTAACCATAAATCTTTCAATAGTGCTCCATTCTTGAAGGTTAGAAACGCTGATTATTTAACGCTTGTTTATGGATATGATTA
This sequence comes from Gottfriedia acidiceleris, assembly GCF_023115465.1. NCBI lineage: Bacteria > Bacillati > Bacillota > Bacilli > Caryophanales > Bacillaceae > Gottfriedia > Gottfriedia acidiceleris. The sequence continues at coordinate 3,908,187 of NZ_CP096034.1, read as the reverse complement.
TAAATTAGAACATAAATATCAGAAGTTAATCAAACAAAAGCGGATCAATAAGAAGATAAATGCCTCAATTAAAGATTATGTTTTAGGGCAAAAGATGTTAGAATATCCACTATCTTCAATCTCAAATGATAATGAGCAGTATAAACAATTAATTGCAAATAAATTATTCGAAGAACAGCAGGCAAAAGAAATCGATCCTAGACTATAAAATGAAACACCTTTTATGAATCATAAAAGGTGTTTTTTCATTAAAAAAAAGCAATCTGAATATTTGTTTAATCTTCTAAATTTGTGGTAGTGTAAAATTTAGTAAAAGTTAATTTGGAGGTAGAAATTAAATGTTATTTTTACTAATTTTAGTATTGCTAGTTATCATAATAACAATGTTTTTAAATACATATCCTCATTTTGGGAAGAAATATTCAAAGGATAAAATGCAGTCATTTTATGCTTTAGAGCATTACAAAAATGGTAAGTTTATAAACCAAATCCCTACGAGTATGAGTATGGATTTCAAAACAAATGTTTCTATGGTTAGAGACTTTGTTAAGATAAATCCCAATCGTACGCCTAAAGAAAAGATTCCAATGGAAAAAATGGACGTTTCATTTTTGCATTCGAAAAATAACGACTCAAAAATTACTTGGTTTGGACATTCAGCTTTATTAATTCAAATCGATGGAAAAAATATTTTAATTGATCCAATGTTTGGGAACGCACCAACCCCGTTTCCGCAATTTGGTGGTAAAAGATATAGTGGCGGTTTACCAATTGAGATCAGTGAATTACCAAAAATAGATGCTGTCATATTATCGCATGATCATTATGACCATTTAGATTACGGTACGATAAAAAAAATCAAACAAAAAGTTGATCGATTTATTGTTCCTCTTGGTGTAGGGAGTCACTTGGTGAGTTGGGGAGTATCAAAAGAGAGTATTTCTGAACATAACTGGTGGGATGAATTTAAATTTGATCAATTAACTTTAGCTTGTACTCCTGCAAGACATTTTTCAGGAAGAAATTTAACTGATCGTAACAGTACATTGTGGTGTTCGTGGGTCATCATTGGTGGGAAAACGAAAATTTACTTTAGTGGAGATAGCGGTTATGCACCTCATTTTAAGGAAATAGGGGAAAAGTATGGACCGTTTGATTATGCATTAATGGAATGTGGTCAATATGATAAACGATGGTCTGCAATCCATATGCTGCCAGAAGAAACAGTTCAGGCTTTTATTGATGTAAAAGGTGAAGTTCTTGTTCCAATTCATTTTGGTGCTTTTACATTAGCATTTCATGACTGGAATGAGCCAATTGAACGGGTTGTGAAGGCTGCTAAAGAAAATGAGGTAAAGTATGCCACACCTAAAATTGGAGAAACAATTAATATAAGTACAGGTGAATATCCTAAATCAATTTGGTGGAAGTAGTTTATTTATTTGAAAAAAAGCAGGATTGTACATTTTATTATTGAATAAATAAAAAATCAATTTTTTAGGGAAGTGATGTTAATGGAAGCATTAAAAGAAAGTGCAAAAATAGTACAAGATTTAATTTTTGAGTTAGGTTATTCAAATAAAGTGATTGAACTACCAAATAGTGCAAGAACTGCTCAGGAAGCAGCGGATGCATTAAATTGTGAAGTAGCTCAAATAGCAAAGTCTATTATCTTTAAATTAGAAAGCTCAAATAGTCCTGTCCTAATCGTAGCAAGTGGAATAAACCGTGTAAATGAGAAACAAATCGAGAAAATAATGAATGATAAACTAGCTAAAGCAGATGCTGATTTCGTGCGTGAACAAACAGGATTCGTAATTGGAGGGGTATCACCAATCGGTCATAAAAACCAAGTAATGACATTTATAGATGAGGATCTATTACAGTATAAAGAAGTATGGGCTGCTGCTGGTCATCCAAAAGCAATTTTTCAGTTAACACCAAATGAATTAATTGAAATGACAAAAGGTAAAGTAGTAAAAATTAAATAATAGAACAGAAATCATTTAGGCACATTCAAGTGTAATAAATCAGTTATTGATTTACTATACTTAAATGTGTCTATTTGTATTGGTAATTTTTACCTTTAAATCAATGTGAAATACGTCAGACTAAATTAGAGGGAAAGAGAGATGAATAAGTAAATGTTCAAATTTATTTGTACGACTTGTGGCGTTCAGTATAACAAGTCTATTGATCCTCCTGATTACTGCATAATTTGTTCTGAAGAAAGACAATACATCAATCCAAATGGTCAAAGTTGGACAACATTACAATTAATGAAAGAACAAAACTATCAAAATATTATTCGCTTTGAAGAAGAAAATTTATATAGTATTGTAACGAGCCCTAAGTTTGGGATTAGTCAAACTGCCTATCTTATTAAGAATAAAGGGTTTAATGTTTTATGGGATTGTGTTACTTATCTAGATGAGAAGACGATAGAAGAAATTATGAGGTTAGGAGGAATCAATGCGATTGCTCTATCACATCCACACTATTACTCTAGTCAAATTGAATGGGCTGAAAGATTTGATGTACCTGTATACATACATGAAGATGATCAAGAGTGGGTCACGAGAAAAAGTGATAAAATTATTTTTTGGTCTGGCGAATCGTTGGAGCTTTACAAAGAAATTCAAATTCATCGATTAGGCGGGCACTTTAAAGGTGGGGCAGTATTAGAATGGAAAGCTGGAAATGAGCAAAAAGGAATACTGTTAACAGGAGATATTATTCAAGTAGTTGCAGATCCAAATTGGGTAAGTTTTATGTACAGTTATCCTAATTTAATTCCATTACCAGCAAAAAAAGTAAAAGAGATATCATTAGCCGTAGAGAAGTTAACATTTGATAGAATTTATAATGCATTTCATGGGATTGTAAAAGAGAATGCAAAGCTCGTTGTCTCTAATTCTGCTAAAAGATATATTGAAGCATTGGATGGTATATTATTTGATACTTAATTGACAGTTAATCTACGAAAAAAGGACCAACTCTGTTTGGTTCTTTTTTGTGTTTTAGGTATCTTACAATCTTACTTAGAACATTCCATCGTTTATCTAAATAACTTTATTTATATTTTAATTTTTAATTAGCTAATTGAATTATAAAATGAATCCCTAAAATAGTTAAAAATCACGTTAATTTTATTAAAAAAAACGCAGAAGTTTGTCGTATTTTTTCACGAGTGGAATAAATGCTGATAAATCAAGGCTAGCAATAACCCATTTGATTAAAAACAGAATATTCACGATAATTTAAGTAAGATAAATGAACGAAAATTGATCATTTTAAATGATTAATGACAGTGAATTTTGTCAATATAAGATAATTTTTGTAATTAATTGTATTAGCTATTTTATTGAAAACGAACTGGAGGAAGAAAGATGGGGGAAATTAGAGAGAAGGGTAAAGTTCTTAAAGGTTTTACAGTATTAGCTTTAACATCTAGTTTTATGTTAGGTTCTCTTGGACAAGTATCATATGTATCGAATGCAGCAAGTCCAAGTAAAGCAGAAGACATTCTTGCTAACTTAACTGCACAGCAAAGAGCAGTTCTTAAAGAGCTTTCAACGAATGAAGAATTAGGGCTTCAAATTTCTTCTGATATTAACTTAGATTCTACAGAACAAACAAGTGTTATAGTCGAGTTTGTGAATCAACCAGTTAAAGTCGCTCAAATTGAAGCGAGTGTTGAAGGTAAAACTCTGACTAAATCGGATGCTGAAACGCGAATCGATCAAGACCATGATACTTTTAAGAAAGAGGTTGGACAAGTTCTAACTAGTGGTAAAAGTAAAAAGGTAGATTATAAAATTAATCGTTCATATAAACATGCATTCAATGGTGTGTCCATGACATTACCAGCAAATCAAATTAAGAATCTACTAAAATCAAAAGCTGTTAAAAAAGTTTGGAGTAACCAAGCATTTTCAATTGATCCACCAAAAGAAAATGATCAATTAAAATCAGATGAAGCAAATGTTGGAAACTATACACCATATGATGCTTTGGATCGTTTACATAAGGAAGGATATACAGGCAAAGGAATTAAAGTTGGAATTTTAGATACAGGGATGGATTATAACCACCCGGACTTGAAGGATGCTTATAAAGGTGGATATGATTTCGTTGAAAACGATCCTGATCCAATGGAAACGACTTACGCTGATTGGAAAAAATCTGGTAAACCTGAGGTTAGTAATTCAGAAGCATATTACACTGAGCATGGAACACATGTCGCAGGTATTATTGGTGGTCGTGGCAAAGCAAATAGTGAATATAAAACGTTAGGAGCAGCACCGGAATCAGATTTATATGCTTACCGTGTACTTGGACCATATGGAAGTGGAACAACTGAAGATATTCTAGCAGGAATCGATCGTGCAGTTCAAGACGGTATGGACGTAATTAATATGTCACTTGGAGCAACAATAAATGATCCAATGTATGCAACTTCTATAGCAGTTAACAATGCAGTTTTAAGTGGTGTGACAACAGTGGTTGCAGCGGGGAATACTGGTAATCAAATGTATACGGTTGGTTCACCTGGAGCTGCGGCATTAGCTTTAACAGTAGGTGCGTCATCTATTGCTTTAGATGTTTACCAATACGCAGGGGTAAATAATGGAAAGAACTATTCAGTCAGACAATTAGCACAAAATTACACAGATGTTCTGACATCTTTAAAAGGAAAAACATATCAGTTAGTTGATGTTGGTTTAGGAAATCCTGCTGATTTTACTGGTAAAGATGTAAATGGAAAAATTGCATTTATTAAACGTGGAACGATTGGATTAAATGATAAAATCAAAAATGCAAAAGCAAAAGGTGCAATCGGCGTATTAATGTATAACGATGAAGCAAATAAAGCTGAAGGCGCAATTCAAGCATTCCTTGGAGAATCAGTAGATGCAGTTCCAGCATTCTCTGTTTCAAATGAAGATGGTTTAGCCATTTCAGCGGCAATCAAAGCTGGTGCATCAAATTTCACGTTTGGAGACTTTAGCAAAGTACAAACTGCATCAGATGAATTAGCGACATTTAGTTCAAGAGGTCCATCTCGTAGGAACTATGACATTAAACCAGAAGTAACTGCTCCAGGTGTAGCCATTCTTTCAACTGTACCATTTTATGAAAATAATAAAACAGCTGATGGATCAAAACCTGAAGATTATAAATATGCTTATGCTCGCTTATCTGGAACTTCAATGGCAACACCTTATGTAGCGGGGGTTTCAGCATTATTACTTCAATCAAATAAAGATTTACAACCAGAGGATATTAAATCAATCTTAATGAACACTGCTGATCCATTGTCAAAAGCGTATAGTGTTTTTGAAGTAGGTAGTGGACGAGTAGATGCATATGAAGCAATTCATTCTAATGTAGAGTTAGAAGTGGTTGATCAAACATCTGCGGGTATTGATGGTAAAGAAAAATTAATTAAAGAATTAACTGGTGGCATTAGTTTCGGATCTTATGGATTCGATGATCAAGATGTTACAGATTCTCGTAAGATTACATTAAAAAATCGTAGTGAAAAAGTGAAAACATTTAATGTAGATGTAAATTTTCAAACTGGATTAAGAGGATCTAAAGATGCAGCTAAAAATAATATAACATTAACTGGTCCTACTTCTGTAAAATTAGATGGAAATAGCCAAGAAAATATTAAGTTTAACTTAAACATCCCAAAAACTGCAGAAAAGGGAACATACGAAGGGTATATTACATTTACAAATTCACAAGATCCAACGGAAACGTATCAAATTCCATTTGGTGGACGTTTTGTTGATGAAGGAATTGATACCTTTAAGATCAACAATCCAATGTTTGGCAATAATATAGACTGGCCTGAAAATGCGTATCCTTATATAAGTTTTAGTTACTCATTAAAATCATATATGAAAACATTGGATGTAGTGTTACAAGATGCAGAAACTGGTGAGGATTTAGGGTTAGTAGGTTCATATGTACCAATCATATTGAACGAAAATCAAAATTATACGAATCCCAGAGGATTTAATTCAATCTACTATCCATTCACTGGAGATGCGAAAAATCCGATAAGTAGCGAACCGATTAATGCAACAGCAGGTAAATATCGATTAAAAATGATTGGAACAAATGAAGAAGGTAAAGTATTCACTAAAACAGCTGATTTCTTTTTTGACGCTGGCACACCAACTATGACAACTAGCTTTGACAATTTAGATCAAAAAGTTATTGAATATAAAGATAGCCAATTCGATTCAAATGGGCAATTCTTATATGACTTTAACATTAATTTAAATGATCCTGAAACTGCTGAAGCAAATGGCTTAGGTATTCCGGTTGATCAATCAAGCAATGCAGTAGTATCGTTTTACGATAGTCCATTCCCAGCAAAACCAAAGTATACAGATAAAAATGGAAACTATACGGATAAGATTAAAGTTAAAAAGCGTTCTACTCCTTTAAATGTTGCATTTTATGGTTTTGATGCAGCAAGAAACTTTACGGCAAATGCATCGAATATGTTAGAAGTAACATTTGTAAGTGAAAATTTACCATATTACTATTTAAAAGCAAATAAACAAACTGTTACAACAGGTGACACTGTCAATTATAGTATTCGCTCAAATAACGTGAAAAACTTAAAAACTACTAAAATTAATTTAAAAGTAGATCCAAATCTTGCAACAATTCAAAATGTCCTAGTAAATGACGCGGTAAAACAGTACGGAGATGCGAATGTATCAGTATCTTCAGTACCTACTTCAGTTGGTACACTTCTTTATACATTTACATTTACTTATAATGGAACGAAAGCTTTACCAGAAGATTTACTACTATTTAATTTCGATTTGAAAACAGCAAATAAATGGCTTAAGGGTATGCCTTTTGATTGGAATACAATAACAGCGTCAACGATTGACCAATCAAATGTAGAAACAAGTAATGTCTACACTTTTATGGAAACTTATAATAAAAAGCTAACATATTCTAGAGTAGAAGGAACTTTAAGATTAGAAGGAACAGTTGATCCGACTACAGGTCAGCAAAATTATGCGCTTGATGAAAGTAAAATTGGTGCAAAAGTAACCGTCACTTCGTATGATGGAAAAACGATGGTCGATGCTCCAATATATAACCAAAATGGACAATACACTGCTGAGGGCTTAAAAGCAGATCTAAAACCATATACTGTAAAAGTTGATGTACCTGGTCATTTTACAATGTATAGAAAAATGAACTTAGCAGATGAAGTTCGAGGTGAATTAGTAGGAAAGAGAATGGTTTGGAATTTAACACAGGCAGCAGCTGGTGATGTCAATAAAGATAACGTAATCGATATTTTAGATGCAATAGCTGTACAAACTTATTGGGGTACAAATAAAGCTACTGCAGACTTTAACTTTGATAAAGTAGTTGATAAAAAGGATATGTACTATATTGTAAAAAACTTTGGATTACAAAATTCTACAGTTGATAACTCACCGAAGCCTAAAACTACTTATAAAGGAAAGACTTTAGATAATATTTTAAAAGATTTAGGATTAGATCAGTAATAAGGAAAGGGAAACCAAATGATTAGGTTTCCCTTTTTTGTGGTTTAATTTATTTTATTGTTAAAGTTTGATTTAGTTCTTCTTTTTGTGGTTTAAAAGCAGATAAGGATAAAACAATAACAGAGATTACACCAATCCAGATAATAATACTCATTGGATGACTCATTGATAATCCTTTATTAAAATAGAAGATTTCTCTTAATCCATCAGCACCAAATCGCATTGGAACCCATGAGTAAATCCAGTCTTTTGAAAAAGCTGGTAAAAGCTCTTTTGGCATTCCGATTAAAGAACCCGAGAAGAAAAAGATTAGAGCAAAGATCCCTACTCCACCAAAGCCAATCCAAGACATGACAGCAGAAATTAGGATATGGAAACAGAAATAAGTAATCGTTAAATATAGCGCAACGTCCAAGAAGCTTGGAAGAGTAAAGCCAATCCACTTTGCCATTAAAGTTATACCAAAACCAATTAGGAAGGATAGGACTACTCCTAATAGTAATTGTTCAAAAATAACTTTTAATTTACTAATTGAATTTGATGTTTCTGTTTTCTTTTTCGCTAAAAAGACGATTACGGCACCAATTAAACTAGACATCCAAAGTGGTGTGATTAAACTCACTGGTGCATTTCCATTTGCTGTATGGGTTCCAATTACATTTACATTTTCAACCTTCGTTATGATTGGGCTTGCTAATACTTCAGCTTGATTTACTGAAATTGAGCTCACGCTTTTCTTTAATTCATTAAAAATTTCAGTATGAATATTTAAGTTTAGATTTTCTACTAAATGAGTCAGCATTTGACTAGCCATCGTTGATCCATTTGCATTTTTGCCTTGATTAACTAAAATTTTCATCGTAATAGGTGATGGATTCGCTGTTTTTAATGAAGCCTGATTTTTACTTAAATCATTTGGAAGGATAAGGGCAGCATAGTATTTTTGGTCATTTAGACCTTTACGTACTTTTTCTTCACTTGATACTTGAATCCACTTAATCGCTGGTTTTTCACCATTTTTCATTTTAGATAGTGCATTTATTTTTGCAACCATCATATCACCTATATTAACATTACCTTTTGAAGGTACTTGAATTCCTTGGTCTTCGTTTACGATCGCGATAGGAAGATCTTTAGGTGTAGGATTAACGGATGATGCTAATGTTAAACTGAATATAATCGCAACAACTAGTACTAGTATAGGAGCTAATATAGCTTGTTTTTGTTTAAATAAGTTCATTTCAATAACCTCCTAATTCTTTTAATTAAATAACTGAACAACGTGTTGACTATTGTTATGTGAAGATATTACAATGACTTTTAATAAATCACAATAAGCAAATCATACAAATGTGTTCATTGCTAAACACATTTATCAAATTTGTTCAGTAAGAACTTATATTCCAAAAGGATGATCTAAAATGAATCAATCATTAAGAGAAATAAAAGTTGAAAAAACTAAGAAATTAATAAAAGAGACGTTGTTAGATTTAATAGAAGAAAAAGGATTCGAAGCTATTTCAGTTAGACATATTACATTAAAAGCAGGATTAAATCGCGGTACATTTTATCTACATTACAGAGATAAATATGATTTAATGGAAAAAAGTCAAAATGAAATATTGGAAGGATTACAGGATCGACTTATATTTATAAGGCCGAAAGAAATGAATGAGTTTTATTCAAATGATATGGTCTATCCACCTATTCTTAATGTATATCATTATTTAAAAGAAAATCAAAGATTTATTAAAATTTTAATCAGTACAAAAGGTGACCCAGCTTTTCCGAGGAAAATGAAGGAATACATTAAAGAGACGATTTATGAAAAACTAGTGGATTTATTAGAAGAAGAATACATGATTGAAATTCCACACGAATACACAACTGCATTTATTTCATCGGCATTCTTTGGACTTATGGAGCAATGGCTAGAAAAAGAAGAACCAATTACCCCTGAAGAAATGGCAATCATGCATATGAAGCTTTTGAAGTTTATGAAAAAGTTTGTTAGTCAAATCGCTAAGCCATAAAAAAGATGTCTCAACACTTTTGTGAGACATCTTTTTTCCTAATAATATTAAGATCTTGTTTCTGAAATTGCAGTTCTTACCTTTTCAAATGATGTTTTAGCTTTGTGAGCGTTTAAAATCATTAAGTTTACGTATAGTGCATCAATAATACTTAATTGAGCAATTCTTGAAGCAAGTGCTTCTGGTCGATATTCTGTTTCTTCGGAAGAAGTGTAAAGTGAGACATCAACATTTTGACTTAATGGTGATTTTGGAAAACCTGTAATTCCAATTGTTTTGGTACCGTTTTCATTTAGTACTTGCAAGATACGAAGGATGTCTTTATTTGAGCCTGAGTGCGAGATAACGATTGCAACATCTTCTTTTGTCAGTTGTGAAGCTGACATCAATTGAAAGTGCGAGTCTGTGTACGAGTTCGCTTTTATTCCTGTACGAATAAATTTATGGAAGGCATCCATCGCAATAACAGACGAGCCACCTACACCGTATAATTCAACTTTATTAGCTTTTAAAATAAGATTTACTGCTTTTTTAAACGATGCACTATCTAGAATTTGGGCAGTATTTTCAAGTGTTCGAATATTAGATTGAAATATTTTATTTGCTATTGTTATTTCATCATCTTTTTCGTTAATTTCCTCGTGGATTTGCTGGATCGGCGTCATAATTTCAGTTGCTAATGCAATCTTAAGCGCTTGATATCCTTTAAATCCAATCCTTTTACAAAATCTAAAAACAGTTGCATCTGCAACGTTTAAGTCTTCAGCTACTTCTGTAATCGTACTGTGAATAATATGCTTTGGGTTTTGTAATATATAATCAGCGATTTTTTTTTCTTTATCACTTAATCGCGCATAATAAGAACGAATTTTACCTAAGCTGTTCGTTTGTTCCATATTCTTTACACCTTTCCTTTAGGAAATTGATTTTTTGAATAAATAAATTTTTAATATAGTATTAAATTGAAATTGTTTGTATTTTAAAGATTTAGAAAAGCATTATTATTTGCTTAATAATTATTATATAGGAAAAAAGAGTTTTTTTTAATAATAATATGAAAACCCTTTCTTGTGAAAATTATTTCGCATAATATCATTTTTGTCAAAAAAATTTTTTTCACACATTATTTTTATATTTGAATAAAAAAGAGTTTATACTTTATATATGGTACAGGATAACAACAGTTGATTAATGCAGAATTCAGAATGCTCCTTTCTCAAAAATGTGAGAGCATAGCTCAATGAGTAGTTTATCTAAAAAATTAGAAGAGGAATATAAAAGCATAGCAAATTTTCATAATAAGAGAGGTGATAAGTGTCAAATATATGCAGTTTCTCTAAGGTAAGAATATTTGGTTAAATAGGTCTTTGGAATTGGAAAATCAATCTAAAATAGTCTTTATGATAGGATTTCATTTTCGGATTTTTTCTTTTTTATAGATATATTGTATTGAGTTTGAAAGGGAGTTTCCTAGTATTAGGTAAAAATCATTAATTGTTTTTTCCTTAAAAGGATATTAAAATTTAGTAAAGAATAGTTAGATAAATATGTTTATAGAGATAGAGGAGGGTGCATATGATTGAGGGGGAAATCATAAAGTTTTATCGTGAAAAAATGGGGTTAACTCAAGCAATGCTTGGAGAAGGTATATGTACAACTACTCATGTAAGTAAAATTGAAAGAGGTAAGACGGCTTACTCACCTGATATTATTGCTTTATTCTCAGATCGTTTAGGGATCAATATTAATCAAGAAGTCCAATCTTTTTATAATTTAGAAAAAAAATTACATCTATGGCATGATGCATTAATCATGAAAAAAGAAGTACAAATAGAAGAATATAAAGCAGAACTTGAACAAATGCCCTTTATTGACTATTCACAATATGCAGCCCACTATAATTTACTAAGAGCAAGGTACTATTTTCATAATCAAAATTTAGATATGGTTAAGCAAATACTTACATATGTGAAAAAAGAATATAGTGATTTATCTCCTTTCGAGAAAAATTTATTCTATCATCTTCAAGGTATGTACTATATATCGAACTATACTAGCCTAAGTAATGAGGACCATCAAAAGGCAATTAAGGTATTAAAGATGATTAATATTGATGAATATCGAAATGAAGAATATTATCACCATCTAGCAATTGCCTATCATTTTGGAAGTTCAAAAATCTTAGCGTATAAATATGCCGAAATGGCACTTAAGTTTTTTCAGAAGACGAACAACTACCCATCTGCAATTAGTTCCGAAACCCTTATGCTTTTGCAGTACGGTAGTGAACTAGAGATCAATTTTAGTGAAGTAGTTGAACGCTATAAAGATTTGATTCATAACTGTGAAGTATTAGGAGACCGCGAACGCAAGGCCATTTTATTGAATAATCTCGGAGTGAAATATTTTAAGCGAGAAGAGTATGAAACTGCATTGTATTATTTTGAGGAAAGTATTAATGAAACCGAAAATAAAAAATCAATCAATTACTTAAGACGTTTGTGCAATTATTTAGAGACATGTACGGAAGGCACACTATTAGAAAAAGAGATACTTCTTGGTGTGATGAAAAGAGCATTAGCATTAGCAAAAATGTTAAAAAGCCCAGTACATATTACATTGATTAAATTATATAAGCTTAAGGCTGAGGGAGCCCGTGAAAAATTTTATCAATATCTATCGGATGAGGCACTCCCATTCTTTTATTCTACTAATAATAAATTTTATATCGAACAGTTTGGTAAGAAATTATATAAATACTATATAGAGATTAAAGAGTACCAAAAAGCTGCCGAGTTATATGAGTCCATTGAACATACATTTGTAAGCATGTAAAAAATATGAGGGTGTCCCAAAAGGGGTACCCTCGTTTTTTTGCTGAAAAATTCAAATTAAGAGGTGCAAAAATGCATATAGATATTGGTGAGTTGTAAAAAAACAGTGAACTGCAAATAAAATCTGAGAAATGCAATTAAAATTAGACAATAGCAATTAAAATTATCACAACTGTAATTAAATCCAGGGAAACCGCAAATAAAGTTAATAATCACCGTATTATGACTCAGAATTGTATAATAGTCGTTCAGTTTAAATTTAAAACTAGCTAATATAATCTAAATCTTACACTATCGAATATACTATTCTAATTATTTTTATAAATAGAGAAGGATCTCAACCACAAATGAAAAGTACTGCCTGAGATCCCCCAACTACTTTGATTAACAAATAATTGTTTCAGAAGCGTTAAGGAGGCATCCAGAAATTTGAGATGGCTCCATTTTTTTGTCTTTTTAGAAATTTATTTCGTCAGAATAGGCTAATAAATTAATAGATTGAATTTAAATTGCTTGAAATTGGTTTATTCCGCAGGGGAATTATGTTGTAATTTGTCGTTTTGTTAAAAGGGTATTGAGTAAACGTTGATAAATCAAGGTTTGTTATAACCCAATTGCTTAAAAATAGAAAATTCCCAATAATATAATTAATAGATATGAACGACAAATGTCATTCTATTTTGTTGATTACTTGAAGAAGTTGTCAAAAAAACTTATTTCTAGTAAGTAACGTAAAAGGCAAACTAATACGAAAAATGAACTGGAGGAAGAAAAATGGGGGAAAAGAGAGAAAAAAGTAAAGTTCTAAAAAGTTTTACTGTTTTAGCTTTAACATCTAGTTTTATTTTAGGTTCTCTAGGACAAGTAACAAATGTATCAAATGCAGCAAGTCCAAGTAAGGCAGAAGATATTTTGGCAAGTTTAAGTTCAGAGCAAAGAGCAGCTCTTAAGCAGCTTTCTACTAGTGAAGAAACTGGGCTTCAAATTTCTTCTGATATTAACTTGGAATCATCGGAAGAAACAAAAGTTATTGTAGAGTTTGCCAATAAACCAGTTAAGGTCGCTCAAATTGAGGCGAGCGTTGAAGGTAAAACATTAACAAAAACTGATGCACAAAAATTAATTGATCAAGACCATGATACTTTTACAAATGATATAGGGAAAATTTTAACAAATACAGAAAGTAAAAAGGTAGATTATAAAATTAATCGTTCATTTAAAGATGCATTCAATGGTGTTTCGATAACCCTACCAGCAAACCAAATTAAGAATCTATTAAAATCAAAAGCAGTAAAGACAGTTTGGAGTAATGAGAAATTCTCCATTGATCCGCCTACAAAAAATCAAGAAAACGAACAATTAAAAGCAGACGAGTTTAATATTGCAAACTATTCTCCATATGATCAGCTAGATCGTCTACATGCAGAAGGCTATACAGGTAAAGGGATTAAAATTGGTATTTTAGATACAGGTATGGATTATAACCATCCAGATTTAAAAGACGCATATAAAGGCGGATATGATTTTGTCGATAATGATAATGATCCGATGGAAACAACATATGAGGATTGGAAGAAATCAGGAAAACCAGAAGTAAATGGTTCTACTTATTATACTGAACATGGTACACATGTTGCAGGAATTATCGGTGGGCGTGGAGTAGCTAATAGTGAGTATTCATCTGTTGGTGCTGCACCAGAAGCAGATCTTTATGCTTATCGTGTACTTGGTCCATATGGTGGAGGAACAAGTGAAGGAATTATAGCAGGAATTGATAAAGCAGTACAAGATGGTATGGACGTTATTAACATGTCACTTGGTGCAACACTGAATGACCCACTTTACGCTACTTCAATCGCTGTAAATAACGCAGTATTAAGTGGGGTAACGACAGTTGTTGCAGCTGGTAATGATGGGGACAAAATGTATACATTAGGTTCGCCAGGATCGGCTGCTTTAGCTTTAACAGTTGGAGCTTCATCAGTTGCAATTGATATTTATCAATATTCAGGTGTACTTAATGGTAAAAATTACAATCTAAGACAATTAACGAAAAATTATAAAGATGATTTATCAGTATTAAAAGGGAAATCGATTCAACTAGTTGATGTAGGACTTGGAGATCCAGCTGGTTATAAAAATAAAGATGTAAAAGGTAAATTTGTATTCATGAACCGAGGAGTTTATACATTAGACTCTAAAGTTGCATATGCGAAAGCACAAGGTGCTGTTGGTGTTATCATGGCTAACGATGAAGCGAACAAGGCAGAGGGAGCAATTCAGACATTCCTTGGTGAATCAATGAATGCGATCCCTTCATTCTCAGTTTCATTTGAAGAGGGTTCAGTAATTTCTGCAGCATTAAAAGCTGGAAAATCAGATTTTACATTTGGTGATTTTAAGAAAATCCAAACAGCATCTGATGAATTAGCAGGGTTTAGTTCAAGAGGTCCTTCACGAATCAATTATGATATCAAACCAGAAGTTACAGCACCTGGAGTATCAATACTATCAACTGTTCCATTTTATGTAAATGATAAAAACGTTGATGGCTCTAAACCTGAAGATTATAAATATGCTTATGCACGACTATCAGGTACTTCAATGGCTACTCCTTATGTAGCAGGTGTATCAGCATTATTACTTCAATCAAATAAAGACCTACAACCAGAAGATATCAAATCAATTCTAATGAATACAGCTGACCCGTTATCAAAAGCTTATAGTGTATTTGAAGCAGGTAGTGGACGTATTGACGCATATGAAGCAATTCATTCGAATGTAGAATTAGAAGTAGTAGATCAAACGCCAACATATATTAATGGCAAACAAAAATCAATTAAAGAATTAACTGGTGGTATTAGCTTCGGAACTTATGGTTTTGATGATCAAGATATTGCAGATTCTCGTAATATTACATTAAAAAATCGTAGCGAAAAAGCAAAAACATTTAATGTTAATGTCAAATTCCAAACTGGATTAAGAGGATCAAAAGATGCAACTGGGAACAATGTAACTTTAACTGGTCCTACTTCTGTAAAATTAAATGGAATTAGCCAAAAGAATGTTAAGTTTAACTTAAATATCCCAAAAACAGCAGAAAAAGGAACTTACGAAGGATTTATTACATTTACGAATACTCAGGATCCATCAGAAACATATCAAATTCCATTTGGTGGTCGTGTAGTTGATGAAGGCATTGATTATTTTAAAATTGATAATCCGATGTTTGGTAATGATACGAGCTGGCCAGCAAATGCATTCCCGTTCTTATCATTTGATCTTTCATTAAAGTCACATATGAAGACATTAGATGTATTGCTACAAGATGCTACTACAGGTGAAGATCTTGGTTTAGTTGGTTCTTTCACACCAATCACAATGAATGAAAATCAAGATTACTTTATCGGAAGAGGATTTAGTTCAATTTACTATCCATTTACTGGTGATTCAAAAAATCCGATTAGTTATGATCCAGTTGTAGCAAAAGCAGGAAACTATAAATTAAAATTAGTTGGTACGAATGATAATGGAAAGACATTCGTAAGAACAGCTGATTTCGTTTATGATGTTGCAGCACCAAATATGACTTCTAGTTTTGATACATTAGATCAAAAAGTAATTGAATACAAAGATAGCCAATTTGATTCAAATGGTCAATTCTTATACGACTTTAACATTAATCTAAATGATCCTGAAACTGCAGAAGCAAGTCGTTTAGGTTTACCTGTAGATCAGTCTAGTAATGCAGTTGTATCGTTTTACGATAGTCCGTTCCCAGATAATCCAATTAAAACAGATAAGAACGGTAACTATACTGACCAAATTTTAGTTAAGAAGCGTTCAACACCATTACAAGTTTCATTCTATGGTATGGATGCAGCAAGAAACTTTACTGGAAATGCAACAAATATGTTAAGACTAGTATTCGTAGATCAAAATTTCCCGTACTATTATTTAAAAGCAAATAAACAAACAGTTACAACAGGTGATACTGTAAATTACAGCGTACGTTCAAACAATATTAAAAACTTAAAAACAACTAAAATTAATGTAAAAGTTGATCCGAATTTTGCAACAATTCAAAATGTCGTTGTAAATGATGCAGTAAAACAATATGGTGATGCACAAGTCTCTGTAACTTCAGTACCTTCTGGATTAAGTCAGCTTTATACATTTACTTTTACTTATAATGGAACAAAGGCTTTACCAGAAGACTTACAATTATTTAATTTTGATATGAAAACAGCAGAGAAATATACTAAATCAGTTCCAAATGACTGGTATACAATGACAGCAACTACAATTGACCAATCAAATGCTGTGACAAATGATGTGTATACGTACATGGAATCTTATAAAATTAAAAATACTTATTCAAAATTAAATGGATCATTAAGTATAGAAGGAACAATTGATCCGGCTACAGGTCAGCAAAACTATGCTCTTGATCAAAGTGTAATTGGTGCAAAAGTTACAGTTACTACTTATGATGGAAAAACAACTGTTCAACCTACAATTAACAAAAGTGGAACATATAGTGCAGAGGGACTGAAAGCAGATCCTATGCCATATACTTATAAAGTTGAAGTACCTGGACATTTTACAATGAACAGACAAGTTCTTTTATCAGATGTAGTACGTGGAGAGAACTTAGGAAAAAGATACAACGTAGGCTTATTAACGGCTGCAGCTGGAGACGTTAATAAAGATGATGTAATTGATGTGTTAGATGCATTAGCTGTACAAACTTATTGGGGTACTAATAAAGCTACAGCAGACTTTAACTTTGATAAAGTAGTAGATAAAAAGGATATGGACTTTGTTGTTCGAAACTTTGGATTACAAAATCCTACTGTTGATATAGCTCCAAAACCAAAAACTACTTATAAAGGTGCTACATTAGATAGTATCTTAAATGATTTAGGATTAAATCATTAAGAGCAGGAATAAGGAAAACATTTAAAACAAAATAAAAGCAGCCTTCTCCCGATTATTTTTGGAGAAGGCTTTTTATTTATGTTCATTGGTAAATATATACATAAATGATTGCATTTCGGGTAACTTAAAGAAATAAAGGATTTCTAGGGAGACTTTTTATGAATAAAAAGTTTATTTATTCAGTTCATATTTATATCTTACTTATTATGTCTACGGGATTTATGTTACATGTGTTTATCGTGCCTAGTGTTTTAACCTCTGCTCTTCGAGATTCATGGATAACGGTGGTCGCTAGTATTCTCCCTTTTGTGATTTGGACGACTTTAGTTTTTTATTTGTATAAAAAGTTTAATAATGAAGACGTTGTATCTTTAATGTTTAAAGTGATGTATAAACCATTAGCTTATCTATTCTCATCAATTTTTGTAGTTTATTTTCTATTATCAGCTTTGGTTGCTTTTCGATTTACACTTATTTGGGCAAATCTTAACTATACAGAAGACATTCCAGATATTGTCGTAGTATTTTTAATTTCTCTGATCTGCTTTTATGCAGCATTAAAAGGAATTCGTACAATTGCAACCGTTGCATTTTTAGTTTTACCATTTGTTGTTTTGTTTGGTTTCTTAGTGGGTATAGGGAATATTAAGAACAAAGATTACGGCTTATTATTTCCTATTTTTGAAAAAGGATATCATGATTTTTTTCATGGCTTTATCTATACTTGTTCAGGATTTTTTGAAATTATTTTACTTTTATTTTTAAACTCTTTTTTAAAGGATAAAGTAAAAGTAAAATGGTTAATTTTAGTAAGTTTCATATTGTTAATGTTAATTTTGGGACCTTTGACAGGAGCGATAATGGAATTTGGATCACATGAGGCAGAAAAAATGAGAAATCCTGTTTATGAGCAATGGAAACTTCTAACGCTAGGTGTGAATATTACTAGATTGGATTTCTTTTCAATTTTTCAGTGGTTATCAGGAGCTTTTATTCGAATCAGCTTAAATCTATTTATTGCAAATTACATTATTAATTACAGTGGACGGAAAAAATGGAGCTTACCTGCATTGTCTCTTTTGGTATCGGTAGCTGTAATGATTCCTTGGAATGCAACATCATTTTATTATTTTTTGCAACACTACTATTTTCCTATAAATTTAATTTTTTTACTTTTTACTCTTTTACTATTCTTAGCTATTTCAAAATTGAAGGTGATTCAGTATGGCAAAAGAATCGGCAACTTTAAATAACCTAAATCTACTAGAGTTTATGGAATGTTTTAATCATTCATCGGATATTGATTTCAGAACGAAATCGTATAAAGAAGGTGAAGTGCTCCATTACGTAATTGTCATGTTTTGTCCAAATTTGATTGATATTCAATTTAGTAATCAAATTATTAATGATATGTTTCAGATAATAAATCGGGAAAAAAAGTTTAATTTTGAGTTAGTAAGTAATCTAGTTGAAACAAAGAGGTTACAAACAGTATCTAATCTTAAATTAGAAGTTGAAGAAAACTTATTTTCTGGCGCCCTAGTAATTTTTAGTTCTTATTTAAATGATATATTTTTTATTTCTGTAGCAAATCTTCCAAAACGAACGCCAGAGGAATCTAATTTAGAAACTTCAATTCGTGGACCTAGAGACGGTTTTGTAGAAAATATTTCAGATAATATGGCATTAATTCGTCAAAGACTTAAAACATCAACATTAAAAAGTATTGAATATACAATTGGTGAACGAAGCCGTACAAAAGTTTTATTAACCTATATTGAAGACATTATTAATCCTTCAATATTATCTGATGTTAAACAGCGTTTAAGTTCTATAAAAAAAGACGCAATTGTAAGTAGCTATGAAATTGAAGAAGCATTATATGATCAACCATTTTCGATTTTTCCGCTTTTAGATAATATAGGTAGACCTGATTTCGTTGCACAATCATTAAATCAAGGAAGGTTTGCAGTAATCGTTGATGGAAATCCAACTTGTTTAATAGGACCGACAAATTTAAATCAGCTTATTTATTCACCTGAAGATATACATGCAAGCTTTTTTTATATGAATGTAGTCAGGTATCTCAGAATTCTTGCTGTATTGACGACCATTTTCTTACCCGGCTTTTATATAGCATTATTGACATATCATTTAGATCAAATACCTTATCCATTTCTTGCAACGATTGCTACTTCTAGAAATGGATTACCATTTTCAGCATCACAAGAAGCAGTTTTAATGCTAGTTTTTTTCGAATTATTTAAAGAAGCAGGTATACGATTACCAAAAGCAGTAGGACAAACAGTAGCTGTTCTAGGGGGATTATTTATTGGCGATGCTGCGATCCGGGCAGGTCTAACATCACCTGCAATGCTTGTAGTCATAGCTTTAACTGTCATTTCAGGCTATACATTAATTAACCAAAATATTTCAGGTAATATTGTAATCCTTCGTTTTTTTGTCTTATTTTTATCGTCTATATTAGGGTTAATCGGCTTTTTTACAAGCTTTTTTCTACTTATTACTATGGTTGTCTCATTAGAAAGCTTTGGACAACCTTTTATTCCTGTTTTTTCTGTACCGAGTAAATCTGACTTTTTAAATGTATTGATCAAATTACCTCAAAAGTATAAGAAGAATAGAAATCAATCACTCCATCCGATCGATAAAGACCGTCAAAGGAAGTGAAATATACGATGAAAAAAGTATTAATCACCACATTGATGGTCTTTCAATTATTCATTTTGACAGGATGTTGGGGAAGTCGTACGATTAACGATCAAACAATGGTAACAAGTATAGGGATTGACTATAAAAACAATCAATATATTGTCACGATTCAGGCACTCAACTATTCGAATATTGCCAAGCAAGAAAGCGGAAATTTACAAGTTCCTGCACCACCATTAGTCGGACAATCAACTGGGAAAAGTCTACAGTCAGCATTTAATAAATTAGATGAAATTTCACCTATACCATTATATTATGGTCATGTAAATAGTGTAATTTTAAGTAACTCGGCAATTAGTGAAAAAATGAAAGATATTAATTCATTTATTAACGGCAGACCGTTATTAAGGTATACAATGTGGATTTTTGGTACCAATCGAGATATTAAGGATATTTTTTCAAGTCAAAATTTTTTTAATTTACCTTTTTTATATACAGTAGTATCTAATCCAGATGAAAAGAGTAGGGGGAGTCTAATCCTTTTAAGCTTAAAATTTCATCAGTTGATTTCAAGGTATTATCAGCCTGTGGGAACAATTTTGATTCCTTCATTAGATATTGATGAAACGAATTTTAAAGAAAAAACAAAAGATAAGGTTGCCTATATTAACGGTGCTTATGTTCTCTCTCGACAAAAATATAAAGGTCTAGTAACAATAAATGATGTTAGATCTTTAGATTTTTTTCATCAAGAAAATGATCATATGCCACTTTTAGTTAAAAAAGATAAATTAAATATCGAAATAAGAAGCTCAAGGGGCTCAGTGAAAGTAATGCGTGGTGGTAAGAAGCCAAAATACATTATTAACATAAAAACAAAAGTTGCGGTTTTAGAAAACGAGAATAATTTAAGTATAAAGAAAATGACTTCTATAATAAGAAATGAAATGAAAAAGCAAATTTTATCAACAATTAAAAAAGGAGAAGAGCTTCATGCAGATCTTCTCAATATTTCGGAAAAGGCTTACCGATTTAATCGAAAAGAATGGGATATAAAAACCTTGAATTCAGTTAATGCTAATTCAATAAAAGATATAAAAGTAAAAGTACATATTATTGGTACTAAATCTTATAAAAGATGAACGTGATTCAGAAAAGAAAAAGATTGTAAAAAGAAGGTTGATTTTTATGGAAACGACCTTCTTTTTTATGCTCATTTTTATGAAAAATGAATTATGATAGAAATGAACTAAATAAAAGGAGTATGGCTATGAATGAAAGAGTAAAAGATAATTGGTTTCCAGGTCGTTGGTTAGGTGGGTCCTCTCTAATATTAGGTCCAAGTCTTATGCTGATAGGTGTCATTTTAAGAAGTAGATTTCATTTCTTCTTTCCCAATCAGCTTGAAGCATACAAGGCTCATCCAACTTTATTATTTTTATCTTATAGTTTCTTTATTGCCGGGAATGTTCTATTGTGGCCAGCAGTTATCTCACTTTGTAGATTAATCAGTATAAAAAAGCCAAATTGGGCAGTATGGGGAGGCAGTTTTGCGATATTTGGCCTTTTTGCTCGTACATTTCATGCTGGAGTCGATCATCTAGCTTTTCAAATGGTTCGAATTTTAGGTGTGGACACCGCTACAAAAGTTATGGAACAATCTTATGGAGCGTTTCATATATTTCATAGTCTATCCCCTTTAATTATGTTTGGCTGGATTATTTTAGCTATTGGCTCATATCGTGCGAATGTATTGGGGTTAACTCGTTCTATACTGTTAGGACTTATGAGTTCATTACCACTAGGCGTTCTAAAAGGTACAACTCCATTTTCTATTGTAGCTACATTGGCACTTTGCATTTCACTTGTACCACTTGGGTTAAGAGTTTTAAAAGATGGTTCGAGACCTAGTATGAAGAAAATAATTGGTTCAGTTATATTAATAATCATTTTGTTAGTTGGTTTATTTGTACTTGGAGAGTTAGGATAATTAGGACAAGATATTGCGATCCTTTAATTAAGGTAAATTATTTTATACGTGGAGGTGAAGACGTTGATTCTAATTATTGGTGGGGCCCGTAGTGGAAAGAGTTCCTATGCCGAAAGACGAATAAAGGAGTTACAAACAAATTCAAATGATGTAGTTTATATTGCTACAGCAATACCATTTGACGGAGATATGAATGAAAGAATTAAAAGACATCAAGAAGATCGTCCGAACAATTGGCATACCATTGAGCGCTATAAACATTTTAATCAACTAAAAACGCATGAAAAATTTATACAATCGAAGTATGTCTTATTAGATTGTATGACAGTTATGGTGACAAATTTAATGTTTGATCAGTATACTGATGTTGATTTTGAAACAATTGATAACGAGGAAATAAACAAGCTAGAGTTTGATATAGAAGTTGTAGTGAACGAGTTGATTGACATGTGTGATCAGCATAGTAAGACATTAATAATTGTAACGAACGAGGTAGGATATGGACTAGTTCCATCTTATCGATTAGGAAGGATTTTTAGAGATATTGCTGGGCGTATAAATCAAAAAATTGCTTCAAGAGCAGAAGAAGTTATACTCGTTACAGCTGGTATACCATTAAGAATAAAGTAGGAGTACAAATATGAATCGATTTAAAATGATCATCAGTTTTTTTTCAACCATACCGGTTAAAAATTACGATTTTATTGAAGCCGAACTAGGAAAAGGAATTAGATTGGTTCCATTAGTAGGTATGTTATTTGGTTTAATACTTGTTAGTTTGAATACTGGAATATCATTAGTTTTGGACAAAGAATCCAGTGCATTTCTTATTCTATTAGTCTATTTATTCTTAACAGGTGGATTACATTTTGATGGAGTAGCTGACACGTCAGATGGAATTTTTAGTCATCGTTCAAAAGAAAGAATACTAGAAATTATGAAAGATAGTCGCATTGGCGCATTTGGGGTAATCTCCTTAATTGTTTTATTTTTAGGAGATTGGTTATTTTTATCAAAGAGTACAACATTTGTTATTTTTATATTTCCGATAATTGGGAGATGCATTGCCTTATTCACATGCAGAATAAGTACTTATGCTAGAAATGAAGGATTTGGAAGTCAATTTATAATCGAAGCCAAAAAATCTAATTCATTATTTGTTCTAATTACATACTTGTTACTTATTTGTGTAAGTAGTGTATATATCAATGAAATGGCCATTGTTTTTGCGATATGTCTCACGTTTATTTTTATTACTTTTGTAACGAAAAGAATCAATCAAAAACTTGATGGAATTACAGGAGATGTAATTGGATTTACAATTGAAGTTTCCCAATTATGCTTTTTAATTTTTGCTGTTATAGGTGAGAGATTAGTATGAGAATATTTTTAATTAGACATACAGAAAGCATTGGAAATAGAAAAAAGGTTTATGCTGGAATGACTGATTTTGATTTAACAGAAAAAGGCTTAAGTCAAATAGATGGTGTGATAACCCAGTTTACGAAAATGATTGAACCTACTTCACGCTATACTTTGTATTCAAGTCCACTTCGTAGATGCACTTTATTAAGTGATGCGATTGAAGATTTAATAGGAGAATCGAAAATCATTGATCATCGGTTACAAGAGACAAATTTTGGGCTATTTGAAGGGAAAACATATACTGATCTTTTAAATGAAGTGCCTGAAGTTGTAGAAAAGTGGAATGAAGATTTGATTCATTTTCAAATTCCGAATGGGGAAAGCTTAAAGCAATGTGCAGAAAGAGTTAATACATTTTGTCATGACATTAGATCAAAAAACGAAGATGTAATAGTAGTATCACATGGTGGGATTATGAAGTTACTACTCTTAAATTTACTTCACCTAGATTTAAATCATTTCTGGAAATTTTATACGAGTAATGGATGTATTATTGAAATTGAGTATAATGATGGTTTTGGATTTTTGAAAAATATCATTCAACTAAATTAAGAGGATGGAGAAACTTGAACACAAAAAGAATTGTTTTACTTTCATTATTTATCGCATTAAGTGCTGTACTGTCTAATATAAAAATAGTCTATTCTATTGCATTTGATTCTTTGCCAGCTTTTCTAGCAGCTATGTTAATTTCTCCGATTGCAGGCGGGATTGTAGGGGCACTAGGTCATCTTCTTACCGCAATTACTTCTGGTTTTCCATTTACAGTACCAGTGCATCTATTTATCGCAATACAAATGCTTGTGATTGTTTGGTTATTTGGCGTATTATTTAAAAAAATGAATCAATACATAGCAATGGTCGTGGCAATTATTTTAAATGGTCCAGTGGCAACTTTATTAAGTAGTCTATTAATTGCTTATTTGAATCACTCGTTTACAGCAAAGACTATTAGTAGTTTTTTTATCTTAATGGTTGTGCCATTGACTATAGCTTCAGCAGCAAATATTGTTTTAGCATTTATACTTCAAAAGGTGATGAAACGTGCAAATTTTAAAATATAGAGATCTAACTTTAATGCAAATAGATGGGAATCGTTATTTTACAATTGCTTGTGATAGCTGCGGTGGAATAGGGATGAGTGAGCTAGATCTCATAAAAGTTGATGAAGAAATTGTAGGTTATTTAACGGCGAAAGTATGTTTAGTTGAAACATTAGCATTTCGCGCTAAGCCAACGGTATTAATCAATACTTTATGTGTAGAAATGAACGGAAGAGGTAAGCGAATAATATACGGGATTGAAAAAGCAATTAACGAATATAATGAAGCTGATTTTTATGAAGACAACTTAGAAATAAATATTACTGGAAGTACAGAAGAAAATATCCCAACAAAACAAACAGGTTTAGGAATTACTTTAATGGGAGAAATTTATAATCCGTTTAATCGAAAAGAAGTCATTTCAGGTGACATTGTAATATTAATTGGATATCCAAAAGTAGGAAATGAGGTATTAGAGGATTTAAATGAAAATAAAAATGAAATCATTAATTTTAATTCATTAAAGCAATTAACTAATTGCGAAGATGTCTCTGATTTATTACCAATTGGTTCAAAGGGCGTTCAGTATGAATTGAATCTATTGATGGAAACGAATAATATCGATATAAAATTATTGAATCAATCTTGTATTCCGTTACATAAATCAGCTGGTCCAGCGACATGCGCACTAGCAATTATTAAACATGGTGCTATTGAAGAATTAAAAAGACAAATCACACAGCCAATTACTTTATTAGGTGAGATTGTTTAATAGTTTGAAATGAAATGATTGGAGAACTAAAATGGCAGATGCTTTGAAAAATGTATATAACTACGATTTAATTTCAAAAATCGCAAACGAAATAATCACCGTTTATACAGATTTTAATCGTGAAACTTTTATGGATAAAGTATTCAATGGAAACTGGGATGAAAAAACATTAAAGGAAAGAATGAGACAGATTACGATTTGTTTGGGAGAGACACTTCCAAACAAATATGAAAAATCAATAGATATTTTAAGAAGTATATTAGATAAATTTCCAAAGGGACAATTAAGTAGTATTTTTTTTCCTGATTTTGTTGAAGTGTACGGCTTAGAGCATTGGATAAAATCTATGGAAGCTCTAGAAATATTTACACAGCACTCAACATCAGAATTTGCTGTTAGACCGTTTATTGTACAAGACCAAGAACGAATGATGACACAAATGCTAAAATGGTCTACTCATCCAGATGAACATGTAAGAAGGCTTGCAAGTGAAGGATGCAGACCCAAATTACCGTGGGGGATGGTTCTAAAAAGTCTAAAAAAAGACCCAACTCCAATTCTTCCGATTCTAGAAAACTTAAAGGAAGATGAGTCACTATATGTTCGAAAAAGTGTAGCAAATAATTTAAATGATATTTCTAAAGATCACCCAACGCTAGTATTAAAAATTGCGAAAGAATGGTACGGTAAAAATCCACATACCAATTGGATTATAAAGCACGCATGTAGAACCCTATTAAAAAATGGTAATATAGAAGCTTTAACGATTTTTGGATTCCAAACGGCAAAAGCAATCCATATCGACCAATTCCAATTACATTCAGACAATATAGAAATTGGTGGAGACTTAAACTTTTCTTTTATGATTCATAGTAACGAACCGACAGCCACAAAACTTAGAATCGAATTCGCAATTGATTATGTAAAATCAAAAGGAAATCGTACAAGAAAAATCTTTAAAATATCCGAAAACACAATTGAAAGTGGCAAAACATTTACATACAACAGAACACTCTCTTTCAAAAACTTATCAACAAGAAAACACTATCCAGGTCAACATAGTATCACACTACTAATCAATGGAGTGGAAAGTGGAACGTATGACTTTACGGTAAAATAAAAAAGAGATTCCAATTTTTTGGAATCTCTCTATGTTTTCAGCTCACCTATCTTTTTATTCACTTATCCATGTCTCTTGTGCATCATCACATCTTCAGTTAATGGAGTAAATCCAAGTTTTTCTTGTAACACACTTTTAGGAATTTGTGACTTAGTGATTGTAACAGCTGTAACATTTCGATTGATGTTTTCATTATGGATAATCGACATTATATCATAAAAATAAGGTATAGCTGCTTCAGTATGAGCAACAGCTAATATTTCTGAATACCCAGTATCTGGTCGTATTGTCATACCAAAATAGGCAATCACTTGATTTTCTAGCTTACATTCAACTGCATAGTCGAATTCAATTGAGCTATAATACTCATTCATCATGGCAACTTGTTCGTTAGTAAGAATTTGTTGCTTCATTTTTAAATCTTTCCAAGCATTAAATTGAAATTGATCTTTTATCTCATACGAAAATCCAGGAATGCTTTGGATTGTTTTTACAAGAAGTGGATAATGCGCTCCAACTATTTGAGTACGATTGGTAATGTTGAAGCCTTTTGATAAGAAGTAGTCTATATGTTTTGACCACTGTCCTCTAAATCGCTGTGCAAATAGTTTTCCACCGTATTCCTCACTAACAGCAAATTGATAAACTCTTTCAAATAATTCATCCCGCACAGTATCCTCATATTCAGGTAATACCCATGGATAACCTAGTGAAACAAACTCTCCTTTACCAGAGAAACTCATATAACCGACAAGCTGATCTCCATCAAAAGCAAAACATCTAGATTTTTCATTAAATTCAGATTGTTGTTCAAATAATTTTGGAGATAAAGTTGGTTTCCAGGCATAGGGAAGAGATTTGGTCATCTTATTCCAAAAATCAAACTGCAAGTCAAGATCTGTTGGACTCTCATAAAAACGATAATCTATAGTCATATCAGTATCCTTTCCTAAATCGTACTAATTATAATAGTATCAAATTCATTTGGATTTGAATCTTCAAGAATAGCTAATTTTACAAAAAAAATCAGTAACATCTAATAGGGTCAATTAAATTAATATCACATTAATTAAAGTATGATTTTACAGTCATTCTGTTGCCTATAAAAGAGCATTGGGCAAGAAGTTTAATTACAGTCTGCAAGGGGTTACTTTTTTTATTTCATTTTTTAACGAAAGAATGGTAGGTTTTTTTATTAATTATTACATACTAATACTCCTTAAGGTAACGCTATAAAAATGACCTAAATTAGGAGGCGTATTATGCGAGCGGTTACTTATCAAGGGCATTATAATGTAAAAACGATTAAAGTAGATGATCCAAAAATTCAACATAAAGATGATGTCATAATTAAAATAACATCAACAGCAATTTGTGGTTCTGACCTTCACCTATATCAAGGTAATTTTCCAATAAAAGAAGGCTATATTATAGGACATGAGCCGATGGGAAT
Source organism: Gottfriedia acidiceleris (assembly GCF_023115465.1). Classification (NCBI taxonomy): domain Bacteria; kingdom Bacillati; phylum Bacillota; class Bacilli; order Caryophanales; family Bacillaceae; genus Gottfriedia; species Gottfriedia acidiceleris. Next base: position 3,880,347 of record NZ_CP096034.1, on the reverse strand, counting down.
AGTTGAAGAAGTTGGTCCAGGTGTTACTAATTTAAATAAAGGAGATCGAGTCGTAATTCCATTTACAGTAGCTTGCGGAACTTGTCCATATTGTAATCATGGTTTACAAAGTCAGTGCGATAACTCGAATCCACATTATGATTCAGGTGGTTATTTTGGCTATACTTCCAAGTTTGGAGATTATCCAGGTGGACAAGCAGAGTATTTAAGGGTACCGTTTGGCAATTATACTCCGTTTAAAATACCAGAAAACTGTGAATTAGATGATGATCATCTACTGTTTCTCTCAGATGTACTACCAACTGCATATTGGAGTGTTGAAAATGCAGGGGTCAAAGAACGAGATACAGTCATTGTATTAGGATGCGGTCCAGTTGGGTTAATGGCTCAAGAGTTTGCCTGGAAAAAAGGTGCAAAAAGAGTTATTGCAGTAGATTATATCGATTACCGATTAGAGCATTCAAAAAAGATGAATAAAACAGAGACTTATGATTTTTCGAAAGATCCAGATATGGGTGAAACCTTAAAAGAGATAACAAAAGGTGGAGCGGATGTTGTCATTGATTGTGTTGGTATGGATGGGAAGAAATCACCGTTGGAATTTATTGAACAGAAAATGAAATTACAAGGTGGAACATTAGGACCAATTCAAATTGCTACAAAGGCTGTTAAAAAATGTGGAACTGTTCAAATCACAGGAGTTTACGGTGGGAACTATAATGCGTTTCCTTTGGGTGCATTTTTCAGTAGAAATGTAAATATAAAAATGGGGCAAGCTCCGGCAAGACATTATATGCCACACTTATATGAACAAATTACAAGTGAAAATATTGACCCGACCAAAATTATTACGCATAAATTATCTTTAGATGAAGCAGATCATGCCTATCATATTTTTAATAATAAAGAAGATAATTGTATTAAAGTGGTTTTGAAGCCATAAATAAAAGGAGTTCAATTTTGAACTCCTTTAGATTTATCTAGAGAGATATTTTATTTTGCTTATAATCTAATTGTTTCGAATGTGCCATTTTATAGGCCATCACTCCAAAAAATACTCCAGCCAATCCTCTGAATATCGTTGAAATAATCATCGCAATATTCATACTGAAGGATTCAAGTAAAAAAACACCAAATTGTGGAGCGATGAAAGCAACGATTGAAAGTAGGAAATTATAATTGGCAATATAGGAAGTGCGATGTTCTTCTTCTGTAGCATCTAGTAAGCTATTAAATAATATTAAAACTGTACCAGATACAAAAAATCCGGATGTAAAGTTTACGAAAAATAAGTATACATAATTAGTTGATAAAATATTTAAAATAGGTGCAGATGCCATTCCGATTGAAATCCAAATTAATAATTGAGTATTACTGTAACGATTCGCCATCTTTGCCCACCAACGAAAACTAACAATTTGTGAAAGTTGGTTGCTTACAGTAAATAAACTAATCCAAAAAGCAGTTGCATGAGCAAATCTTATTTGATAGATCGAAAATAAAGACCATGCCATTTGCCACGCAAAGTTAAAAAATAATGCACAAACTAAAAATGAGATATATGGTTTATACTGAAAAAGATGTTTTGAAAAAGGAGAATAATGATTAGAAATTTCAATTTTTTGCTTCTCCTCTTTATGTTTCAATAGATAAAAGAACTCGATCATTCCAAATATAAATGCAAATAAAAAAAGTAATTGATACGGAAGAGCACTTTTTGGGCTAATGGATTTCATACATATTCCTGCTACAAGCGTTACAATCATTCCCGTAAAGGTCAGTATTCTATTTCGATTGCCAAAAAATGTGTTTCGACGATCTGCTGGAATTAAATCACCTATAAATGCCTGCCAGCTTAGATTTAGAAATGTACCAGGAAAATTCATTAATGCAATTAAAATAACAAAAAACCATGAGATATGCTCTGATTTAATAAATGGAAGAAAAACCATTATTAATAGAAAAAAACGTGTAAAGAAAATGGAGTAGGCAGTGAATTTTCTTTTTTCTTCTAACTTATTAACAATAAAAGCAGCTGGGAGCATGGCGGCCATTCCGACGATTGAAGGTAAGGAAGAAATTAAACCAACTTGATAATTGGTAGCACCTAAAATTGCAATAGCAAACAATATAAAATAATTATTTGATAAACTGATTGCGATTGTAGATGCAGCTCCATTTTTAATGCTCTGGAATTCATTGTGTAGCACATCTTGTTTACTGTAAATCAACTGACGTTCCTTCTTCCTTTTGTTAAATTTCATAATTTCGATAAAATATTCGATTTTAAATTTTTAAATAATTCATTAGAACAATAGCATATTTATTCATTAAATTCTATGTTTTAGAACCAAGTTTTAATGTAAAATAATGGCTTTATTTTGAACGGAAATTTCCAAAAATTAGATATTAATTTCAGGGTTTTAAAATTGCATTTTCGAATAATATTTAATAAACTAGAATAATCTGTCTGATGTGATAAGAACTATATTTTTAACATATTAAATATTGGAAAGAACATTTTTAAATAGTTAAGCCATACTAAGATTAGAATTGACGTAAAAATAATTTAATTATTTCATCGTCAATTTTTTATTGCACTTTAAGGAAGTATAAGTTGGCAGCGATGATGAGTAGTCGATGTAGTAGCCAATTCTAGGAATAAAGTGCACCTACGTTTCTGACTTCGCTTTAAAAGGCTGGCCAACAAGATTTCTTTATTTACATATGAACAATATACGGCAAGGAGAAGAGACATATGTTTTCACCAGTTTACAAAGTAAATGATGATGGAGAAATTTACTTAAGTACAAAAGGCTTTTCAGTAACCTACGACCAATTTAAAGAGGATGAACAAGGAAACGCATATGTAATCGTAAAAAGCGATCAAGAACCTCTAATTAGGGTAAAACTACTTCTACATAATATTGGTAATGCAAAAACACCAGAATTAGAAGTAAAAAACAAATCTGGATTAGGTCAAGTGGAAATAAGATTAATTCGAGTAAAAATCAAAAAATTTAAAAATGGATGGGGAGCAAAAATTCCTTTATCGAATGGAGAAGTGACGATTAAAGGTGATATACCTAAACACGTCAAGATACAAGTAGTCCGAAAAATTAAGTTATCGTAACTTTTAATTTAAAATTTACTATTTTGGTACTTACGTTATTTTAAAAAATTAATTTATCGTATAACAGGGAGTCTGTGTAACAGTTTAGCCCCCTCTAAAGAGCCTGAGTTCTATATAAGAACTTGGGTTTTCTTTTAATCCTTTTGAATAGTTATTTATAATGTTGTACATAAAAATTTCATTTTATCAGCTTTAAATGTTCTAAAGGTAGTAAATAAAAAGGAATTTAAGAAGCTTCAAAGAATATGTAAAGATTAAAATATAAAAATAATAATTTCTAATAGACTTATTAATGATATTTTTTATTTAAATGAATAGTAATATAGAATCCACCGAATGGAATAAAGATGAATATTTAATGTATATAACTAAATTGTTATTTAAGGGTGTGAAAGAAATTAATATTGAAAATATAGAAGCGTTTATCCATGTAATTCACTATGGTAGCTTTAACAAAGCTGCAGAATCACTTTTTCTGTCACAACCAACTGTTACGGCTAGAATCCAATCGTTAGAAAGAGAATTAAATTGTCAGCTTTTTCACCGAACGGGTAAACAAATTAATATAACAGAAGAGGGTAAGCGCTTCTTACCATATGCTCAACAATTAGTTCATATTTACGAAAAAGGGAAGATGCACGTTAATCAAAAAAAATCACACAATAATGAATTGAAAATTGGCTCCACTGTTTCGGTTTCAAACTATGTTATTTCAGAAATTTTGCCAAAACTTTCGGTAAGTAAAGAAGATTTACATTATAAAGTTATTACAGGTAAGAGTGATGAATTAATTAATAAAGTGTTAAATAATGAAATTGATATAGGTTTTGTTCGGAAAACTAGTCACCCTAGCTTACAATCAATTAAATTATTTGAAGATCCAATTACGCTTTATGTTTATAAAGATCATCCGTTTATTTCAAAAAAATCGATCACAATTCAAGATATTGCTCAGGAAAATCTTATTTTCTTTGAATGCGGTTCATTAGATTGGCTTAGAATTCATCGATTATTTGAAAATCTAGAGGCTCCTCCAAATATTAGGATTCATACTGATAGCTCGGAGATGTCAAAAAAACTTATTATAGAACAATTTGGAATTGCTTTCTTACCTAGTATCAGTGTGAAAAAAGAAGTTAAAGAAGGAATACTATACCCAATACATATTGAAGAAACAAAGGGAATTTTTCTTCAAACAAATATTTTCTGTAATCGTGGAGAGTATACAGATTTAATGAATGAAATAGTTGAATTAAGCAAAGAGTTGGTGAAATAGCCAACTCTTTTTGTTTTTTAACAAGCTAAAAATAAAACTAAATATAAGAATTGGGGGTATTCTCAATTGACAATCAACTATATCGTACATATGGAAACTATAAAGTTAACGAGCTAATTCAAATATTTAATAAAACGATAGAAAAGTTCTATTGGAAATTACGTTGACTAAATATTCTGTCAGTGATAAAGTTTATAACAATTAATTCCTAGTTAACCTATAAGGAATGTTGGTTTTTAAAAAGGGGGGATCACGTTGAAAGATATTGTCATAATTTCTGCAAGCTCATCACCAAACTCAAAATTGAATGGCATACTCCAATTTGTAAAAGAAAAGTGGACTAATGTAGGGATTAAAGTATGTCAAGTAAATATTAGGGATTTGCCAACGGAAGCTTTAATTAAGAGCGATCTTAATAATGAAGAAATTAAAGAAGCCCTTAATAAAATTGAGAATTCGATTGGGGTTGTTATCGCAGGACCAGTCTATAAGGCTTCCTATTCAGGTTTATTAAAAATTTTTTTAGATTTAATTCCTCAGAATGGCTTGAAAAATAAAGTTGTTCTTCCAATCTTCATCGGAGGAACAATTGCCCATTTACTGAGTTTAGATTATGCATTAAAACCAGTTCTCTCTGTTCTTGGGGGAAATCATTTTGTTACTGGTGTTTATGCAATTGATGATTGGGTAATAAGAGATTATCAAAATTATTTTTCATTATCTAATGAATTAACAGAAAGACTAAATAAAGCAACTGAAGAATTATCAGAAGAGTTAATTTGGCTAGCAGTAAGACCCTAAAAAAAATTATCAGAAATGAGGAATTGAGAATGAAAAAGTTTGTTATTACACTTGTATCCTTGGCAGTCGTTGTTTTAATCATTACATTTGCTTTAAAAAATAATGATAAAGAGGCAGCAACAGCTACTGGTTCAAAAGTTCAAAGAATTGTTGTAGGTACTGGTACACAATTTCCAAATGTATGCTTTATCGATAAAAATGGAAATCTAACTGGCTTTGATGTTGAACTTGTAAAAGAAGTTGATAAAAGATTACCAGAATACAAGTTTGATTTAAAAACATATGAATTTTCAAGCTTATTGTTAAGTCTAGAAACTAAGAAAATAGATTTTGTGGCACACGAAATTGAAAAAAATCCAGAGAGGGAAGAGAAGTATTTATTTAACAAAGAATCTTATGCGCATTGGAAAAATAAGATCGTTGTTGCAAAAGGTAATAATTCAATTCAATCAATTGATGACTTAAAAGGCAAAAAGGTATTAACAACAGCTACAAGTGCAGAAGCACAAATTCTTGAAAATTATAATAAAGAGCATAATAACGCAATTAAAATTGTTTATCAAAATGGTGGAGCAAATGACACTGTTCAACAAATTATATCAGGGCGTGTAGATGCTACAGTCTCTGCAGATTTTACCTTATCTTTGATTGATCCAAAAGGCGAATTGAAAGCAGTAGGGCCAGCTTTAACAGAGGCTGATGTATTATTTGCCTTTAGAAAAAATGATACAAAAGATCAAAAATTAGCAGATGCAATTGACGAAGCACTATTAAAAATAAAAGCTGACGGAACACTTGCTAAATTAAGCCAAAAGTGGTTAGGTGCTGATTTTACAGCAAATTAAAGCTAAAACCAAAAGGGTGAGAAAGAATGGGTGCTGATTTTAAAGCTGGATTGATCTTTGAATATTTTATTAAATTACTACCTTTTATAAAGATTTCGTTAATCATTGTAGGGAGTTCTATTTTAGTAGGGTTAGGTGTTGGCTTACTTGTAGCCTTACCTAGAATGTATAAGGTACCAATTTTTCAAAGAATCTCGCAAATATATGTTTCATTTTTTAGGGGAACTCCTATTTTAATTCAATTATTTTTAATTTATTATGGCGTACCAGAGCTATTAAAACTAGTAGAAGTAGATGTTAGTAGAATTGATGTTTTATATTTTGTCATTTTAACATACGGATTACACAGTGCAGCTTTTATTTCAGAAGGTATTCGTGCATCAGTTAGTGCTGTAGATAGAGGGCAAATTGAAGCAGCTTATTCTGTTGGAATGGACGGATATCAGGCTTTTAAGAGAATCATAGCACCACAAGCATTCGCAATATGGATCCCTATTTTAGGAAACTTATTAATAGGAACATTAAAAGATACATCATTAGCATTCACTCTTGGGGTAATGGAGCTAACAGGGCAATCACAAACATTAGGTTTACTAAATCGTCATTTTATTGAATCCTATCTTGCACTTGCTCTCGTTTATTTTATTTTAAGTGTCTTTCTTGAAAAAGGATTTATCTTATTAGAAAGCCGATTTGGAAAATATGAAAGAACAAGTGTTGAAAAGAAAGAAAAAACTTTTAAAATCCGTAACATATTTGGAAAAATGAATCGTGATGTCGTTGTTGTGAAAGAAGGTACGAGATTATGAAACTAGATTTCTCATTTATTTGGGAGGCATTTATACAAATACTACCTGCAATTCCAACTACACTTTTCATAACTTTTTTGTCAGTCCTTATTGGATTTGTAATAGGAACTTTTACGGCTATTGTTCGTATTTATAAGGTTCCAATATTTAGTCAGGCAGCATCTAGTTACGTTACGATTATTCGAGGAACGCCGATGATTACACACTTGTTAATTATTTATTATTCAATGTCAATGCTATTAGATTCACTTGCTGAACATTATCATTTTGCATTTAATTCATCATCAATTCCTATGACGGCTTTTGCAATTACTTCCTTTTCTATTACAGCAGGTGCGTATTTATCAGAAGTGGTTAGAGCTGGAATTACAAATATAGATCGAGGACAAATTGAGGCTGCTTATTCAGTTGGTATGACAACAACACAAGCACTAAGAAGAATTGTATTTCCACAAGCCTTCGCTGTAAGTTTACCAAATTTATCAAATACATTTATTGGAATGCTGCATGGATCAACTTTGGCATTTATTGTTTCTGTTGTAGATATAAACGCAAAGGCACAAATTGTTGCTTCTACAAATTGGAAGTTTTTCGAGGCATATATTGCAGCCGCACTAATTTTCTGGGGAATTACATTAGTTATTGAAAGAATGACAAGTTTATTAGAGAAGAGATTTAGCGTCTTTAGTCGAGGGGGAGTGAAATGATTACTTTAACGAATGTAACAAAGTCCTTTGGAAAAAATCATGTGTTAAAAGGTATAGATTTAACAGTTAATAAAGGCGAAGTCGTCGCAATTCTAGGTCCTAGTGGATCAGGAAAAACAACTTTACTTCGTTGTATAAATTATTTAGAGAAACCAAATAAAGGAAAAATTACAATAGACGATTTTAAAGTAGATTTTAGTCAAGCTTCAAAAACAGAAATTCTTTCATTGCGCCAGAAAACAGCTATGGTATTCCAACAATTTAATTTATTTAAAAATAAAACAGTAGTTGAAAATGTAATGGAAGGATTAATAGTAGCTAAAAAATGGTCTAAGGAAGCAGCATACAAAAAAAGCGCTGAATTACTTGAGAAAGTAGGCTTAGGAAACAAGTTAGATTCTTACCCTCTACAGTTATCCGGCGGGCAGCAACAAAGAGTAGGAATTGCTCGCGCCCTTGCTTTAAATCCAGAGGTCATTTTATTCGACGAACCAACCTCTGCTTTAGACCCTGAATTAGTAGGTGAAGTACTAGCGATTATACGAAAAATAGCAAAAGAAGGAATTACAATGATTATCGTCACACATGAAATGGCATTTGCTAGGGATGTTGCTAATCATGTTGTGTTTATGGACGGCGGCATAATTGTTGAAGAAGGGAATCCCAAGGCTATCTTTCAATCACCTAAAGAAGAAAGAACAATTCAGTTTTTAAAACGATTTTCAGAGGAAGACATGTACTATATTTAAAAAAATGGAGGAAAGAATATGGGGCTTAAATATGGATTCTTAGATCAAAGTATTATTTTTCCTGGTCAAACTGCAAATGAAGTACTTATAAACACTATAAATCTAGCAAAAGAAGCTGAAAGATTAGGATTTAATCGATTTTGGGTATCAGAGCACCACAATTCACAGGGAATTGCTGGATCATCTCCAGAAGTGCTTGTTTCACATATTCTTGCTAAAACTGAACGAATTTCTGTTGGTTCAGGTGGGGTAATGTTACAGCATTATAGTCCATATAAAGTAGCAGAAAACTTTAATGTATTAGCTAATTTGTCACCAAATAGAGTAGAGCTTGGCATAGGAAGAGCACCGGGCGGATTTCCAAAATCTAGCCAAGAGCTCCAAAAAAACTTGAAAGAATCTCAATCTCTTGAAGAGAAAATTGATGAACTAGAAAATTTTTTATATCAGGATGCTTCAGAAGTAAGTTCGTTTGATTCTTTACAAGCTTCTCCATTACCACAGATTAGAGTTCCACTATTTTTATTAGGAACAAGTGTATCAAGTGCAAAATTTGCAGCTAAAAAGGGCTATCCATATGCATTTGCATTATTCATAAATAATGACCCAGTGGCAGCAAAGGAAGCCACCAAGGCTTATCATAATTCCTTTAATCATCAAAGTGGTCGAAAACCAAAGTTTATTTTAGCCTTGTCTACGATTGTGACTGAAACGGAAGAGGAAGCACTTAAACTATCAGATCAATTACAAACTGTGCGAGTTACATTAGGAAATGGGCAAATTGTAAATCTCGGCACGCTTGAGCAAGCAGAGATTTACGCTAAACAAGCTGGTCAAACCTATACTACAGAAGTTCGAGAGGCAGACGTTCTTAAGGGAACAAAAGAAACTTTTCAGAAAAGAATTTTTGAATATCAAAAAGAATACGGTATTGATGAATTTATTTTCACATCATTAATTCCAGATTTTGAACAAAGAGTTCGTTCGCTGCAATTAATGAAAGAGGCTTTCACAGAAATAACAGTCTGACTTAATAGTTTAGGAGTTGAAAACCATGAAATTTGAACTATCTGATGTACTACTTGAAAAGCTAATTCAAATAAGAAGGAGTTTACATGCGATTCCAGAGTTAGCGTTTGAAGAATATAAAACAACAGCCACACTTGTTCAACTTTTAACAGAGTATAACATACGGATCCTACCTTTACCTTTAAAAACAGGACTTGTTGCAGAAATCGGTGACGATCGAAAAGGTTCTACAATCGCAATTAGGGCAGACATTGATGCACTTCCAATTCAAGAGGAAACAGGATTACCTTTTTCATCAGAAAATCCAAATAAGATGCACGCTTGTGGACATGATTTTCATACAGTTGCAATCTTGGGTACAGCCATTTTATTGAAGGAATTTGAAAGTGAGTTGCCGGGAAAAGTACAGATTCTATTTCAACCTGCAGAAGAAATTGGAAAAGGTGCATTAGAAATTATTAAAACTAATGTATTAAAGGATACAAAAGTGATTATTGGTATGCATAATAAACCTGATTTAACAGTTGGAACGATTGGGATTAAATCAGGTCCTTTAATGGCAGCTGCCGACGGATTTACTGTTGAAATAAATGGGAAATCGAGCCATGCAGCTGTACCTGAAGCTGGGCTAGATTCAATCCTTACTGCATCACATATTGTTACATCGCTTCAATCGATTGTGAGCCGTAATATTAGTCCACTTGAAAATGCAGTTGTAAGTGTAACAAAATTCCATAGTGGGAAAGCATCAAATGTGATCGCAGACAAAGCGGTTTTTAGTGGGACAGTTCGTACCTTTAAAATGGAAGTCAGACAGAACATTCAAAATCGGTTAAATGAAATTAGTAAGTCTGTTGGTGATGCTTTTAGAACGGATGTTCATACGACTTGGAATCCTGGTCCACCCGCTGTTGTGAATGATGAAAAATTAGCTCGAATTGCAAGAGATGTAGCAACTAAACAAGGCTTACATGTAATTGAGCCGTCTGTATCTACAGCAAGTGAAGATTTTTCCTATTACTTAGAAGAGATTCCAGGTTTATTCGTATTTTTTGGAACTTCAGGAAAATATGAGTGGCATCATCCAAAATTTGATCTTGATGAGAAAGCAATCCCGCTAAGTATTAGTTTTTTTACAGATTTTTCTATCACAATACTGAATGAACTTTCAAAAAGTGTAGTCAAAATATAGGAGGAAATAGATGAGTACTTTATCAATTGAAATAAGTGAATTTAATCAGCTTTTTGACTTACTATCGCAAAAAACTTCAAATCTTTCAAAAGAGAAACTGCATTGGAAGAAAAATGAAAGATCGTGGAGTATTGTAGAAGTGCTAACTCATTTATTAGATCATGCATTTGTAGTGAACTTTCGACTAAGGGAAGTTTTAGCTGGATCAAGTGTTCAATTACCTGCTTTTAATCAAGATAAATGGATTGCAGGGCAATATGCAAACGATGGTAATGTTGCAGATGTACTAGAAACATATCGTGCTATTTTATATTACAATAGCCAATTGCTTAAAAGAATAACAAGTGATGATTGGAAGAAGAGCGGGATTAATCCTCAAAATGCAAACGTTACAGTTGAGGATATCATTAAATCTTTTATATCACATGTTCATCTTCATTTAAAACAAATACAACGTATTTTGTATGAATATAGCTTAATTTAATTGAGGAGGTAGGCTATGTCTTCAAATCGCTTAATTATTAGAGAGTCTAAACCAAGTGAAATAGATAATATAAAAAAAGTGTTAATCGATGCGTATGAACAATATGCTTCTATTCTTTCAAAAGAACAATGGGAAAACTATAAAAATAGTATTATTGATGCTACTGATAACAGCCACACTAAGACAAAGCTTGTTGCCACTGTGGATAATGTACTATTAGGAGCATGTTTTATCTATGACTCTGCAGAAAAAGCATATGGCTTACCTGAGTTAGAGATTAATTATCCAATTATTCGCTTAATAGGTGTTTCTCCTAAAGCAAGAGGATTAGGGATTGCGACAGAATTAATAAAAGCAAGCTGCAATCTTTCATTAGAGTGGGGATCGGACAGAATTGTTCTTCATACATCAGATATGATGAAGTCTGCTATTAGTTTATATGAAAAAATAGGGTTTCAACGCGCTAAACAATATGAGTTTATGAATGGAGATATCCTTGTTAAAAGCTATGAACTAAATATTAAAGATACAGCAATATTATTAAATTAATGGAGGGGAAAAAAATGACAGAAAGAAAAAAACTAAAGCTTGGAGCACTAGTTCATGGAGTAGGAGGCAGTATGTCTGGCTGGCGCCATCCTGAGGTTCAAACGGACGCAAGTGTTAATTTTTCCTATTATCAAGAGCAAGTGAAATTAGCTGAGAACGGAAAATTTGATTTAGTTTTTATTGCAGATGGATTATATATAACTGAAAAGTCGATACCACATTTTTTAAATCGTTTTGAACCAATTACCATCTTATCGGCATTAGCAGGAGTTACAAAGAATATAGGCCTAGTTGGTACGCTCTCAACTACCTATAGTGAACCATTTACTGTAGCAAGACAATTCATGTCAATTGACCATATAAGTAATGGGCGTGCTGGATGGAATTTAGTTACCTCTCCACTTGAAGGCTCTGCTAAAAACTATAGTAGAAATGGTCACCCTTCACATGATGATCGATATAAAATTGCAGAAGAGCATTTAGAAATAACTAGAGGTCTATGGGATTCTTGGGAAGATGACGCGTTTGTTCGAGATAAAGAATCAGGTGTATTTTTTGATCCAAAGAAGCTTCACAGATTAAATTATGAAGGGAAGTATTTTCAAGTAGAAGGTCCTCTTAATATCGGACGTTCTAAACAAGGTCAACCAGTTGTGTTTCAAGCTGGATCTTCAGAGAGTGGTAAGGAATTAGCTGCTAAAGCAGCTGACGCAGTGTTTACTGGTCATGATAATCTAGAAGAAGCTAAGCAATTTTATAAAGATGTAAAGAATCGTGCAGTAGCATACGGCAGATCAAAAGATGATATCGTTATTTTCCCTGGCATTGCTCCAATAGTTGGGCAAACCGAAGAGGAGGCAGAGCAAAAATATTTAGATCTTGTTAATTTAACAAGTATTGAAAATGCATTGGATTATTTAGGTCGTTTCTTTGAGCATCATGACTTTTCACAATATCCTTTAGATGAACCTTTCCCAGACATTGGTGATTTAGGAAAAAATAGTTTTAGAAGTAATACAGATAAAATAAAGAAAGAAGCGAAAGAAAAAGGATTAACACTTAGACAGGTAGCATTACAAGCTGCTACTCCTAGAAGTGCATTTATTGGCACCCCGGAAAAAATTGCTAATCTAATTCAAGAGTGGTATGAACAGGAAGCAGCTGACGGTTTAATGATTTATTCTGCAATTCCAAGTGCATTAAAGGATTTTACGGAGCAAGTCATTCCATTATTACAGGAACGAGGAATCTATCGTACAGAATATGAATCCACAACTTTGAGAGGAAACTTAGGATTACAAATTCCTGAAAATCGTTATATTACTAATCTCGTTAAAAACTAATCTTTAAATTGATCGAAAACCATCTTAGACAGGTGGTTTTTTTATGATTTTTATCCTAAAAAGTCAAAATTAATTAGTTATTAAGTAAAAATTAAGGATTCTATTACATAATTCAATTAATTGAATTGAAGGAGTGGAATCAAGATGGAAGATTTAGAATCAAATCTAGTAGAAAAAAACCAAAAAACGAATTTGAAGAATCGTTCAACTACGGGTGCTTTTTCGCCTAAAGTCATTTCTATTTTATTAATTATCAATTTAGTAATTGGCATTTTTACGTTAATTGGAGTGGGCTATTTAAGTTATAAAAATAATAATCGAACGGAAATGATGAGAAACATCCGAAATGGAGGAGGCTTCCCACAAAATGGTGGCGGAGGTTATTTCAATCAACAACCAGGCGGTTCATCAGGTAGCAACAATTAAGGGAAAGCCACAGTTGTTGCATATAGTAAAGATTATAAAAACTTTCAAACTACATTCGGTAAACAGATATACAATTACAATTTTTAATCGGATCATTCGTACTTAGCTCATTTGGTGGTATGATAAGTGTAAGTGTAACAAAACTGTATTCTATCACAGTTATTGCATTCAATTTACCTGTAATCTTTACTCTATTAGTTGGGATGAATTTTTAAGGTATTCCCTGTAGAACTTCAAGTATGAGACCAATTCAAGCAGTACGATTTGAATAAATTAAGGGGAGCGTTGTTATTTGATGAACGCTTCTTTTTAGTCTAATGGAGGCAAAAAAGTGAGAATTTTAGTTGTAGAAGATCATATAGAAGTTTTAAATTCAATCGTTGAATTATTAGCTAATGATTTTAAAGTAGATAAGGCGTTAGAAGGGGAAGAAGGCTTTTTCTTAGCGATGCAAAACATATATGATGTAATTGTATTAGATGTAATGCTGCCTGAGAAAAATGGTTTTGAAATTGTTAAGGACTTAAGAAAAGTAGGGGTACATACACCAGTTCTTTTCCTAACTGCCAAAGATTCACTAGAAGATCGTGTAGAGGGATTAAACTTAGGAGCTGACGATTATTTAGTAAAACCATTTCAAGGGCCGGAGTTACTAGCAAGAATTTATGCATTACTTAGAAGAAGTGGTAAATTAACAATTGATAGTTCATTGAAATATCAAGGAATCATTTTAAAAGGAAAAGAACATCCTGTTGAAATAAATAATGAATCGACCCATTTAACAATCAAACAATATGAATTACTAGAATACTTCATTCAAAACCAAGGCAAGATTTTAATGAAAGAACAAATTTTTGATAGAATTTGGGGATTTGATTCTGATACTACTGTTGCAATCGTTGAAGTATATGTACATCAACTTCGAAAAAAACTAGAGCCATTTAATTATGGTAGTATGATTAAGACTGTCAGAGGAATCGGATATATTATGAAAGATGACTAGGTGAAGAGATGTTTAAGAAAACAAAAATTCGATTAACGATTATAAATTCAGTAGTATTTATCTTATTAATAGGAATTCTTTCTTTAATTATTTATTCCTATACGAATAATCGTTTATATAAAGAAGTTGATCAATCACTTTTATGGAATATTAACCGTATACAAAATAGTGATAATCCAAATCGTTTACCAATTTCCAATCGGGATCCACGTGTTTTAATGATCATGTGGGATGAAAATAAAAAATTAGTAAATCCCATGCCAGGTATGAATGCGATTATTATACAAGATGAACTTAAATATCCTACAAAAATAAACGAAATATATAATGATAAAATCGGTGATATGAATTATCGAACGATTTCAATTCAAGGTGAGACAAATCGAGGGAAAATTACACTACAAATATTAAGGAATATCGACTCAGAAAAGGATTTAGTTGATACATTATTAATCATATTAATCGTTGGTTGGGTTCTGGGAAGTGCATTATCAGTTGTAGCAGGTTATATTTTGGCTGGACGTGCACTCGTACCAATAACAAACGCATGGCAAAAACAACAAGAGTTTGTATCAGATGCTTCTCATGAAATTCGAACTCCTTTAACCGTAATTCAATCACGTTTGGAGTTATTGCTTAGAGAGCCAGGTGCAACAATCGAAGAAAAGGCACAAGACTTTTCAATTATGTTAAAAGAGAATAGGCGCCTTTCTAAATTAGTAGCAAGCTTATTAACCCTAGCGAGATCAGATTCAGGGCAAATACAATTAAATAAAAAAATATTCTCCTTAAATGAATTGTTAGAAGAAGTTGTTTCACACTTTACTGAAATCATATCATTTCAAAGTAAAGAAATATTTTTATCTATTAAAGATACGTATTTTTATTTTGGTGATCAAGAAAGAATTCACCAATTACTTGTAATTTTAATCGATAATGCAATGAAATTTACAAACGAAAATGATACGATTCAAATTAGCTGTGAACAAGTGAAAAATAATTTTCTAATTAAGGTTATAGATAGTGGTGCGGGAATAAAAGAAGAAAACCTTCCTCGAATTTTTGACCGTTTCTTCCAAGAAGATGTCTCACGTACATCAAAAAGTGGAATTGGACTTGGCTTATCAATTGCAAAATGGATTGTTGAAGAACATGGTGGGAAAATCAAAGTTCAAAGTAAAATAAGTGAAGGGACTAGTTTTGAAGTATCTTTACCGATAATATCCTCTTCAAAAAACAGTTAAATGTCAAGACATTGTAGCTATTTAAGAAAGTCATTTCATGATTTCACAAGAAAATAAAGTATATTTCCGACATTATTTCCTAAGAAATAACGATAAACTACAATAAAATTAATTAAAACAAAAGAATTTAATATTAAGTGAGAAAATCTACTGAACTAGGTAGGTTTTTTTATTGGGAGAAAAAGTGAGGGATTTACAATACAGTACTTGTAAGAAAGGAATCATTAATTGTTAAATAGAATATGTATTTAAGTGATTATGTGTATAAAAATTTTTTATATAATAAGTGAGAAGTATTCTTGGTAAATCTTGATTTTACAAATAGTATTAAAAATGAAAATTAAGAATAGTCAAAGAGAAGTTGATTGGAACGAAAGGTTGTTCGACTCCTATGGGATTAGTGGGAAGGCTCAAGACCCACCAGGAACGAGGAGGCTCAGATTCCGCTCCCTGGAAAGCGGGCACCTGTAGAGGAAATCAACGTTCTTCTTTCACAGATATTAGTTCGTAAATATCTTTTGATTTATTCCTAGAATAAAGCGTGGAAATCAGCATTCCTCTTTAAATAGATACTAAGTCGCATTTTTAAATCACACCTACATAAAATAATAGTAAGGAGGTCATTTGAGATGGAAAAATATATTTTATCACTTGACCAAGGTACGACTAGCTCAAGAGCAATTTTGTTTGATAAAGAAGGTAAGATTGTACATACAGCTCAAAAAGAGTTTACACAGTATTTTCCACATCCAGGTTGGGTAGAGCATAACGCAAATGAGATTTGGGGTTCAGTACTTGCGGTCATTGCAACGTGCCTTGCAGAATCGAATATTCGTCATGATCAAATTAGCGGAATTGGGATTACTAACCAACGTGAAACGACTGTAGTTTGGGATAAACATACTGGGGCTCCAATCTATAATGCCATCGTTTGGCAATCAAGACAAACAGCCGAAATTTGTGAGGAACTGAAAACATACGGTTATGATTCAATAGTTCGCGAAAAAACAGGCCTATTAATTGATGCTTACTTTTCTGGTACGAAAGTAAAATGGATTCTTGATCAGATTGATGGTGCTAGAGAAAAGGCAGAGGCAGGAGATTTATTATTTGGAACGATTGATACTTGGTTAGTGTGGAAGCTTTCTGGAGGCAGGGCACATGTTACAGACTATTCAAATGCTTCTAGAACGATGATGTATAATATTCATGAATTAAAATGGGATAAAGATTTATTGAAAATATTGGATGTTCCTGAGTGTATGCTTCCAAGTGTCCACCCTTCTTCAGAAGTATATGCTAATACTGTAAGTTATCATTTTTTTGGAAATGAGATTCCAATTGCTGGCATAGCGGGCGATCAGCAAGCAGCTTTATTTGGTCAGGCCTGTTTTGAAAAGGGAATGGCTAAAAACACATATGGAACCGGATGCTTCATGCTTATGAATACGGGAAATCATGCAGTTAAATCAAATCATGGATTATTAACTACAATTGCATGGGGAATAGACGGAAAAGTTGAATATGCACTTGAAGGAAGTATATTTGTTGCAGGTTCTGCTATTCAATGGTTACGTGATGGTTTAAGAATGATTAAAAATGCTGTAGATAGTGAGAAATATGCTACTAGAGTAACCTCATCTGATGGAGTTTATGTTGTACCTGCTTTTGTAGGTCTAGGAACACCATATTGGGATAGTGATGTCCGTGGAGCAATATTTGGGTTAACAAGAGGTACATCTAAAGAACATTTTATCCGTGCTACATTAGAAGCACTTGCATATCAAACAAAAGATGTGCTTACAGCAATGGAGGCGGATTCAACTATTTCGTTAAAAACGTTACGAGTAGACGGGGGAGCTGTTAAGAATAATTTCTTGATGCAATTTCAAAGTGATATTTTGAATGTACCTGTAGAACGGGCTTTAATAAACGAAACAACAGCCTTAGGTGCTGCATTTTTAGCTGGTTTAGCAGTTGGATTTTGGAAAAACCGAGAAGAAATAGCCGGACAATGGCAAATGGATCGATGCTTTGAACAACAAATGACAACTGAATTAAGTAATGAGCTATATTCAGGTTGGAAAAAAGCAGTAAATGCCACTTTAGCATTTAAATAAGTAACCCACTTAAATATTTTTTAATTCGAAACTCTAGGACCTTTCTACATGCAGATGTAATTGTAGCGGTCCTTTTTCATTTTAGATTGATTTCTTTTTGTGTCGCTTTTTTAAGACAACTAGAAAATTTGTTGAAGTGAGGTTTTACAATGGAAGAACAATTTTCAAGTTTAAATAGGAAAAGGATTAAGAAAACATTAGCTGAAAAAGAGTTCGATTTATTAGTAATTGGTGGAGGAATAACTGGTTGTGGTATTGCACTTGATGCAACTACTAGAGGGATGAGTACGGCCCTAGTTGAGATGCAGGATTTTGCATCGGGTACTTCTAGTCGTTCTACTAAGCTAGTTCATGGTGGTTTACGATATTTAAAACAATATGAATTTAAAATGGTAGCAGAGGTTGGTAAAGAACGTGCAATTGTTTATGAAAATGGTCCACATGTGACTACACCTGAAAGGATGCTACTGCCCATATATAAGGGTGGGACTTTTGGTAAGTTTACTACTTCTATTGGCCTTAGATTATATGACTACTTAGCTGGTGTAAAAAAAGATGAGCGGAGAAAAATGTTAAATCGAAAAGAAACGATAGAAAAGGAGCCATTAGTTAAAAGAGAAGGGCTTAAAGCTGGAGGATATTACGTTGAATATCGAACCGATGATGCTCGCCTTACAATTGAAGTAATAAAAAAAGCAGTTGAACACGGAGCACAGGCAATCAATTATGTAGAAGTAATAGATTTCATCTATGAAAATAATAAAATAGTAGGGGTCAAAGCAATTGATTTAATAACGAAAGTACCTTTTAAAATTCGGGCAAAGAGGATTGTTAACGCAACCGGACCATGGGTTGACCAGCTTAGAGAAATGGAACGATTAGAAAGTGATAAAAATCTTAAACTAACTAAAGGGGTTCATTTAGTAATTGATCATAAGAAGTTCCCTCTAAATCAGTCTGTCTATTTTGATACGGTGGACGGTCGGATGGTCTTTGCAATTCCAAGAGACGGAAAGACTTATGTTGGTACAACAGATACATTTTTTGATCGAGATACCGCTAATCCCAAAGTAAGTAATGAAGATAGAGAATATATATTAAATTGTGTTCAGTATATGTTTCCAACAATAAAACTGGAAGATACTGACATTGAATCAAGTTGGGCTGGCATTCGTCCTTTAATTTTTGAAGAAGATAAAGATCCTTCTGAAATCTCAAGAAAGGATGAGATTTGGGAATCATCCTCTGGGTTAATTTCAATTGCTGGGGGAAAGTTAACAGGCTACCGGAAAATGGCGGAGACAATTGTAGACCTTATTTCAAAAGAAAATGGAAATCGATTTAAAGAATGTCAGACTAAAACTTTACCAATATCCGGCGGCGATGTTGGGGGTTCAAAAGGTTTTAATTACTTTAAAAAACGATTTTCATCTGCTGGTATTGCCATTGGATTAAGTGAATCGGAATATAAAAGATTAAGTAAAATATACGGATCGAATATAGAACATTTAATGAATATATCATTTAGTGAATTGAAAAATGATTCTAATCTACCACTATCATTATTTTTACAACTAGAATATGGAATTCAAAACGAAATGATTGTAAAGCCAGTCGACTTTTTTATTAGGAGAACTGGATTTTTATATTTTCATATTGATCTAGTTAATAAGTATAAAAACGAAGTGATTCGTTATATGGCGAATAGATTAAGTTGGAATAAGTACCAAGTTTTAGAATATCGTTTGGAATTGGAAGAGCAAATAAAAAATGCAGTTTTTTCATCTGATGAATGATGTTTAAAATAGGATCTGAAATTAAAAATACCCAGACTGTTTGAAAGTGAGAATTCATCAACAGCCTGGGTATTTTTATTACCTTGAAACAAATTTATTTTCCGTAATCCAAAATCTCCATGGATAGTCCCTCGCTTCACCTGTATTTTCAATACCGATTCTAGGTCCACTACTAATATGTTCTGGTTTAATTCCTTCTTTAATGTAAACGGGGGGGAGCCAAATTGGTTTTCCATAAGATTCCATCGTAATATTCAATGCTTTTGTAAGCTTACCTGGTCCATTTGTTAAATTAGAAATGGGCTGATTTTTTCGGAATTCGATCATTTTTTCAATCCCGTCCACAGGTTCTAGTGCTCTAATTAATACTGCATTAGGTATGCCAACTTCCCCGCAAACAACATTTATTAAAGTATGAGTGTGCATTTGATAAGTATAGATGAATCCTGGCTCATGAAACATAATTTCTGTCCGCTTCGTACGTCGGTTTTGAAAACTATGTGCAGCACGATCATCTGGGCCCATATATGCCTCGGTCTCTACAATTATTCCAGAAAGTTCCAATTCATCAGTACGATGAACTAATTTACAACCCAAAAGCTCCTTTGCTAATTGTAAAGTTGGTTTTAAAAAGAAATCTTTTTTTATTGTCGAATTCATCATAAACTCCTCTAAATTTGATTGATAAAAAGAGAAAATGTATTTTCTTGTCACCATAATAAGTATATGTACCTATTCCTAATGTTAAAAAATCATTAAAAATGGATTAAATAGATTAAGTTAATCATTAGAAATTATTCATAATTACTCATTGTACATTACCCCTTAAGCTAGTACTATATAATTTGTTAGAAGATTCTGAAAAGGGGTGTAGATTTATGGCAAGACCATCATACTGGAAGGTATTATCGAGTGTATCACTTGCAGCAGCTTTAAGTATGTCCATTTTTTCAACTGGAGTTACTTCAAAAGCGGCAATTCCTACTGAAAGTAAGCAGTTAGTAGAAAGTCCTTATTTAGATTTAAACGTAGTGGATGAAGAAAGATTAGAAAAAGCTTTAAGAGACAGAGGCGTGATCAAAGAATCAGATAGCGCTGAAGTAGCTAAAGAAAAAGTACAAGCATACATAAAAGAAAAACAAGGTGCATATAAAGAGAAAGTTAATGCACAATCAGATTCAATAATTGCTGATAAGCAGAGAGAAACACTAGAAAAACGCAAAGCTCAACTTCTATCACAATTAAATAAAGGCCATGAAAACTATAAAAAAGGCAAACCAACTGGTGTAGTAAAAGTTGATTCTGCTAAACAGGCTAGCTATAACGGCGGAGTTCGTGAAGATAAGGTATTAGTAATTTTAACTGAATTCGCTGATTTCAAACATAACAATATTGATAAACAAAATGGATACATGTACTCTGATGATTTCAGCAAAAAACATTACGAAGACATGCTTTTTGGAGATAAAGAATTTACTTTATACGATGGCTCTAAAGTAAAAACGTTTAAACAATTTTATGAAGAGCAATCTGGTGGGAGCTATACTGTTAAGGGGACTGTTACAAACTGGTTAACAGTTGCTGGTAATGCAGCTGATTATGGCGATGATAGCCCAACTGGTGGCCATGATAACTTAGCACCAAAAGGTCCTCGTGATCTAGTTAAAGAATCACTACGTGCTGCAATTAATTCAGGTATTAATTTAGCTGATTTTGATGATCTAGATATTTATGACCTTGATGGCGATGGAAATATTAATGAGCCTGACGGATTAGTGGATCACTTAATGGTTCTTCATGCTGGAACTGGTCAAGAAGCTGGTGGCGGTAAATTAGGAGATAAAGCAATCTGGTCACATCGTTGGACTTTAAATGGAGTAACTACTTTCTCAGGAACAAAATCAAAATCTACAAATTGGAACGGATTGATGGCTGCATATGATTACACTATTGAGCCAGAAGATGGAGCAGTTGGTGTATTCGCTCACGAATTTGGTCATGATTTAGGATTACCAGATGAGTACGATACCGCGTACACTGGAAATGGTGAACCAGTTGCTTCTTGGTCAATCATGAGTGGTGGTAGTTGGAACGGTGCAATCGCTGGTACAACACCTACAAGTTTCTCACCACAAAACAAAGAGTACTTCCAAAAAACTTATGGTGGAAACTGGGCAAATATGACCGAAGTAGACTATAAGGATATTGATGAAAAAGGTATTGCTACTTTTATTGACCAAAGTGTTACTAAATCTAATAATCCAGGTGTAGTAAAAGTTAACTTACCAAAGAAAGAAGTAAAAAGTAAAATTCAACCTCAATTTGGTGCAAAGTACTACTATAGTACAAAAGGCGATGACATTCACACTAAAATGACTTCACCAGTATTTAATTTAACAACAGCTACAACTGCAACTTTCGCAGTAAAAGCAAACTATGAAGTTGAATATGGTTACGATTATGTATTTGTAAATGTATTAGATGCAGCAACTGGTGCTAAACTTGCAACAATTGATACGATTGGTGATGAAAATACTGCAGGTGGACTTGAAACATCTAAAGGACTTTGGGTAGATAAAGTTTATGACTTATCTGCATTCAAAGGCAAAAACGTAAAAGTTCAGTTTGAATATGTAACTGATGGTGGACTAGCTCCTGAAGGGTTTGCTTTCGACGAAGCAAAATTAACTGTTGACGGTGCAGTTAAATTTACTGATGGTGCTGAAGGAACTCCAGCATTTGCATTAGACAAAGCAACTGTATCAAATGGTACTGATTTTAAAAATCACTACTACTACTTAGAGTGGAGAAACTATGATGGCTCTGATAAAGCATTAGAATATGCTCGTGGGGTTAAGTATAATACTGGTTTAGTAGTTTGGTATGGGGATGATAGCTACACAGAAAACTGGGTAGGTGTTCACCCTGGTGAAGGTTTCTTAGGTGTTGTAGACGCTCATCCAGAAGCTATTATTGGTACTTTAAATGGTAAACCATCTGTGTCACAAAGTACTCGTTACCAAGTAGCCGATGCAGCATTCAGTTATGACGAATCTCCTGAATTCTACTTTAATTCACCATCTCGTGGGATCTTTGATTATAAAGGACTAACTGGTGTAACAGAGTTTGATGATTCACGTAGTTACCAAAATACTTTAATTCCTGATGCAGGAAGAAAAGTACCTAACTACGGATTAAAATTCCAAGTAATTGGAGAAGCAAAAGATAATTCAGCTGGTGCTGTTTGGATTCATAAGTAAGATAAAAGAATACGAGTCTGATATCATTTCAGACTCGTATTTTTTTTTGTTTTTATAGGCTGTTCAAAATATAAGTTTTTTATAGTATCTTCGTTCATCTCCATTATAACTTGTTATGAGTAAGTTAATTTCGCATTCTAGCGTATATGGTTCCTCTTGTGCCAGTTATGAGTCAGTAATTTTTGAGTTTTAGCGAATCAAGGTCCCCATAAATCCGTTATGAGGAAGTAATTCTCAATTCCCAACGGATCAAGTTCCCCGTAAACCTACTATTAGTAAGTAATTTTTAATATCCAACTACGCATCTGTTTCCGCCTAAGTTCCGCCAATCGGAGAGTTTTGTTTATTGTGGTTTTTATGAACAAAATGGTTTTAATGGATTTTACGTCTTTAACGTTCATAAAAACTTTTTTCAGAATTATTAAACTATAATACTTGTATTAGAAAGCGTTTTCAAAAAAGGGAGGAACTAAAGGTGAAATTTAAAAAGACTAGTTTGTTTGTAATGACTTCTTTAATCGCTGTGAGTCTTGCAGCATGTAAAAGTAGTAGTGTATCAACAGGAAGCAATAACTCATCTTATCCTAATAAGGCAATTTCGGTTGTAGCACCATCAGGAGCAGGGGGCGGATGGGATTTAACAGCTAGATCGTTCACTAAAGTATTAAGTGAAACAAAACTTGTTAAAGAACCTATGACGGTAGAAAATAAGCCAGGCGGTGGCGGTACAGTATTCATGGCTGAATATGCTACCCAAGATAAAGCTAATAATGAAAAATTATTTGTAAACTCACCACCTATTATCATTAACAACTTGAAAAAAGAGGGAAATAGTCCTTATGGCTATAAAAATAGTACACCTTTAGCTCAGCTAACAAAGGATTATGGTGCAATCGTTGTAAAGGCTGATTCTAAGTATAAGGATTTAAAGTCACTTTTAGATGATATTAAAAAGAATCCGAAGAGTATTACTTTAGCTGGGGGATCTGCTCCAGGGTCAATGGATCATTTAATCGGAATTTTACCTGCTTATAAATATGGAATTGATCCTACGAAAATTAAGTATGTATCCTATGATGGTGGTTCAGAAGCAATAACAGCATTATTAGGTAATAATGCGGATGTCATTTCGACAGATGTATCTAGTACGCTTGAGTTTGTTAAATCAGGTAAAGTTAAAGTTTTAGCAGTAACATCACCTGAACGTTTACAAGGAGATGTATTGTCTGAGTTTCCAACAGCAAAAGAACAAGGGATTGATGCTGAGTTTATCATTTGGCGTGGGGTCTTTGGGCCGGAGAAAATGTCTAAGGATGCATACTCCTATTGGGAAAAGACAATTTCAAAATTAGTTGAAACAAAAGAATGGAAAGAAGAAGTACAAAAGCAAGGCTGGCAACCAGAATATAAAGATGGTAAAGAATTCAATTCGTTTTTATCAGAACAAGAAACACAAGTTCAAGATTTATTAAAAGCATTAGGAATGAAAAAATAGTTGAAATAAAGAAGGGGGAAAACACTCCTTCTTTTCCATTACTGAACATAAAGAGGTGAGATTCATGAATAAAAAATTTGATCGATTAGCAGCAATCATTTTTCTTATTACAGGTATTACTTTTATTATAGAAAGTCGGAGTATAGCAGCCACTGCTTATGGAAGTGTGGTTGGTCCGAATGTTTTTCCATTTATACTTGGCTGTGCGCTTTCTTTATTAAGCTGTAGGTTATTTTACGAAACATTTTTTTATAAGGGAAAAGAAATGGAAGCAGTTCAATATAATTATAAGCAATTTTTTATCATCCTAGCTTCAGCTATTCTTTATGCGCTTTTACTTGAGAAAATCGGTTTTATTATTAGTTCGTTTTTATTCTTAATTGTAGCAATTCAAACAATGGAGCGTGGAAACTGGATAAAATCACTTTCGATTTCATTAGGTTATTCACTCATTATTTATTTCATTTTTGTGGATGTATTAAAAGGAACTTTACCTGTTTGGTCAATTTGGTTTTAGAAAAAAGAAGGGAGAGTTATTAACTTGAGTACTTTTCAATATTTAATGCAGGGATTTGAAACTGCATTTACATGGTACAACTTATTGTTTGCTTTTGCCGGAGTATTAATTGGTACAGCAGTAGGAGTATTACCTGGTATTGGGCCAATGAGTGGGGTCGCGTTACTAATACCTGTTACTGCTTCGGTAACTGGCTTTTTAGGACCTGAGCAAGCAGCGGGTAGTGCAATTATTCTATTAGCTGGTGTCTATTATGGTGCTATGTATGGTGGTTCTACTACATCAATTCTATTAAATACTCCAGGTGAATCTTCATCGGTAGTGACGACTTTAGATGGTTATCAAATGGCTAAAAAAGGTAGAGCAGGAAGTGCTTTGTCAATTGCCGCAATTGGTTCATTTGTAGCAGGAATTTTTACTCTTATTGCACTGATCGTTTTAGCAAAACCATTATCTGCATTAGCAATTAAGTTCGGACCAGCAGAATATTTTTCATTAATGCTTCTTGGTTTATGTGCAGTAAGTGGACTAGCAGGAAAGTCGGTAACAAAAGCATTAATTATGACAATCTTTGGATTACTACTAGCTACAATTGGAATTGATTCCGTGTCAGGTGTTTCTCGTTTTACATATGACATCCCATGGCTATATCAGGGGTTAGAATTTTTAACAGTAGCGGTAGGATTATTTGCTCTAGGGGAAGTATTTAAAACAATTATTGAAAATGAAGTAGAAGATGGAGAGATGGCAAAGATTAATAATTTATTACCATCTAAAGAAGAATTAAAAGAAAGTGTAGCACCAATCGCTAGGGGCTCTATATTAGGATTTTTCGTCGGGTTATTACCGGGAGCGGGTGCTATTTTAGCTTCATTTTTTGCTTATATTTTAGAAAAGAAGGTTAGTAAAACGCCAGAAAAGTTTGGAACTGGTACAATTGCTGGTGTTGCATCTCCTGAGTCAGCTAACAATGCCGCGTCTGGAGGAGCGATGATTCCTTTATTAACTTTAGGAATTCCAAGTTCAGGAACAACTGCGATCCTAATGGGTGCTTTAATGATGTATAACATACAACCGGGACCACTTCTATTCGATGAACATCCTGATGTTGCATGGGGATTAATTGCGAGTATGTTTATTGGTAACGTAATGCTGATTATTTTAAACATGCCTTTAGTAAAAATATTTGCTAAGATTATTCAAACGCCAAAGAAATACTTATTGCCACTAATTGTAGCCATTTCAATATTTGGTGTTTATGCAGTACAAGTATCTGTAAATGATTTACTTCTATTAATAGCTTGTGGTATTTTCGGGTATTTTCTTTCAAAAAATGATTTTCCAATCGCACCACTAGTATTAGGAATCGTTTTAGGTCCAATGATTGAGAATAATTTAAGAAGAGCTTTAACTGTATCAAATGGTGATTATAGTATTTTCTTTACTCATCCTATTTCATTAGTATTTTTAATAATTGGATTACTTTGGATCCTCATTCCAATTATGATTAAATTGAAGGGTAAGGAAGTAGTTATTAATGTAGAAGCATAAATTTCTAACAAAACTCCTTTAATAAAAGGAGTTTTTTGATTATTATAAAAATATAAGGAGAAATTTTATGCGTTTACATTATAAGTTAATCATCTTTATTTCTGTTCTCATTTTAGTTATTAGTAGTGTTTTTGAAATAGTATCACAAGAAATGTTTTTAAAAAACCTTAAACATGAAAAGGGATTAAAGGCTTTAGCCATTTCTCAAACAGTGGCAAATATGCCAGAAGTACGTGAAGCATTTTCAAGTGAAAATCCATCAGGAATCATTCAGCCAATCGTTGAAAAGATTCGAAAGAAGGTTGGAGCGGAATTTATCGTTGTCGGAAATAAAAATGAAATACGTTATTCACATCCAAACCCATTACTAATTGGTCAGAAAATGGTAGGGGGGGATAATAATAAAGTATTTAAGGGACAGGAAATCGTATCGGAATCGACTGGGACACTCGGCCCTTCTTTAAGGGGAAAAACTCCTATTTTTGATGATAATGGAAATGTAATTGGAGTTGTTTCTGTAGGCTACTTAATAAAAGATATCGACCATGAGGCAAATGCATTTAGTAAAAAACTAATAAAAAATAGTATTGTCATCTTACTTCTTGGAATAGGAGCAGCTTTTTTAATTTCATTTAATATTAAAAAATCGATCTTCGGATTGGAGCCGAAAGAAATTGGAAGGATGTACAAAGAAAAACACGCAATATTAGAATCGATTCATGAAGGGATTATTGCGATTGATGAATACGGAGAAATTACGGTAGTAAATGAAAATGCTCATAAAGTACTGTCTATTCCTAATAATATAAAGCTTAGAGGATTAAAAATAGAAGACATATTGCATAATTCGCATCTTAAGAAAGTAGTGGAAACTGGTAAGCCAATTTATGATTTAGAGTTTTTAATAAATGAAAAAGTAATGATTATTAATTGTATACCGATTGTAGGAGTGAATTCTAAAATTGTAGGAGCAGTAACAACCTTTAGGGAAAAATCAGAATTGAATAAATTACTAAATGAACTATCGCAAATAAAAGCATATTCAGAAGGCCTTAGAGCACAGGCACATGAATATTCTAATAAATTGCATACAATTTTAGGCTTAATACAGCTTGAATCCTATCAAGAAGCGATTGAATTAATTTCAAAGGAATCAAATATAACTCAAAATATTATCCATTTTATTATGGAAGAAATTTCAGACCCAGTTGTTGCAGGACTTCTTTTAGGCAAAATCAGTTTAGCTAATGAGTTAAAAGTAGACTTTAACATTGATTATAATAGTAGTTTTGCAGATGTCCCAAAAGAAATTAATAGGGAAGATTTAATAACGATAATCGGAAATCTATTAAATAACGCTTTCGATGCAGTATTAGAAACAAATAAATCAGAAAAGCTTGTTTCACTATTTCTTACTGATTTAGGTGAAGATTTAGTGATTGAAATTGAGGATAATGCAAATGGTATCCCTGAGGAATTAATCGATGAGATTTTTGAATATGGTATTTCTACTAAGGAGCAATCTAAAAACTCAGGGATTGGACTTCACTTAGTCCAGAGATTGCTCCATAAATTAAACGGACAAATTACTTTTCATTCAAACGAACATGGGGGAACTACATTTATTGTTGCCATTCCGAAAAGCCAAAAGGAGAGTAACAGATACGATGAAAAAGAATTTAATAGAAGTGTTAATAGTTGAAGATGATAGTAGAATTGCAGAAATTCATCAGCGATTTATTGAAAGAATAGAAGGGTTTAGTGTAATTGGTATTGCAACAAATTATCAAGATGCAGTTGATTTAATTGAAATTCTAAAACCGCAGTTAGTATTATTAGATGTTTATTTTCCGGATATGAATGGTTTAGATTTTTTACAATGGATGAAAAAAAATTCAATTTTGGCAGATGTTATTATGATTACTGCATCTAAAGAAATCGATTCAGTTAATAAGGCCTTACATTATGGTGTATTTGATTTTATTATTAAGCCAGTTATTTTTGATCGGTTTAAAAAGTCTTTAATTCGTTATGTAAATTATTCAAATAAAGTGCAAAGCCTACAATCCAAAAGTGCTTATCTAACTCAGGAAGAAATAGATGGTTTAATCGGAAAAAATAATTCGATAATTGAAGAGCAAAGTATATACCCTAAAGGCATTGATAAGCTTACTTTAGATAAAGTGTTATTTGCGATAAAAGAAGTTCATAACGGGATGACTGCTGAGAATATAGGATTAGAAATTGGCGTTAGCCGTACTACTGCCCGGAGATATTTAGAATATCTAGTATCTGAAGGGAAAGTATTAGCGGATTTAGCGTATGGAACGATTGGCAGGCCAGAAAGAGTTTATTTAATAAAAAACTAGATTCCGAGATTTAGTAAAGTTTACTTAATGACTATGACAAACCTAACATTTCTGTAACAGGAATTGTGAAAAATCATGATAAGAGGATCGTTTAAACGCTTGGTATTCAAGCGTTTTTTTATGTTTTTTACAAGTTTGTGACAATATCAGTTTGTTAGAGTATCGTTTGTGAAAGCGTTGAAAACCTTACATTTGTTCTATACAATATACTTTGCAACAATTACGGAGGGAAAATTATGAAAATACGTTTATTAACTAAAGAAGATGCAGAAATCTATCTTAATATTCGTTTAGAAGGTTTAAATGAGAATCCTGAAGTTTTTATTACAACTATGGATGAAATACTTGATCAAGATGACCCTATAGAATACAAAGCAGAAATATTGGATCAAGATAAAAACTATACGATCGGTGCATTTACTGACAAAGGGAAATTAATTGGAGTAGCAACTTTAAAAACATTTGAAAAAGTTAAAGCAGAGCATAAAGGAAAAATTGAGTCTGTCTATGTTTCTCCTAGCGCTCGAAAAATGGGGGCAGGCTATCTTTTAATTGAAGAAGCGATCCACTTAGCGAAAAGCTTTGGACTTGAACAACTTACATTAAATATCGTAGAAGGTAATGAAACAGCAAAAAAACTATATGAAAAACTAGGATTCAAAACATTTGCAAAAACCCCTAATAGTCTAAAATTTAACAATGAATATTGGGACCAAGAGCATATGCTGCTTACATTATTTGCAGGAAATGCTGAAGAAGAGGGGAAAGTGGGATAAGCAAGTATTGCAGGAATGGAAATTAGTAGATCCTGACTTTAACAAAAAAGGTTTACCTAAATTGTCATTCAATCTGACAATAAAGGTAAACCTTTTTAAATTCTATTATTTAGTAAAAATCTTTTCAATGTCATCTAACATTAAGTAAGCAGCCTTGATTCCACCTGCAGTGTTCCAAGTTACATCATTTACTTTAATAACATGCCCATTTTTAGAAGCATTTAACTTTTTGAATAAAGGATCTTCTGTAAATTCTTTTTCAAGCTTAGTGCCTGACTCTTTACCGTCATCAAATGTAAAGTAGAATATGTAATCTCCATCCATCGCTGGAATCCGTTCTTTTGTTACACCTTTTTCAGCAAAATCAGGAGCATTTTGTTCCTCAGGGCGTTGGAAACCTAATTGTTTAAGTATTACACCAGAGAAAGTATCTTGGTGATAGATTCGTACATCAGCACCCATGAAACGTACCATTGAAATCTTTTGATTTACTTTTTCGCCTAATTCACCTTTAAGTTCATCAACACGCTTTGTATAATCAGCTAATACTGTATTACCTTGTTCTTCTTTGTTTAAAACTTTAGCGTAAAATTTGAAGTTTTCTTGCCAGTCTCCACGTAATGTTTCAGCGAAAACGGTTGGTGCAATTGCACTTAATTGCTCATATACTTTTTCTTGACGCATTTTATTACCGATGATTAAATCTGGCTTTAAATTAGCGATTTTCTCAAGGTTAACTTCACTTTCCACACCTACAACTTCTACGCCATCCATATCTTTAGATATATGATCGTACCAAGGGTTACCTGTCCATGATTTAACAGCACCAACTGGTTTCACACCTAATGCTAGTAAAGCTTCAGTTCCTTCGTTTGTTAAAATAACAGCTCTTTTTGGATTAAGAGGAACTTTTGTCTTACCCATTGCATGCTCAATCGTAATTGTATTTGCTTTTTTACTTTCTTTACCAGAAGCTTCATCTGATTTTTTTGTGCCACAAGCACCTAATACCATAATTGCTGCAATGAATAGAGCAATTAGTGAGGAAATTTTTAGTTTTTTCATAGAATGGTCTCCCTTTTTGTTTGATAATGATTATCATTTGCCTCGACAAATAGCATTATAGATTAAGATTTGATTAGAAGTCAACAAGAAAATGAAAATCATTCTCATTGACTTGATAATTCATATCATTTAGACTAATAGAAGAGAATAGAATAGTAGGGGATATAAAATGCTTATTCATCCAAGATCAAGAGTTATTGTATTAGTTGCTTGTATTTTATTATTAGTGATCTGTTTTTTTTCTAGTATTTTACTAGGGTATACGGATACTAGTTTTACAAGCTTAATTCATTCATTTACACAATTTGATGGGTCTAATGAACAGTTAATTATTCAAAATGTTCGAGTTCCAAGAGCCATTATTGCTGCAATAGTAGGAGCAAGTTTAGCAATCGCTGGTTTATTTATGCAAGTTTTAACTAAAAATCCTCTAGCATCACCAAGCGTTCTAGGAATTAACGCTGGTGCCTCGATGTTAATTGTACTTAGTATCACTTTTTTTCATTTACAATCACCTAATGCGACTATATGGCTTTCATTTATGGGAGCTACATTATCAGCGGTATTTGTATTTGGTTTAAGTTCAATAGGGAAAGACGGAGCGACACCATTAAAAATTACTTTGGCTGGTGTTTCAATTGCAGCTATGTTTAGCTCAATCACCCAAGGTTTGCTAGTAACTAACGAAGTGGCATTAGAGCAAGTACTATTTTGGCTAGCTGGTTCTGTTCAAGGGCGTTCACTTGATTCTTTACATATGGTACTACCATATATCGTAATAGCTTGGGTAGTCTCATTTGCACTTGGTGGGAAGATTAATACATTCATGTTAGGAGAAGATGTATCTAGAGCTTTAGGTCAAAATACAGCTTTATTAAAAACGACATTAGTTGTATTAGTCATCATTTTAGCCGGTGGTGCTGTAAGTATAGCAGGACCAATAGGATTAGTCGGTATAATTGTCCCTCAAATAGTTAGAATGTTCGTTAAAAATGATTATCGTTGGATGATTCCGTTTTGTGGCATTTTCGGAGCAATTTTACTTCTTTTAGCTGATGTAGGATCTCGTTACATTTTAATGCCAGAAGAAACGCCAGTTGGTATTATGACCGCAGTTATTGGTGCACCATTTTTTATTTACTTAGCAAGAAAAGGCGGTACAGTAAAATGAACATGATCAAATTAAGAAACAAGTACTTTTCTCTACTATTTAATAAACGATCATTTTCCGTTTTAATAATTGCCCTTCTTTTACTGATCAGTTCATTTATAGTGAGCTTAACCATAGGTGACCGTTATATCTCAATTCCAAAAGTATTATCTGTTATTTTTGGTGAAGGGGAAAAAATAGATGAATTATTTATTCAAGCATTTCGAATGCCACGAATCATCATTGCAATTTTTGCTGGGATTTCTTTAGCGATTGCTGGAGCAATTCTTCAAGGGCTAGTTAGAAATCCACTAGCATCTCCAGATATTCTTGGGATAACAGGTGGAGCTGGCGCTGCCGTTGTATTATTTTTCGCTATTTTTAGTGATAATCGTACTAATCAATTAACAGTAAGTATAAAATGGCTACCATTAGCGGCATTTATCGGTGCCATCATAAGTTTAGTTTTTGTATATGCTTTAGCTTATAAGGATGGGGAATTAAAACCATTAAGATTAGTTTTAGTAGGAGTAGGATTTTCGGCATTAGCTCAAGCGACAACTTCATTCTTTATGATTATTGGCCCTATTTTTAGAGCAACTGAAGCGAATATGTGGTTAACCGGGAGCGTCTATGGAGCGAACTGGGAACAAGTTAAAATCATTTCAGTCTGGACGTTAGTTTTAATCGTATTAGCATTATCGTTTATTAGACAGATCAATACGCAGCAACTTGGAGATGAAGTTTCAACAAGCTTAGGAGTTCAGGTAGAAAAAAATCGCCTAATCTTGTTATTTATAAGTACAGCATTAGTAGCTGGTGCAGTTGCATTTGCAGGAGCAATCGCATTTGTTGGACTAATTGCACCTCATATTGCTCGGAAAATAGTTGGTGCTTCTTACGGTGTATTGATTCCCTTATCTGGAATCATCGGTGCCATCATGGTATTGGTAGCTGATACAATTGGAAGAACGGTGTTTAGTCCAATTCAAATACCTGCTGGTGTATTTACTGCTGTAATTGGTGCACCATATTTTATCTATTTATTATTTAAGACTGGAAAAAGGTGATTAGATGTCAACGAGCGCAATCGAAACAGAAAAATTAACGTTATCATATGATGATCGTACAATTATAAACGAGTTAAATTTTCAAGTCCCAAAAGGAAGAATCACAGTTTTAATTGGAGCTAATGGATGTGGAAAATCTACATTACTTCGTTCACTTGCAAGATTACTTCAACCAAAAAGTGGAACGATCTTACTTGATGGAAAAGAAATTAGTAAGCGACCTACAAAGGAAATTGCACGTAATCTTTCAATCCTGCCTCAAAGTCCTGTTGCACCAGAAGGTTTAACCGTTTTTCAATTAGTAAAACAAGGAAGATATCCATATCAAACTTGGTTAAAACAATGGTCAAAAGAAGATGAAGAAAAAGTAAATCATGCTTTGAAAATGACGAATATGCATGAATTAAAGGATCAATTAGTCGATTCTTTATCTGGTGGACAACGTCAACGTGCTTGGATTGCGATGACATTGGCTCAGGACACAGATACAATTTTATTAGATGAACCAACAACCTATTTGGATTTAACACATCAAATCGAGATTTTAGACTTACTTTACGAATTAAATGAAAAAGAGCAGCGTACAATTGTTATGGTACTACATGATATAAACTTAGCATGTCGATATGCACACAACGTTGTTGCAATTTTAAACGGTGATGTATACGCAGAAGGAGACCCAGAAAACATCATAAATCAGAACTTAATCTGTGACGTTTTCTGTATGAACTGCGATATTGTGAAGGATCCATTATTCGGAACGCCACTTTGCATACCTCATGGCCGTGGAAGAAAAATAATTTAGTTAATTATAAAAAGGTGTCCTTGTATAGGGCACCTTTCATTTAGTAAGAGGTGAGAGAGAATGTCCTTATCAATTAACAATATAAGTGTAGATATTTTGGGAAGTTCAATCCTTAAAAACATTCATTTTCAAACGAATAAGGGTGAGATTTTTTGCCTAATTGGAACTTCAGGAGCGGGGAAGTCGACATTGCTTCGGACATTAAATCGATTACAGTCAATTAGTCAAGGTGAAATTCATTTAAATGGACAATCAATATACAAAATGACTCCTCAAAATTTAAGAAAAAGTGCTGTAATGATCCTACAAACTCCTTCATTATTTGAAGGGACTGTTGAGGATAATATTTTGTATGGAGTCAAAATAAATAGTAGCTATGACAAGACAGATTCCAAAACAGTAGCGAAATCTTTATTAGAAAAAGTAGGATTAGAGACGAAATTACTTGATCGTAATGCTTCAACACTTTCGATTGGTCAACAGCAAAGAGTTTCGATCGCAAGAGCAATAGTAATGAAACCAACTATTTTATTATGTGATGAAATTACTTCAGCATTAGATCCACAATCGACTCTACATATTCAGGAGCTTCTAGTAACTTTAAAAAAAGAAGAAAATTTAACGATTATTCTTGTTACACATAATATGGATTTAGTTCAACAAATAGCTGATCGAGTAGGGTTACTAATTGACGGTAAATTAGTAGAAGTGAGTCCAGTTAATGAATTTTTTATGAATCCAAGCACAGAACTAGGGAAAAATTTTCTTTCTACAATTGCTTAAAGAGGTGAAATGATGGAAGGTAATTTGCATATTACAGGAGTATCTTTGACATTTTTATTAATTATGATTGCTATCGCCTTATCCTATTATCAAAAGCTTGGTGTTGAAAAAGACATTGGCATTTCTTCAGTTAGGGCCGTCATTCAATTAATGATCATGGGTTATGTACTTGAATACATACTGCAAATTGAGCATTTTTTAATTGTCATCATTATTTTATTTTGTATGATTTTATTCGGTGCTTATACTTCGAGTAAAAGGTCACAACAAATTGAAGGCGCATTTTTTATTTCATTTATTAGTATTTTGCTAGGCGTTATGATTTCTTTAGGAGTCGTATTGGTAGCAAACAAAATTGCATTAAAAGCTCAATATGTTATTCCAATATCTAGTATGATTATTAGTACATCAATGAATGCAAATAGCTTAGCCTTAACAAGGCTCAGAGCTGAAATTCGGGCAAATAAAAATCAAATTGAAGCTGCATTATGCTTAGGGGCAACAACAAAACAAGCTTCAAATAGTGTCATAAAAAATGCAATTAAGGCTGCCTTAATTCCATCAATTGATCGAGCTAAAACAGTAGGAATTGTTACTTTACCAGGCTCGATGACGGGAATGATTTTTGCAGGTATAAGTCCTTTATATGCGATTAAATATCAGTTGCTCATAGAATGTATTTTAATTGGCGCAATCGCAATTAGTGTATTCTCCTCAACACTTCTATCCTATAGAAAATTCTTCACAAAAGATGATTCATTGAAATATGAAACGATAATAGAACAAGGATAGGGATAGAGGGAGAAGGTGTAAGTAAAAACTTTTTCTTCTCCTTCTCCCATTATGCTAAATATTATCCGATTACTCTTAATTGTACATCCATGTTTCCTCTAGTTGCTTTTGAATATGGGCAAACGCCATGAGCTGCTTTTACTAGTTCTACAGCTACCTCTGTTGGAACACCTTGTACTTTTACATCAAGTTGAGCAGCTAATTTGAAACCTCCATCAGCAGGGTCTTTACCAATTGTTATGTTTGCAGTAACTGATGTAGATTCTAATTTAATTTTTTGTTGGCGAGCTACTAAATTTAGTGCACTATCAAAGCAAGCTGAATAGCCAGCGGCAAAAAGTTGTTCTGGATTCGTTGCTCCACCAGGTCCGCCTAATTCCACTGGTGGTTTAAGTGATAAATTAATAAAATCATCTGATGAAATAACCCTTCCGTCACGTCCACCTGTTGCAGTTGCTGTAGCAGTATATAATTTTTCCATTACAATCTCTCCTTAATATAAATTATCTATTTTTATTTTCGTTTGCAGATTGAACTTTCTTTAATAATGCTTTTGTTTGGTTTAATATTGTTAAAAATTCCTCTTGGGTAGTATTACTTTCCTTGAAAAACTTCTCAGGTATACAAAAAGCTTTTTCTTTTAATTTAGTACCTTCTTCAGTTAATGTAATAAATACTTTTCTCTCATCACTTGAATCACGTTTACGGAAAATTAGTCCCGCAGATTCCATTCGTTTTAGCATTGGTGTAAGAGTTCCTGAGTCTAAAAAAAGAGTCTCTCCAAGTTCTTTCACAGTTTGTTGGTCTTTTTCCCAAAGTGAAAGCAAGGCAAGATATTGCGGATACGTTATACCGATTTCATCTAAAATTGGTCGATATAATTTAGTAATTTCTCGAGAACAAGCATAAATTGAAAAGCATAATTGATTTTCAAGCAAAAGCTGATTTTCTTTATTCATTCGAATCAACATCCTTACATATTAGTTGTGCACAATTTAATATGACACAATCATAACTGATGAAAAATAGTTTTGCAAGCGATAATAACGATTATTTTATACCAATTTATTTATTTTAATTATTAATTGAGTAGGTTTGAAGGGGGAAAAGGCTTCTCCAACATAAAAAAGCCAGTCAATGTTCAATACATTAACTGGCTGTAAATTTAATTTTTTCTAGACCTAGAAATTAATGAAGTTATTTGTAGCATTGTGATTGGTAAGGATGTTTTTTTATGATACGCCAAAAACTTAGGCGTCCAAGAATTAACATATTTTTCTTTGAAGCTTCTTAAACCTTGAAAGTGATATAAAAATTGTCCATATTGATAAATTTGCGCTGCAATTTTTTCACTTGTAAATGAATACTTAGATAGACCCACGTTTGCTAAAGGTGTCATACCGACATTAAAATAATGAAAATTTCTAGACCTAAACCATTCAATTAAGTTAACAAACATAAAGTCCATAATTCCTTTTGGAGCGTCAACTCTATGACGCATTAAATCAATTGAAATCGTATGATCATTATAGTTTGGCATAATGGATGCAAATGCAATCATTTTATTTTCATTGTTTTTAATAATAGCTACTGGCGCAAGTTTGATGTAATCCTCATCAAAATAGCCAAGTGAAAATCCTTTTTCTTTTCGCCCTTTCAGCCACTCTTGAGATAATTCCTTTAATTCCGTAAAGAATTCATTTGAATAAGGTGGTTCAACAATTTCAAAACTATATTCTTCGCGTTCAAATTTATTGTAAAGTGCACGAATTCCTTTATTACGTTTTCCAGATAAAGTGAATGTTGAAATATCAGTAAATCCTTCTTCACCAAGTTTAAAGAAATCAAATCCATTTTCATGTAAATAGGATAGTGAATTTGAGTTTACTTGGTAGAAGACGAGTGTATATCCAAATTGATCGGCATAGTTTAATAATTCTTCAATAGCGGGATATAAACGAGATTTTTCACCAACCGGGTCACCTAAAATAACTAATTTATCTGCATATGGCTGAAAAATAAATAATACTGTCTCATCCTGAGCCCAGAATAAATATTTATCATGTAAAAAAACCAAATGTGAAAGCTCTGTACCACCATACTTATTAAAATGTTCTTTTATTTTTTCTTCTTCAGCTTTCGTATTTATAAATTCAAATTGTTTTCTTTTAACTTTAAAAAATGCGATATAAAAAAATAGTAAAGCAGCTGCAAAACCAAGAACTGCACTAATCACGATATCTCTCGAATTAACCAGTATATAAGGTAAATATTTAGCAGGTATTTTGACATTTGTTTGAGGTAGATTGATATAAGCAATAAGTAAATAACTACCTAAAAAGAAAAATAAAATAAAATTATCAACAATAAGCTTACCCCAAGTTAAAACGAAACTTTCTCTATAAAATTGTTTCTTTGAAATAAATAATATAAATGCAACTGCTAATACAAAAAGTGCTTCTTCATAATCTAATCCTTTTGAATACGTTGTAACTGCCCCGACAATTAGCATGAAAAGTGTTATATACCATGCTCTTTTATCTTTATAATCAATTCCACGAGAGAGTCCTAACAATGTAAAGCCTGCTGTGACTGAAATTAAATGTGAAATATTAATAATTGTCGAAGGTAAAATTAAATTTAAAAGACTAATTCTTAAAAGCATGCTTGGTACAGCAGCAGAAACTAATAGGATAACACCAGATAAAAAAACTAAAATCGTAATAAGTTTATGCCCTAAATAAGTAGAAATTTGATTTGGAATATTATTAAATGATTGATTGATTTTATTCCATAATAATTTAAGAGCTAAAATAATACCGCAAGCAAACGGGAAAAAGAAATAACTGAAACGATAAATCAATAAAACAAGAAGTGTCGTTTCCTTATCGATTCCAAAGTATGTAAAACCTAGTAAGAAAATAAAATCAAAAGATCCAAGGCCGCCTGGAATCATACTTAAAAGTGCTGCAACAGATGCTACTAAAAAAACAGGTAAAACCTCAATGATTGAAATGTCGATATGTAAAAATAAACAAATGAAGTAAATGAATAATAAGATAAAAGACCATTCACATAAGGAAATGACAACCAATGAAAGCATATATTTTGCGGAGAAGTTCTCCGAGAAAAAATTACGTTTTAAATAAACGACTAAAAACATTACCGGGAAATAACAAATTGCAATGATAATAGCGATATATAAATACTTATATTCATTTAAAAATGATAGATCAAATATTCCAGTAAATAAAACTAAGCTCAATATCGATAATCCAGAAAGTAAGAATATCGTTACACTACTCACTGCTTTAACAATTTCTGGTCCGGTGCGATTTTTTCGATAAAATAGTGTTCGAATAGTGGTACCTGCAACCCCACCAAGACCAATTAGGTTTGAGGAAGTATTCGCAAGCCAAGCAACCATTAATATTTTTCGAAAACTGAAATCTAAATTCAATAGCCTTACAAGTACGAAGTCATATAAAAACATTGGAGATACGGCTAATATACCTAATGCAAAAATTAAAAAGTACTGTATTAATGTAAGAGACTCCATATAGTTAAAGAACATTTTAAAATCGAAGTTTAATAGTACGTTTTTTCCAACGAATATAAATGTAACTAGTAATATTGAAATGAAAATTAGTTTAAATAAACCTACTTTACTAATCCTAATCTTATTCATAAGACACTCCTGAAGTTATTATTCAACAATTAAAATAATAGTTATTAGCTTTAGTATTCCATATTATTCCACTATTTAACAAGAAGAATATTAACACGTCCTAGAAAATTTAATAACTTATTATTTTGTAGTTAAAAAGTTAATTAGATTTTAATTTTAAGACTATTTTGCGATTAGTATTAAAGTTAAATTATGAAAGGACTAATTTATGATTTTTTGAATATTTTTAAATGAAAATATTAAATGGGATCTATATAAAAAAGGAAGACCTCTTATTTGGAAAAGAAAAGAAATTCAAACATCTCTTGAAAAATATTCAAATGATTAGATAAGGCTTTATAGCTGAATAAGAGTGTATTCGATGATGAAAGCATAGTATAAATTGGCAGGAAATATGTAAAGAATAAAATGTAAACTCAGTTAAGGAGAGTAAGAATGAAGTATTTTAATTTAAAATAAATTTCATAGCTATGTTACGGAACTTTTTCAAGGGGGAATTATAATTGAATATAACAAATGTTTTAATTATCCTTGGATTCATTTTTTTTGCCTTAATACTTTTAGTTTTAATAATAGGTACTCTATATTTGTTTTTTATAGATCGAAGACAGAAGCAGCATCCAATACTCCGTAATTATCCAGTAATCGGACGAGTTAGGTACTTCTTAGAAACTATCGGTCCTGAGCTACGTCAGTATTTATTTAATAGTGACCTAGAAGGGAAACCTTTTTCTAGAGAAGAATATGAGCATATTGTCAAAAAAGCAAAATATAAACGAGATGTCCTTGGGTTTGGGTCTAAAAGAGACTTTGAAGAAAAAGGATATTATATTCGAAATTCGATGTTTCCAAAACTGTCAGAAGAATTAAAAATGGACCAGCAAATAAACGTAACAACAAACCGATATTTATTGATTAATGAGCCTTTATTTACACAGAAGGAAGAAATATTAGAGAAAAATGATTCACTTGCATTTTTATTGGATGATAGTGATGCAATTGTGATAGGTAAAAACACGAGGTATCCTTTTATTGTAAAAGGCCAGATTGGTATGTCTGCTATGAGTTATGGATCCCTAGGTGAAAAGGCAATTACTGCACTCTCAGAGGGATTAGCAATTGCGAAGGGGACATGGATGAATACAGGTGAGGGTGGTTTGTCTGAATACCATCTAAAGGGTGGCGTTGATATTATCATGCAAATTGGTCCAGGTTTATTCGGGGTTAGAGATAAAGAGGGGAATTTTAATTGGGATGCCTTGAAAGAAAAAAGTAAAATTCCTCAAGTGAAAGCTTTTGAACTTAAATTAGCCCAAGGTGCCAAAACACGTGGTGGGCATATTGATGGCGAAAAGGTAACAGAGGAAATTGCAAGAATAAGAATGGTAGAACCGTTTAAATCGATTGACAGTCCTAATCGTTTTCGAGAGTTTCAGGACTTTCCTTCTTTGTTTGACTTTATGGAACAAATTCGAGAACAAACTGGAAAACCAGTAGGAATGAAAGTGGTTATTGGAAGTGGTCACGAAGCTGATGAATTAGCAAAACAGATAAAAAGTACTGGGAAGGGCCCTGACTTTATTACTGTAGACGGTGGTGAAGGGGGGACAGGTGCCACATACCAGGAACTGGCGGATAGTGTAGGGTTGCCAATTAAATCTGCATTACCTTTAATGGATCATGCTTTAAGAAAATATGGTGTACGTGACCAAGTTAAAATAATAGCTTCAGGAAAATTATTTTCGCCAGATCGAGTTGCAATTGCACTAGCAATGGGGGCTGACCTTGTTAATATCGCAAGAGGGTTTATGATTACGATAGGTTGTATTCAAGCATTAAAATGCCACTCCAATGCATGTCCAGTCGGTGTGGCCACAACTGATCCTGATTTACAAAAAGCCCTTGTCATTGATGAAAAAAAATACCGAACAGCGAATTATCTAATTTCAATGCGTGAAGGTTTATTTCGGTTAGCTGCTGCTGCAGGTTTGGATTCCCCTGCCCACTTTCAAAGTGAACATGTCGTTTATAAAGATGAAAAAGGGAAAGTGTGGTCACTGAAGGAAATTTATCAATCATTGGTAGAAAAAGTAGATTAAAAAAGTTGTACAAGGATCGACTACTTAGGTAGTCTTTTTGTGTGACGGATAGTCGCATAGGGTGCTGACTTAGTCAGTGCCCTTTATTTATTTTATTAAGACAGTATGTAATTAATGGTACATAAGAATTATCTGAATTTATATGAAAAAATTCGAAATTCCCCCAATTTTTACAAGTCGTTAAGTTGATATAATTAACTTAAAACTATTTGAAGGTGGAGTAAATTTGAAAAAAATTATATGTATACTTCTTTGTTTTATTGTATTTTCATTACTATCTGGATGTGATACGGAAAACAAGAGTTTTTCAGAAGTGTATCACATAAATTTAAATGAAATTAATAAAATTGAAGTGACTAACGGTCAGAATGGGGAGAACACAGTAACAACAGAACAGAACGTAATTAATAACTTTATAAGTGATATTAAAGATATTAAAATTGCCCAATATAAAAAGACTGATGTAAAGGGGTGGTTATACAGTATTACATTTTACAATCAAAACAAAAAATTAATGAGTTTCACAACTAGTGAAATAGAAGGAAAGACAAAAAAAGATGAAACAAAATTAGTTACTGCAATTGAAACTTTTTTGAATCATAAGTGAAAGTTAACAGTTTAACCAACTTCATCCCAAAATTTTTAGGCCGTCTTATAGCCTATTCCACAAACTACCCAATCTACATATATTATAAAAATTCAAAAGCCAAAGATTGCATAATACGCAATTTAAAAGGAAAGAAAGTTAATATGAATTTCTACACTATCTAAATAATACTTTATATAAGTAATTTGGACTCTATTAAAGTTCGTATGTAAAGTATAATTTAGATGTACAAAAAAAATCGACTGCAAAGTCGATTTTTTAATTGAGATAGATGCTAGGTACTTTTTAAAAGGTATTTGTAAACGAATATTGAATGATTAGTTACATATGCCAAAAATGTAAAATTTTAGATTTAAGTGAATACAAAGGAGGAATCTACCCTGAATGAACTTGAACTGATTAATACATACAAAAACGAACTTCACAATTACTCTTTGGAACAGTTAAGGTATAAATCTGAAGAGGCAGTTTGGTCTATTGGTCAAATGTATGACCATTTAATCATTTGTGCCCATGAATATCTAGATAGCATGGAAACTTGTGCCACCTTAAATGATGAACAACCCCTTGGAAAAACGGAATTTGGTGAGCAGTTATATAAGATTGGGGGATTTCCACCAATTAAAATTAGATTACCAGATGAACTAAATGACCCACCTAATAATTCAGAAAGCAAAGAAGAGCTGATCAGCAGAATAGATCAAGTAATTCTAAGGTTGAGCCATTGGGAATCGAAAGTGGATCATATTAACCCAAATTACAAAGTCCAACATGGAGGGTTCGGATGGCTAAATGCAAGGGAATGGTATGATTTGGTTTATATGCATTTTCGTCATCACTTGCGCCAAAAAAGTGAATTAGAACAAAAGCTTGTTAAGTGACGGGCATTCTCTAAACTATATGATCATTTTATTTTTTACGAAGAAATAAGAAATTTAAATAGATAAAAATATAAATAAAAGAACAAGACAAATAATAATAGGGAGTAAACAATGAATAAAAATCGATTGGAAGCTTTTAGTGACGGAGTACTTGCTATCATAATTACAATTATGGTCCTAGAAATTAAGATTCCTCACAGTCCTGATATCCAAGACTTATTACAACTTTTCCCAACTTTTCTTAGTTATTTACTTAGTTTCATTTATGTAGGTATTTACTGGAACAACCATCATCATATGATACACACTTTACAAAAGGTTACAGGATCAATCATGTGGGCAAATCTTCATTTGCTTTTCTGGTTATCCTTAATTCCATTTGCCTCTGGTTGGATGGGAGAAAACCATTATAAGCCATATCCAACAATGCTTTATGGAGTAATACTCTTATCGGCCGCAATAGCTTACTTCATATTACAAGGTATAATTATCCGAAAAGAGGGAAAGAATTCAAAGTTAAAACAGGCAGTAGGTAATGATTGGAAAGGAAAAGCTTCATTGGTTTGTTACTTATCTGCAGTTTGCACGTCTTTAATCTGGCCTTGGTTCGCTCAAATAATTTATGTCATCGTTGCAATTATGTGGTTATTACCGGATCGTCGAATTGAGAAAGTTATGCAAAGTAAGTAAACAAAAGTGCTTTTTAATTTATAAAAAGTGAGGGAGTAGACTATGATGATTAAGGGTTTCGGGGGAATATTTTGGAGGACTAAAAATCTGGGTGCTTTAAAAAAATGGTACAGTAAAGTGCTCAATGTTGAAATAGAAAATTGGAATGGCACTATTATTAAACCCGATTCTGAAAATGAAACAATCTTTTCTTTCTTTACGGAAGAAGACGATTATTTCCCTACAGAACAGCAAGTGATGTTAAATTTTCAAGTTTATAATCTAGAAGAGACGATTAAGCATCTTGAACAAGTAGGTATACCACTTGCAAAGGAAAAAGAGATTAGTGATTATGGTAAGTTTGCATGGATTAAAGATCCTGAAGGTAGATTGGTTGAACTTTGGGAGAAATAAACTGGGCTAAGAAAGGGTTGCTGCGGCAATCCTTTTTCTATTTTTAAGGATCTTAGTCAACGAATACATACGTTAGCAATGTGAATTAAGGTTTCATAACAGAGATGAACTCAAGCTCCTTTAAGAGTAAGTAATATTGAACATCTTGGTATGGATAAGATGATTATAATGGTCATTTATACGCCCAGCATATTTAATCAAAAGACATATTAGTTTCTTTAAGTAGTAAAATAGTTTACAATTTAGTAGTTGATATGTAATTTAAGTAATATACATAAAATTAAATGACCATAGATCGCTGAGTTTTAGTTGAGTGTTTCTTCTATTATTGAGAGACATTTCAATTTTGAAGCGGGGGAACCAATTTTTGTGCAATTGTACTTTGGGGTGAATCCTTTTTAGGTAGGGCTACTTTTTAGGTCCGAATCCGACAGCTAACCTCGTAGGCGTGTAGGGAGAAGGTTTCCAAAATGATGTCTTATTAAGGCACTGGAGATTTTCCTAGTGTCTTTTTTTTGCATTCAATTTTGATAAAGTAAGTGGGGGTTATGTAGTGCTAGAAATGTATATATTTGGTGGGATTCTTATTTTAACTATGTTAATAGCAGTATTTATGACTCGTAATGATTCAGTAGTAGATGATGAAAATGGCAAATATAAATGTAGAAAGTCTGGGAATAGGAAGAGAATCGCTCGAGAGAGAAAATCAGGTAAAGTTGTGAGAATAGATTGATTAGTATTTTAGAAAATCACTAATTTAAAATAGGTAAAAAATATTTAAAACTTCCTAAAGAGAGTGGCCAATTAGCCATTCTCTTTTTTATATATTAGTTTTGGTTCCATAATTCATATTTAGTTCATAATGAGTTTATATAATATGTACATAATTATTTGTAAATGTAAGTAGGTGGATTTTATTGAATCATGTAAAAGTATTAGTTGTCGATGATGATCCAAATATTAGGGAGTTAATCTCTATATTTTTAAGTGGTGAAGGCTATACAGTTATTGAGGCAGAAAATGGTCAAGAAGCATTAATGTTAATGGAAGAAAATAATATTCAAATAGTAGTAGTTGATGTGATGATGCCTGAAGTAGATGGTTATGAGCTGACAAAAGAGGTTAAAAAGTATTATGATATTCCGATTTTGATGGTTACAGCAAAAGGTGAATCTCAAGATAAATTAAAAGGCTTTGATCTTGGGGTAGATGATTATGTTGTTAAGCCTTTTGATCCTTTGGAAATCGTAGCCCGTGTAAAAGCTCTATTAAGAAGATTTCAAGTACTATCTGATAATACTATTTTTGTAGGTAATTTAACGATTAATCAAGTTAAATATGAAATTTCAGTGAATGATCAATCGATTACGTTACCATTAAAGGAATTCGAATTATTGTTAAAGCTTGCAAGTCAAGC
Source organism: Gottfriedia acidiceleris (assembly GCF_023115465.1). Taxonomy (NCBI): domain Bacteria; kingdom Bacillati; phylum Bacillota; class Bacilli; order Caryophanales; family Bacillaceae; genus Gottfriedia; species Gottfriedia acidiceleris. Next base: position 3,835,433 of record NZ_CP096034.1, on the reverse strand, counting down.
AGGAAGAATTTTTACGAGAAATGATTTAATTGAGCAAATATGGGGACTGGATTATGAAGGAGATGAACGCACAATTGATGTGCATATAAAGAGAATACGAGAGCGTCTAAGAGAGTTAAAGGCTACAGTCGAAATCGTTACAATAAGAGGTTTAGGTTATAAATTAGAGGAAAATAACGCATGAAAAGCATGTATACGAGATTGGTTTTAATTTTTATTTCAGTTATTTTGTTAAGTTTAGTCATTACTTTTTTTATCGCTTCAAAATACTTTATAAAACATGTTGAAACAGAAGTACAAAGTGATTTAATTGATGTTGGAGAAAATTTTATTTCTATCTATTCTAAACAAGATAATCAAAATGGAGTAGATGCGACCTTACAAATTCTTAGTAAAAATTTTTATATATCACTGTATGATGAGTCGGGTAAAATCGTTTTGAAAAATACAACACTAAAAAAGAAGAATATAAAAAAAGAACAAGTATTAAATGTACTAAACAAAAGTGTTGTTCAAACAAAAGGATATCTAATCGGTCTACCTTTTGAAAAAGATGGGCATCAATATGCTTTATTTATTCAGCCCAATATTGATCGTGGGTTCTTTAAAATGCATAGAGTTTTATTTTTTAGTTTGCTTACAACATTAATCATTGGATCAGTAACATTTTTATTTGTTGCTAAGTTATTAGTCAAGCCAGTAAAAGAACTAATTCGGGCTACAAAAGAACTAGCTAAAGGTAACTATGATGTTCAAGTAACGATTAAACGTAAGGATGAAATCGGATTACTTGCTTCAAACTTTAATGTTATGACGAACAAATTAAACAAGTTAGAAGAGATGAGAAGTGAATTTGTTTCAAATGTTTCTCATGAAATTCAATCACCGTTAACATCTATTAAGGGATTTGCAAAGGTTTTAAGAAATAAGCAGTTAGCTGAAGAGAAAAAGGAACATTATTTATCTATTATTGAGGAAGAGAGTGAACGTCTTTCTATGATGAGTGAAAGATTATTAAAGCTAGCTTCATTAGACTCTGAGCAACATCCATTTTTGCCTACGACTTACAAATTAGATGAGCAAATTCGAAAGATTATTTTGGCGTTAGAGCCACATTGGGAAAGTAAAAAGCTTCAATTAGTTTTAAATTTACCCCAAACAGAAATTGTAGCAGATCGTTTACTACTTGAACAAGTTTGGATTAATTTACTTCAAAATGCGATTAAGTTCTCAAGTATAGCTGGGTATATTAAAGTAGATATTTTGGAATTGGATCATACTATTCACGTCATCATTAGCGATAGTGGATTAGGAATAAGTAAGGAAGATATTGAGCGGATATTTGAACGTTTTTATCAAGCAGACCGTTCTAGAAATAAAAAAGGAACCGGTCTTGGTCTTTCGATTGTTCAAAAAATTATTGAAATACATCATGGGAAAATAGAGGTTGAAAGTGTTGTTGGAAAAGGAACTAGCTTTACGATTATGCTTCCGAAAAGCTTGTAAATTTAAAAAGTTCAAATTATGTTTTTAATTGTTCATATTCTGTTCATATAGATTTGATAAACTAATCACGTATTAGAATTGTAACGAATCGAAAGGGGAAATAGATACATTATGTTTGCAGGCTTAACGAAATTAAGTTTGAAGAACACAATATCAGTTATTATATTAAGTGTTCTTGTTTTAGTTGGGGGAATTTATTCAGCCCAAAAAATACAAATTGAAACATTTCCTGATGTTTCATTTCCAGCTGTTGCAGTACAGGTAGTATATCCTGGTGCATCATCTGAGGATATAGAAACTGAAGTCACTAAACCAATCGAATCAGGTTTAATGAAGCTTGAAAACTATGATCAGTTAACAAGTACATCAAGTGAAAATATGGCTTCAATCTTTTTAATTTATCCCTTTGGATCGGATATGGATAAAATTGAAAAAGACGTTGATAATGTAATCAATAAAACTAAGTTACCAGATAAAGCAGAAGCGACAGTTCAACGTATTGCGATGGATTCTGCTCCTATTTATCAAGTTGCAATTGCAAATAACGGTCAAGTAAAAGACTTACAACAATCAATTGAAAAAGATTTACTTCCTCAAATTAAAAAAACCACTGGTGTTAGTGATGTAAGTCTTCAAGGAACAAAGGAAGAAGAAATTCAAATCGTTGTAGATAATAAAAAAGCAGAAGAAAAAGGGATTTCTTTAGATACAATTAAAACGGCAATTCAAGGTCTTGATTATGTAGTGCCATTAGGATCTGTTGAGAATAATGGAAAAACAGTTTCTGTTCGAATGAAAGGTACGTTAAATTCAGTCGATCAAATCAAAAAAACAGTTTTATCTAGTGCAGCTACTCAAAGTTCACAAATGGGTACGATGACTCAAGGAGCACAACTAGGTAGAGGTGCAGGACAAGCACAAACAGTAAAATCAAAAAATGTTACGGTTGCTGACATTGCAGATGTAAAAGTCGTATCAGTTCAAGATCAAATTTCTAGATATAACGGAAAAGAAAGTTATATATTATCTGTTTCACAAACACAAGATTCAAATACAGCGGATGTAGCAACAGCAGTTAAAAAAGAAATTAAATCATTTAAGAAAGATAATAATGTAGAAACGCATGTCATTATGGATAACGGTAAAGAAATCGAGAAATCCGTTAGTTCTTTAATTAAAGAAGGTTTATTAGGTGCGTTATTTACAGTTGTCGTTATTCTCTTATTCTTAAGAAACATTAGAGCGACATTCATTTCAATTTTATCATTACCAATATCAATCTTTGCAACAATATCAGTATTAAATTCATTAGGTTACACATTAAATATTATGACATTAGGTGGTCTAGTTGTTGCGATTGGACGTATTGTCGATGATAGTATCGTTGTAATTGAAAATATATACAGGTGGAAACAACAAAAAGGTAATCAATATAAGAAAAAAGAGATGGCATTATATGCAACTAAAGAAGTAATTGGTGCCATTGCATCATCTACATTTGCAACTGTAGTAGTATTTTTACCTTTAGCATTTGTAAGTGGTATTATTGGAGAATTCTTTAGACCATTTGCTATTTCAGTAGTAGTTTCGATTTTAACATCTCTAATTGTTGCGATTATCTTAATTCCAACATTAGGAGCAAAATTCTTATCAAAACCTTTAAAAGAACATAGTAATGATACTCGTTTTATGAGAAGTTACGAAAAGTTACTTCGTTCGGCATTAAAACGTAAATGGATTGTTATCTTATTATCAATCGTTTTATTAGCTGGTTCATTATCGATGATTCCTTTGTTAGGATTCTCATTCTTACCAGGTAGTGTAAATAAAACACTTCAAGTGACAGCAACTCTTCCATCGAATAGTACTGTGGATCAATCAAATATCGTTGCAAAAGAATTAGAAAAATACTTTGCCGATTCAGACAAAATTGACAGTGTACAAGCTACTGTTGGTGGTAAACGTGATTTTATGATGAATATGGATGGTGGCAAAAATAAAGCAATCTTCCAAATTAATCTTAAAGATGGAAAGAACATGGATAAAGAACTTTCAAAAATCAACAAAGAGGTTCCTTCAATTGTTGATGCGAAAGTAAAAGGTACAACAATCACAGCAAAAGAACTTTCTCAAAATGGTCCTCCAACAGGGAACAATATTGATGTAAATTTATATTCTGCTAACTTTACTGATTTAAAAGAAGCAGCCTCAAAAATTGAAAAAGAATTAAATAGTGATGATCGTCTGAAAAATGTTTCTAATAATTTAAAAGATGTACAACCTAAATTAGAAATCACACTAAACGATAAAGCACGCGATGAAAATATTTCAATGTTCCAAGTTATGGGAGCTATAAATGAAAAAATTAACGACGTTGAAATCGGTGATTACGATTTAAATGGCGAAACAAATAAGCTTACTGTTGGTTATAAAACGAAAGCAACTTCAAAAGAAGATATTGAAAAAATTAAATTTATGACTGCAACAGGTCCGAAAGAAATTAAAGACTATGTAACTATTTCTCAAAAAGATGCACCAGTTTCAATCAACCATGATGATGGAAAAATGTATGCATCAGTAAGTGCCGAAGTAAAAGGTAAAGATACTGCAGCAATTACAAAAGATGTAACAAATCATTTAAATAAAATTGATTTACCAAAAAGCGTCGATATGAAAATTGGCGGCGGTTTAGATATGATTTCAGATGGATTCAGCAGTTTAGGAATAGCAATGGTAGTTGCTGTTGGATTAGTATTCTTAATCATGAGTATGACATTTGGTGGGTTAAGAACACCGTTTGTTATTTTAACATCATTAATCTTCGTACCAGTCGGAGCTTTCTTAGCGCTATTTATTGGTAAGCAAACACTATCAATGAGTGCAATGATCGGACTATTAATGCTGATCGGTATAGTAGTAACGAATGCGGTTGTATTATTAGACCGTGTTGAGCATAACCGTAAAAATGGATTAGATGTAACTGACGCATTAATTGAGGCTTCAAAGACAAGATTACGTCCAATCCTAATGACAGCATTAGCGACAATTCTAGCATTAGTACCAATGGCCCTTTCAAATTCAACATCTGGCTTAATTTCGAAAGGATTAGCAGTAACTGTAATTGGTGGTTTAACAACTTCAACATTCTTAACACTAATCATCATCCCAGTTATTTATAAGTTAGTAAGCAAAAAGAAAAAGATTGAAGAATAATTAAAGAAGAGTGCCTCACTTAAATAGTGGGGCACTCTCAGAGTGTTGAAATATAAAATCGTCAATAGGGAAAACGGACTTTAAGTGAACATTCATAATGATAAAATTAGCATTTTTTGAATGCTCTTTTAATGGTTATAAATGTTAATATGTTTGAGCAATTTCATTATTTCAATAACACTAGAAATGATTTTTTAGAAGTTAAAAATATTATGAGCTTTTTTAGAAAACAAATTCGATTGTTTAGTTTAATAAATGTAAATGTTCGATATTAATTGATCTACAATCTGATTAAAGTTAGATTACTCTAAGTAAAGGCTATTTGATTAGGGTTTAACGCAGACATTTTTTGATGAATAAGTTGATTGGAATGGAGGGATGCTCGACTCCTATGGGATTAGCGGGAAGGCTGAGACCCCGCAGGCTTGCCGAGGAGGCTAAAGAATCTCGCCCCATGGAAAGCGAGCATCCTGTAATGGAAATCAACATCACTCTACTCCTTTTACGAAAATTTGATAATTAATTGACAAGGTAGTTTTTCAACAGCATGAGAGTGCCTCACTTAAATAGTGGGGCACTCTTTTGTATTATTTTTAAAGTTCTTTAAACACTTGAACAAATATTTGTTCAAATTTAAACGAGCTAAGAATCCAAGCACTTATTAAAAAGCTGACAAACTTGTCATTATCAAGTGAATCCCTCCAATTCCTCAAGCTAAATTCTGTCAGTTGAAAAGTAACAATTCATTTAATTTTAAAGACACTAAATATTGAATAACCGGTCCCACTACGCATAAGCCAAAAATAAGGCCACCAAGTTTCATTTTTTTAGTTAGTTTTAAAGAAGAATTTAGTTTAAATATAATAAAAGCAATCATTGCTCCACTAAAAGAACCAACTATACCACGCTTTAAAATAATGATTAAATAATCAAATATACTTAAATAATTGATCTCATTTCCATCAGAATTTGTGACAATTTCATAATGTTTAATAAATAAAATCGCAATTGCTACTCCAAATAAAAAGCCATAAATGAGGCCTTTTCTAATATCTTTTTCCAAATAAATTCCTCCAGGACGACTAATTCAACAAGTATTATATCAGAATTAATGATTGCAATCTTGCCAGTAACAAGTACAAGAAACTCAATAATCTACTTCAACAGAACAATAAACAAAAAAAGCTTAGGCATAAACTCTACCTAAGCTCCCCTTATTATTTTGGTTCATAATCAAAATGCAATTCATTATTTTCATTTACAATTACGCTTAAATTATAATCTTTAAAATACCATAAATCTGTTTCGTTTATAAAATAGACTACGTTATCAATCGTAATAGATTCTCCGATGTCCACAGGTTGTTCTTTAGTAACACCTAAAGAATAGCCTTTATGTATTGTACTATTTCCACCGTATCGCGCGAAGAAACGAATTGTGTCTCCTCCTTTGACATTCATCTCATCTTGAAACCATTTTAATGCATCTTCGGAAATTGTAATTTTCATTGTATCCGACCTTTCTTTATCTTATAAAAATATTATAGTATGAATGTGAAAAACTATACAGAAAAGTGATGTTTATTGCAAAAGTGAAACTAGAATAAAGAAGAAAACCCACATCATGTAGGTTTTCTTCTCGTATTGAAGTACTTAAAGCCAGGCGCATAAGATAAAGCTTTCTTATTTTTTGAAAAATGATAGTATGTTGTTTTTAAATAAAATAAATAGTGAAATGACGACAAATCCATAGTAGATGATTTGTTCAACTAGTGGGGTAGCATCGATAAAAGAGAAAAGACCTTCAGTGAATACTTTAGCGCCAAAGAAAATTAATAGAATACCTAGTAAAGTAAAAATCACTTTAATATTTAAATTAATTGTAGTCTTGATAAATACATATGCAATTAAGACAGCTGCAAAAATCCCTAGTAAGATAGAAGTCATACCAACAAAGGCGATTGTATGAGCATTTGATAAAACAAATAGAACTAGCTCTAAACCTTCCCGGATCACAAATACGCTTGCCATTAAAAATAATGAAACACTACTGTCCATAATTTTAACTTCTGATTTTAGTTTATCTGAAATATTTATGCTACTTTGACCACTTAACCAGTAGATAAAATAGAAGATTAGCAATGCTGCAATTAATTGGATTACACCTTCAATAGTATGTTCAACATTTCCAACTAGTTCACCGAATGTTGTAAATAAGAAAAATCCAGCAAAAATACTAACTACTACGCCAAGTATTGTTCCGTAAACTACTGACTTAATTAAATGCTCTTTTTTACTCTGAATTAAAGTAATGAGTAAGTACCCGATTACTAAAGAAACCTCAAGGCCTTCTCGTAAAGCTATTAAAAAATTAGCATTCAATTCATTATCATCCTCCCGATTATATTTAAATCTACTAACTAGACTATTCTTTAATAGTAGAAACGGACACTATTATAATAATAAATAGGCATAATAAGTTATGTGATAAAATTAATATAAAATAGCCCAAAATGTGAATTTTAGAAGGGGAACAAATGGAATCTTTTACAAGTAGAGCGATTGAAATTATTAAAAATATACCACCAGGAAAAGTAATGACATATGGTCAAGTTGCAAAATTGGCAGGAAGTGCGAGAGGAGCTAGACAGGTTGTCAGAATCTTACACTCGATGGGCCAAAAATACCAATTGCCATGGCATAGAGTTATAAATGCTAAAGGTGAAATAGGAATCCAAGATGAAGAAGGATTTTTAAAACAAAAGCGTTTGCTACAAAACGAAGGGATCAAATTTACGAGCGAGAGAATCATTAATCTGAAGGAATATCAAGTAAGTGTAGTCCTTGAGAAAGAAGATGTAGATTTAATTTAGGCTGGAAGAAAAGATGCATTTAACTAAATAGATTTAAAATGAGATAGCTACTCAAAATTCATGAATAAATGGATTTTGGGTATTTTTTTCACTTCAAGAAATTTTGGGAATACTCGACGTAATAGACAATTCTATGAAAAAAGTATAAGTACAACTACGTCTCTTTCTAAGAGGCTTTAATCGACGAGTTTTCTTTATATGAAAATGACTTTTGTTAAAACAATGTTACGCAAAATATTGTTGTGAAATTGAATAAGAATTATGTCAAAAGTGCTACATCCGAACACTTTACAATGAAACATTGTTTTGTTATACTCGTGTCAGGAGGAATGTCATATGAGTGAAGAATTAATTTCCAAAAAAGATTTACTACAACTTACAGGCATATCGTACGGACAGCTTTATAGATGGAAAAGGAAAAACATCATTCCTGAAGAGTGGTTTATGAAAAAATCAAGCTTTACTGGGCAGGAAACGTTTTTTCCAAAACAGAAAATTTTAGATCGGATTGAAAAAATAAAAGAGTTAAAGGATGATCAATCATTAGATGATATTGCTAGAGTGTTTTCAATTAATGAAGAAATCGTTTCTGATCGTGGGAATGCTACTTTATCTTTGGAGCAAATCCCTAAACAAGTCGTACAAATATATCAATCACTTTTTCCAAATACTAAATTAGAGCATTTAGGCACGGTTCAACTATGTTCGTTACTTTTTGTAAACGAGTGGCTTTCAAATGGAAGTGTAACAATAGATGAAATAAAACAATTTTTAAATTTGGTCGAAACGCATAAAAACCAAATTAACATGGATGAAGCGACTGTCATTTATATTCGAAAATTTGGTATGGGTACATGGATTATTGGAAATCATGAGACGTTTGTTGACCAAAAGGATTCGATCTTAATCAATGTTACTCTTTCGAGCTATTTAAATAAATCAATTAAATAAATTATGGAGGAGAGATTATTGTGAGCGTGCAATCAAAGCAGAATGCAATTATTAACGGGTCAGGTACTATTGGTACTGGCAAATATGATGACGTTAGAATTAGTGGAAGCGGACGCATACTAGGTGATATTTTTTGTGATGAAGTGAAAGTAAGTGGCTCAGCAAAGTTCAATGGAAAAGTCGAAACTAATTATTTTAATTGCAGTGGTAGCGCTAAATGTCTAAGTGATGTTGATGCAAAAAAAATGAGTGTCAGTGGTTCGGCTTCAATTGATGGAAAAGTTTCTGGTGGAGATGTGAATGTTAGCGGTAGCTTTAAAACAAAGGGCGACCTAAATGTTCAAAGTATTAATGTTTCAGGCTCAATGAAAACGACAGGAATTGTAAAGGCTGAAGTAATTACTGTAAAAGGGTCGCTTTCTACAGAAAAAGGATCTGAATGTGAAGTATTTACAGCTAAAGGTCACTTATCAATGAATGGTTTATTAAATGCTGAAAACGTAAAAATTACCCATGGAGGATTCGGCTATTTATCTCATAATGGATTTAGTTATATACCTGAAATTGGTGGAGAAACAATTGAAATTAGTCGATTCGATGACCATAATATATTTTCACGTGTTTTTAGTAAACTTTTTAACAATCGATTGAACTTCAAATCAGATGTAATTGAGGGAAGTGCTGTAAAGATTGATTATACAACAGCGAGTGTAGTACGAGGCGATGCTGTAACAATTGGACCAAAATGTGTAATAGACCTTGTGGAATATACAGAAGATGTTCAAATTCATCCTTCAGCAAGGGTAAAGGATGTAAAGAAATTAGAACTATAAGCGACTTAAGGGAGATCTTAAGTTGCCTTTTTTTTTGTTTTTTGAAAACGGTTTTTAAAATAAGGCTGCAAAAGGAAGTTCTAATAAAGTATTTCGGTTATTGAACTATAGTTAGTTGAATGTTAAGATAATAATGTGCAAACGGTTGCAATGAAATTGTACTTAATTTTTAATGAAGGCTACTAATATAGTCGATGATGAAAACGCTTTTATGAATTTGGAGGAGAGAAATTATGACAAATCAAAGTTGGTGGAAGGAAGCGGTTGCTTACCAAATTTATCCACGTAGCTTTATGGATTCAAATGGTGATGGAATTGGTGATTTAAGAGGTGTAATTTCGAAATTAGATTATTTAAAAGAGCTCGGAATAGATGTCATTTGGATTTGTCCATTTTACAAATCACCAAATGATGATAATGGTTACGATATCTCAGACTATCAGGACATTATGGATGAGTTTGGAACAATGGCTGATTTTGATGAGTTATTAGAGAATGTTCACAAAAGAGGAATGAAGTTAATTTTAGATTTGGTAGTCAATCACACAAGTGACGAGCATCCTTGGTTTTTAGAATCTAAAAAATCTAAAGATAATCCTTATAGAGACTACTATATTTGGAGAGAAGGAAAAAAATCAGGCCATGAGCCAAATAACTGGGAAAGTATTTTCGGTGGATCTGCTTGGGAATATGATGAAGCAACAGATGAATATTTCTTACACATATTCTCCAAAAAGCAGCCTGATTTAAATTGGGAAAACAAAGAAGTAAGACAAAAAGTCTATGATATGATTAATTGGTGGTTAGATAAAGGAATTGACGGTTTCCGAGTAGACGCGATCAGTCATATAAGAAAACGACCAGGTTTTCCAGATATGCCAAATCCAAATAAAGAAAAATATGTGGCAAGCTTTGATATGCACATGAATCAAGAAGGAATTCACAACTATTTGGATGAACTAAAACGTGAAACATTTGATAAGTATGACATCATGACAGTCGGTGAAGCAAATGGTGTAACAACGAAAGATGCTCACCTGTGGGTTGGAGAAAAAGAAGGTAAGTTCAATATGATTTTCCAATTCGAAAGTTTAGATCTTTGGAAGAAAACCGATGAATCTGAAACTTCGATTGCTGATTTAAAAGAAGTACTTACTAAATGGCAAACTGGCTTAGAAGGATATGGATGGAATGCATTATTTATAGAGAACCATGATATTCCTAGAGCAGTCAGTACATTAGGTAACGATGATGAAGCATTTTGGAAGATTTCAGCAAAAGCTATTGGAGTAATGTATTTCTTTATGCAAGGAACGCCATTCATTTACCAAGGGCAAGAAATTGGCATGACAAATGTTCATTACACATCAATCAACGATTATAATGATGTAAGTGCTAAAAATATGTATAATACAATGATTGAAAATAGTTCAACTGAACAAGATGTACTAGACATTTTATGGAAAACAGGTAGAGATAATTCTCGCACACCAATGCAGTGGAATAGTACTAAGAATGCAGGATTTACAACGGGTAAACCATGGCTTAAAACGAATGATAACTTTAATGAAATAAATGTTGAAATACAAGAAAAAGACGCAGATTCTATTTTATCATTCTATAAAAAAATGATTACATTACGTAAAGAAAATAATGCACTAGTTTATGCACCGTATGAATATCTAGACGTTAAAAATGAACCTGTTTATGCATACACTCGAAATGGTGAAAAAGAAACATTCTTAGTGCTTACTAATTTATCATCAGAGAAACAAAAATTTACTTTACCGAAAGAACTTACGAAAAAGAATGCAGAATTAAGTTTAACGAACATTGAATTAACAGATCACCAATTAGTTGAAAACATGGAATTTAAACCTTTTGAAGCTAGAGTTTATCGCTTAATTTAATTTTTTTATATGGTACTTACTAAGCAGGCTGTCAAATGACAGTCTGTTTTCATTTTGTACAGGATGATTGCTTTCCATGGGGGAAATCTGTGGAAGTGCAAATAAAAAAGCTGAAACTGCAATAAAAATTATGAAAACTGCAAATAGGACTACGAAACATACGGTAATAGAATAATATAATTAAAAAATAGTAGAAATAACATTAAATTAAGACTTTGAACGACCCAAAACTTAACATAATCCAGTAAAAACAAATGAAATCTTCTCATCAATTGTCAAAGATTGATCCGAACTTTTTAACACTAGATTTCACCGATAAATCAAATAAGAACATCCCTATATAATGGGGCTCACAACTTGATGAGTTAAGTTCAATTAGTGTTCTAATTTCAATACCCTAAAAATGGCTGTCGAATGATAGTCATTTTTTGCTGCATATTTTTGGCAAAAACCAACAAGGTTTTATAGTATTACAAACACTTCGACAATTTGTAACACTCCTGTAATGGCTTTCAAAATTGTATTTTGTTAGACTTACATTATCAATGAAGGGGGAGAAAGAGATGAAAAAGCAAGTCCTTATAGCTTTCGTATGCTTACTGAGCATGGTATTTTTTACGACTAAATCACAAGCAGCATCTACATATAACCCATACTCAAAGAAAAATCAGGTAACAAAAATCGCTAAACAATATACTGGAGTACCATATCGTTTTGGTGGTACAAGTACTAAAGGTTTTGACTGTTCAGGTTACGTAGGGTATGTATACAAAAAAGTAGGTACTACATTACCTCGAACTGCTTCGTCAATGTATACTGTCAGCTCAATTGTTAAAAAGCCTGTTCCTGGTGATTTAGTTTTCTTCAAAAATACATACAAAAAAGGTATTAGCCATGTAGGAATTTTCATGGGAAATAATAATTTTATTTCAGCGACTTCAAGTAAGGGAGTAGCTGTTGTCAGTCTTTCTAATTCATATTGGAAACCGAAATTCGCTGGCTCAGGTAGTGTAATCAAATAAACATAATCATAAATGCAATTTACTTTTCTTAAGAATGGTAGATTGCTTTTTTTTGTACTTTAAGAAAGGATCGATTAGCAGCCAGGAGGAGTATCCGATGCAAATACCAATTTTAGAAAAAAGGATAAGTGCAACTACGCCTCTGTCTTTTCCAAATGGTAAGTTTTCTTTATCTTTTCATAAAGTTTTCTTTTTTAATCAATAAGTAGAGTATGTTCCAATGATATAATGACCCTTAACTAAATTAGTTAAATAACTTTAAAGGAGTTGATAATTATAGCATTAGTCTACTTTGTTTTTTTTGTATTTGGCCTAGTATTGGGTTCTTTTTTTAATGTTGTTGGGTTAAGGGTACCAATCGGGAAATCGATTATTTCACCGGGTTCCTCGTGTTCAAATTGTGGACATAAACTGAGTTCCTTAGAATTAATACCGGTATTTTCGTTTTTACTCCAAAGAGGGAAATGTCGAAGTTGCGGGATGCTAATTTCCAAACAATATCTATTAATTGAAATACTAACAGGTATATTATTTGTTTTTTCCATCTATGAAACTGGTTTTCATAAAGAGTTAATGATCGCTCTTTCGATAATTTCTTTATTAATCATTATTGTTGTTTCGGATATGAACTTTATGATTATTCCTAATCGGATTCTAGTATTCTTTTTATTTATTTTTAGCTTTGAGCGAATCTTATTTCCATTGAATCCATGGTGGAGTAGCATAGTAGGAGCGTTTGGAGCATTTGTAGTTTTGCTTCTAATTAATCTAATTAGTAAAGGTGGTATGGGAGGAGGAGATATAAAGTTATTTAGTGTGCTAGGAATCATTTTAGGTTGGAAACTAACCCTCATTGCATTTATGCTTGCATGTTTTTCAGGCAGTTTCTACGGGTTAGTTGTACTATTGTCCGGTAAATTAAAGCAACGAAATCCGATTCCTTTTGGTCCATTCATCTCATTTGGTGGTTTAATTAGTTATTTTTATTGTGAAAATCTATTAGAATTTTACGATATCATTTTTTATAAATAAAAAGGCTATTTAATTGAAAATTTTTCAACTAAATAACCAATACTTTTTCTTATGAGAATAATTTCTCTTCTACACTATTTATAACTGAATTCCAGTATTTTTTGTCTTCAACGAAGTTTGTTCGAATCGCTTTAAAAACAGCAGTTTGTTTTTCTTGGAAATTTGGATCTTCTTTATCTGGAAGCTCTTTTTTCATTTCAACTACAATTTCTTCAATCTCCGCAGAACGTGGACCCCATACATTTACTTCATTTCCTTTTTCATCCATAAAAACAAAAATTGGAATAGAACGAGATTTACCATTCGTTAAATATTGATCCATTAATTCTAGGTTTTCATCTCGTATTAGGAATCTAGTATCTATATTTGCTTTTTCCATCATTTTCTGAATAACTGGTACATTAAGTAATGCATCTCCACACCAATCTGCAGTTAAAGTAACAACCTTCCAATTAAGATTCTTTAATTGTTCAAGTTTTGTTTGTGTACTTTCAGGAATTGTAACTTCATGATAGATTTTTAGAAGTTCTTCTTTATTTACATTCATTGCTTCTACATATTCTTGAAAAGTCATGCCCTTTTTGAACCAAGAATTTAATGACATTTCCATACACTCCTTTAATGTTAATAAATAGTATTATACCCCATTCGTCATAAGAAGGAATGCAATAAGACTTGCAGAATTATTATACAGTATATGTTTTATATGCAGTTTAAGCAGGAGGGAGAAAAATGAGTGCGCCTATTGAGATATCAAAAAAACGGAAGCGCTTTCCGAAGTGGTTTAAAGTTACATCAACTATCTTAATCGTTTTCGTCTTAATAATTGTGGGCACGGGCTTGTACTTAACCAAAAAATCATTACCAAGCATTAAAGGAGATTTAACGATCAGTTCGTTAAACCATAAAGTAGAGGTAGTTAGGGATGGTAAAGGAGTACCTCATATTAGTGCTAAAAGTTTACATGATTTGTATGTTGCGCAAGGCTTTGTAACAGCACAAGATCGATTATTTCAAATGGATTTAAGCAGAAGACAAGCGTCCGGACAATTAAGTGAAGTAATTGGTGACGCTACAGTGGATCGTGACTCATATTTTCGAACGCTTGGCTTAAGAAGAGCTGCTGAAGCTTCTTACAGCAAATACGATAAAAATGGACAAAATGTATTAAATTGGTATGCAGAAGGAGTAAATGCGTACATAAAATACGCAATTAAGGAAAATAAACTACCAGTTGAATTTAAAATTTTAAAATATAAACCAACTAAATGGACAGCAATTGACTCACTTGTAATTGGTAAATATATGGCATTTGATTTAGGCGGTCACTGGAATGAACAAGCATTTCGTTATTATGCAATGAATAAATTTCCAAAGGATAAGGCTTTGGAGCTCTTCCCAGCTAATAATGATCTAGATCCGTATATTATTCCAAGTAATACTTCAAAAATAGACGTAGAAAAGAGCTTTGCAAGCGCAATTATTCCACCTGTTTGGAATGGAAGTAATGATTGGGTTGTTAGTGGATCTAAAACTAAGTCCGGTAAACCGTTATTAGCAGATGATCCTCATTTAGGATTAGCGACACCAGCAATATGGTATGAAACTCAATTAAAGTCTGGTGATATGAATGTAAGTGGTGTAATTTTTGCAGGGGTTCCAGGAATCATCGTTGGTCATAATGAACATATTGCCTGGGGAGTAACAAACGTTGGCCCGGATGTACAAGATTTATATATAGAAAAACGAAATCCAAATAAGTCAGACGAATTTTTATATGATGGTCAATGGGAAAAGGCACAGGTCATAAATGAAACGATCAAAATTAAAGGTAAAAAGAATAAGGTTTTACCTGTTATGATTACGAGACATGGTCCAGTGATTTCGGAATTTGCAAGCGATGCTGGAAAAGATACTGTATTCTCTTTACAATGGACAGCGCTACAACCAACAACGGAGCTAGAAGCCGTTTTAAAGTTTGATGTTGCAAAGGATTGGAATTCGTTTAAAGAAGGATTAGCTTTATTTGAAGCTCCTGCTCAAAATTTCGTTTTTGCATCGGATGACGGAACAATTGCCTACCGAGCGAATGGAAAAATTCCAATCCGTAAAAAAGGTGATGGGCTAATGCCAGTACCAGGTTGGACTAGTGAATACGGTTGGAAAGGATCTATTCCATATGATGAATTACCAACAACCGTTAATCCAAAAGAAGGATTTATTTCATCTGCAAATAATAAAGTAGTGGACGATTCATATCCATACCATATTTCAAATTCATGGGCACAGCCTTACCGTCAATTACGCATTCAGGAAGTATTAAAAAAGAATAACAAGCTGACTGTAAAAGATATGCAAAAGCTACAAATGGACGAAATGAACTTACAAGCGAAAGAACATGCACCAAAGTTTATTAAGTCAATAAAACAAAATAAAGATCAATTATCATCTGTTGAAAAATTAGCCTTAAGGGAACTTGAAAAATGGAATTTTATAGATGATAAAGATGAAGCTTCTCCTCTCATATTCCAAATGTGGATGACTGAAATAAATAAAGCATTGTTCGATCAACAAATCTCAAACGAAATGATGGATTTATTTGGAGACCGTAAAGTCGTAGTCGATCAATTGCTACGTGACAGCTTAAATGGGAAAAAAGTAATCTGGGTTGATGAACAAGGCGGAATTGATAAACTTTTATTAAAAACCTTCAAAACAACAATTAAAAATATTAGCAAAACCGACGGTGAAAATGCAGCTAAGTGGAAATGGGGTGATCACCATAAAGTTGCTTTCGAACACCCATTATCCAGTATTAAAATTTTAAGCTATTTCTTTAATGCAAGAGATCCTATCCCAGTAGGAGGTAGCGCAACTACAGTAAAAGCAGCAGGATACGATGACCAAGGAATCGTAGATCATGGTGCATCATGGAGAACTGTTGTGAACTTTGCAAATTTAAGTAAATCAGTAAACGTAGTCGGACCAGGACAATCCGGAAACCTCGGAAGCAAATGGTATAGTGATCAAATGGAAGATTGGGCAAATGGAACATATCATACTACTTCTCTGAAAAATGTTAAAGGTGTTAAAGAAATATTCGAGCCGGGAAAAACAAAGAAGAAGTAGAATGAAGACAAGCGGACAGACCTTTATAGGGTCTGTTTACTTTGTTTGAAAAGTAAAAATTAATGATTTAATTACATACCAGGTTTTAATTGCCATTTTCCAGGATATAATTGCGATTTCCTAGAATTAATTGCGATACCCAGGGTTATATTACAATACACGATTTTAATTACAGCTTAGTGGAATTTAAAATCACCATAAAGGTTAATCAAGCTAACTAAGATTTAAATACCTTATCCACACACAACTCTAATTTCTTCCCTTTCGTCACCTCATATAATAAAATGTTTAAATAGATTATCCAAAACAAATTGAAAAAGGGGGGCTGTGAAAATGAATGGAATGGGCTTAGTTCTCGAAGGTGGAGGAATGAGGGGGATTTATACTGCCGGTGTTCTTGATTATTTTCTAGAACAAAATATAGAAATTCCTTATGTGATAGGTGTTTCTGCGGGTGCTTGTATGGGTACTTCTTATCTATCAAAACAACATGGTCGTAATAAACGAGTAAATACGGAATTTTTACAGCATCCAGATTATATTTCTTTTAAAAATTTAATTCGTAATAAGCAGCTTTTTGGTATGGACTTATTATTTGATATTATTCCTAATGAGTTAGATCCATTTGATTTTAATTCTTTTTATAATGCTGAGCAAAAATTTGTAGTTGGTACGACTGATTGTGTTACAGGAGAACCTGTCTATTTTGATAAGGATCAAATTGTAGAATCAACAGATATGTTAAATATAATTCGAGCATCTAGTTCTTTACCGTTAATGGCACCAATCATTCAGTTTCATAATCATTTCTTGATGGATGGTGGCATTGCAGATCCGATTCCGATTGGTAAATCTGAAGCGGATGGCAATCTTAAAAATATAGTTGTTCTAACTAGAAATGCTGGTTATCGTAAAAAGTCTTCAAAAGGAACTTGGTATTTGCAAAAGAAGTATAAAGATTATCCTGGACTTGTTCAGGCCGTACTAAAAAGATATGAAGTTTATAATAAGCAGTTAGAATATATTGAGGAGCAAGAAAAAGCTGGAAATATATTAGTCATTCGTCCTGTACAAAAGTTAAAGGTTGGACGAATTGAACGAAATAAAGGGCGTTTATTAGAGCTTTATAAAGAAGGCTATGAAGATGCTAAGCGACTTCGTGAACAAATTTTAGGTTTTATATCGTATGAAAAAACGACCTGTTAATCAGGTCGTTTTAATATATATGAAAATTAAACTAAACTATTTAGACTGATTGAAAACACTTGGCTTTCAAAGTACAAAGCATATCAAAAAAGCGAAACAACTAAGAAAGCGAGCGTTTGCATCAGTTTGATCAACCTGTTAAATTCAGGTTGTTTTTTTGGGGGAGGCAGAAAATAGATTAATCCTTATTATTATTATTATTTTTGTTGTTATTATTGTTCATCATGTTTTTCATCATCATTTCAAACATTACCATATCGACACCTAAACACGGATTCATACAGCCACAGTTACTTTTTCTTCTAGTACAACAGCATCTGCATCTGCAATGACAATCATGGTTATGGCAATCACAACGATCTCGATGGCAATCATCACAATCGCAACGTCTTCTTCTGCAATCATCACAATCACAGTCATTACGTCTACATCTACTTGAGTTCATGTTGACTTGATCTTGGTTGTTCCACATCGTAGAACACCTCCTCTAATAATCTACATAAACAAAGTATGCATAGATGTCCCATCAAGGAAAGGCTAGTACCTAAAGAAAAAATAAAAAAGCACATTAATCTGTTTAAAGACAATGTGCTTTTGATTATTCAATATTAATGTGGGAAGAAAACCAATTGGATTAAGAATAAAATACCAAATATATAAATGACTGGTTTAACATTTTTAGCTTTCCCTTTAACGACTTTTAATAATGGATAGGTAATGAACCCAAGAGCAATACCTGTAGCAATACTTGATGTAAGTGGCATTGTGATAATAACTAGAAATGCAGGGAATGCTTCTTCAAAATTATCCCACTCAATATGACGAACACTACCCATCATTAAGCAACCTACAACGATTAATGATGGTGATGTAATTGCCGCTACATCAGAAATTGAATTAACAAGTGGGCTAAAGAATGCTGCAAAAACGAATAGTAATGCAACAACAAGTGCCGTTAAACCTGTTCTACCTCCAGCAGCAACACCTGCTGTAGATTCGATATAGGCTGTTGTAGGTGAAGTACCAAACATAGCTCCAATTGTTGTACCGAATGAATCAGAAAGCATCGCACGACCAGTACGTTTTTCATCTTTCTTATCTAATAAACCAGCTTGTGAAGCTACACCTAAGAATGTACCTGTCGTATCAAAAATTGTAACTAATAAGAATGAAAAGACAACTGAATATAGTCCATAATGAATGACATCTGAAGCTGCTGTAATTGGATTAGCAACAATGATATGCTCAGGTAATTTAGGTAAAGAGAAAATACTACCTTTAATGTGTAATTTTCCAGCAAATCCCGCAATGATTGTTGTTGCGACCATTCCAAAGAATAAAGCTCCATTTACATTTAAAGCAAATAAGATAACTGTAATTGCAATTCCGACTAAAGTAAGAACTACTCCAGGAGAATGGAGATCTCCTAATCCGACAAGATTACTTTTATTAGCAACGATTATACCTGAAAGACGTAAGCCTATAAAAGCGATAAATAATCCAATACCAACACTAATTGCATGTTTTAATGTATTAGGAATAGCATCTATTAAATGCGTTCTAAATTTAGTTAAAGATAGAATAACGAATAATATACCTGTAATAAATACAGCTGAGAATGCTAATTGATATGAAATACCATGTGCTTTTGAAACAACTGAATAGGCAAAATATGCATTCATTCCCATTCCGGGTGCAATTGCAATTGGGTAGTTTCCGAACAATGCCATAAATAATGTCCCGACTAAAGTTGCAATGATTGTTGCAGTAAATGCTTGGTCGAATGGAACGCCAGCCGCAGATAATATTATAGGATTAACAATTATTATATAAGCCATTGTTAAAAAAGTGGTAAAACCAGCTATAATTTCTGTTTTAAACGAAGTGTTAGCCTCTTTTAATTTAAACATAATAGATCTCCTTGTAAAATACGAATGATATACTCAACAGTTATTAATAATATTCGTTTTATTGTAAAAGTGCAAGTGTTTTTATTAGATTAACCTCTTTTAACGATTTCGATTATGTTTAGTATTCCAAAAAGAATGATTTGGGTATGCTAAATCTGAATTATTTAAAAGGAGGATGTAGTAAATGAATCAGAAACAGTTTCCGACTAAATTTAATCCGCAACATCAAAATAAGCAACCAGGTATCGAAAAGGAAATGACGCCAATACCGATATCAGATGATCCAAACTACACACCAAGTAGTAAATTAAAGGATAAAGTAGCCATTATTACTGGGGGAGATAGTGGGATTGGAAGAGCAGTTGCAATACTTTTTGCGAAAGAAGGGGCATCAGTTTTTATTCCATATTTAGATGAGGATGTTGATGCACAAGATACAAAGAAATTTATAAATGATTTTGGTGGAAATTGTGAAATAATGAGATGTGACATTAGAACAGAGGAAGTTTGTAAACAAATCGTTCAAAATGCATTTCAAACCTTCGGAAAAATTAACATTTTAGTGAACAATGCAGCTGTTCAATATCCTCAAAAGAACTTGGAAGACATTACGGAAGAGCAATTAAAAAGAACATTTGAAACGAATATTTTTTCAATGTTCTTTTTATCAAAAGCTTGCCTTCCACATATGAAACAAGGGGACTCTATTATTAATACAGCGTCAATAACTGCTTATAAAGGACATGATCAATTATTGGATTACTCTGCGACGAAAGGAGCGATTGTCACATTTACTCGTTCACTTTCTACAAATCTTGCTCAAAAGGGAATTCGTGTTAATGGTGTAGCTCCTGGACCGATTTGGACCCCGTTGATCCCAGCAAGTTTTGATGAACAAGAAGTAGCAAAGTTTGGTAGCACAACTCCGATGAAACGTGCTGGGCAACCAGTAGAGCTCGCACCAGCATATCTTTATTTAGCTAGCAATGAAGCTTCCTATATTACAGGACAAATCATTCATGTTAATGGTGGAGTAATTGTGAACGGCTAAACTAATAAAATGGTGCCATTTACAAAAAATGTAAATGGCACCATTTTATTAATATTTAGGTCGAAACGTGTGACAGCAAGTTTCACCACTATGTACAGCAGAAGTAGTTATCTCACCGTCTAAGACTGCATTTTGAATCGTTAAATCAAAGTCATTTGAGTATTCGTATGCTTCGGTTTGAACAAGAATTGAGTCTGCTTGGCAAAAGTTTCCCTGCCCCCAAAAATTACAATTTGCAACACTACATCTAATTTCTGGCATGAACCTCGCCCTCCTTTAGTTCTTATTTTCTTCATACTTTTCAATCTCATTCAGATTTAAAACAGTGCATTTATAGAAATTTTAGTAAGAATATTGTAAACTTTTGTTATATAGAAGGAGTTCGTAAGACTTTTATCGAATCTGAACTCTGATTAAGTATAGGAGGATAACAAAATGAAATGGGAAGCAACTTATGAAAAATGGATTCAATCACCGACATTAGATCAAGAACTTAAAGAACAATTAATTAATCTTGAGAATAATCACCTTATACTTAAGGAAAGCTTCTATCAAAATTTAGAATTTGGAACTGGTGGAATGCGCGGAGAAATCGGACCTGGAACGAATCGTATGAACATCTATACTATTCGTAAAGCATCTGCTGGTTTTGCAAAATATATTGAAAGCTTTGGAGAAGAAGCAAAAAACCGTGGAGTTGCAATTGCTTTCGATTCTCGTCATAAAAGTCCAGAGTTTGCAATGGAAGCAGCAAAAACACTTGCGACACACGGTATTAAAGCGTATGTATTCAATGAATTACGTCCTACACCTGAATTATCATTTGCAGTACGTGAGTTAAACTGCTTCGGTGGAATTGTCATCACAGCTAGTCATAATCCACCTGAATATAACGGATTTAAAGTTTATGGTGATGACGGTGGTCAATTACCACCAGCAGCTGCTGATCAAGTAATTGAATACGTTAATTCATTTGAAAATGAGTTGGAAATTGAAGTATCTTCAGAAAAAGAATTGGTTGAAAAAGGCTTAATACATAGATTAGATGAAGAAATGGACAAATTATATGTAGAGCAACTAAAAACTGTTGTTGTTAACAACGATTTAGTTCAAGAACATGGTAAGGATTTAAAAATTGTCTTTACTCCATTACATGGAACAGCATTACTACCTGCAACGATGTCATTAAAAGCAGTTGGCTTTGAAAATGTAACAATTGTTGAGGAACAAGCAAAAGCAGATCCGAATTTTACAACTGTAAAATCACCGAATCCTGAGGAACACGCAGCGTTTGAATATGCAATTCGTTACGGTAAAGAGATTGATGCGGATGTATTAATTGCAACTGACCCTGATGCGGACCGATTAGGAATCGCTACAAAAAATGAAAACGGTGAATATGTAGTCCTAACTGGAAATCAAACAGGAGCATTAATGCTTCATTATTTATTAAGCCAGCAAGATGTACCTTCAAATGCACTATTACTTAAAACAATCGTTACATCTGAATTTGGTCAAGTAATCGCATCAAAATTCGGTGTTAGTACAATCGATACACTAACTGGATTTAAGTTTATTGGTGAAAAAATTAAAGAATATGAGCAAACGAACGAATACTCATTCTTATTTGGTTATGAAGAAAGCTATGGCTATTTAATTAAACCATTTGTTCGTGATAAAGACGCAATCCAAGCAACAGTACTAGCTGCAGAAATAGCTACTTATTACAAAACAAAAGGTATGACTTTATATGAAGGCCTAAATAGCCTATATGAGCAATATGGCTATTACTTAGAAGGATTAAAGTCGTTAACATTAAAAGGGATAGAAGGTACAGAAAAAATCCAATCGATTTTAACAAATTACCGTCAAAACCCACCTGTTGATATAAATGGTCTAAAAGTTGTTACAGTTGAAGACTATAAACTTCAAGAGAAAACGACTTTAGAATCAGGAGAAAAAGAACAAATACTTCTACCTAAATCAAATGTATTAAAGTATCAACTAGAAGACGGTTCATGGGTGTGCTTACGTCCATCTGGAACTGAGCCAAAAATCAAGTTCTATTTCGGAATTGTTGGACAATCTCGTCAAGATAGCATCCAAAAATTGGATAGTTTACAACAAGCATTTATGGAAAAAATTGAAGTATTAGTCTAAAAAAAGAGCGACTATTTAGTCGCTCTTTTCATTTATTTTTAGTTAAGCTCTAATGATGAGATAAAAGATTGTTCCTCTGCACTTTCTTCCCTAGTAGCATGCTCAATATGTTGGAACATACCTTTTAGTTTTTCATCAATGATCGCTAAGTCCCTCTCGTATTTAAAGGCATGTAGAAAATGTTCGATACGCTTTGAAAAAAGTTCGTCTTTCGTATTTACCATTAACACGAGAAGCTTATCCCATTGACAACAATAAGTGTAATACAATGCTAAATCATAATCGGATTGTACTTGCATTGTGAACCTCCTTTTTAGAGGGTACACATAGTTTATGGCGAAAAAAATTAATTAGCCATGAGAGAATTTAACAAAAGGTTACGGTAGTGGTTAGGTAAAAAAAGGATGGTTAAGTGCTGAAAGGATAGGGAAAACAGGAAGTATAGTGTTGTGTTTTTTGTATTTTAGAAATACTTTATTGGTTTTGACAAATGGAACATAATTGCGATTCCGTATTTAATTACGATTATTGCAATTAAACAGAGATTCGCTGCCTACAATTTCAGAAAAAATCTTTTCCAAAACTTAAGTATACTTTTAAAAGAAACAGGGATAATAAGCTTAAAATAATAAGCAATACTGGAGAAAGTATGTACTCCGAACAGCCTTAAAATTTTTCTTACACAAAAATAAAAAAATTCAAATAATAAAGTTATATCAATCACATTGTACAAATAAAATGAACTACCGTATGAATTTTTTTCATACGTTTTTTTTTGTTTATGATTTCAAAAAATTTCGAATTAGGCAAATGAATATAGTAGAGATATGACTATTTTTACATTAATTCAAATTTCAGTTCATAGAATAATATAAGAAGAGACAGGAGGAGAGTGTGATGAAGGCGAGTGATTATAGAGCGTTGGAATATGCTATTGACGAAATTACAGAAATTGCGAGAGGATTTGGGCTAGACTTTTACCCAATGCGCTATGAAATCTGTCCTGCAGATATCATTTATACATTTGGCGCTTACGGTATGCCTACAAGATTCTCCCACTGGAGCTTTGGAAAACAGTTTTATAAAATGAAGCTTCATTACGATTTAGGGTTAAGCAAAATTTATGAATTGGTAATCAACTCTGATCCATGTTATGCATTTTTATTGGATACAAACTCTCTCGTTCAAAATAAATTAATCGTTGCACACGTTTTAGCTCACTGTGACTTCTTTAAAAATAATATTCGTTTCTCAAACACGAAGAGAGATATGGTTGAAAGTATGGCAGCTACTGCTGAACGAATTAAACACTATGAACATATATACGGAAAACAAGAAGTAGAAAATTTCCTTGATGCAGTACTCTCAATTCAAGAGCATATTGATCCATCATTGATGCGACCAAAACTGGCTTACGATTTAGAAACTGATTTCCCAATGAAAGAGAAAAAAAGAGTGACACCATACGATGATCTATGGAATATGGATCAAAGTAAAGAAAAGAAAAATGATTCAAACCTGATCCCAATTAAACGTAAACAATTCCCACCACAACCCGAAAAAGATATTTTATTATTTATTGAAGAATATTCTAGAGAACTAGAAGAATGGCAACGTGACATCCTGACTATGTTACGAGAAGAAATGCTTTATTTCTGGCCACAGCTTGAAACAAAAATTATGAATGAAGGCTGGGCAAGTTATTGGCATATAAGAATTATGCGAGAATTAAATCTTGATTCTAATGAAGCAATTGAGTACGCAAAGCTTAATGCAGGAGTAGTTCAGCCATCAAAAACAAGCATTAACCCGTATTATTTAGGACTAAGAATGTTTGAAGATATTGAAGAGCGATATAATAATCCAACAAAAGAAATGCGTGAGCTAGGTGTTAAACCTGGCTGCGGAAGAGAAAAAATGTTTGAAGTACGAGAGTTAGAGTCTGATAGTTCATTTATCCGAAACTATTTAACTAAAGATCTCGTCATGCGCGAAGATATGTATTTATTCCAGCGACAAGGTAAGGAGTATAAAGTCACTGATAAGGCATGGGAAAATGTTAGAGATCAGTTAGTTGTTAGTAGGGTAAATGGAGGATTCCCGTATATCGTTGTACAAGAAGGAGATTATTTAAAAAATGGTGAGCTTTATTTGAAGCATTCCTATGAACATATGGAACTTGATGTGAAGTATGTTGAGAAGGTCATGCCGTATATTCATCAGTTGTGGGGTAGAGGGGTTCATTTGGAGACAAATATTGAGAATAAATCTGTTTTGTTTAGTTATGATGGGAAGAATATTCATCGGAAGTATATTTAGAGCCACCTTTATTGGGTGGTTTTTTGTATGAATTGCTTTCTACTTAATTGGACAGTTAATACTCGGACGAAAGGAAAGGGGGGATTTTGAATCCCAAATATCTCCCTAACTCTTTCTTCAACTAGGCAGTGAATAAATAAAACGCCCAACTTATAATCGAGGCGCATTATTTTTTGTTATTTTCTTTTCATCCTTGCCAATTACAGTAACCACATATGGGTCATTTCTCACATCTATTGTGAGTTTGTCCGTCTTGATGAAGGTATTGATTTCTTGCTGTATTCTTTCTGCCAGTTTTTTGGCTTTCGGGTCTGTTGACTTCAATGTAACTCTTACTTCAATTAATAGAGGAAGTGGATGAAATGAGTACGAGAAGCCCCTTACTTTAAATTCTTTATTCTCCATTAGTCCACTGGCAAGGATATCAATGATACCGTTATTTTCCCATCTTATTTCTTGTTGGCGAGCTGTCATATCTGACTTCCGTATATCTATTTCAAAGTCTTTACCATATGGTTTGGACAGATCTCGCATCGCCTGATCCAACTCAGCATCTCTTTTCTCTGTTTTTGTAATTGATACATATATATATTTTTCAAGTTTATTGATTCGCACTTGAGGAGGAAACGGAGTTATGTATTTGTTATTCTTTAGGTATTCCTCTACCTTTGCTTGAAGTTCCCTCGATTTTTGTTCAAACTGCTTTTCTAACGGGGTCA
Source organism: Gottfriedia acidiceleris (assembly GCF_023115465.1). NCBI lineage: Bacteria > Bacillati > Bacillota > Bacilli > Caryophanales > Bacillaceae > Gottfriedia > Gottfriedia acidiceleris. The sequence continues at coordinate 3,809,600 of NZ_CP096034.1, read as the reverse complement.
AGTCTCTGCCTATATTCTCTCTAACTTTAGGACTTACCCGTTTTACAGTAATATCAAATTTCCCATAGTTCTCCGCAATCAACTTTGCATTAATATCTTTTATAACGTCAGATCGCAGTTTATCGACATGAAACTTTGAGCCTACGAGTGTAAGAGTTAATTTTTTATCATGCACAGATACATCCATTTGATATATATCCAATCCTTTTTCCTGAACTACTTCAAAAATAACGGAATCTAATGCCTGTTTATATTCTTTCTGGTCAATAAATAATCTAAAATAAGGAATATTTGCGACTACCTTAGCCATGGCAGGAGAAACATAAGTGGATGTTATTGTTAAAAGAATTAAAAACGCAGCTGCGATAATCCCATATAATGATCTCCTGATTTTCCTTGAACTTTTATGACTCAAAGGGACAACAGTGTCTTTCTTTTCTTAATAGACTCTAAAACAAGTTGTTTGTGCTTTTCCTCAAAACGCAGAACCAGATCCTTAGGATATCTCCATTTATTAATCATTAATTTCATCCTCCTCAAAAAAAACTTTGAGCTTCTTCCTTGCTCTATGAAGCCTGGTTTTGACTGTGTTTGAATTAATTGCTAACGATTCGGAGATTTCGCTTATCGACAGATCCTCATAATAATGAAGAATAATTACCTCTCTCAACTTGATTGGTAGTTCTAGCGTCTTATTAAAAATAACCTCATTCTTTTCACGATCCATAACCTCGGAATCCACCAAAGTGTCTTTCTTTAACATACTAAAGAAATCTTTATAATGAATATGTTTATAAGACCAACTACTAACATAATCTTTACATTTATTAACGGTAATACTGTAAAGCCACGTCTTGAATGAAGCTTTCTTTTGGAAACAATCGAGTCCATTATAGCAGCTAATAAATACCTCCTGCGCGATATCCTCTGCTACTTGTTTTTGTTTAACATATGTATAGGCAAGACGAACAATCATATTGCCGTACTCCTCCATCAGCCAGACTAACAGTTGCTCATTGGACATGTGACTGATTTCAGATGAACTTGAGATTTCTTCCCCTATTGTCTCTACTTGCATCTAAATCCCCCTTTCTTCACATACATTAGACGAAAGTGATAAATAAAAGGTTCCTAAAATATAAATTAATTTTAGAAAAAAAAATATATCAACTCTATTTATCACTGTAACTTAAAATCTATTAATGGCCTAGCGATATTCATGTAGCGTTCCTGAACAATCGGACCATATAATTGAGTAAGTTTTTTTGAATATCCCCCCATTATTTTATGCAACATCAGGGATACTTCAGTGTATGTAATCGTTGAATTGTCTAACGATGTATAAAATTCGATTCAATATATAAATTAAATAGTGATAAACTGAACCTTTGAACAGCAAGACCTTTAATAAGTAAATGTTAGTGTGGCAGAAAGGTGAACTGTGTAAATGTCAATACCTAATAATATTACTAGGGAACATATCATTAAGGCTTTAGAAGAAATTGACCAAATGGGAATAGAAAATTTACGGCCTCCATCTAAGTTTGAATTGTATTTCGATGGAAAGCGATACCCACCGAAGGAAGTGATTAGGTTTGCAAATGAAATTGCAAATGGCGATGACCTCTATAATTTTAGCGGTGGCGATGAATCCAATAACTTTTTGTTAAAAAATGGATTCTCTATTGTATTAAAAGGGACAGACCAAACTATTGGTATGGACTTCTCCCAGACTAAGGGCAAAAATTTAGAGCAGCTTATTGGAAAAGGCAATGTCTTTAATTCATTTGATGAAGCAAATTGGGCCTTTAATTTTATTCAAGACATGGTGACACAACTTGGTATACAAGGACCAGGAGATGAAAGACTTGCGATCACCTATCCAAAGGATCGAAAAACAATACATATAAACTTTTGTAGTTGGTTATTATCAGGTTTTTATAACAATAAACAAAATCAAACTTTCATGCTTATTCCTTTCACTGAAGCAAAAGAACTTGAAAGTGTTCAATCATCCGATCCTTTTTCAAAGAGTTTAGAGAGAAATGTAAGACTCTACTATATGCCGCTAGTGGATGTTCAGTCACTTCCTAAAACATTAGAAGAGAATTATAAAGACACACTCCAATACATTTTGAATCTATTTGAAACACAGAAACGTTCCCCTTATCGTATCCATAACCAGGTACAAATAGAGTCAGCAATTTTTAATTATGAGATGAGGGATAATCTCTTAATGAACGGATTGGAAATTGGGGTTAAAGACGAATCTGTACAGCATTTTTGGCTAACAGCTAATCCATCAATTTGGGATGTAAGCAAGATAAAGAATGGGGAGGCAGTTTTTTATACTGCTTACAATCAAGAAGGGAATAAGAGAAGGATCTTCAATGCTTTTCAATCCGCTCAACCAAAAGATAAAATCATATTTTATGAATCTACACCCCGAAAAGAAGTGGTAGCGTTAGGAGAGGTTTTGAAAGGATTCCATGAGGAACAACATGAGGGATTTTCTGAGCCGGTTAACGGGGTTTCCTTCCGTTATATAAGAGATGTAAATCCCATCTCTTGGGCTCAAATTTTGGCAGTGGAGGGATTGGTGAACTCTTCTCCAGTAAAAAATGCTGCACAAGGAAGCTTGTTTAAATTGACAAAAGAGGAGTATGAAACAATTCTTGCTTTAGAGGAGACAGAAATATCTACAGATGTACTCAAATTATCAAAAATTGATTTTACAACACCAATTACAATTGGAAACCTCCATTTTGAAGATGAACAAATTATTATTAAGCAGGCCCAAACTGCTATTAAGAATGGTAAAAATGTCATTTTGACCGGTCCTCCTGGGACCGGAAAGTCGAAGTTGGCAAAGGAAATTTGCCGAAGTTACAGAGTTAATTATCAAATGACTACAGCGACCTCAGATTGGTCAACCTATGAAACCATTGGAGGTTATCGCCCCTTAGCTGATGGAACATTATCATTTAAACCAGGTTTATTTTTGTCGTGCTTTAAAAATCCGAATACCTATCAACAGCAAAATGAATGGTTAATAATAGATGAAATGAATCGTGCGGATATTGATAAAGCGTTCGGAGCACTTTTTTCGGCTTTAACTGGAGATCCGATTACACTTCCATTTACGGCTGAAAGTGGGAACCAAGTTATGGTCCGCCCGCAAACGCTAGGAAACATCTCCAAAAATGATTACGATTACATGATTCCGAATGATTGGCGGTTAATTGGGACAATGAATACATTTGATAAAGCATCCCTTTATGAAATGAGCTATGCTTTTATGAGACGATTTGCCTTCATCCCAGTAGGTGTTCCTAAGAATATTACAGAGGAGCTAATTGTATCTTATCTAACTCATTGGAAGCTTGAGGGTTATAACTATATTCGTCCACTAGCACAATTATGGAAAATCATAAACGAATACAGACAAATGGGTCCTGCAATTGTGGAGGACTTAGCGAAGTTTTCGTATGAGGAGGGTGATTTTACATCAGCGGTTATTTTATATGCCCTACCACAGTTTGAGGGGTTAATGGAACATCAAATCGTGGAGTTTGTTAATAGAGTTGGAGAAATGGAAGAAATAGAGAAGGATCGTTTGATAAATTTTGTATATGATTTTTATCAGATTAAGGAGTAAATGATGAATCGGACTGAAATCATGGAAGAGATTAGTGACTTTCTGATTATTTATCTAAAAGATGGAAAGATTGGGATAAATTCTTTTATCAAGAAGGCACAATTAAATATATCGCAGTTTGAACAGCTGTTAATGATTCATTATTTACTTCGTGATGATGTTAAGCAGTTTGTTCGGGAATTGCCTATACTGATTCGCAACTTTAAAACTTCTACAAGAATGACAAATGAAACTTATATGGGAGAAGTACGAGGACAAATCCATTGGTCAAATACCGTGAAAGAACGTCTAAAGATAAATCATCTAGACCATACAATTTTTTCATGCAATGAATCAATTCGATCCTATGATATTACTGAAAACCTCGTCCTAAAAGAGTTGCTCTATACACTTTATAACATATTATTTTTTAAAATAGATACTACTCGTCTTGAGAATTACTCGTATTTTTCTGAGTGGAAAATACTGAAGGACATTGTTGAAGAAATGATTCGAAAAAATATCTATCTTTCAAAGGTAGATTCGAATCACAGCAAGGTCACTAACCGAATGATTATGAAAACATTGAGGCACCGTAATTCTTTATACAATCAAGCTGCTAAACTTCTCATGGATTATCGAGAAATTATGACAAGGAAGATTGACAAGGAAGTTTTGGAAGCATTGATTACTGAAACCTTTATCTTTCCTGAAAAAGAAGAAGTGTTATTTGAGTTGTTCTGGGTAATACAATTAATCAAAAACAGCACAGAAAATGCCCGGTTACGTCTTATTGATGGACGGAACAATCTTGTTGCAAGCTGGGAAACAGATGGACATTTATACCAAATTTATCACAACTCTACTGGATCTTCTAATATTTCGTTTAATATATCTTCTGAAGAAGTTGCTAGAGATGAACACCCATTTATCATGAAAAAACTAAGTTCAATGAAAGACGCTTTGAGGATTGCAAAAACTAGTTTGCAAAGCCATTTTGATGTTAATACCTTTTGGCGTGGTAGACCAGATATAATTGTAGAGGTTTATACAAAAGGAAAGGGTGAATTATTAAAAATCATTATTGGTGAAGTGAAAGATACAGATCGTACCGAATATGCTGTTACAGGATTACGTGAACTAATGGACTATATGGAATTGATTAAAGACAACCATGAAGGAGTTTACGTAAAGGAAAAAAACGAAGAAATGGTTGAAGGCAAGCTATTTATTGGGATGATTGATGTAAAGGATACAATGAATGAACGTATTAAAATACACTCCATGACTAATAAAAATGAAAAGTCACTAAATGTTACAGTCCATTTGTTATAAAATCTAACAACTTTTTTTATACTTAAAACAATAGAATGGAACATTGGAGATAAAGTAAGTCATAGTACCTGGTGAACTGGTACTGTTAAAAGCTTGAGGGAGCAGGTGAATTTCAGGCCATAATTGTAAATATGGAAATACAATAGCCACGTTTTGAGGCTTACACAAGAAAAAGCACCCAAATGGGGCTGTTGACAAATTAAATAGGAATCTGTATACCTGTGTAGATTTTAGTATATACAGGTTTTTTATTGGAGGAATTCTTATGATGGGTAGAAAAGAAGAAAGTATAAATAAATTAGAGTTTATTGATTTAAATGACTTTGTACCAAGTAACCATATTTTACGCCAAATTAAAGAAAAAATAGATTTCACTTTTATATATGAACATTTAGCAAAAATAGACGTAGAAGATTCAAAAATAGTACAGTGTTTCAAGAAATTTTTGATGATATTATAAGACTTTGTATTGAAAAAGGATTTGTTACTGGAGATGTGAAATAAAAGGTATTATATGTGAATTATAGAATTGAAGTAATTGACAAGTTAGAGATTCCCTACTTATATATATTGGAGGATTATAAATGAAAATACTTTCATGGAATTGCCGACGAGGGCTTCTTAGTATAGAAAAGTATGAAAAGCTATTGGGAGTTGGCTCTGATATTGCTGTAATACCAGAATGTGTGCACCCATCAAAAATTCAAAATACCAAACATTTCGACTCTGTTTGGAAAGGAAAAGAAGGTGGAATAGGTTTAGGAATATTCTCATTTTCAAATGATTATCAATTTTCACTCCTTGAAGATAAAATCAAATATGAGTGGTTTATTCCAATTAAAGTAACAGGGAAAACAGATTTTATATTGATCGCAGTTTGGATGATACGGACTCCAGGTTATTCTTCTTATGGTAAATTACTTTATACAGCATTAATGGAATATGAACATTTACTTAAAAATGAACGAGTTATTATTATCGGTGATTTTAATATAGATAAAAAATTAGCCACTAGTTATTCTGGAATTTCAAGAGGCCAAGGGTTTGAAAAAATCATCGATATATTTAGTAGGTATAATATTGAAAGTTGCTATCACTCTTTAAATCATGAAGAATATGGAAGGGAAAGTAAAGCAACTTACTATCATTATAATCATGCTGATAAACCATTTCATATTGATTATTGTTTTGTTAATGAAGAATTACTTCAAAATGTTACGAAATTTACTATTGGAGATTACGAAGAATGGCACAGATACAGTGATCATTCCCCTATAATTGTAGACATTTTATAGAAAAAGAAAGTTTCTTGAAAACATTCCTGCTATAAGTGCAGTTGAAGTAGAGACTGATGATGAAGGTGTGTTTGATATTTGCAACAATTGAATTTCATCTCACAATGAAAAATGGGAAATTGAAATCAAGCACTTACATGTAGGGAAATACTTAAGAGGAGGTACCAAACCATTGGTGCCTATACCTGTTTTAAATAAATATGGTTATACATTTATAAATAATACATTTGGGCGGTGTGAAAATGTTTACTACAATCTTTTTGTCCAGAACAATGTGCTACGGCACTTGTCCCGTGTATGACGTAGAAGTTAAAAACGATGGTACTGTTAAATGGAACGGACAAATGTACGTTGCGCGTCTTGGTGAAGAAGAATTCATGATTACCAAGAATAAAATCAAGAAATTAGAAATGTTACTGGAAGAGTTCGATTATCAGTCATTTAGCTATCCAGAGCCAGATGTGTTTGCAACTGACCATCCAACTTGCATAACTCGGGTGGAGTTTTCAGATGGATATGTGAAAGAAGTCGATCATTATTTGGGAGACATGGAGAGTAACAATACAGAACACAAACATTCATTACATAACCTTGAGATGTTCGAAAGAAAATTAGAGAAAATAATAGGCTTACGCAAATACATTCATCTTCCTCCATTGTATTTGTATCTTTTGAAATCAGAAAGTTACGAATGCGTGGTCTGTGCTTCCAATCAAGAAGAGGCGTTAAATTGTGCCAAGTCTAATTATCATGAAAATCAGTGGGAAATAAAGAAGATTGGGAAAGATACATCAACAGGTGACATGATGGTCTATCCTTATATTGTGATAAACAAAAAAAATGATGTATAAACTACAAATAAAACTTTTAAGGGGAGTAATGTGGATTTTGTGACTAATATTCTTAAAGAATTGACAGGAAAACGTCCTGTGTTTCAAGTGGAATTACTATTCAAAGTTTGTAGCAAAAGACAGCGAGTTTCGAAATTTATGTGTAGAGAAAAGTAAAATTGAATCCGTTTTGTTCATTATGACTAACCTGCCAGCAGGAGTAGTTCAACCTTCTAAAACAAGTATTAATCCATACTACTTAGGACTAAGAATGTTTGAAGATATTGAAGAGCGATATAATAACCCAAGCAAAGAAATGAGAGAGTTAGGTGTAAAACCTGGCAGTGGTCGAGAAAAAATGTTTGAAGTACGAGAATTAGAGTCCGATAGTTCATTTATACGAAACTACTTAACTAGATCTTGTCATGCGTGAAGATATGTATCTTTTCCAGCGACAAGGTAAGGAGTATAAAGTTACTAATAAAGCATGGGAAAATGTACGTGATCAACTAGTAGATAGTCGAGTAAATGGAGGATTCCCATATATCGTTGTTCAAGAGGGCGATTACTTAAAAAATGGTGAGCTTTATTTGAAGCATTCCTATGAACATATGGAACTTGATGTGAAGTATGTTGAGAAGGTAATGCCTTATATTCATCAGTTGTGGGGTAGAGGCGTTCATCTAGAGACGAATATTGAGAATAAGTCTGTGTTGTTTAGTTATGATGGGAAGAATATTCATCGGAAGTATATTTGAGGCCACCTTTTTATAGGTGGTTTTTATTTATTTAGAATGCACTGATGGGAATTTATGTTGTATAAGTGATTAGAATTTTTAATGAAAATTAGAATATTCAACCCAGTAAAAGAATCGAGATTATCAATATGAGTTGGAAAGGGTGCAATTAAAAATGAGTTATATAGAATACCAGACATTATGCATGATATTACAACAAGGAGAAACACTTAATCTGACATCACTTGGTATGTTAAAATAGATTGATAACTACATAATTATATAGATTGGAGAGGAGTAATGAATTCTTTTTTATTAAAAACCGGATTACTAACGGTATGTATGATCAGTTTGTTTTATGGGAAAGCCACAGCAGAATCAGAACCAGAATGGGCTTTGAAATGTGCAAATCAATATGGTGCCATTACATCAAATGAAAACCCAACTTTCCAACATATTAACTGTTTGTTGACAAACGCTGCAATTCAAGCAGATATTCCCCCAGAAGTTGTAAAAGGTATTGCCACAAAAGAATCCGATTGGAGACAATTCGTAGATGGTAAGCCGTACATCTCGAAGGACAATGGAATTGGGATTATGCAAATCACAGATAAAACATTAACAGAAGAACAGAAAGAACGCTTAAAGAATGATATCCTTTACAATATCGAAACAGGCGTACGTATACTTAATGACAAGGCCAGTTTGACATCGCTTCCGCACATTAATGGAGCAGGACGAGATATCATTGAAAATTGGTATTTTCCTGTTATGGCGTACAATGGTACCGTGCCAGTGAATAGCCCTTTATTTCAAGATACTGGAGAAATTAATCATGAAGCATATCAAGAGTTAGTTTTCGGAAAAATCAAAAAAGATAGTTATTTGGACGGTACCGATTTAGCAAGGTATCCATTTGATGTAAAGGATTTCAATTATGATAGAACAAGTGATGACCCTATTGAATTCTTAAAGTCCGAATATATTGTAGAGGGTGTTCATGCGACAACTATTGAATTAAAAGCAGGGGACCGAGTACTGACAACAAAGGATAAAGTTAATTTACGAAAAGGACCAGGTGCATCGGGTATTGAAAAAGTTTTGCCAATTAATACATCTTTAATCATTGAGGGTCCATTTGAATTTGATGAGGATAAGACAAGCAAGAACCAATTTGTCTGGTTTCCAGTGAAAACACTAGATGGGCAATATGTTGGATCCATTTCATCGGCTTATATCGAGAAACAAGTTAACACGGTTTCTTCGGTTATTAGTGGGGTAATCAGCGAAGATCGAGTTTTAACAAAAGAGGGCTCACCATATATTCAAACAGGTCCCATCGTGATTAATTCTGGGGTAACACTGACGATAGAACCTGGGGTTGAGCTGATTGGGAAAAATGGATCGCCGATTTCGGTTAATGGTAAATTAATTGCTGTTGGTACAGAACAAGAGCGGATCAAGTTGCAAGATGTCTATGTAAAGGGCAGTAATTTTAATAACAGCATGATTCAAATTGAATATGCGGACCATTTTTATCCATCAAGATACAATGGTGGTTTTCTAGTAACAACTATAAATAAAAATGTTACTCTTCGCTATAACCAGTATCGAAATGGATCCATATCGCTTTCCTCATCAGTTTTGGATTCTATCATTGAACATAACTTTTTTAGCCAAAAAGCAACTCTAAATGTTAATAATGGTCTTGGGAAGATTATTATTAAAAATAACACTTTCATCAATCCACTTGACTATTATGTTCCAGACATAAAGTTGACTAGTAGAGATCCTGACGGTGGAATTGCTAACATTTTTATTAACGAAAATAATTTTTTCGGTTACCCTCGGCTGAAGGTGGATATCTCTGGATATAAAGGGATTCTTTTTGATGGGAAAAATAATTATTGGGGCGTGACTGATACAAAACAAATTAGCCAAGGGATAGTTGATGTGAATGATAATATTAACTATCGTGACAAGCTAGATGTATCAACAATTTCGTATAAACCTTTTGATAACAGTTACCCAATAGGAGCATTGGAAGCACCGGTTGTAGCAAAAGTAAGCGATCGTGATCAATTGGTTAGCGGCATAACCGATGCGGATAGCCTTGTAGAAATTTATAATGGCGATGAGAAGATTGGTGAAGGAGATTCGCATCATGATGGAAGCTTCCAGATTCCAATCAAACTTCAAAAAGTTGGAACAGAATTAAAGATTAAGGTTAGAGATAGCTTTAATAGAACCAGCCCAATCACCAAAGTGACAGTTTTGGATGAAACACCACCAGAAGTTCCTATCGTAAATGAAGTGACTGATAGTGCAGTAGAAATCACAGGTAAAGCGGAGCCATTTTCTACCGTTGAGGCAATGATCGCTAGTGAATCACTTGGTACTGATGTATCAGATGAATATGGTAATTTTTCAATAGCTATCGGAAAATTAAAGGCAGATACACAAGTACTTATATTTGCAAAAGATGCATCAGGAAATATTAGCGAGGCTAAGCATGTTACTGTGGTGGACCGAACACCACCAGCAGTTCCACAGCTCTTAACTAATGAAATAACAGATCAAATGGCAAAAATTAGTGGTGTTACGGATAAAGGATCGATTATTAAAGTTGTAGCTGGAGAAACAGTCATCGGCTCGGCCTATGCGGAGGATGGCACGTTTTCAATAGAATTTCAACCACAAGCAGCCGGAACGATGATTGAAGTTTTCGCAGAAGACCTGTTCCACAATAGTAGTGAATCCGTTCGATTAACTGTGAAAGATGTTACACCGCCATGGTTGAAACTTTCATTTGATTTTCCAGTAACAGATGCATCGAATAAAGTTAAAGGCAACTCAGAATCAGGTGCAAAGATTATCATCATGAAGGGTGAGGAACTTATAGCTGAAGACTATGCTAAAGAGGATGGAAGTTTTGAAATACCGATCTCACTGCAAAAAGCAGGTACTGTTTTAACCGTGACTGCAAGTGATACTGCAAATAATGTGAGTCCTAGTATTAGGACAACAGTTATTGATAAAACTCCACCATCAGAACCGTCAGTTAATTCAGTTAACAATAAAGCAGTTGAAATTACAGGGAAAACAGAAGCAAAAGCAACTGTTAAAGCTGTTATAGGTAGTAAAACTTACAGTTCTTCTGCTGATGCAAATGGCCAATTTAAAATAATTATCCCGGTTCAACATAGTGGAACAGTGATTTCTGTTACTTCAACTGATCTTGCCCAGAATCAAAGTCAGACTATAAAGGTGACAGTTTCAAGAATAGTTCCTGATATACCAGTGGTTAATACAGTAACAAACAAATCGACTACAGTAACAGGGATAACCGAAAAAGCAACCAAGGTTTTCGTGAAGGCGGGCACGTTATCATATAGCGGCATTGCTGGCACTGATGGAAAGTTTATAGTTAGGATACCTGCTCAAAACAATGGTGTGGAATTAAGCATTACCTCGCAGGATGCAGCAGGTAACATCAGCTTACCAATGAAAAAGCAGGTTACTAGAGTTGCTCCTGATATACCGGTAGTTAATACAGTAACAAACAAATCTACCACAGTAACTGGGATATCAGAAAAAGCAGCCACGGTTATTGTGACAGCTGGGAAATTATCATATAGTGGCAATGCTGATTCTTTAGGTAAATTCACTATCAAGATACCTACTCAAAATAGTGGCGTGGAATTGAGCATTACGGCGAAAGATAAAGCAGGTAACATCAGTTTAGCTCAAAATATGCGGGTTACTAAAGTTGCACCGAATGTACCTGCTGTTAATCCAATCAACAATAAAGCTGCAACGGTTACCGGAAAAACCGAGAAATATGCAGTAGTAACTGTTAAAATTGGCACAAATTCATACAGTGCTAACGCTGATAGTGTAGGGAATTTCAAAGTGTCGATACCGATCCAAAACAGTGGGATATCAATTAATGTAACTGCAACTGTTGCAGGAAAAGTTAGTAATGCTAACTCTTTAAAAGTTACTCGTGTCGCACCGAATATACCCGTTGTGAGTTCAGTTAGGTATTATTCAACAACAGTTACTGGAAAAACTGAAAAATATGCAGTTGCTTCAGTAAAAATTGGTACAAAAGTTTATACGTCTCAAGCAAATATCTACGGGGATTTTAAAGTAAATATACCAAAGCAAAAAGCTGGTACATATTTAGATGTAACGGTAAAGGATGCCAAAGAATTAATTAGTGCAACAAGAACGGTAAAGGTTTATTAAAATTTGCATGAAATATGAAAAAGCAGTGGAACTATAGTCCACTGCTTTTTCAGTTCATCCCTAAATATGAAGCATCTTCTTTGTCAAATTAAAGAAGCCATATATAGTTATTTCATTTTTTCTAGATTTCTAATCGGTTAAGATCATTATTAGCTGCACTAACACTAATAAATTCTAAATATTAACTTTGAAAAAAGAAGATCTTTAAGAGAAACAAGGCTGGGCAAGTTACTGGCACATCCGAATCATGCGAGAACTAAATCTCGACTCAAATGAAGCAATCGAATATGCAAAACTAAACGCAGGCGTTGTTCAACCATCGAAAACAAGTATTAATCCATATTACTTAGGACTAAGAATGTTTGAAGATATTGAAGAGCGATATAATAACCCAACAAAAGAAATGCGCGAGTTAGGTGTAAAACCTGGCAGCGGTCGAGAAAAAATGTTTGAAGTTCGTGAGTTAGAGTCTGATAGTTCATTTATACGAAACTACTTAACTAAAGACCTCGTCATGCGCGAGGATATGTATTTATTCCAGCGACAAGGTAAGGAATATAAAGTCACTGATAAGGCATGGGAAAATGTACGAGAACAACTTGTAGTTAGTCGAGTTAATGGAGGATTCCCATATATCGTTGTTCAAGAGGGCGATTATTTAAAAAATGGTGAGCTTTATTTGAAACATTCCTATGAACATATGGAACTTGATGTGAAGTATGTTGAGAAGGTAATGCCTTATATTCATCAGTTGTGGGGTAGAGGGGTTCATTTGGAGACGAATATAGAGGGGAAATCTGTGTTGTTTAGTTATGATGGGAAGAACATTCATCGGAAGTATATTTAATCCTAGATTTTTAGATGGATAAAAAATGTTACAAAAGACGAACAATGTATAAGTAGTACAAATATGATTAGACTAAAACATCATTCGATTTGAATGGTGTTTTCAATTTAACTAAAAAAGTTAACATATTTTTGCCTATTAAAAACTATGATGTGATATTAATTTAAACGTGAGAATAGGATTTACTGGAAGGAGCTGAAATATATGTTAACTGTATGTTCCAAAATTGTAGTTCCATATGATAATTCTGAATTAGGCAAAAAGGCATTAGTAACTGCAATGAATATAGCAAAACAAGATGAAGAGATAGAATTGATAGTTATTATAGTTGTAAATATTCCTTATACCGTCTCGTATTACCGAATGATGCTTGAGGCAGAGATCTCAGCAGCTCAGGAAATACTTAATGAAATTGAGAAAAAGTTAAATTCTCTGCCAAACAAGACAAAATCATTTGTTTTGGAAGGTAACCCTACTGAAACGATTGTGAATTTCGTTAAGCAGGAAGACGCCGATCTGGTTGTGATGGGAAGTCGTGGTTTGAGTGGATTAAAAGAAATTTTCTTAGGTAGTGTCAGTCATTATGTATTGCAAAAAGCTACTTGTCCAGTATTAATCGTTAAATGATTGAATTTTATTTTAAGCAAGGTTTACAAATTTTTTTACTTCCAAAGCTTGTGAGATTAGTAGGGTGAGTATCTAATATAAAATATATTTTTATTATGAACTTACTAAAATTTTATTTAAAAATAATAATAGAAATTAATATAGGAGGATCAAATAGATGTTAGATGTATGTTCAAGAATTGTAGTTCCGTATGATAATTCTGAGCTAAGTAAAAAGGCTTTGGAAATGGCAATTACGATGGCAAAACAAGATAAAAGTATCGAATTGAATGTAATTACAGTATTTCATGTACCTGTTGATGTTACTTACTATGGTACTTTGAATGTGGAAGAGATTCGCCAAACAGAATACGATATAGCAAAAATAGCTCTTAATGCAGTAGATCAAAAGCTGAAAGAACTTCCTAACAGTACAAAAACATTTGTATTGGAAGGAATCCCTTCTGGTACGATTGTTGATTTTATCAATAATAATAAAGCCGATCTTGTTGTAATGGGAAGTCGTGGATTGAGTAAACTGAAAGAGTTGTTCTTAGGAAGCGTCAGTCATTATGTTGTGCAAAAAGTTGCTTGTCCAGTATTCATTGTTAAATAATAACTTGGTAATTTTGGTTTAACTTGATGCTATTTTTCTGTAAAATTTACAAATATTGTAAAGTGCGACAACAAAGGATGGGACTGTTTCAAAAATTAATCTCTACCTATCTTTTAAATCAGTCGAAACAACATCAAATATGATGTAGATCATATTGTAACAGGATATGGTATAGCTAATTAAATTAGCAAGAAAGATCATATCTCAATGAACACTAGAATTAATCAATATAGCCCATCCGAAATTTCGGTATTGCTGACATATGAGGCAAAAAGGCTTGGATTCATTGTTTAAACAATTAGATATATGATTTAAATTAAATACAATTTTCATATAAATTAATGTCATACCAATAATAAAGAAAGAAATAGTATTTTAGGACAGATTATGCGATATCAAATTTAAAAAAATAAATAATAAATTTCTTTTTAACCTCCACCGAAACATTAAATTTCACATTGTACATATTTTTAATTGTTAATAAATATATAATAGTAATTCGTACAAGAGGGGGCAAATAAATGGTAAATAAAAAAGTAGACGGATATGATGTTGTTGTTTCTGATAATCCCGTTTCTAATTTTTTATTTAATAGTAGTAAATCTGCTTGGATTTGGTTACTTGTTCGTTTTTACTTGGGGTATGAGTGGCTTTCTGCTGGATGGGATAAAGTAAATTCAGATGTTTGGACTGGATCAAAAGCTGGTGTTGTAGTAAAAGGGTTTACTCAAGGAGCTTTAGCAAAAGCTAATTCTAATATGCTGCACCCAGATGTAACAGGTTGGTATGCTAGTTTTTTAAAGCATACGGTACTTCCAAATGCTAAATTCTTTTCTTATTTAGTAGCATATGGTGAAGTTCTTGTAGGATTAGGTTTAATATTAGGATTACTTACAGGAATTGCTGCATTTTTTGGTAGTTTAATGAGTGTAAGTTACTTATTTGCGGGAACACTTAGTTCTAATCCACTATTGTTTATTTTAGCTACATGGCTAGTTCTAGGGTGGAAAGTGGCGGGATGGTATGGTTTAGATCGTTGGGCTCTTCCATTTTTAGGGACGCCTTGGGAAAAAATTTATAAAAAAGATACAAAACAAGTTACTAATAAAGTGTAATTAAATAGATATAAGAAATGCACTAAGCTTTGTATTTTATGAAAAATCATTGATTGATTCATCTTTTTTGACTTTTTTATTGCCGCTAAAATTAATATGTATTTACTGAAAATAATAATGTTCCTTATTCAAATACACTTTCCATAAGTATAATAGTAACAGTGATATAAATAGAAAAAGGGTCTTAAAGTAAGATCCTTTTTCTATTGCAATAAGGTAGGTCTTTAAAATCTTAAGGAGACGGAAGGCTGGGCAAGTTTTTGGCACATACGCATCATGCGTGAACTAAACCTCGATTCAAACGAAGCAATTGAATACGCAAAACTAAACGCAGGAGTAGTTCAACCTTCTAAAACAAGTATTAATCCATACTACTTAGGACTAAGAATGTTTGAAGATATTGAAGAGCGATATAATAATCCGACCAAAGAAATGAGAGAGTTAGGTGTTAAACCTGGCAGCGATCGAGAAAAAATGTTTGAAGTACGAGAGTTAGAGTCTGATAGTTCATTTATACGAAATTACTTAACTAAAGACCTTGTCATGCGTGAAGATATGTATTTATTCCAACGACAAGGTAAGGAATATAAAGTCACTGATAAGGCATGGGAAAATGTACGAGATCAACTTGTAGTTAGTAGGGTGAATGGAGGATTCCCTTATATAGTTGTTCAAGAGGGCGATTATTTAAAAAATGGTGAGCTTTATTTGAAACATTCCTATGAACATATGGAACTTGATGTGAAGTATGTTGAGAAGGTAATGCCTTATATTCATCAGTTGTGGGGTAGAGGGGTTCATTTGGAGATTGGAGACGAATATTGAGAATAAGTCAGTGTTGTTTAGTTATGATGGGAAGAATATTCATCGGAAGTATATTTAGGACCACCTATATAAGGTGGTTTTTTGTATGAATTACTTTTTACTTAATTGGATAATTAATACTTGGACGAAAGGTAAGAGGGGGATTTTGAATCTCTACCTAACTCAACAGTTTAGGTCCAATGAAATGTACAATGGCGGCAAAGAGCTTGTCGATAGGGTATAAGCCTATTTCCTTAATTGGTGCGTTTAAAAAATTTGCGACTCTATATGGAGATAAAAAATACCATTGCTTAATTCATCATGTCGATTCAGGCAATCCAGAATCTACTAGAGGGAAGCCTGTTCAAAAAGAAGTCCAACAAATATTAAATTTTGAAATTAAAGAAAAGAGAAATTTTCTCCTAAAAAAACATGAAGTATATGTTCCATTTGAAATCATAGATTCAAAAGAGAAGATGGATCTATTAAAAGCTTTTATAAAGAATAAATATGGAATTCTTTTTAGATAGAGATTAAAAGATTGCTAATTGTTAGGGGAAATTAATATGTGAAAAAGGCGTTGCTCAAGAGCAATGCCTTTTAATTTTTTGTTACGCAGTTCTTATTTAACTAAACTACCTAATAGTTTCATGTCTAACCGAACATAGGTGGATCATATAACAGTTGGGATTCCCGTCCGCTCGTAGCGAGTTAAGATTAATTTTAGACAGTTAAATGCTTAAAAAACCCTAGTATATACAAATTGAATAGGATACAAAAATACAATATAGAACACAACCGATAGAAATTGTATCGGTAATGGATGATCTGCCCCTGAAGAGACGATTTCTTCTAAATATTTAAGTACTGCTAATTATGCTTCTACTGAATTATCATGGAATATAAAAACCCTTGGCAGTTTAGTTGCATAATAAATGTTAAATTTTTCCAATAAAGGGGCATATAACTGAAACAATTAATATTAATTTTTATATAATAATATTACATTTCTTGTTTTACTTTTTTACCAATATCACCTATTTTTTAGAGAAACTCCTTTTCTTGTGAGTTCCTCTCTTTTTTTATTTTTAATCTTCAAGTTTTAGATTCATCCATCCACAAAATTTAATAAATAATAAAAAACCAGTTCCTACCCAGAGCAATGACATTTTATCGTCCTTTACCGAAGACAAATCAATATAAAAACTTATCATAACAGTAAAGTGGCTCAAAATTAATTTGTTTATGTTTATTCAAATTAACTTTAACAACTTCGTCTTAAAATTACTCCTAAAATGAATAGGAAAAAGTTTAAGGGTCAAAATAGGGGAAAATTACCTTTATATAAAGTGGTGAAAAGAAATTGAAAAAAATTAATAATGTTTTATTAATTATATCATTAATTCCGCTATTGACTGGGTGTTGGGATCGATTGCCACTACGTACTCTTAAATTAATGGATGTTGCGGGTTTAGATTTGAATGAAAGTAATAAAGCTAATCTTTACTACGTTGATACTAAACTAAAAAACAGCGGACAAGGTAGTGGGGAGGTTAAAATGGGTCTTACAACACTTAAGGGGTCAAGTCTATTATCAGCAATTGGTAGAGGTGGTTATTCAAATCGAGTTTTTTATGGCGTTAGTACAAGGGTTTATCTGCTAAGTGAAAAGTTCGCAAAAGAGTATCCTGTCTCAAATCTATCTTTTATGCTAAATGCGCCGTATGGGGCAGTAGACGTCCCTGTTGTTATCTTTGAAGGAAATCTACAAAAATATTTAAAAGATGAAGTTGAAAAAAAAGAAGATTTTACAAAAGATTTAAATGACTATATTTTTACAATGGAGAGTAGAAAAATGATTCCATCTACTTCCATGATGGACATCATATTATCAAAAAGAGACAAGATGGAAGACCTTGCAATACCTGTTATTAAGCAGTCAGATAATGCGTTAGAATTAAGTGGTGCGTATTTATATAGACAGGGTGTAAACACTGGGGTGAAACTATCAAAAGACCAACTTACCATGATGATGATGCTATTAGGTAAGCATTTTGTTCGATTGAATCTGACAGGAGATTTCCTTGAAAAAAATAAGGAAAAACAGTTAGCGAATCAAGAGAACAAAAGCGAATATGCATATGCCATAAAAGAAATAGACTCAAAGACCACTGTTTCCAAAAAATCAAAGGGTTTGCCTAATGTAGTCATCCGAGTCAATTTAAAGATTAATTCATATGTGATTGGTACAGAAACAATTAAATTTAAGAAATCGAACATTCATAAGATGGAAAAAATGCTAAGTAAACAGATGGAAGGGTTAGCTAAATCCACGATTGAAACGTTGCAAAAAGCAAATTGTGACGTGATTGGTGTAGGGAAGGAAATGAAAGCATATTACTCAAATGAATGGAAATCAGTGAATTGGCGTAAAGATTATCCACAATTATCTATTCACCCGAAATTCGAAGTACAAATCATTAATGAATAACATAGTAGTAAAGATTTCAGTTGATTTAAAAACATAAAGTAAACTATACTGCCAAATAGTGAAAGAGGAGCTGATTGATCAAATAGCTCCTAAAATCATGTTCAACTTTTGCATGCGTTAGTTCAATAAGAACACATAGGGGGAAATACAAATGTTTAACCAGGAAGAGAAAGAAAAATATGAGGATTTAGTAAAACTTCATATAAAAATATTTGGTGAAAAGATGACTCAACATTTTTTAGTAGAAGGGAAAAGAAATAACAGATATGAATCAGATTATCCGATTTTTCTTATAAATTATAAAGCAGGAAAATTCTTAATAGAAATGTATTGTCAAAAATTATCCGATGAACATTCAACTGGTAGAATACTAGATAAACTTGAAGAAGAATTTCAAGAATATCATTTATTTGTAGAACGAAATAAAAAACAACGAAAAAAATAATAAGACCTGGTAACGTTTCACCACTTTAAAAGTCATATCATTGTATATGCTTTTTGAAGTGGTCTTATTCAAAAAAGAATGCAGGCTGTTAGTCGGTTTTTTATTTAACAAAAATGTTAGGTTAGTTAAACAATTATCAGGAGGCCTTGGAGTGAAGAATTGGGTAATTCGAGTTCTAGTTATTATTGCAGGGTTACTTCTATGGGGTGTTTTGAGAATTCTATTTCATTATCCTTATTAAACTAAAGGTGCGTTAGGTTACATAAGATCAAAGATCATGAGTCGTAAATTCGGTTTTTAAATTAACAAAAAAGGACCTTCATTCGAAGATCCTTTTTCTTTTGGAAATGAAATAGCCAAACCATAAATGCATTTAACTTTATGGTGTCGTTAGTAGAATTGTTGCTGCTGCACCATCAGGGAAAGCTCCGCCACCAGTTGTAATTCTGACAGAAACTAAATCACATGGTTTAACTGCAAAAGAAGAGATTGCCATTGCACAACAATTTGGAGGGTTTGGCCCAATAATAGTTGCAATAATGCCAGTTGCTACAGGAGTTGCGCCACAATTTGAACTAACATAAATCTGAGCTGTTGCGACATCTCCTACACCTAACGAATTTGTTCGAATACTAAAAACTAATCCAGTAATGGTTGAAGCTTCTGCAATGACAACGTTATTTCGGATAAACATAGATGAGGAAGTACCTAGTCCCATAAAATCATTGTTTCCGATTGATTGATCTGATGCTAAATAGATTTTTTCTACGCCTGAACCCGCTGGACCTGTCGCACCAGTAGCTCCAGTAGCTCCAGTATTTCCTGTTGCACCTGTCGCACCATTAGCTCCAGTATTTCCTGTTGCGCCAGCTGGACCCGTATTTCCAGTATTTCCTGTTGCGCCAGTTGCCCCAGTTGCCCCAGTAGCACCTGTTGCGCCTCTTTTACCTCTTTTACCATCGTCACCTTTTTTACCTCTTGGCCCTCTTGGCCCTTCACAACAACAGCATTTGTGACAATGGTGTTGTTCATGATGATGCTTGTCCTCACATTCGCATTCACAATGCTCTTTTTTCTTGTCTTCCTTGCTCACAATATCACCTTTTCTATATTTATTAGCAAGCTCCTCAGATGATATCTAGACTTGACCTATATTTAACTAACTATATATTGTTATGATTTTTGTACTACTTTGTATATTACTTTTGCCCTCAATTATATTGGTAACTATTACCTGTTAAGTTAAAAATTTCCAATATAATCTGTATATTTTTCCTGAAATATGAAAAAAGTCATATGTTTTTTACATAAAATAACATTTTAAGGAATGAATAAACATATATGGAAAGAATTACTAAAAGATAGATTTGAACTGTTTCTATACTTACGAATATGTTGTATTAACTGGTATATGGTGGTGGACAAGTTAATACACTTCTATAAAAAAAAGATTAGTTCTTTTAAATTGAAGATCCTTTAAGTAACTAACGCATGCGTATGTAGTATAAAATTCTGCAAAATAGTCGATTTTTTTATTGTCCTAAATGGCAGATTTGTTGCATAAGAATAGTTTGATTTTTGTGGGAAAAAGACGATACTAAGGGTAGACGGATAGGTATTTTCCACTTAATCATACTAAAGATTGAACATGATAGAGTATGAATAAGCACTATTTTTATACAAAAAGTACGAAGGAGTTGATTGTATTTAATCGACTCCTATTTTTGTAGATTTAAATGGAAGAAATAGATATTAAATAGATCGATAATTACAAGTAAATCCCCTTTCAAAAACATAGAAGGGGGTTTTTATATACTCGTAAATTAAGCGTTTTAAATGCTTTGAATATGACCAATATCCTCTCCTCATTAAAAAGCATTGATTTTTGTTAAGGGAAATTTAAGGTACACAATCCAAAATGAGCTTATCAAATGAAATTAGGAGGAGCAAAAAAATAAATAAAACGAGCTCTAATACAAGCGATCACTACTAGAGTATGTTTACTGTATAAACGAAAGACAAGCCTTGATTTTCTTAAATGTAAAGGATAATCGGGTATCTATTCATATCAATCTCAATGATGGAGAGGAGAAAAGAAAATTGAAAAAGTGGGTTATTATTTCATTTATAGTTGTTGCTGTTGGAGGAGGAAGTGGTTGGTTCATATATAGTAAGAGTCAAGCAAATCAAGCCCTAAATGTGATGGCTACAGCACAAACAATTACGGCACAAAAAGGAAAGTTAGAAGTAGCTGTTACAGGATCGGGTTCGGTAACTGCAAATACTGATGAAGATGTTACTGCGGCAAATACAATACTAGTTGTGGATAGTGTAAGTGTTTCTTCTGGAGAATCAGTAGATAAGGGTGACACACTTGTGACATTTAAAAATGGTGATGTTGTTACGGCTCCAAAAGATGGAGAAATTACAAAGGTTTATGTAAGTAGCAGTAGCGGAGCATCGCAAGGAAAAGTTCTAATGCGTATGGAAGATGAAGATGGAGTCACATTACCGATAACCAGAGAAGATGGTGACAGTTCCTCAAATAACTCTAGTACTGGAGGAGGTAGTAGTTTAGTAGCGGATACTGTATTTGTGAAGGAAGGCTCAGTTGTAAAAACTGGTGACACACTAGTGAAATTTACAGATGGTAGTATCTTACAGGCTCCAGTTGCTGGTACAATTACTAGTCTTGCTGTTAATAGTGGAGATTCTGTACAAAGCTCTGCGACATTGGCACATATAACAAATTATAGTTCTTTGGAAACAACAATCAGTGTTGATGAATTAGATATCACTAAGGTAAAAGTTGGTCAGTCAGTAAAAATAACAGCAAGTGCATTTGAGGGTCAAACATTCGATGGGATTGTAACGAAAGTAGCAAATGAAGGCACGTCGACAAATGGCGTTTCAACATTTGATGTAACTGTAAAAATTAAAAATCCAAAAGGTTTGAAAATTGGTATGTCAACTGAAGCAAGTATTTTAATACAAAGTAAAGCAGATACTCTATATGTTCCAGTAGAAGCAGTGTATAAAAATGGAAATGAAAAATATGTACTAGTTGCTTCATCTACAAATGATGCTGGAGAATCTACAAAGAAAGTTACAGTAAAAACTGGTATTTCTAATGATACGAATGTAGAAATTACAAGTGGATTAAGTGAAGGTGAGTCTATTGAAATTCCGAGCGTTCAATCTAGAGGTAATTCTGGTGGATTTATGATGCAAGGTGGCAACTTTCCAGGTGGTGGCTTCCAAGGTGGAGGTAGCTTCGGAGGAAGAACTACTGAAAGAATCCAAACAGGTGGCGGACAAGGAGGTAAATAATGACTAACTTTGAGCCGATTATTCAAATAAAAAACATGACGAAAATGTATGAACTTGGCGGTGAAACAGTAATAGCTCTTCAGAGTGTATCGCTTGATATCCAAAAGGGTGATTTTATATCAGTCATCGGTCCATCAGGTTCAGGGAAGTCAACATTTATGAACATGATTGGATGCTTAGACCGACCCGATTCTGGTAGATATTTGATTGATAATGAAGATGTAGGGCAAATGAAGAGCTCGCAACTAGCGACTATACGAAATGAAAAGATTGGATTTATTTTTCAAAATTTCAATCTTATACCAAAGTTAACTGCAGTAGAAAATGTAGAACTTCCTCTCATTTATAGAGGGATGAAAACAGCTGAACGAAGAGAAATTGCTCTTTCGGCGTTAAAAAAAGTAGGATTAGTAGATCGAGCAAATCATTTACCTACACAATTATCAGGGGGGCAGCAGCAGCGTGTCGCAATTGCGCGTGCCCTTGCTGGAAGCCCTCCTATTTTACTAGCAGATGAACCGACGGGTGCTCTTGATAGTAAAACAAGTAAGGAAATTTTGGAGATTATGAATTTGTTAAATGAGCAAGGGCATACGATTATCTTAATTACACATGATTTAGAAGTAGCAAAACAAGCAAATCGTGTTGTGCGAATTCACGATGGCAATTTATACGAGAATGGAGGAGAATGGTTTGCAGACACTGAGAATGGCGCTTAAGAGCATTAAAGGAAATAAAGTAAGAGCCTTCCTAACGATGCTAGGTATAATTATCGGTGTATCCTCCGTTATTGTGATGGTTGCGATTGGACAAGGATCAACGAAAGAAGTGCAAGATCAAATAGGAAGCTTAGGTACAAATGTATTAACAGTAAGTGTTACTGGCTCAGATGTAACTTTTAAAGAAGATGATGCCAATCAACTTAAGGAAATTAGTGATGTTGAAGCAATTGCTCCGACTGTCTCTGGAAGAGTAACTGTAAAAAACGGACAAACGAACGCGCAAGTGTCAATGACAGGAACAACTTCACCTTATTTAAAAGTTCGTGATTTGGAGCTGCAATCAGGGCGATTTATCGCAGATTTAGATAATGATAATCACTCAAAAATAGCAGTACTTGGTTCAAGCACAGCACGAACATTATTCGGTTTTGGAAATCCAGTTGGTCAATACGTTAAAGTGAATGGGACATCATTTAGAGTTGTTGGGGTACTTCAATCAGTTGGTAGTTCATTAGGTACAAGTGGGGACAGTACAATTTTTGTTCCGCTTAGCACAGCTCAGCGCTTGGCATCTACTTCTTCAATTGGTTCTGTTTATGTAAAAGTACATAATGAAAATATGATTAATTTTACATTGCGTAGAATCGAACAAAAGATGTTAACGATTATTGGCGATGAAGATAGCTATAGCGTTTCGAGTCCAGAGGATTTAATGGAAACTGCTTCATCTGTTAATAAAACGATGACATTAATGCTAGGTGGAAGTGCTGCGATCTCACTTATTGTTGGTGGTATCGGTATTATGAATATTATGCTTGTATCGGTTTCAGAACGTACAAAAGAAATCGGTATACGAAAAGCAATTGGAGCAAAGCGTGGAAGTATTCTTCTTCAATTCCTGATTGAATCAATGGTATTAAGTGCACTTGGAGGAATAATAGGCGTTGTAATAGGCGTTATTAGTGCAAAAATATTCACTATAACGACTGGAACAGCAATTGCATATTCTATACCAGTTATGCTGTTATCATTTGTATTCTCTTTATTAGTTGGAATCGTATTTGGTGTTTTTCCAGCAAATAAAGCGTCTAAGCTTGATCCAATTCAAGCTCTTCGATATGAATAGTACGAGAAAAGAGGTTGTCCCAAAAGTAAAACTTTTAAGGGGCACCTTTCTTTTGTTTATAAAAAGAAAACAGTTCTCTACAATCGATTAACTTCGAAACTTTGGAAGAATTCCAAAATAAGGATCAACAAGGAATTACAGTAGCTCAAGCTATCTGGACGAATTGCTAGCACCTTACCGGGCTGAGAACCAATTTGACAAGCCATAACACTCGTCTTTGTTGGACGAGATAGCTCTAAATTCCCAAAAGTTTGAAGTGTATCAAACACATAGTGAACTGTTTTTTCTTCATGAACAAAAAATAAGATAAAAAAGCTAGAAATGATTATGATAGAATATAAGAAATTTAACATTCAATTGTACCAGACTTACTAACTTAAACTCTCAATATTTACCTCCGTTTTAAACCGTTTTTATTACATCTAGAGAATATCATACATCTATAGTTTTCTTGCATCATTTTTATGTCAAATTATAGAAAATAAAAACCCTTTCTAAAAATTAAGAAAGAGTTTTTATTTGCAGAGAGGATTATTTCTTTATTATTTTTCTATTTTTAAAAAGTTTTGGGAGTAATAAAATTATCAATTAATGTCTAAAATGGCTTGACGCCAGGGTTGAAAATCTTCTTTAAACTAACATTCTAAATCAAATTCATGAACATTAGATCACTTTAATGAATGCTTCTAGATGGTTGGTTCTTTGTTTATTTTGCTTGAACTAGAGGTGTCCCACCTTGAACAGTAACCCAACCCCATTTTTGTCTTGCATCCATTTCCATTTTCTTTAATAATCCTGGAGTAAGTGAGTCTGATAAAATTCTATTTGCTTTAGCATCTGCTTCTGCATTTAGGATTTTTGTTTGATTTTCAATCTTAGCTTTTTCTTGGTCAGCTAATGCCTTTTTTACGTTCAATTCAGAAGTTGCTAATTGTGCTTGTGACTGTGCCATACCTGCGGGAGATCCTACGTGGGTAAATCCAAAAGTGCCGACTTCAATACCTTGTTTTGCAAGTTCCTGATCTAGAGCAATATTGATTTCTTCAGTAATATCAGCTTGTTTTGAACCTTTAATGTCGTTCCAACTATATTTGTGTGTAATTTTGTTAACAACATTTTTCATTGTAGGTTTGACGATGTTATTTTTGATGTAACTAATATCTTTTCCACCTACTGATTGATAAAGATTAGCTACATTTTTAGTTGAAATTTTCCATGTTAAGTTTGTATTAACAGGTAGTTCTTGCTGATCTCCAGTACCTACTGACCATTCTTGATCAGAACTACCACCTTCGTGTTTGTCACTTGATAAAACTAATGATTGTGTATATGTGGGATATTCTTGTACTGAAACTCCCCAACCAGTCCAATGGAAACCTTGGGGGACTTCAGTAATTTCTCCACTCATATGTTTCTCAATACCAATACTACCAACACTTATATGCGACATACCACCAATTGCGTAAATAATACCTCCAATTATAATAACTCCGCCTGCAATCAGACTTCTCAATCCGTTCACTCTTCATCTCTCCCGATTTCTTTTTTTATGTTTTTAATATGATTATTAAATAATCTACCTATTTTGATAAAGACCTTATAAAACAGTAAGAAGAGAACGATTCCAATAATAACAACTAAAATTCCGAATTGATAAAAGAAAACCATTGTTATTCCCCCAAATGTGCAAATTAGATTGACTATCTATCTACCATTTCTTATATGCAATTATAGAGTGATTTAATCTGTATTAATAATTAAATTTTGCTTAGAAATTTAGGGTATCATTAGGTTTCATTGGAAAAAATAATACTATTTAACAAAATTACCCCAAATCAATATTAATAGGTAAAAAGATTTCAAGAATAGAGAATCCCTAAGAAAACCGCCAATTATAGGTGGTTTTTCTATTTGAGTAATATAATATTGTCCTATTTAACATAGATTTCTTTTGAAATTAGCAGTGTCAAACTAGAAAATTCAATAAAATCAAGGCAAAAATAACCCAAGTTTAAATCAAAGGAAAATCAATTTTGATTGTAGAATTTTTCCTTTATTGAGTTAGAATCATTTGAATTTGGTCAGTTGGTTTTTAGAAAGGAGATCACATAGCAGCTATAAACTAATTCAGTGAAAAATCATCATTTATTCAGAAAAAACAAATTGATACTTTTATTCAAAATTAAAATCACATCAACACTTAATATAATAGAACTAGATTAGGAAAGGGAACATCGTAGAGTATGGGGGAAGAAATATGAAAATTGAACAATTAAGTCATCTTTGTGAAGTTTTAGAGAGTGGTTCCTTTACGATTGCAGCACAGAAATTTTTTATTAAAGAGGCTGACATGAAAGAATCAATCATTAGTTTAGAAATTGAATTTGGCATAGAGCTAATTGAGTATGAAAACGAATCGAAAGTTGTGCCTTCAGTTGGTTGTTTACAAAT
The DNA here is from genome assembly GCF_023115465.1 of Gottfriedia acidiceleris. Classification (NCBI taxonomy): domain Bacteria; kingdom Bacillati; phylum Bacillota; class Bacilli; order Caryophanales; family Bacillaceae; genus Gottfriedia; species Gottfriedia acidiceleris. Next base: position 3,782,962 of record NZ_CP096034.1, on the reverse strand, counting down.
TATTTCACATATAAAAGAAATCGTAAGGAATTGTCGGGAAATTGAAGAGGAAATTAAATCCTTACATAAAAAATCTTCTGTTAATACAATGTATGATGTGTGTTTGTTTTAACTCTTTATAGTAAATATTTTAAATATAGGGACCAAATCATAAATGATTTGGTCTTTTTAGAATGACTCTTACTTCTCCAATAAACAGCAAAAAAGAAGGCAACAAATTCAGTAGCCTTCTCTTAATTTGTCTGAAATATAATTTTCCCTGTCCTAGAAATATCATAATCTCCTAAAGAATAAACCTCTGATTGAAACTGATTTGATTGTAAAATCTCTGTGACAATACTGATCAGTTGTTCATTTGAAGGGGTTTTTAATATAACCAGGTCATATTGTTCTGTTATTAGTGGAATAAAATCAATTCCTACAATTTTAGCAGCTTTTTCAATTCCGATTCCAACATCTGCTACTCCAGTTGAGACAGCGGAGGCCACGCTTAAGTGATTGCTCTCTTCATGTTCATATCCGTTAATATTTTTAGAAGAAATCTCGTTGATACGTAGCTGTTCATCGAGAAGAATTCGCGCACCTGAACCTTTCTCTCTATTTACAATCTTTATATCTTTACGTTCTAAGTCTTTCCAAGAGGTAATCTTTAAAGGGTTACCTTTTTTAACGTATAAACCTGCTTTCCTAGATAGCAGATTGAATAAAATAAATGGATGACCCACTAAAATTTTTTTAAGATATGGTACATTATACTCTCCTGTATCTCCGTCAAAAAGGTGGAGGCTAACGATGTCACATTCTCCATTATACATGGAAATAAGACTGTTTAAGCTTCCAGTAAAAGATCTTAAAGATTTATATCTTGAGTTTTTCTCGATCTGTTTACCGAGCATGTCTAAAACTAAATCTTGTCCACTAATAACAACATGATTTGATTCTTTTGGATCGCTTCTGCGAGGTTCAAAAACAGAGGTAAGTAATGTGGTGTTTTGATTTGTTTTATTGTTTTTTATGTAATTGTCCAAGTCATTTGCTGCTATTCTCATCTGTCTTCCTACACGGAATATAGGTAATTCACCTTTCTTGACAAGGTCATAAATGGTTAATTTCGATACTTTTAAAAACTGTGAGACTTCTTCGATAGTATAGAAAAGTTCCGTCGTCATTTACATCCCTCCATTTTCTATTTTAACTCAATGCCTTTTAAAAAGCATATTCCTAGTAAATTTAATGTAAATTTTAAAATTCTATTTCTTATTTAGTTATAACTAAATATAATTAGATATAACTAGTTATGTTTTAAAAGGGAAGGCAGATGAATAATGAACAAACTATATTCTTTATTATTATCGATAACGATGATATTAGGGCTAGCAGTATCTGGTTGTTCAACAAATGAACAAGCTTCTAAGTCTGCAGGCAAGAAACAAGAAACTGTTCAAAAGAATGTAGAATTAACGATCTCAGCAGCAGCTAGTTTACAGGATGCACTAAATGATATTAAAGCAAACTTTGAAAAAGCTAATCCTAATGTAAAAATAAACTTGAACTTTGGAGCATCGGGAGCATTACAACAACAAATTTCTCAAGGAGCACCAGTGGATCTTTTCTTCTCGGCTGCAGAGGATAAATTTAATAATTTAGTACAAGATGGTTTAATTGATAAGAGCCAAGGCAAAGATGTAGTTGGGAATGAACTGGTATTAGTTGTACCAAAAGATACAAAAAAAGAAATTAACTCTTTTGAAGATCTTACGAAAGCAGATAAAATCTCAATCGGTACGCCAGAAGCTGTACCAGCAGGACAATATGGTAAAGAAACATTGGAAAATTTACATGTTTGGAAAGTAATTAAAGGAAGAGTAGTTTATGGTAAGGATGTTAGACAAGTACTTTCTTATGTTGAAACAAATAATGTGGACGCAGGGATTGTATATAAGACAGATGCGCTGACATCGACAAAAGTTAAGATTGTATCAACAGCAGCTGAAAATACACATGATCCAATTATTTATCCGTTAGGCGTAATAAAGAATAGCAAGCAACCGAAAGAAGCTAAAAAATTCTATGAATATCTTCAAAATGATGAGTCTATGAAGATATTAGAGAAGTATGGGTTTAAAGGACTAAATTAACTTACAATAGCTGACATAAGTATTAGAAATGAGCCGATTAGTTGATTGGCTCATTTTTCTTAGTGGAAATAGTAAAGAAGCTTATGAAGTAATCGATACAGATGATTAGAACAACTTTAAAATTCAAGGATTCGTTCGTTCTGAATAAAGAACAATTAGGTAGCTTTGTTAAAGCTTGTTTAGAGGGGGAAATTTAAGAGAGGAGGATATTTTTAATAGTAAGAATAGGAATTGGGTTAGAAAAAAATAGATCAATAAATCCTTTTATTAAATAAAAGAAAAATATAATGCCGAATAATATAGGCTAGTGCATGTATTCCTTTATTGATATATTGAAGAGTTTTCGGTCTCTTTTTCCTTTTTGACCAATTAGCCAGTACCAGCTCTGTCCAATATAAAATGAGTTTGATACAAGTTGTTCAATATACTTTGAAATAATTCCATTGATTTTATCTTTTTCAATTTTATTCTTTATAGACAAGGCAATGACAAAATAGGATTTATCACTTTCAAATTCAAGTAATTGAAGATGATATTTACCACCTTTTTTTTCATTAAAATCCTTTAATACGTGATCTATACAGTTTTTGACGTCTATTTTATATTTAGCTGCATCGTTCCAATTTGATATAAGAGAGTCATATAATGAGACTGTTAAGATGTAATATGATGCATAGTCCTTAGGATTAAATTTTCGTTTCTCACCTGTATATTGATATGAAGGTGGAACAACAAATTTTTCATAATCAGCAAAAAAATCTTCCGTCATGTTTAATACCTACTTTCTAGATTGAACAAAAGTTTACTATATCGAATCTTAATTTAGTTTTTCCTATTCTTTCCAAAAATAGACAGGGAAAGATAATTTGGATTACGGAAAAGAAAATATAAGTTTTTTAGTAAAAAGCAGAGTTGAGAAATTCAACTCTGCTTTTTTGTTAGTTTTAATCGGATAGACAATTGAATTTTTTTTTCTATTTAGCTTTATAATATTTGAAGCGAGAATACTAGAGAGGTAAAATCACCATTCCCAAAAGCATCATTACAATTGTAGAACATGACATCATTCTCCTTTTTGATTCTCATACCAGACTGAAAATCATGGAATCCTACCATTCGTTCTTCTTCCCACACATTAAAAACATTTAAAAAGCCACTAGAGCATTTTAAGATCAGTTCTGATTGAATTTCATTTCTCCATATAGTCACTTTTGTTTGTTTTGGGGCATCGTTGATTGATATTCCATTTTCTGAGATAAATCCGACACCTTGATTTCTAGGAGAATTTGAACTCAAAAATTTCAACTTAATCACTTTTTCTTCATTCATTTGAAATACTTCTGTATGAATCGTTTCATCAGATTTTACAGACTTGTTAGTACTATACACTTTTTCTTTTACTAGTAACATTTTCACTTATCTCTCCTGTTAAGTTATTTTGATCCCCTAATGCTAATTTCAAAAAGTAACACAACCCTAAACAGGGGATACAGACCAATGCCATTCCTAAAAAAGCAAAAGATGGAGATATAGAGTACAGGTAACCACTTACTAATGTTAAAATACCGCTACCTAAACTTAAACCTAGAGCTGCATAAATTCCATGAGCAAAGGGGAAGTACCTATTTTCAATGTTTTCATCTAAGTATTTCACAAAGGCATATTGAGTAAGCCCAAAAGTAATAGAATGTAATAATTGAGACAATACAAAAACTGAAATGCTGTTAAAAGAAAAGATCAATACCCATCTTAATATTGAAGCACTTACACTAAACAGTAATAAAACTGGAACAGATCGTCTTTTAAATAGAGAGTCTGATATATAGAAGAAAGCAATTTCTGATATCACTGCGATGATTAAGATGAATCCTGTAAAACTTGTTTTTACCCCAATATTTTTCAAGAAAAGAACAGCATAACTATAATATGCTGCATGTGCAGCTTGAAGGGTGATGCAGATCGCTAATACTATTAAAAATGCTTTTGATTTAAACAACTTAAACAATGGAACTTTCTTTGATGTTATTTTTGCTTTTAAAGGTAAAGGAGCGTTAATGGATGTTAATAAAGAAAGTAGCACACATCCAATTATCAAAAAGTAGATAACTACATTTTCACTTTTTAAAGATATGAGTATTCCAGTTAATGATAGAGAAATAATATAGCCAATTGAGCCATATGATCTACTCTTTCCATACTCTATTTTGCTTTCCCTAATAAGGATAGATGCCATAGACTCATACATAGCTAAAGGCATTGGATAAACAAGGCTTAGTAAAACTGTAATAACAGCTACTGCAATTAAACTATTAAACGGGATTAATATGATTAATAGCGTAACAGAAGTTAAGGAAACTACTTGATTTAATCTAGCTAAATTTAGGTATCTACTTATAAATGGAAAAATAAAAAAGGTTGTTATTGACCTTGTTATTAAACCTGAAGCAATGATTAGTCCAGCTTCATCAGCTGTAAAACCTTTACTTGTTGTTAGCCAAGCAGACCAATAAGGCACGAAGATTCCGAAAGTGAAGAAAAACCCAAAAAACTGTAAAGACATCCATCTTTGATCGGTCATTTGATTCCTCCTGTTACGGAAAAATTATTATTTTGTTTCATAATAAAATCACGCATTTTTTGAAAACAATATTCAGTAGCATACTGATCATAATTAGAAGTTGATTGATCAGTAAAACCATGACTTCCTTCTACTTTAATAATTTGAATCCGATCTTTTGTTTTCAATTCAGTTATGACAATTTCGGGAGCAAATGATTTTTCTTTCGTTGGGAAAATTAGTAAGGTCTCACATTTTGGACTAACCTCTAAATAGTCCCTAATCCTCGAACCATAAAATCCAATTACCCCATCAAATAACCTATCATATTTACTGCATAGCCATGCAATTGTTGCACCTACACTAAAACCTAAAATATACAAATTAGCACACTTAGTTCGAAGTTCTTTTGCAAGATCGATAATTTTATTAGTAGCTAACTCAAACCCAATCTTATGAACAAAATGCTGATAAGCTTTGTTTTCATCTTTATAGCAATAATTTTCTATATTACCTAATAAATTTGGACATACAACTGTAAATCCTAACTTACTTAAACTGTCGCAAATATCGTTTATATGTTTGTTAATACCATAAATTTCGTGAACAACTAAAATGGTGGTATTATGAAACTCGCAATTATTCAATTTTTAATCACCTCTAACTTAGAAAAAATAGGAATAGAATTTTGTTCTATTCCTATCAAATATCCTAGTAATACTAGATTTTTACTTGCATCTGGATCATTCCAGTGAAAGTAGGGTTTGCAGTCCACTCTGGATTTTCTAAATCATATAAAGAATCGATTGTTGGGAAACGAGTTATTACTTCCTTAAGAATCTCCATGATTTCTACACGAGCGAAAGCAGCAGCTATACAAGTATGATAACCACCACCGAAAGCTACATGACGGAAACCTGTTCTACTTATATCCATTTTGTCAGGATTTGCAAATACTCGCTCATCTCGGCCAGCAGAAGCTAAGAAGAAATAAACAGAATCATTTTTCTTGATTTGCTGTCCGTGTAATTCGATATCATTTGAAGCATGTCTAACAATATATTGGATTGGCCCTTCTAGTCTCATTGTCTCATCTAATACTTTTGGAAGAAGAGACATATCTTTTTTAAGCATTTCTAGAACATCTTGATTCTTAAATAGAAGATGTAATGTATTACTTAACACAAATTGAGGAATTTTATGTCCACCGAAAATTAAGTGCATTGTTTGAGCAATTAATTGATCATCAGTAAGTTCACCATCTTCACCAGGAGTCTCAGAGATTAATCTACTTAATAAATCATTTTTCTTTTCTTTTCGTCTTTCCGCAATCGCATCTGAAAGGTATGTCCAAATTTCTCTTACACTTCCTCTAACTTGTTCACTAATTTCTTTACTAGGTACATGAGACACAACGAAATCTTGCATAAATAATGCGATATCATCAGACCACTTAATGAATCTGTCAACCTCCTCACCAGGAATTCCTAACATTTTACAAAGTACCATCGCAGGAATAGGGTGCGCGATCTCTTTTACAAAGTCAAATGAGCTTATGTTTTTTTCAAGTACTTTATCTACGATTGTAGAAACAATTTTCTGAATTTCAGGAGCAATAAGTTCGATTTCATTAACTAAAAAGGCTCTGTTCATATAACCTTTTAATTGTGAATGAATTGGTCGATCATTATAGACCATCCAAGTCTTAATGATATCGATAATATCTTTAAAATGTTGATCTTCTCCTTCAGCGAGATTACTCATTTTATTTGGAATTACATTACTTGAAATAAATTTATCTCCTAGTAAATTCTTGGACACATCCTCATACCTAGTTATAAACCAGGATTGCATTTCTTCATGCCAAAAAACAGGTGCATCATTTCGTAATCTTTCATATAATTCGTATCTGTTTCCATAATACTCTTTACTATTTAAACTGAACTGCTCGACAGATTGTTTTACATTTATACTCATGTTATTTCCTCCTGTTATACTACAATTATTTTTTTATTGGATTTTCTTACAAAATTTCCAATCTCCATATCACTTAAATGACATATTACGTCACATACAAACCGAGAACGCTCAATAACATTAGAGATATTGATCAATTGTTGCAAAACTTCCTTATCTAATTTCAACAAGGAATCCTCACTATTTAAGTTAAAAAGATAATCGTAGGTGAGCTGTATATTATGAGTAATCTTTTTATCTATTTCTCTATTAACGTTTCTTTCTAAGAAACATTTCTTTGTAATTTGATTTAATAGAAAAAGTTTTAGTTCATTTTCTATTGGGAGACTCAATTTACTATACATTGGTTGTGCATAGTTTATCTTGATCACTAATGAATCTATAAAATCATGAATAATAGATTGTAGTGGTTCTGCTATGAATTTACGGTAAATTTGTAAAATTTCCCCAAGTATATTATTCATAATGTCTTCCATAATCTTTGGAATGAAATAAAGTAATTCAGATCTACTAATTTCAGGGAAAAAAAGCATTGTCTCCTCTAGCATCGCGCCTTCAGTAAAATATCTTTTAAGTAATTGAGCAAATCTATTTTCTCCATAAAATAGAATTAAATCTTTTAGATCTGATAGGGCATAAGATAACGTATCTGCTATGTCTACAATCGATTGTTCAATGACATTTTCTTGATATGTCAAAAATAAAGGTTCTAAATATCCTGCCATATATCCGTAATAACCTTTGATTAAACCGTTATATTCTTCTCTAATTAAAGGAATTTTGGTTTTGTATTTCATTAAGGCTGTAAGGGTTCTGTATTTAAAACCATTCGAACTATTAACTAAAATTTTAATGCTCTGTGCATTCGATTCAAATCCACCCATTTTTTTCATCATTTCATCTAGCGCGCGTTCACCGGTATGTCCATATGGTGGATGACCAATATCATGAGCTAGACTAATAGCCTTTACTAAATCTTTATTTATTGGGGTAATGTTATCCTCATGAAAATAATTATTTAGATGTTCCACGATTAAGCTTGAAACATGGCATACGTCAATAGTATGAGACAAACGATTATGGCAATGCTCTGAGTTGGGAATTAACTGTGTTTTTTTTGCTAATTTTTTTAAATGGGGGGATTCTAAAACTGCATTAAAGTCATGTAAGAACGCAATATTAGCTTCTTGCGTTTGCTTGTCAGATAATCTTAAGTGGTCAAAAGTATGATACATGGCCTTATACATATCAATAAACCCCTTCTATAAACAAATGTAAGAAAACATTTAAGTGACATAAAAAAACCAAGATAAAGTAGGACGTATTCTCCACTTAAGAGATAAGTCCTACTTTATCTTGGTTCGCAAAAAAGTTGACATTTTAAAGGTATATAAAGTCCTTTAAATAGGTGAAGAATACGCACTTTTAAATAGTCTAAGATTAATAGAGTATTTATAAGTAGTTATTCAAAAGGACATAGTTATCCTTTATTAAATTCAGCTTTTTTTACTAATAAAGTAAAAATTACCTCGTAGTCTAATTCTTAACGGGAATTAGGTAGAGACTCCCAGACCATATTTCTGGGTATATACGAGTTATAATACATTTATGGTAATTAATGGTAAAGTTGGTAATAATAACCTGCAGGATTATCAATTAATATATTACATTTAATCAAATTAAATATCAACAGTGTCTCTATGAGGATAAGGTATGAAGTTTTTTGGGTTAATTTAACTAGAACGCTATATGAAAGCTCAATTTAAAAATGTGCTTTTAGTTGAACGATGATTCATTTTCGATATTGACAGTAAATTTAGTGTGTAATAGTATAATAGTTAATTTTTAAATATTAAGTATTTTTAGAAAAAAATATTTAGCTAATACATAATGGGAAGATTATTTTGAGTTTTCATCAAAAGGTTTGAGTTATGTGCACTTACTGTGTTCTTAAAATAAATAGATTGCTAATTTAGGAGGAGTAATAATGAAAGCGATTACTGAAGGTGCTTTATTATGGGAACCAACTAGGCAGCAAATTGAAAATGCTGGTGTTAGCCATTTTATGAACTGGCTCGCAAATGAAAAAAATCTATTTTTTAATACACAAAGTGAGTTATGGAAATGGTCTGTGGATGAACTAGAGTCCTTTTGGGAAAGCATGTGGAAATATTGTAATGTAATTTCCCATGCACCATACGATCATGTTCTTGAAGAGCGAAAAATGCCAGGCGCAAAATGGTTTACCGGCTCTAAAATTAATTATGCAGAACATGTATTTCGAAATGATAAAGGAGACCAACCTGCATTAATTTTTCAATCGGAAATTACTCCAAAAACAGAAATAAGTTGGAAAGAGCTTAAGGAAAAGACAGGCTTGGTCGCAAATTCTTTAAGAAAATTAGGTGTTAAAACTGGGGATCGAGTTGTGGCGTATATGCCTAATATCCCTGAAACGATCATTGCCTTTTTAGCTTGTGCGAGCATTGGAGCAATTTGGTCTAGCTGTTCACCGGATTTTGGAACGAGTAGTGTAATTGACCGATTTAAACAAATCGAACCGACTATTTTATTTGCGGTGGATGGTTATTCTTATAATGGAAAAGTTCAAAATAAGTTATCAAGCGTTGACGAGCTACAGTCTGAATTACCTACATTAAAGAAGACAATTTTAGTGCCATATGTAAATTATGATGAATACAAAATGGAAAACGAAACCGTTTTCTGGAATGAATTATTAGTGGGAAGCAGTGAACTTACTTTTGAAAGTGTTACTTTTGATCATCCACTATGGATTCTATTTTCTTCGGGGACAACAGGTTTACCTAAACCAATTGTACAAAGTCAAGGTGGAATATTAATTGAGCAACTTAAGACATTAGTAGTTGAACAAGGAATAAATCATGATGATGTCATTTTTTGGTTTACTACTACTGGCTGGATGATGTGGAATCAATTAGTTGGAGGATTGTTATCTGGCAGTAGGATATTATTGTTTGATGGAAGCCCAACTTATCCTAGTCTACATGTTTTATGGGACCTTGCAGAAGAAGTAGGTGTAACATTCTTTGGTACAAGTGCAGGATTCTTAAGCGTATGTGAGAAGCACGCAATAAAGCTAAAAGATAGACATAGTTTTTCTAAATTAAAGTCTATTTGTTCAACGGGATCCCCACTATCAGTCGAAGGATTTTCCTGGGTATATGAAAATATAAGAGATGACATCTGGCTTGTTTCAACTAGTGGAGGTACTGATGTTTGCACAGCATTTGTTGGAGGTTCACCGATTCTTCCTGTTTATGCTGGAGAAATCCAAGCTCGTTCATTAGGGGCGCACGTACAATCATTTGATGATGAAGGTAAATCAGTTATTAATGAGGTGGGGGAACTAGTGATTACTTCTCCTATGCCGTCTATGCCGCTTTATTTCTGGGGTGATTCGAATAAAGAGCGCTATCTTGAAAGTTATTTTGAAGTTTATCCAGGGATTTGGAGACATGGAGATTGGATTAAAATTGATGAAAAAGGTAGTTGTGTCATTTATGGGAGATCAGATTCAACAATAAATAGACATGGAGTGCGTTTAGGTACAAGCGAAATCTATCGAGTTGTTGAGTCACTTGATGAGATAATGGAAGGTTTAGTCATCGATTTAGAACTACTAGGCCGTCAGTCATTTATGCCATTATTTGTAGTACTTAAACATGGGGTTGTTTTGACAAATGAATTAAAAGAAAAAATAAAAGTGGAAATTAAACACAAGGTTTCACCGCGTTTTGTCCCTAATGAAATTTATGAAGTTGATCAAATTCCAAAAACATTGAGTGGAAAGAAATTAGAAGTTCCAATACGTAAAATATTATTAGGCTTTTCTCCTGAAAAAGTTGTCAATCAAGGTTCGCTTGCTAATCCAGAGTCATTAAAGTTTTTTACTGGGTTGGCACAGGTTTTAAATGAACAAAGTTGAAATCAGTCTAAAACGTTATCTTCATTATGAGATAGCGTTTTTTTTAGGCTATGTTAAAGTAGATTGTTGATTTTCTTATTCAATTAATTGGCTGGATATTTACATAAGGATTCAAAACCAACGATAGATAAATTCCAACAAAAGATCAAAATGTGTTATCGTTTATATATGATTTTTCTAGAGTAGAAACACGAGAAAGGTGTGCAGAAGTGTGAACAAAAGAATATTGTTGATTTTATTTACTGTGATTTTACTATCAGTAATTGTGGGTTGCGGTAAAATCACTGAACAGACTTCGTCAAAAAAAGTGGAAACCCCAACGAGCACGGCTTCTAATACTGTTGAAGTCAATAAGAGTACATCTGCAGATGACAAAGAAAAACCAACGATTGATAGTGAACCCAACAAAAGTGCTCCTGCATCTAGCACTTCAAAGGCAACAGGTACAACGGGCGGATTTGATTACAGCAAATATACCCTAATTGTAGTAAACGGCGGGGATATGTCAGGACATAGACAGCCGAATGTCAAAGTAGATGTTGGATATGGAGAACGGGAATATTGGGCGTATACAAATGAATACGGTCAGCTAATACGCGTTGAGGCGAAAAAGATAACACTTCAAAATTCAAATATTGACCATGTTTTGTCATCAGGTAGATATTACGCTGATGAAGCAAATGTTCCTGGTACAGAGAGTTCAACCTTGGATAAAGGGCATGTGATTGCTGATTCGCTTGGGGGAGTATCAAACGCATATAACATTACACCTCAGGACAGTAATCTTAATAGGCACGGTGATCAAGCTTATATGGAAAAAGTGATTCGAGATGCACGAGGTTGCACTGATTTCGTAGCAGTGATTCAATATCTAAATACTAAAACGCAAATTCCTAACCATTATAAATTCACATACAAAATTCAGGGCAGATCCATTACAGATGAATTTGATAATGTAAACCCAGATGAAGTGAACAAAAATTTAGGGAACACAAAAGTTGCAAGCAGTACGCCAAAGAAAACAGACGTACCTGCAAACAAAACGAAAAATAGTAATGAAGATGTTAGTAAAGTGGATACCAATCATAATGGAAGTGTTACGATCGCTGAAGCCAAAGCTGCTGGCTTTAAAATGCCAATTACGCGCAATTCATGGCTCTATAAATATATGGATGATCGAGATGGTGATGGCTTAGTAGGCGAATAAATTATTCAATAATAAACATTATAAATTCTATTATGCCATTTGAATAAACAAATGATTCACTAAAGAATGTATCAAAAAAACATTGTCGCTTCATTAAAACTATACCCCTTTAAGTATGCTTAATTATGTAAGCTTTAAATTAAAGGGGTAACTTGATTTTTAAGCAATTAAGACTTTTCATGGTTGTATGAATTTAATTAAATGAGCATTCGTTATTAATAATTTTGCCTTGTTCAGTCAGTTTAACAAGAGCCGCATAACCGATCCCTTTTTTTACGACAGTCACCATCCCTTCACCAACAAGGATATTTAATGTTTTTAGTTCGTCTTTAGTTAATTTTGTATATCGGTAATAACCATCACCAATTTTGTGAATTAATCTGCCTTCTCTTGTCATTCCTAAAACAGTAGTCATATTTTTCCCTTCTTTCGAAAGTTGTTTGGATTGATGATCACATATCTATCGTATATTGTTTGTGGCAATATGTCTGTGAATAATTTGTGAAATGTTTAACAAGTTAAGTCTGTAATAATTTGGAAGGATAAACCTATTTTCATCTCGCCATACTATTTTTGTGTCTAATAAATGGAGGTGTGTTGGTATGTCGTTTCAAAATCGTGGTATCGGACATCCTGAACATCAAGATGATCCAAATAAATTACATATCGTTGCAGTACGAAAAAATGGCGATGGTGATATTACAGATGTGAAATTTCAAAATGGTGAAATAGTCGGGATTGAGCAAGCCATTGCGATGGCAGAACTTGAACAAATTGAAGATGTGAACACAGGGCTAACTCGTGGAGATAACCCACATAAAACACTTCGTTCTTATCCTGATGGAGATCCTACAAATAATTTAAGTAATTTACCTACTTTTTAAAGTCTACTCTAAAAAGGTGCACAATTTCTGTGCACCTTTTTTATTTCCGAGTAATTCATGAGAAAATGGAAAATTTAATATTAGAAGATAAAAAATACCAGTAAAGTAGGGAGCTAAATTGAAAAAAACTTTTTTATTTCTTTCACTAGTGACTTGTTTGTTAATCGGGAATTATTTAGTTGCTTCAAAAAATACTGTGAAAAGTGAAAGTAAATCTTCCCTTATCTATCAAAATGAGAAACCCGACAAAGTCTCGGAAGCTCTTAGAGCATTAAATATTAAAAAAGCAAAAGAAGGAAGAACGGCATCATTAGAGCAAAAACGAATCGAAATTGAAAAACAAATAGTCCCAACTCCTTCAAATATTAAAATTAAGGGAGATATTATTGAAGGAACAAAAGTGGAATGGTTAATTCCAAATGGATCTTATGAAGATAAGATTGTTTTTTATATACACGGCGGAGGTTGGTCCAGAGGTGGGTTAGTTTTTTCAAGGAATTTAGGAACAATCTTAGCTAGGGAGACAGGTTATAGGGTATTAACGATACAGTATAGACTTTCACCTGAAAATCCATATCCAGCAGCTTTAACTGATGTTGAAAAAGTTTATAATTATTTCCGAAAAAATTATGGTCCCAATTCTAAAGTTGTTATCGTTGGGGATAGTGCTGGTGGTAATTTAGCATTTGCTTTGTTAAATAAAATAAAACTTTCTAATGGAAGTTATCCTACAGCTGTTGTAGGGATCTCTCCAGCGACTGACTTAACGAAAGAAAGTCAATTATACACTTCAGATTTTGATAGTATTCATGCAAGCTATCATGGAAATGATATCAATATTGTTGATACATACGTAGGGAATAAAAATCGGAAAAATCCTTTAATTTCACCACTTTATGGTGATTTAAAAGGTTTACCTCCAATGCTGATCCATGCAGGCGCAAGGGAAGAGTTAATCGATGATATTTTAGCTTATGCGGCAAAGGCAAATGCTAATGGCGTAGATGTTACATGTAAAGTATGGAGAGGAATGTTTCATGATTTTCAGCTAATGGACAAGGCTTCCATTATTAGTAAGCAAGCGAACGCTGAAATTGCACAGTTTATTAAACAACAGTTGGAAAATAGATAGTCAAAATGCAAAAAGTAAGGCTTATTTCGCCTTACTTTTTTATGTCGTGTTACTTAAGAAATTTGAAATTTGATCAATATCTCTTTGCGTAAGAACAGGATCAATTGTAATAACAGGATGAATGATTTCTCCTTCAAGTAAGAAATCTGAAATAATAAATTCGATGTTTAGTTCATTTATAATTGTTGATTCAAACTCTCCTAAATTAGGAAGAATAAAATCAATTTTATGTCCAAAAGCAGTAACCAATTTCGTTTCAATATAACGATGAACTCCTGGACCATTACTTGTTAATAACAAGACTCTCTTCCTTGAAGAAGAGAAATTAATTTTAGATGCTTGTACATTTAATGCAACTTTCGCAATTTTATCTCTAGTGATTTCAGGGTATGAATATTTTTTCGTCCAGATTTCTAAGGCTTTTGATACATTTTTATATAGGTCTGAATACTGATTTTTAACATAGCGGTCCATTGAATAGGATGGTTCTTTTTTATCAATTGAGTATAAAATGAACGAGTATCTTTGGAATTGGTCATGTAATGTGTAAAGAAAATCCTCGTCTTCATCTAACGATATACCTGTTTTTTCCTTTAATAGTTCAACTAAGTGATAGAGTTCCTTAAAATACCTCGTTTTTTGATTTTGATATAAATAAAGAAATTCGTTTTTTTTCATGTTGTCAAAACTATAATATGGAAGAGTTGATATTAATAATGAAAATGCAACTCGTTCATTCATAGAAATATGATGTTTAAAGTGAACTTCTAAATGATTACAAATTTCATTAGCAATTTTAAAAAAATTTGATTCTAAAATCTTGTTTATCGAATGCTCAGTTAATTCAAGTTGCATTTTTTTATCGATTCTATACAACATCGTTCCAAGTAAATAGATGTACTTATTGGTAGTAGATGGATATAGGAATAATTTAAACTTTTCAGTAGTATCTAGTACTATTTTTTTTATATCTTGAAATGAGAATCCTTCAAGTGGCCATTCTTGATCATCTGAATAAGCGCATAAAGCATCTAGGATATCACCACACAATAGCCGAATTTCAAATTCTCTTCCTACGATTTCGAGCGGGCCACGTTTTAAAGTTAAATGGTAGGCCTCTAATAATTCCTCAACTCGATCAAGTATTGAATAGACAGCAGGTTGCTGTGTAAAAAGCGCGTTTGCTAATTCTGCTATACTTTTAATTTGAGTAAATTGTATTAGCATAATAGCTTGAAAACTCAATGAATTTTTTACGTAAAGTGAACGAATTTCATTAATCGATGAAGAAATCGGTTTATTAATATAAATTCCTTTTCCTTTTATTGTTTCAATTTGCCATCCCTCAGGTAGGTGTGTGTTAATTGCCTGTAAATCATTTCGAATTGTTTTTTCAGTACAAAGTAACTCATTTGCTAACTCTTCTGTTTTAAACCACTTATCTTGTTTACTTAAAATATTAATTATTTGTAATTTACGTTTAGTTGGTTTATCCATTCAAAATCTCCAAAATTTTGTCCAATTTATTACTATTATTGCTTTTAATGTTCCGTCTTCATTCAGTGAAAGTTTATTTCATCTATTGGAAAACACCTTTTAATGCGATTTTTAGAGTTAAATGTGAATTTTTATTGAAGACAGGATATTATTTTTACCTAAATCAAAGGTAAAAAACATCATGGGAATCACTTTACTACAGCGATATAATGACATCGTGGAAGCAAAAATAAATTTTTTAAGGAGTAAAGTGAAATGAAATTTACAAAAGTCGCGCTTGTTAGTGTAATAGGGATGTCATCATTAGTTGGAGCTGCTCACTCAACTTTTGCGGAGGTATCATCTGTAGGAAATTCAATATCATCCATAAAATTTGTTGCTGGAACAGGTCCAGTTACACCTGTTGATCCTACAAATCCAATTGAACCATTAGAACCATCAGGTCCTACTGATCCAACAGATCCGCCAACAGGGAATGCTGGTTCATTAACATTAGATTATGTTTCATCAGTTGATTTCGGAGTAAATGAGATTTCAAATAAAACAGAAGTCTATTCGGCTAAATCTAAAAAGCCATTTATTCAAGTGTCAGATCGCCGTGGTACAGGGGCAGGTTGGTCTGTAACTGCTAAAGCAAGTAAATTTACAAATGGAACAGCGGATTCACTACCTGGTGCAATCATTGCATTTAATAATGCTTCCGTTATTTCATTAAGTACAAGTGGGTCTCCAGTAGCAACTGAAACAATTGCTTTAAATACTGACGGAAGTACAGCTTCAACTGTTGTTTCCGCATCTCCAGGTAATGGTAATGGTACATGGGTAACTCGTTGGCTTGGGCCAAATCCAGAAGTGAATGATGGGACATTAAATGACAATGTTACTTTGACGATCCCTGCAGGGTCAGCAACGATTGGTAATCATGAGGCAATTATTACCTGGACATTAACGGATGCTCCGGGTTTATAGTAGTCAATTTGAAAAATAACAATTAATGGAATGGACTTTATATTATTTTGAACCTATTAGAAGAAACTTTATTAAATGTCTTATAGGAATGTGATATAAAGTCTCTATTCTAAAGGGGGAATATAAAAATGGATCTTATACGTCAAAAATTATTGCTATTTTTTTCTGCTATTCTGTTAACTTTATCGTTTATCCCTCTATCTGTAAAAGCAGAGAATAATATCGATTTTTCTGTAAAAGCAATCATTCCAACAAATCAAATTGATCATCTGAAATCATATTTTGATTTAAAAATGTCTCCAGGACAAAAACAGGATCTTAAAATCAAGGTCTTTAATAATAGTAACAAAGAAGAAACGATCCAAGGGAATATTACTTTTGCAACGACTAATGATAATGGACTGATTGATTACTCTAAATGGAATAGTAAAGATGCAGATAAAACATTAAAGAATCCATTAACTAGTTTAATAAAAGAACCTCAAAAAGAAGTTGTTATTCCTCCAGGTAAATCAAAGGTAGTGTCTTTTTCGATTACAATGCCGAAAGATGAATATGATGGAGTTATTTTAGGTGCCGCTCATTTTAAGAAAAAGGTCGATGAATCTGAAAAAAGTTCAAAAAGTGAGAGCATTAATATAAAAAATGAATACGCATATGTAGTTGGTATAAAATTATCGAAAAACACTAAGGAAGTCGAGCCGGATTTACATTTACTTGACATTAAACCTAAATTAGTTAATTATCGTACAGCAATTGCCGCGACAATCCAAAATAGCGAATCCTCCATTGTGAAGGATATGAGTATAGATGCGCAAATCTTTAAAAAAGGTTCCAATAAAGTTTTATATAGTTCGAAAAAAACGGGGATGAGTATGGCCCCTAATTCAAATTTTGATTACGCAATCGATTTAAATAATGATCCAATTGAACCAGGAACATACCGATTAAAGATGAAAGCGATCATCGGAACTCAAGTATGGGAATGGGATGAGTTATTTACAATTGGAAAAGAAGCAACAGATTTGAATAATAAAGCAGTTGAAATAAAAAATAATCATTTTTGGTATTATATCGGAGGCGGATTATTACTTTTAATAGGGATCATTTGGTTAATTGTTTTCCTAAAAAGAAAGAAGGAAAAAGAACGATCCAATAATCAAGAATGATTTTTGAAAGACAGGGTATATTTGATTAGTTGCCTTAAAGATTAAAATTAAACTAAATAATATATTGGTAAAACAAAAAGGCTCATTTCTTAATTGAAATATTGCCTTTTTTATTAATATATTTTTTTATGAAAAATTTTGTCTCCATTTTTAGTACTGCAATTAATTTCATTGAAAAATATCTAAATGCTTCAAGCAAGAAGGCCACTCAGGTTTTAAAAATATAATAAAGTGCTCAATTTTCGTAGTGTTTTTAGTAGAAAATTGTCGAAAAAATGACTAGAAATTGTAAAAGTATTGATTTAATTGACAGCTATTAACCCAATTGTAAATTATTTGAAAATTCTAGATAATTAATTTACAAAGGAAATATTTAATGATGAGGGATGATTGAATATAAAACTACAATTATTTTAGATTCAATTTCCTCTACCATTAAGAGATTTCATTTTGATACTAGAATATTTGGGGGAAGAGTATGTTAAGAAGAACAGGTAATCATAAACTAGTAAAAAGCCTTTCAGTTGCAGTTTTATCAACTAGTTTTGTTTTAGGTTCATTAGGTACTGTATCTAATGTAACGAAAGCTGAAAATGCTTCAACTGCAGAATCAATTTTAGCTAATTTAACTCCACAGCAAAGAGAGGCATTACAAAAGCTTTCAACTGCTGATCAAACAGGACTTTTTCTAGATTCGAGCGTGAACTTGAATAGTTCAGAAAATGTTTCAGTAATCGTTTCATTTAAGCAAAAGCCACAAAAAATTGCTGTATTAGAAGCAGCTTTAAAAGGAGAAGACTTATCAGAAGAAAAAGCTCAAAGTAATGCAAATGCTGATCATTCAACTTTTAAAGAAGATTTGGATGCTTTATTTAAAACGAAATCTGATGGCGATTATAAAATAAAACGAGAATATAAACATGCTTTTAATGGTGTAGCTTTAGAAGTTCCTGCAAATAAACTATCAAATTTAATGAAGTCATCTGCTGTACAAGCAATTTATAGTGATGTAACTGTAAAAGCTGAGCTTCCGGTTGAAGGAAAAGAAGTTTCAGAGAAATCGACTGGTAAAGGAATGGCAGACGAGCGTACTTATCTTAAAATAGATAAATTACATCAAGAAGGTTATACAGGTAAAGGAGTAAAGGTAGCAGTACTGGATACAGGTGTTGACTATAACCATCCAGACATTAAGGCAGCATTTAAAGGTGGATACGATTTCGTAGATAATGACACCGATCCGATGGAAACAAGTTATGCTGATTGGGTAAAAGTTGGTAAGCCAGGAGGAACTTCAGGTGCAGCAAGTTATGTAACGAAACATGGAACGCACGTATCCGGAACGATTGTAGGACAAGGAAAAAATGAAAGTGAATATGCGACAACTGGTATTGCTCCAGATGCTGATCTTTATGTGTATCGTGTACTAGGACCAGGTGGTAGTGGTTCGACAGAAAATATCATCGCAGGAATTGACCAGGCGGTTGCTGACGGAATGGATATTATGAACCTATCATTGGGTGCAAATTATAATGATCCACTGATTGCCGAAAGTATTGCGATTAACAATGCAGTACTAAATGGAGTAACAGCAGTTGTTGCTGCGGGGAATACAGGGAATAAGATGTATACATTAGGATCGCCAGGTACAGCAGCTTTAGCATTAACAGTTGGAGCAAGTGATGTACCAATTACAACAATGTCTGCAAATGGTTCAATGGATAACGTTTCTGCAGATTTAAGATTAATGGCAAGTGGTTACAATGATGATATTACAAAACTTAAAGGGAAAACTTTCCCAGTAGTAGATGTGAATTTAGGTGAAGCTTATACTGGTAAGGATGTTAATGGTAAAATTGTTCTAATGAGCCGCGGTACTTATACATTGGATTCCAAAATTGCTGTAGCTAAATCTAAAGGTGCGGTTGCGGTATTAATGTACAACGATAATCCAACTGAAGGATTTATTCCAAGTTACATAGGGGAAGGCGTAAATTTTATTCCTTCATTTAGTTTATCCAATGCTGAGGGAATTGCTTTAAAACAAAAATTACAATCAGGCTCCAGCAACTTTACGATCACAGATATGGGTGAAGTAAAGACACAAGGGGATACTTTAGCAGACTTTAGTTCAAGGGGACCTGCAAGGCTGACTTATGATATTAAACCAGAAATTACAGCTCCAGGTGTAAATGTACTTTCAACAGTACCAGGCTTTATAAATAATCCTGAGAATCCTTCAGATTATAAAATTGCACACCAACGTTTGTCAGGAACTTCAATGGCTACTCCGTTTACGACTGGTGTTGCTGCATTATTAAAACAGGCTTATCCTAGTCTACAACCAGAAGATGTGAAAGCAATTTTAATGAACACCGCAGATTCATTAAGCAAGCCATACAGCGTGTTTGAACAAGGCTCTGGACGAATTGATCCGTATAATGCAATCCATTCTACTATTGAAATTAAAGTACAAGAAAAAACACCAATGATTATTAATGGTAAAGAAAAACAAATAAATGAGGATACTGGTGCGCTAAGTTTTGGTAATGTAGCTTACGACGGAAAAGACTTCTCAGATTCACGTTCAATTATATTAATGAACAGAGGAGAAGAAACGAAAACATTTGATGTCAAAGTTAATTTTCAATCAAATCTACGTGGTTCAAAAGATCCAGCAGCAAACGGTGTAACCGTTCAAGCTCCAACCTCAGTTACATTACAAGGAATTAGCCAAAAGAAAACAAATATTAAGTTAAGTATTCCTAACACCGCTGAAAAAGGAATTTATGAAGGTTATCTAGTGTATACAAATAAAGAGAATCCATCTGAAACATATCGTGTTCCATTTGGTGTACATTATGTAGAAAAAGGATTTCAAGATTTTAGTTTTACTCGTCAGTCTATGTCAACAGATCGAAATAATTTAAATAACCCTTTATTTTATCCAAACTTATTCGCTAAATTCTCTTTAAAGTCACATATGAGATACATCGATGTAGTACTCTCTGATGCAGCGACTGGACAGGACTTAGGTATTTTGAATACATTTGATGGTGTTTCATTTAATGAGGGTGTACAATATCAAATTTCAGCAGGTATAGGAGTCTATTATCCTTTTACAAATAACCCTGATAATCCAATTAGTTCAAAAGCAGTTTTAGCAAATGAAGGATTATATAAGGTAAAACTAATTGGATATGATGATAATGGAAAGTCATTTATGATATCACAAGATTTATTGATTGATAATACAATGCCAAGTAAATTCAATGTAAATGTTGAAGGCGAAAAAGAAGGCAATCCATTCATTGAGTATAAAGAAGATCAAAAGTCCATTCCATATACTGCTACTATCAACGATAAGTCAGTTGAAATCTTGAATGCAAAAGGTATAAAAGCAGATCAATCTACAAATACAATTGGTTATTTCTATAATAGTCCGTTTATGAGTGGAAAACTTACATTGGACGAAAATGGAAATTCTGCTAAAGATGAAATTGAAATGGTACCGAGTCTTGCAACATCTTCTCTTCGTTTCATTGGAGGCGATTTAGCATCAAATGCTTATGGTGATAAGCAATACTTCTTCGTAAAAGAAGGTACTCAATATGTTTACGGCCAACCTAATGCAAAAACAAGATTAAATAAACTAATTACACATCCTGGTGAGACAAATACGATTACACTTACTGCTAATAATCTAAACAAACTAAAAAAGGCGATATATAGCTTTACGACAAATATTGCTGATACAAATATTATAAAAATTGCATTAAACCCTGCAGCTGAAAATCTAGGTGGTTCATTAAAAGTGACAACGACAAATCCATCTAGTACGACTGTTAACTCTGAAGTTAATGTAACATTTGATGGTTCAAAAGAAGTATCAGGTGATCTTCCAATGGTTGACGTAACGATTAAAATACCAGAAGGAAAAGATGTTATTTCTACTTCTAGTTTTAGAACAGTAACATCAACTTTTACAAGTGTAGACAATACCGTAACAAAACCATTTACTTATATTGCACCAATATTAGTATTGTCAAATTTCTCAAGTGTAATTAGTTATATTCATCCTGAAAGCCTCCAAAATGCAGATGGAACATTGAAAAAAACGGATTATACGAAAATTGGAGCAAATGTAACGATTGTTGATAGCAATGACAAATCTTATACAGGTACAATGGATGGTTTTGGACAATTTTATATTACTGGATTACCGATTACAAAGGATCAATTTACAGTCATCACGGATATTCCAGGACATTTTACAACATATGGAAAATTTGACAGAGTATTCAACACAATGGATGGTAATATGTACGGTATTAATAAGAGAATCGGTGTAGAAACAATTGATAAAGCAACTGCAGGAGATGTTAATAAAGACAATGTAATTGATATTAATGATGCTCTAGCAATTGAAACATATTGGGGAACAAACAAACGCTCAGCAGATATCAATTTTGATGGAACGGTTGATGCGAAGGACTTTGCATTCGTTGAGAAGAACTACTTTATGCAAAATCCGGTTGTAGACAATGCACCAAAACCAGTTAAGAGATCAAAAGGTAAGACAATTGATACGATTAAGAGTGAATTAGACATTCAATAAACGAGCAAGTTTTGAGTAGTGTAAGAAATTTATTTAACTGTTAAAAGGGGTGCCTCATTAGTCAAAGTACTTTTGAGGCAGCCTTTTTATTATAATAAATAAGGGATGTCTCATAGTTCGAATTCCATCAGATGAGATATCCCCTTTATTCGAATTTGAATTCTAAAAAATAATTAACAGGCGAAGCCAAAAAACAAAAACCATTTTTAATCGATTGTTGTCCAATCTTGCGACCATTTCATTAATTCCTTAATAACTGGTTCTAAAGCCAGTCCTTTTTCTGTCAAAGAATATTCAATTCGAACTGGAGTTTCTGGGTAGACATCTCGTTTTACAATACCTGCTTGTTCTAAATCCTTTAGTCTTTCTGAAAGGACGCGCCCGCTAATTGGCAAAGTTGATTCGATTGTACAAAATCGTTGTGATCCAGAAAGAAGTTGAAAAATTATAAGAATTGCCCAGCGTTTACTAATTAACTCTACGCTTTTTTCAAACCGAGGGCATAATAAAGAAAAATCCATTTAAAACCACCTCACCTATATCCATATTATAACTAAATTTGTATTAATAACAAGATTACCATACATAAATTTATTACTTGACGTAACTTTATTACTAAATTAAACTTACTTACATAAAGTAACTAAATAATTTTTTTAGAAAAATAATAAATGTCTTTATATAGGTGGCAAACAACATGAATTTGAATACAGATGTATGTATCGTTGGTGCAGGACCAGGTGGTGCACTATTAGCTTATTTGCTTGCAAAAAATAATATTTCGACAGTTCTTGTGGAACGACATAGCGGAATTGATAAAGAATTTAGAGGGGAACATCTAAATTCTGATGGTGAACAAATATTAAAAAAACATCATCTTTATGAAAAAGTAAAAGAATACGGACTATTGCTAATGGATCGTGTTGAATATTGGAATCATAATAAAATAATAAAAAGTATTTTTCCATCCCAAGGATTAAAACACGTTGGTATTCATGTTCCACAAAATCATTTATTAAATGTTATTTTAAAAGAAGCAAATAAATATGAAAACTTCAAACTTTTAATGGGCACACGTGTGTCTGAATTAATAGAAGATCAAACTGGTCGCTATATTGGTGTTAAAGCAATAAAAAATGGTACTGATATAACAATTAATAGCTCGGTTATAATTGGTGCCGACGGTCGATTTTCAACGATCCGTAAATTAGCAAAAATTCAAACAGATATTGTTAAACATGGATACGATCTCCTTTGGGCTAAAGTACCCAGACCAGCAGGTTGGGATCCAACAGTTAGATTAACATTGATAAATAAACAACAATTGGCTTTGTTTACTCAAGCAGGTGGGTTTATCCAAATCGGATGGAATATAGATGAAGGTTCTTTCCCGAGCTTAAGAAGTAAATCTTTTAATCCTTTTGTAAATCAGCTAATCGAAGTATTTCCAGAACTGACTGAAACTGTCAAAGAAAATATAAAATCTTGGAACGATTTTGTTTTATTAAATGTTCAAAGTAGCCGTAGTAAAACATGGGTAAAAGATGGCTTAATTATAATGGGTGATGCGGCACACACGATGAGTCCAACTGCTGCGCTTGGTGTAAATATTGCCATGAAAGATGCAGATATTTTAGCAGTAATCATACAAGAAGCTATTCGAAATAAAGATACTAGTACAATAGTGTTAAAGAAATTTGAATATGCTAGACGAGAAGAAGTTGAAAACTTACAAAAGCAACAACTAACACAGGAAAGTAATTTTAAACATCACTTTGATATGAATTAAGAATGCCTTTAATGTCTAAAAATGGACAAGTAAAAATTTTGAAATATATGATATTAATATGAAATCGTGTAAGTAAATAGGAGGAAGCCTCATGATCAATGAAAAAGTAGTTTCTTTATTAAAAGAGAAAATTAATGTAATAAAAAATAACGATAAATCAATTTATTTAGTTGGACCAATTAAACTACCAGTAAATTTAGATGGAGAAACAGTTATTTTTCAATGGTATTGTTGGCTACGCTGTGAGGATATCGAAGGAGATTTTTGTAGTGATGGATCATATAACACGGAAAAAATTATTAGTAAATTAGCATCTTCAAATTTAGCAGAAATGCAACAATCAAGCGTATTAGTTTATGGTGACTTTGAGAATTCAGAAGATGCTCTTATTAGAATGCATAGTATTTGTCATACGGGCGATATTTTTGGAAGTAAACGTTGTGATTGTGGATTCCAATTAAAAGAAGCAATGAAAATGATTTCTTCAAATGAATCAGGAGCATTATTTTATTTAGCAAATCATGAAGGAAGAGGAATCGGTTTATTTAGTAAAGCTATGGCATATGTTCTCCAAGAGCAAGGATATGATACTGTTGAGGCAAATGAAGAGCTTGGTTTTGTGGATGATGCACGAAACTACGAAGATGCTATTCGTGTATTAAAAACGCTTCGCTCAAAACCGGTTACTTTAATTACAAATAACCCAAGAAAATTGGATGCACTTCAAAAATCTGGAGCTAATGTATCTGGAAGAATTCAATTATGGGGAGACAAATCAAAGTATAACGAAAAGTATTTAGAGACTAAAATTGTTCGTTCTGGTCATTTTAAAGGAGGACGTACAAGTGAGTAATCATGAATTTTATATGAATTTAGCTATTCAAAATGCAATGGCTACGAAAGGTCAAACCGACCCCAACCCACTAGTAGGATCTGTAATCGTAAATGATAATCGTATTGTTGGAATAGGTGCTCACCTAAAAGCGGGTGAACCTCATGCTGAAATTAATGCACTCAGAATGGCAGGCGATAAAGCTGAAGGTGGAACAATTTATGTAACGCTTGAGCCATGCTCTCATCATGGACGAACTGGTCCTTGTGCAGAGGCGATTGTCCGTGCAGGCTTGAAAAAAGTTGTTGTTGCTACACTTGACCCAAATCCGCTAGTTGCAGGAAGAGGAGTAAAAATTCTTCAAGATGCGGGAATTGAAGTAATCATCGGAGTTTGCGAAGAGCAATCGATCAAAATGAATGAAGTATTTAACAAATATATTGTTAAAAACATTCCTTTTGTTGTAATGAAATCAGCATCTACATTAGATGGGAAGATTGCTACCCATTCCTCTGATAGTAAATGGATCACTTCAGCGGAAGCTCGAAATGATGTTCATCAATTAAGAAATGAAATTAGCGCGATATTAGTTGGTGTTAACACAGTATTAAAAGATAATCCAGAATTAACAACTAGAATTCCAAACGGACGTCATCCAGTACGAGTCATTCTAGATTCAACCTTAAAAATTCCTTTAGAATCAAAAGTAGTAACCGATCAGCAAGCTGCAACATGGATATTCACAAGTCAAAAACACTCTGAACAAAAAAGAAGTGAATTAGAAAACTTAGGTGTTAAAGTATTTGTTACGAGCGATCTAAATAGAGTTGATTTAAACGAAATGTTAAAAGTTCTAGGTGAACATTCAATCTCTTCTTTATTAGTAGAAGGTGGTGGAGAGGTGAATGCTTCCTTTATGAGTCAAAACTTAGTTGATAAAGTGATTGTCTATTTAGCTCCAAAATTAATAGGTGGAAAAAATGCACCTACATTTTTAGAAGGTACTGGGCTTGATAAAATGGGACAAGCGATTGAACTTGAAGAGATTGAATTAACGAAAATTGGTCCTGATTATAAATTCATAGGCTATCCAAAATATACTACTTCATGAGGAAGGACTTTTAGAATGAAATTCGGATTCGATATAGACGATACTTTAATTGATTTAAGACAGCATGCTTTTCACATTTATAATAAAAAATTAAATAAAAATATTCCGATAGAAGCTTACAATGAATTAAAAACTGTTGAAATTCACGAACCTTTTGGCTTAACGGCAGAAGAAGGAAGCAATATGTGGAAAAGTAATCTAGAAGAGACATACTTTACTACATGTCCTCCATTTCCATATGCTGTTGAAACATTACAAGAATTAGAAAAGCAGGGACACGAAATTTACTATGTGACAGCAAGAAATAAAGAATATGGTGAACGAACAAAAGAATGGTTATTAAAAAATGGATTTCCAGTTCATCAAGATCGATTTTATTGCGGAATGAAAGATTCAGAAAAAATTCATATAATAAAAGAATTAGCGTTAGATTACTATTTTGATGATAAACCAGAAATATTGAACACACTATCAGAATTACCTTTAAAAGCTTACGTGAAAGACACTTCATATAATAGAGGATTGGACATCCCACGTATTACTTGCTGGTCTGAATTAAAGGAGATCATTACGAGTAATCAATAAAGAAAAAACACCGTAAAAGGTGTTTTTTCAGAGTGTTGAAATATAAAGTCGTCAATAGGGAAAACGGACTTAAAATGAACATTTAATAATGATAAAATTAGCATTTTTTGAATGATCTTTTAATGGTTTTAAATGTAAATGTGTTTGAGCAATTTCATTATTACAATAACACTAGTAATGATTTTTTTTTAGAAGTTAAAAATATTATGGGCTATTTTTAAGAAAAAAAATTCGATTGTTTAGTTTAATAATTGTTTGATATTAATTGATGTACAAGCTGATTACAAAGTTAGGTTACTCTAAGTAAAGGCTATTTGACTAGCATTTATTGTAAACTTTTTTGTTTGAATAAGTTGATTGGAGCGGAGGGGTGATAGACTCCTATGGGATTAGCGGGAAGGCTGAGACCCCGCAGGCTTGCCGAGGAGGCTAAAGAATCTCGCCCCATGGAAAGCGAGCATCCTGTAATGGAAATCAACATCACTCTACTCCTTTCACGAAAATTTGATAATTAATTGACAAGGTAGTTTTTCAACAGCGTGAAGAAAAAACACCGTAAAAGGTGTTTTTTTTTTGTGAAAACTGAATAGGTCAATTAGTAGATTAGTAGTTGATTTCCACTGTAACCCGTTATGATTAAGTTGTAATTATCATCATTTTGCGTCCTGAACCTGCTATTATTTATATCTTTTAAATCCTAAAAAATGTTGGTTCCAATAGGAATTGTTTATTTTAGAAATAGTTACTCCTGAACTGCTACTTGCATGGATAAATTCATTATTATTAATCACTATACCCATATGGGACGGTCCATAAGTATAAGTGTTTTGGAAAAAGATTAAATCTCCAGGTTGAAAATTATCTACGGTTTTTAAGTTTGAATTATTATACCAATAACCTGCAACATTTGTTCTAGGAAGTGTCATTCCAGATTCTTTGAATACATAAGAAATAAAACCACTACAGTCAAAACCTGATGGAGTTTCTCCACCCCAAATATAAGGTACACCTGAATACTTTTTAGATAAGTTGATTAAAGTTTGTACATCAAATGATTGAGAGTTATTTGAATCAACTTTATTTGTATCTGTCTGACTTGAATCTACTTTGTTTGAATCCGTCTTATTTGAATCTGACGTATTTGAACCTGTCTCTTTTCCAACATAAGATGCACTTATATACCCTGTTGTCCCTTTATATTTTACTTTATACCAACCATTAGATAATGAGATTACATCTAATCTTTGATTTTTATTAACACTACCTAAAATCTGATGTGAAGTTCCAGCCCCAGACCTGATGCGGACTCCATTACCAGTAGAAATGTAGTTACCTGTACCAACCGATTGATTATTATTATTCGATTCGGTTACTTTCCCAACGTAAGATGAACTAATATATCCAGTTACTCCATTATAGTTTATTTTATACCAACCATTAGAAACTGAGATTACATCTAGTCTTTGATTTTTATTAACACTACCTAAAATCTGATAAGAAGTTCCAGCACCTGATCTTATGTGGACTCCATTACCAGTAGAAATGTATTTACCCGAACTGATCACTTGGCTATTTATACTATTATTCGATTCGGTAACTTTTCCTACATAAGATGCACTAATATATCCTATTGATCCATTAAATTTTATCTTATACCAACCATTAGACAATGAAATGACATCTAGTTTTTGATTTTTATTAACACTGCCTAAAATCTGATAAGAAGTACCAGCTCCAGATCTTACACGGACACCATTACCCGTTGATTTATATGTACTAATAGTATTATTTGAATAAAGTTTACTAGATTGCAGAGTTTTCTTGGAATCAATCGAGGCTGCAGCAGCAGTAGTATTATATGGAATTTGAATTGTTAATGTTGAAGCAAGTCCAACTAATGCCAATGAGTTTAATGTTCGCGTTTTATTTTTTTCTCCTTTCAAATTTAACTTTATTAAGGTACTTGCTGATTTCGATTTCATTACTAACCTTCCCTCTAACCAATAACTGAAATAACAAAGAAAAATCCCTTACCTCATTTAATAGTAAGGGCAAATCTAAGATTACATGAACTTGGTAATTAAATTATTTAAAATGTGAGATCACATTCAGTTTAAATTCTAACATAAGATCATAGGAATCTTCACATATTTAGTGTCAAATTTTTCCGGAAAAGTAAATTTGCAACAAAATTTACTAAAAAAAACAAAGAAGAATATGAAACTCTTATTATTTAATAAAATGAAAAAAGCTGTAATGGTTTTTAGTAAATATAGATAAGATTATTGCTCTTTGTGAAAGTTTTGTTAAGTAAACTAATAATATAGATTATACAAGTTGTCAGGAAATACAAGTGTAAAAAGTCTATTAAAATCTTAATCCTATCCTTTAATTGGAGGTGCAATTAAAAGTGACAAAGTTTGAACTTGATATTGAAAACGTACAAATTGCAAAACATACGGATTATAAAGGCTATAAAATTAGATTTTCGATTAATCAACAGCAGTATGTGTTTTTAGTCGGCAAAACAAATATATTATTTCCTTTGTCTTTAATTCACACTTTTAATGAAAAAGGAACATGTCAGCTTTGCAATAAACTAGTTTTAGCATCAAATATTAGTCAACAAGTTTGTCCAACATTATTTAATAGAAGACAAGAATTATTAGCTTATTTCCAAGAACATTATCCTGAACAATTTTAATCAGATATAAAATGGCTTTTGACAACCGTCGACCAAAGTAAAATAATAAATTAATAAAGAAATCGTGATAAAAAACTACTTTTTGGGTAGTTTTTATTTTTTTATGAAAATATTTAACGATAATGAGACATAAAAATAGCATTTCGTCATATATTTTGTTGAAAACGGAGGTGCTATTACACATGGTGATTCAAGACTTAGATATTCAAAACGTGGTAATTAGTAAGCTTGGGGGATACGAAGGTTATAAAATAAGCTTTTCTGTAAAACATCAAAGTTACATATTATTAGCAGGAAAACAAAAAACGATTTTCCCTTTGTCTATTAAACATGCATTTATTGAAAAGGAAAAGTGTCAGTTTTGCAATAAACTTGTATTTAAATCTGCGATCAGTCAGCAAATTTGTTTGAATCTCCTTCTTAAGAAAAGCGATTTATTATTGTATTTTCAGCAAAAGTATCCAGAACCATTTGAGCAAATTTAGGTTTTTTAATTTAAGAAAACTATTGAGGAAAAACCACTAAAGAAGTGGTTTGACTACATATTAGGTTTTAATCCTTCATGATTTCAAAATAGTTGTTTAAGAATTGTAATGATCTAGTAAAAAAACACTGTAGAAATACACTTATAATTGTTGTACTATTCTTGTAATTCTATTTTTCTTGGAGGATATTTTCATGTCTAATTCTTTATTACCGACAAATACTATTTCTTTACAATTTTATAATGATCATTATGATGATCAATTAAAAAACTATTTTCTAGCTGATGAGCATCTAAAATTTACTGGTCTACCTATAGATAATATAGAAAAATGTGTATTAGAGGCTGATCGTCATGCCATTTTAATTTTGAGTAGCAATGATGTTGTAGGATTTTTTGTTTTGCATGGTTGGGATGGAGTTAGACAATATAGTGATAATAAAAATGCAATTCTATTAAGGGCTTATTCTGTTGATACAAATTTTCAAGGAAAAGGGATTGCGAAACAATCTTTAAGTTTATTGCCTTCTTTTGTAAAAGCGAACTTCCCTGAACGAGATGAAATTATTTTGGGAGTGAATCATAAAAATATTGCTGCACAGCATGTTTATTTAAAAAGCGGATTTATTGATAAAGGAAAGAGAGTAATGGGGAGAAAAGGTGAGCTCTTTATTATGCATATGGATCTAGTATAAGTTTGAAAGAAGGAAGAGGTGATGTACGTAGTTGTAGGGTTTTTTGATGCAGAAACCGAACAAATTATTAAAGATATTTGGACAGAGTTAAGAGAAAAATCCATTTCATTCTATGCTGATCAAGTAGTAAACCGTAAACCGCATATTACTTTAGCAAGTTATCATAGCTTAGATAAGCAAAGGTTTATTGAACAATTAGATGATTTTTATGAAAATAAGCCGGAAATAGATATTAGTTTTAATTCAATTGGATCATTTTTAAATACTGGCATATTGTATTTTTCACCACATACTACTAAAAATCTGATTGAGTTTCATGAGAATTTTCAAATTCAGTTTAAACATTTTAATGATAATCCAAAGTCTATCTATCTACCTGAAAAGTGGGTACCAAATTGTACTATAGCTAATAGATTGTTACCGGATAAACTAATAGAAGCGTATAATTATTGTTTATATCGAAAGGATCTAATTGAAGGAAAAATACAGGAGATTGGTATTATTGAGATGATTAGTAAAAATAATGCACCAATTATCTATTCAAAGTATTTAAAATCTCTGGGTTGAAAAAACATGTTTAGAATAACTTCTAATATGAATAAAAAAGTTCAAGTATTATTCTTGAACTTTTTCTGTTTAATTTTGTTAATTAATTAACTGTATCAATTGCTTTTAGTTCATAAAGCATATAAGTATTTTTATTTCTCCATTCGATTTTCTGTATAACAGCTACTCCAAAAGGTTTTTCATCATTCTTTCTCGAGACATTGATGGGTGTATCAATAGGATATAAATGGTATCCGTTTTGCTCTAGCGTGAATAGATTGTTCTCGTGTCTAACGGCGTGATCGTTCGTTACAATTAACCAATTAAATTCAAAAGGCATACTCATATTTTGAAAACTCCTTAAATTGAATAGATAGAATTTTATATAGAAAAGATTAAACACTTAAAAATATCTTAATATATTTTTGTTCTGAACACAAAAATGGGATTGTATTAAATTTTATAAGATAGTAGGGACTCTCAATGAAAAGGAAGCAAAGTAATCAAGTTCGTTTAAGCGGTGGGCTCCAAAATGATGTATTTTATGATAAAGATTATAATAGGGTGGTTAGGCAGTCTAAATTAGGAAGAACAAAAGAAATGGTGTTACAGGAGATTGATTTTATAAATTATTTACATATGCAAGGAGTAAATGTTCCAAGAGCGGATCGTAATTTAAGAGAAGATGATGGAAGAGTCATAACTAATTTTGAGTACATTGATGGCGAGCAGATTGATGTATCAAACCCTAACCATTGGAATAAACACCTGTTTGAACAATGGGGTAAAAATTTAGGAAAGATGCATTCTTTATCCAAGAAGTATAAATTAAGTGAAGTTCATCGTCCTGCCTGGTCACCTAATCGTGTTGATGTTTTTGGGATTAGAGATCAGTTAGATCCTAATATGATAGAGTTTTATGATATACACATGGAAAAACTTTTACAATTTCAAGTGACTTTCGATACATTTGGAATTATTCATAATGATTTTCATCAAGGGAATATAATTTTAGTCGGTAATACTCTTTATACGATCGATTTTGATGATTGTGCATTTAATTGGTTCGCACAGGATTTTGCTACAGCTTTTTATCATGCATATTGGCAACAGAACTCTTTTAACCAAATGAATGAACAGTTTATTGAAATTTTTATGGTGAACTTTTTTAAAGGATATAAACTAGAAAACTTCCTTCATAATGACATAGTAAAGCAAATCCCGATCTTTCTTAAATTGAGAGAAATATTTTTGCACCATTTATTTGTCCAAAAATGGGATATGAATCGATTAGAGGAGTGGCAAAAATATACACTTGTTGATTTAGAAAATAAGATTAAAAATGATGTGCCATATGCAAATATTATAGATTTTTCGATTTATCATTAATGGAAGCCATAGGATAGCTCTAGTTATATTAACCTAGCTATCCTTTTAATTTTTTTAAACTTTTACATATACTCAAAAACGTATGGTCATTGATTCGCTAATTCGACTATATAATAAAACAAACAGTATTTTTTGTAGTTGCTTTATTGAAAGGGGCTGATGTTTATGCGAAAAAATAAGAATGCGGCTCTTATTGTAATTTTATGGTTATGCATGGTACTTTTTATAGTTATCAATGCAATACGTCATATTCGAGTCTATATGGTTTACAGTTCAGGCCTAATGCCTTTTATTGTTTGTGGAATGATTATTTTTGCGATTATTATCCTTTATGTAAGGGGTTCGAATCAACGAAGATAAAGAGTTATATTGAACCCATTATGTTTTAGGGTTCTTTTTTTTCGATAGATATTGGAGAACAATTTAGAAAAGTTAAAAATTAATTTGTTTATTTTACATTAGAAACATTTCAGTGTGTCCATTTTTTAGTCTACATGCATATCTAAAAAAAGATCAATTAGTTCAACTTCAAATGATAAGCACCCGTGAGTTCCCCCTCTAAGTTAAAGCTTCAGAATTCTATACGAATAATTTATTCCATTTACAATTAAAAAGAGGGCACCCAAAAGTCAGTTAACCTAACTCATGGGACAGCCCTTTTGACTACTCATATTATTTTAAAATTATTTCACTAATCCGCCTCTTAACTTTGTTACGCCAAATTCTAAATAACATTTTAAACAGCTAAGCATAAATACCCAGCCTTCTTTATTGTCGATTAAATGATGAACATATTCAGGGTTGCTTTCACTAAAGCCTTCTTCCACCACTTCAATAATTGTGTTTTTTTGATCTTTTTCATTTAATGTAATCGTTACGATATTTCCTTCTTCTGTAGGTCCCCAAGCAAACACAATCTTCTTATTTGCTTCAACTTCGATGATTTTAATTTTACCTTCAGCATTGTAAAGATCGTATTTTAAAGTAATGACTTTACCTTCTTCCCATCGTTCAGAGCTAGAAGAAAACCAAAAGTTGCCTATTTTAGTTGGATCAACAAATGCTTCGAATATTTCTTTTGCTGGTTTGAAAATATTAAATTTAGTCACATTATTCATTTAAGTATCAGCCCACTCTCAATTAATTTCATATGTATTATCATCGTCCTTACAAACCTATTTTAAACTTTTAACTTTTCATTGTGAATATTTAAGTTGCAATATTCAGTTAATAATCTTTTATCCATCAACTATAGAAAAAGTTTTAAGTCAAAAATTCTGGTCGCTATCATCCTGAAAATGATTAAAATCAATTTTAGAATATAGAAGAAACAGAATAGGAGATTTGATGGGTAATAAGGTCTATTACATAGGTCATTTTATCTAAAAAAATCTTTTTATCACATTTTTGATTGTGTATACTTAAAGATGCATTTTATATATTGGTTAAATTTTATTGATTATTAATACAAGAGAGGGATAGGAATAGTGGGGTTCTTTATTTTTTTAATCATTGCATTTTTTATTATTAAATCGATCTTTTTTTCAGGTTCAAGTGAAGTTCATAGTCATCAAGGTACAAGTAATGGTTCAACCTATTACCCAGCTGGTCAATTTGAAACAGGATTTTATATTGAACAGATTCATGTTTATGCAAAGGGACCCATCTTTACTTATGATACTCCAACCATAAAAGATGAATGTTTTTATGTATTTGGTGAAGGAGTACTACAAATTAGTAATTCAACAGGGGAATTGAAAATTGCTCTAAAAAGAATAAGTGATAATCGAATAGTACCTATGCACTTTTATATTAATGGTAGCTATCACCCTGTTATTGATCGATATGGAAATACTTATGCTGGTATAGATTACACGACAGTGAGTGTTGGACGAACAGCGGCTGCTTTGTTAAATGAATTAGAAGCATCATTGGTAGATCAACACCTTTATAATAGAACTTGTTTATTTTTAAAAGAACTACTTGTGTTTAATATGTTAGTAAAAAGGAAGATCATTACAAGTTATAGTAATCACCATATAACTGTATCTAATACAGATATTAGCTCGTTTTACCAAACGTTCGATAAGTTAAGTGAGCAAGCGCTCAATCTAATAGATAAATATATTACAGAAGGAACAGGTGAGCAAAGAGAGGATTATATCACTAAGTTACTTAAGATATTAGAATTACCTACTGATACAAGAGATTTAAATGTCATAAAGAACCAATACAAACAATTAGCTAAGAAGTATCATCCAGACCGAAATAAAGGTACAGAAGAATTAATGAAAAAGATAAACGTAGCATATGAAGAGATATGTGAATATCTGAAGGCATCTTGAATTGGGATTCTTAATAGGAAACAAAATAGTGGGTAAAAAACCAAAAGCAAAAGTAAGGGGGATTGTCGTTGTTCGTTTCGAATTTTATAATAATAAACTATTACGCTAAAAAGGATAGGCGTCTGCCTATCCCAATTTTAATATCGATCCGATTCATGACCCATGTTTTTGGCTTTGTCAGACGAGACATCAGCTGCTTCGGTGCTAGTGTGTTCAGTTCGATTACGATTCGCTTTTTCTAAACCTTCGCGCACTCTACGTCCGTATTCTTCATCAGCTTTTGTAAAATAACCAACCATCGTTTCTTGGATATGAGGCTTACATACTTTTAGTGCATTTACTAAATTTGAAATTAGTTCACTTTTTTCAGTTTCGTCGAAAGCACGATAGGTATTGCCAGCTTGGATAAAGTCGTTAGGTCGGTCAATTTTTTGTCGTAATAACCTATTATTGTATGCAGGTTCATGATCTTTTCCATTCTTTGGCGCTTCTTTTAATCCACCTAGAGATGAAGGTTCATAGTTCACATGTGGGTTCTGACCTGGCGCAGCGTCAACTTTATATTCCATTTGTCCATCACGTTGATTTGTTGCTACATGATTTTTTGGTGAATTAACTGGTAGTTGTAAGTAATTTGTTCCAACTCGATATCGTTGTGTATCTGAGTACGAAAAAGTACGACCTTGAAGTAATTTATCATCTGAAAAATCCAGTCCGTCTACTAGTACACCTGTCCCAAATGCAATTTGTTCAACTTCTGCAAAATAGTTTTCTGGATTTTTGTTTAATACCATTTTTCCAACTGGTAAAAAAGGAAACTTTTCTGGATCCCATAGTTTTGTAGGATCAAGTGGATCAAAATCAAGCTCCGGATGCTCATCATCACTCATGATTTGTACACATAATTCCCATTCTGGATAATCACCTTTCTCAATAGCTTCGTAAAGGTCTTGAGTTGCATGATTATAATTTGTAGATTGGATTTCATCTGCTTCACGTTGTGATAAATTTTTTATTCCTTGTTTTAGCGGTTCCCAGTGGTATTTGATAAGAACTGCCTCGCCATCTTTGTTTACCCACTTATATGTATTAACACCGGACCCTTGCATTTGTCGATAGTTAGCTGGAATTCCCCATGGTGAAAAGATAAATGTAACCATATGAGTGGATTCTGGTGTTAGATGAAGGAAATCAAACATTCTTTCAGGATCAGGGAGATTTGTTACTGGATCTGGTTTAAATGAATGTACCATATCTGGAAATTTTAATGGATCACGAATAAAAAAGATTTTTAAATTATTACCGACTAAATCCCAATTTCCATCTTCAGTATAAAACTTTGTAGCGAAACCACGTGGATCACGTAAAGTTTCTGGAGAATGGCCACCACCCACAACTGTAGAAAATCGAACATACACAGGTGTTTTTTTCCCCTTTTCTTGAAATAATTTTGCTCTAGTATATTTAGAAATTGCATGATCGCCTACTTTTCCATAGGCTTCGAAATATCCTTGTGCGCCAGCGCCACGAGCATGCACAACACGTTCTGGAATTCGTTCACGATCAAAATGAGAGATTTTTTCAAGAAAATCATAGTTTTCTAAAGTTGTAGGTCCCCGATTACCAACGGTTCTTACATTTTGATTATCTGTTACTGGATGGCCTTGCCGATTGGTTAATATTTCTTCATTATTCGCTTGGTTATCCATAATTTTCCTCCATTCATACAAATACAAAATTTAGATTGTCCATAAATTTGGAACGATATGCAAATTTTTCCTATTAGGTGTATCAAATCAGAACAATTGAAAAGTTTACAATTTGGATACATCTCATGACCAATTTTGAAACATTGATTCAATATTATTGAGATGTAAAGTGAGAGGAGGAATTTAAAATGAAGAAAAAATTATTAAAAGCTTTTGTATCAACTATGGCCTTATCTGGCGCTTTATTAGTTTCAAATGGTATAACAGCCGGCCCGACACATGTTAGTGCAGCGGTTTTAAATGCTCCAATTAGTGTATATGAGGTAACAGCAAGTGTATTAAACGTACGAAGTGCTCCAAATACAAGTTCAAAAGTAGTAGACACTTTAAGAAAGAAAGATCAAATTGAGATTGTGAAATTCTATAATGCAAGCTGGGCGCAAATTAAAACAACAACTACTAAAAATGGTATAGCTTATGTAAGTACTAAATACTTACAAAAAGTACCAACTACTGTTACAACAAAAGCTAATTTAAATTTACGTACTGGGCCAAGTACAAAATATAAAGTTCTAACAGTGATACCAAAAGGTGCAAAAGTCAGCTTCCTTGGCTATCAAACTGAAGGGAAAACTCAAATGGATTATAATTGGGCAATCGTTTCTTACAATGGTAAAAAAGGATTTGTGAGTACTAGTTATTTAAATATGAAGTAATCACTAAATGGCTAAATCTATCTAGAAATTAAAAATGACGAAATCGTAACGAGAACTCCAATGAAATAAGATCTCTTAACTCTTAGTTAGTTGTTTCATTACCCTATTCAAAAATAAAGAAAGTGAGCTAAAAGCTCACTTTCTTTTACGTTGTTGAAAAACAACCTTGTCAATTTATTATCAAATTTTCGTAAAAGGAGTAGAGTGATGTTGATTTCCATTACAGGATGCTCGCTTTCCATGGGGCGAGATTCTTTAGCCTCCTCAGCAAGCCTGCGGGGTCTCAGCCTTCCCGCTAATCCCATAGGAGTCGAGCATCCCTCCATTCCAATCAACTTATTCATCAAAAAATGTCTGCGATAAACCCTAATCAAATAGCCTTTACTTAGATTAATCTAACTTTAATCAGATTGTAGATCAATTAATATAGAAAAGTTATTAAACTAAACAATCGAATTTTTTTTCGTAAAAATAGCCCATAATATTTTTAACTTCTAAAGAAATCATTACTAGTATTATAGGAAATAAAATCGCTCAAACACATTTACATTTAAATTCATTAAAAAATCATTCAAAAAATGCTAAATTCATCATTATTAAATGTTCATTTAAAGTCCGTTTTCCCTATTGACGTCTTTATATTTCAACACTCTGAAAGAAAGTGAGCTAAAAGCTCACTTTCTTTATTTTGACCTAATAAGGAAGTACCTTATAAGCTAATTTATTAATAATCTCTTTATGTTCAGGGTATTTTTTATGCAATTGCTCTTGAGTAAATAATTCGAAGTCTTTAAAATCAAATCCGGGTGAAACCATACAGCCTACTAATGAAAAAGTATTTTCTTGCATAACTGAAGAAGCGAAAATTGAATTTTTCGGTACTAAATATTGCGGAACTTCTCCATTTTCTAAATTAAGTCCTAATTTTATTTCTTCGTATTGACCATTTTCATGTATAACATGAACCGTTAATGAACTGCCTGCATGGAAATACCATAATTCATCAGACTTTAATCTGTGAAAATGGGAAATATCATGCGATTGTAGCAAAAAATAGATACTAGTATAAAGCAATCTATGATCATCATAATTTACCGTTAATTCACGATCAGTTATTTGCTCCTTTGATTGATAGGTAGATTTGTAATATCCCCCTTCAGGATGTGCTTCTAATCCAAGTTTAGAGATCCAATATTCTGGATTATTGTTAAACATGTCTTCAATCCTTTCTAAATATAAATACTTATGACTACTCATATCATATTACCCTAATTTTTTTATTAGTTTGTTAACTTATTTAGAAAAATATGTTAATACAAATACTTTTATAATGAAACGAATATTCGGAATTAACTGAAAATATTTGTGGAAATCAACAGAATTTTCCCAATATACAATTTAATAAAAATAGATTACATTAAACTTATTAAATGAAAAAATATGGAGCGGAAGTTCGATGTTAAAAAAAGTGATCTTATATTTAGTGGCAATCTTTACGATTTCGATCATTATTAATCAAACTATTTTGTCTAAAGATGAAAAACCGGAAGTTAAGTTTGAGTTAGCAGATAAAACAATTCCTTATAAAATAGCAAATTATTCTTGGGGAAAATTATTAGATAAAGATAAATCAACAAATGGTACTTATAAAGATATTAAAGAGGAAGTTGCTATTCCAGTTTTTGAAGGAGAGCTTTTAAAGATTTATTTTTCGGAACAACCCGAAAATGTGGAAATATTAGAGCACTCTGGGACTAAAAAATCATATATTTATGACCATAATTTAGATAAATATGGAAGTTACTCTTTCCAACTTGGATCTAAAAAAGGGGAAAGGATTTATGAAGTAAAAGGTATTTGGAAGGGGAATAATTATTTTACTTATTTGATAAAAGTAAAGGTTATATAAAAATAAAATCATTACTTCTAAAACTAGAAGGAATGTTTTTTATTTCCACTAATTTTTAGTAACGATTAATTTCGAAAAAAAGTATAAATGAGGTATAATATTAAATGGTAAATGTTTGGCGAAAGTCAAATACATAGTAAATTAAACGTAGATTTAAAGTTGAAAGAGAGTGGAACAAGATGGGTCGTAAATGGAATAATATTAAAGAGAAGAAAGCTTCAAAAGATGCAAATACTAGTCGTATTTATGCAAAATTTGGACGTGAAATATATGTAGCAGCGAAGCAAGGTGAGCCGGATCCAGAATCAAACCAAGCTTTAAAAGTTGTACTAGAGCGTGCAAAAACTTATAGTGTACCGAAACATATTGTTGATCGTGCCATTGAAAAAGCAAAAGGTGGTTCTGAAGAAAGCTTCGATGAACTTCGCTACGAAGGTTTCGGACCAAATGGATCAATGGTAATTGTTGATGCACTTACTAATAATGTAAACCGTACAGCTGCAGAGGTCCGTGCTGCATTTAGTAAAAACGGTGGTAACCTTGGGGTAACAGGTTCAGTATCATATATGTTCGATGCAACGGCTGTAATTGGACTTGAAGGTAAAACTTCCGATGAAGTTCTTGAAATCTTAATGGAAGCAGATGTTGATGTTCGCGATATTTTAGAAGAAGAAGACGCTGTTATTGTTTACGCTGATCAAGACCAATTCTATGCAATACAAGAAGCGTTTAAAAACGTAGGAATTACGGAGTTTACAGTAGCTGAATTAACAATGTTAGCGCAAAATGATATAACTCTTCCAGAAGATGGCCTTGCAAAGTTCGAAAAAATGTTAGACGTTCTTGAAGATATTGAAGATGTTCAACGTGTTTACCACAATGTAGATTTAGGTGAATAGAAGCTTAGCAACAATAAAGATAATGAATTACGATAAACGCATTCATATAGATGAATTGATTTTCATTTATATGAATGCGTTTTTTGTTTTTTTAATTAAGAATTTGGTCAGAATGTCCTATAGAATTTTTTTGATCCATAATTGGCAGACAGGAAAATATGAATAGTACAGAGAATAGTATTGTTAGTCAATAATTGCTAAAGAATTTCGAATATTATATTCAATTTGAGGAGATCTATACATATGGATAAATTATTAAAAAACGGGTACAAAGCATTTAAGTACGCGGCTCTTAGAATTGGTGTATTTTTGTTAGTTTTAGCAACTCCAGTAGGTATTTTAATGAGCTTTAATGCTAATGCTGACGAGCGACAAGAACAAGAAATAAACTATTATGAACAATACGTTGGTGAAAAAGGATTGAAGTTAGAAGAGCAACGAAGAAATGCAGTTATTCAAATTAAAAATAGCTCAACAAGCTTTGAAACGAAAGTTAGCTGTGATGCTGACTCAAACTCGGTATGTGAATAAAAATGATAGCTAGATTTGAGTAATACATATTCTTGATTTTGTTTATGGAGGAGTAAATTATGGAAGAGACGATTAAACAAAATAGCTTCACACATAGGGAGCTTGCTGCTTCATGTTTTAATAAAGTGTGGGATCTACTTGAAGTAGAAAATAGATCTCAAAGTGAGACAGAAGAAATGGTTCATTTATGTCACAGCTCTTTTTGGCATTGGACAAAAGTAGAGAGCCATACACCAAGAAATATATCGATTGGATATTGGCAATTATCACGGGTATATGCTGTTATAGGACAAGGAGAGACTGCTTTAGATTACGCAAAAAAATGTGTCAAGATTAGTTTAGAAGCAGAGTTAGAGCCGTTTTACATTGCATATGCATATGAGGCCTTATCAAGAGCGTATGCAAAACTAAATCAGTCTACTGAAAGCTTAGCTGCTAAAACTAAAGCGTATGAATATGTAAAAGATGTAAAGTTTGAAGAAAGTAAAGATATGTTGCTGAAAGATTTAGACACAATTTAATCCGGTTTTTTTAGTAATTAGGCTAATTGATTTGGGAAGAAACTACAGATGACTTAAAAAGGAGATCTCAAAGTCAGAGTACTTTTGAGACCTCCTTTTTTGTATCCAATTTTTTTTTGAAAATGCATAGATAAAGGCAAGAAAAAAGATTAAATACATAAAAAAACCACAGGGAAAAATTATCACCTAGTGGATTTTCTTCATTTATTATGGTCTTTATTGAGAACGTATTTTTATTCAGATAACTTTTAAATCATAAATACTTGTAATGACCCACTTATTTTTTATTTTAACAAGATCCATCGTTACATTACATATATTTCTACCGTTTTTATATTTTCCTTCAGGCTTGATCCAGTCAACAAATGTTATTTCGTATTTTATATGTACCGTTGTTTTATGAGCATTCTTATTTAAATGAATGACAGATAAATTGTCACCGATGAATTTTGCATCAATTACGTTAGTCATTATCTTAGAAAAGTAGTAAGAGTGATTGCTGATTTTTAATGAATCTACTACAACAGAGTTATAAATCTCAACATCTTTCCACTTTAAAGCTGTAATGTAGTTTCTTACGGAGTTTTGAACATTTTGTTCAATTATTAATTCTGTAGACGCTTCATCGTCTGATCTCTTCTGTTTTTCTTTTTCAATAGATAGTTTTAATGTTAATATAATAATGATGGTTATTCCAATAATTACCAAATATAAAGTGAGTGGTTTTTTTGTCATATAGGACCTCTACGAGTATAAATTAATTTGGAAGATTACTAGCTTGAATTTATTAAATTACTTGATGGCTGGAAAACTATATTTAAATTATTTTTTTAGAAATAAAAATGGCTTTAATCAAAAAAATCGCAAGATGTAATGATTACATCTTGCTTTAAAACTGGTTATTAAATGGGGGTGCATTTAAAAAATACTAATGAAGTTATTAGTCGTTAGTATCGTTTAATTGCTTGTACTAAAATCATACCATTCTGTTTGACTTTTTTGTATTGGGAAAATTTTTTGAATATAATTTGTCTGAAAAAAATCGAAAAAGTATATTAATATGTCAGAAAATCTAATAAAATTTAATTATTAAGAGAAGATTAAAAATTTTAATATAACAAATTAATAGTTTCTAGTCATATAATTAGCTATTTTAAATAAAGGTGAACAGGAGATTTTATTATGGATTATGGCATGATGATCTTTCATCATCGAAAAAAATTAGGGTGGACCCAGGAGAAATTATGTGAAGGAATATGCTCTGTTTCGCATTTAAGTAAAATTGAAAACGGTACAAAAGAGGCCGGTATAGAAACGATTGAATTGCTTTTAAAAAAGATGCGAGTTGAAATAGATGAAAATGATAGTATCGATGAAGTGACTGGTCAACTTAAACGATTATGGAATTCAATCGAACGAGCTGACTATGATTCTAGTAAAATGCTGTTTGATGAATTGATTGGTAAAGAGGAAAGTATAAATTTTACTAATATATCAAATGATTTTTGTATTACAATATGGAGATATTATATTTTTATTGAAGATCTTAAAATGGCGAAGAAAAAATGGAAACAACTTGAGGCAAAAAAGAAGAAATTTTCCCAATATGAAACGATAAAATATTTGTTTACACTATCAATATATTACATAAAAGAAAAAAGATATAATGACTCACTTCTAGTAATGGATGAAGTACAAGAAATTACGCCAAACCTCGAGATAGATTTCCAGGAATATTGCTTCTATAGAGCTTTAGTTTATAGCTTTATTAATCAGACATCCTTATCGATGTATTTTTGTAATAAATCAATTCCTATTTTTCTACAAAATAATAATATTAAACGAATCCTTGATGCAAAAATGTTACTTTCACTTCAATTAATTAAGAGCAAGTTTTTAGATCGAGCCGAGCAATTCCTAATTGAAATACTAGATTCTTCTGTCATATTAAGTGATAAAACAATACATATGAGTGCTTTACATAATTTAGGCTATTTATACTATCATTCTAATCAACATAAAAAAGCAATAAAGTATTATCAAGAGTATTTATCTAATATACAGGAGGGGACTGAAGAGTATTTTTTAGTCATTTCAAATATAGCGAATAATATGATGATCATAAATGATTACGAGACGGCTACTGAGTTGTTATGTAAGAATCTCTCAAAAATAAAGGATAAAAATAGTGCATCCTATATTCGGATGAAGGTTTTATTACTAGAGGCAAAAAAGGACGAAGCAAATCTAGTTACATATTTACGTGAAGTTGGCTTGCCATTATGGGTTCAAACCAATGATCATGAAAAATTAATCAAATATTATGATGTTGTGACAGATTACTATGAAAAACACGAATCGTTAGAAAAACAAAACATGTTATATAAAGAATACAATAGCACTCTATTAAAAATTATCGAAAGTAGGAAATAACATGATGAAAAGACTATTCAACGTTATAACAATATTGTGTTTGTTCACTGTACTATCTATTAATTACGGTCCTAATTTAGTTTCTGATGGTTCGGATACCTCAATTGTTTCAGATGATTCAGGGACACAACTTTATTCGGATGAGATTGGTCAAAGTGAGTCTGCAGATGATGGGTTTCAACCATATGATCGATCAAATCGTTCTTATGCAGACGAGCCAATTCATCCTAAGGTAGAAAAATTACTATTTATTAGAACTAAATAAATCAATAAATAAGTATCATACATTTTGTGTGGTACTTTTTTAATTAGGAGGTGGGAACGTCATGTCTTTTGAACAATGCTATAAAATAAATAAACGAATGAAGAATTTTAATAAAGGATGGTATATAGCTGGTGGATGGACAATTGACCTTTTCTTAGAAAAACAAACGAGAAATCACCATGATATTGAAATTGCCATTGCACGTAAGGAGCAACTATATCTTAAAGAATATTTACATAACTGGACGTTTAATAAAGTCATTAAAGGGGAAGTATCAACTTGGAAGAATGAATATTTAGAACTACCTATTCATGAAATACATGGTAAAAATGATAAGACAAAAGATGAATTAGAAGTATTATTAAATGAAATCGAATTAAATGATTGGAAATTTAGAAGAGATCAATCGATTACTTGTAAGCTTGACTCATTTTATCGCGTTACAAATGAAGGGATTCCTTACTTGAGTCCAGAAATTGTGCTTTTATATAAGGTTAAAAATACAAGAGAAAAGGATCATCAGGACAAAAGTCTTAGGAGTGAGCATAGATGGAAATATCGATTAGACCAGTAGAAATAAATGATGCTAAGGCACTTCATCGTATATGCACCCAAGAAAATGTTTTTCCATATATGATATTTCTACCTAGTATGAGAGTAGATATGATGGAAAATAGAATTAGAAACTTACAAGCAAACGAATTTGAATTTGTCGCAGAATGTAATGGAGATGTAGTAGGGTTAGTTGGTTTAGTGCAAAGAACAGGTCGCAGGTCTCATGTAGGGGATTTATTTATCGCAACTGATGGAAATCATCATAATAAAGGAATTGGAAAAGCTTTGCTTACGAAAGTACTAGATTTGGCAGATCATTGGTTAATGCTAGAAAGAGTAGAGCTTGGGGTATTAGAGACCAATCCTAAGGCACAAGCGTTATATGAAAAGTTTGGGTTTAAAGTTGAAGGTGTTAAAAGAGGGAATATAAAAGCTAATGGCCGATTTGTTGATGAAATTATGATGTGCCGATTTAGGCCAGGTGGTCCGATTCAATAATAGTTAGTAATTTTAAAAAATAGGTTTCGTTTAGGCAAGTTGAACAGACCTAAACAAAACGTTTGATAAAAACTACGAGTAGATGAGTGAACGTAAAAGTGAAAAATACTTG
The DNA here is from genome assembly GCF_023115465.1 of Gottfriedia acidiceleris. Taxonomy (NCBI): domain Bacteria; kingdom Bacillati; phylum Bacillota; class Bacilli; order Caryophanales; family Bacillaceae; genus Gottfriedia; species Gottfriedia acidiceleris. The sequence goes on along the minus strand of NZ_CP096034.1, from coordinate 3,738,219 downwards.
TTAGAGTAAAATCGGACCGTGCTGTGCTTACCCGGTCTTTCTTACTTTTAAGTAGTTTAGTATATGCTATTAACTTCATTAGCTGCCCGTATCCCAGACTCAATAGCACCTTGAATCCAAGCGTGGGAACTTGAAGTATGTTCACCTGCAAAATGCAATCTGCCTTCAGGAGAAGAAATATAAGAATTCAGTTCTTCCTCTTGCCCCGGTTCAAAAAATGTAAAGGCACCAACTGAAAAAGGATTTTGACTCCAGCTAAAGGACGTACCGGTTACAAATTCAGAATAAACCTGGTTGCCCCAAAGCTTAGCCAAGTCCCGTAAAGCATAAAGAATGCGCTCATCTTCAGTTAAGGCACTCAATGTTAACGCCTCGTCTGCCCACGTATAGCTTGCATTCACTACTGCTGGACCAGTGGTGCCAATTCTAGTACTAGGATAGAGTGAAAGTCTAGTAGGCAAATCGGTTGTAGACATACCTCCGAATTGACCATATTTCTCCCAAAATCTACTTTTAAATTCAATTCCAATTTTTGTTGCAGACATGTAGTTTATTTCTCGAATTGCTTTTCGCTTGTAATAAGAAATTGAATGAAATGGCTCAATTTCCACAAATCTTAAAAGTGAAAATGGTATAGCTATGATAGCAAGATCTGCGTTCATATTGTATTGGTTTGCAGTTTTATTGTCAGTTGTTTGGATTGTTAAAGAATTACCATTTTGAATAATTTTAGTCAGTTTTCGATTTAATAGTATACTATCCTTTAATTGAGGAAGAAACGCTTTTGGTAATAGATCCATCCCTCCTGTTATTTCATAAAATTTCGTGGCTGATTTAAAAGTGACCTGTTCCCTTAATACTTCTAAAAAGGACATTCCCATAAATGCTTCAAAATCAAGGAGCACCCCAATCATATCAACTGCACCAATTGAAAAGTACGAATTTAAAAAAGAACCAAATGAGATATTACCATACCTTTTTTCGACTATTTCCCAATTAGTTAATGGATTTTGATTAATAAAATTGATAAATGGCTGTAATGTATGATCCAATAATGTATCTGAAGTTTTTCCTTTTTCGTTTGGTGCTACTGGATAATTTAATATGTCTGGATTGCTTTTATAGTTAACTTGATTCGTTTTTATTCCATTTGCATAAATGATATCGTTTGGGGTTTCATTAATAAATTCATTTACTGGCAAATTGAATTTTCTAATATACTCTAACGTTAATTGATGGACATTTGGGATTCGTAATGGACCAGCATTTAAATATGACTCATCACTAAACGGCGCACGCAAAGTATAAGCACGACCACCAATTCGATCATTTGCCTCTAAAATTGTGACATGGTGTCCTGCATCCTTTAATAAAGAAGCTGCGGTCAAACCGGCCATTCCAGCGCCTACAATAACTACTTTTTTTGAGAAGTTAGTTTTTCTAAAGCCGTATTGAATGATTGAAATCATTTGATCAGTTGTTAGTGGAGAACTCGTCATAGATTCTCCTCCTTTACAATTCCTTCATTACATTTTATTCGCATTCAAGAAAACGTATGTAATGATTTGAATTTGAAGGTATGACTAGTTCAGTTGGAATTCTTTTATAAACAATTAAAGGAGAATGCTGTCAAAAAATCTAATAATTATTAATGGATATCTCGTACTTTTTTTACATTTCATACTTTGGTCGTAGACGGATTGATCCTGTAGGATGTTATCTTGATTTTTTAATTTCCATAAAATGTGATTATTAGAAGTTTTTAATTGGAGGTTAAAAAATGAAAAAATTTATTATTTCTGCTTTATTAATGATTTCCTCGGTATTCATTCTTTCTAGTTGTTCAATTTTTAACAATGAAAAGGTAAAAGAAGAAACTGTTTCTATTCATAAAGATCAAGCTAAAAAATTAGATGTTAGTTTAGATTTAGGTGCTGGCGTCATGAACCTTTCAGAGGGTACAAAAAATTGGGTAGACGGAACAATTGAATATAACAATAAATATTTTAATCCAGATGTATCATATAAGCTTAAAGATGTCACGGGAAAAGTAAGAATTGAGCAATCTAAAAAGCATTTTCCAAAAGTGAAAATTGGTAAATTAAAGAATGAATGGAATTTGGAGCTTTCGAATAAACTTCCGATTGATTTAGATGTTAATACTGGCGCATCAAAAACAAATCTTGATTTACGTGGATTGAATTTAAATAAATTAGAGATCGAGGCCGGAGTAGGGGAGCTTAATGTTAATTTAGGTGGAAGCTGGAATAAAAGCTTTGAAGCAAATATTGAAACAGGGGTTGGAAAAACTACCATCGTGTTACCTTCTGATGTGGGTGTAAAGATAAATTTAAATAAGGGGATTGGCAAGGCAAATGTAGTCGATTTAATATCGAAAGGAAATGGTGTTTATGTTAATGAAGCGTACGAAAAAGCTGATGTTAAATTAACAATAAATGTAGATTTAGGTGTAGGAGAGGTAAACTTTAAATTAGATTAATATAAAATCAATTTAAAAGTAATCGAAAACTAGTTTCATAAAACCTTTTATCGCTTAGGAGGAATTCAATGCTAAAAAATGCAGTTGAATCAGTGATTGATTGTATGGCATCAAGTAAGGGGATGTCTGATATCCAAAGAATTCAAACAGAACATCGTTTTAAATTAGTTGAGTTTTGGAATATAGAAAAGGGTAGTAAAGTATTAGAAATCGGCTGTGGTCAAGGCGATACGACTGCCGTTTTAGCATATATTGTCGGTGAAAATGGATTTGTTCATGGAATCGATATTGGCCCAAGAACATACGGAAGTCCAATTTCATTAGGAGATTCAGCAGACTTCCTATTACAATCGAAATTAAGTAAACAATTAAAGATGGATTTTGAAGTTGACATATTATCACCAACTGTTGATTTCTATGAAAATGAGTTTGATTATATTGTGATGTCTCACTGTTCCTGGTATTTAAATTCACATGAAGAATTAATTGCTGTCTTAAAAAAGATTAAAAAATGGGGTAAAAGATTATGCTTTGCCGAATGGGATACAAGAATTAGCTCAATTGAGCAATACCCACATTTATTATCTATTTTAATTCAAGCTCAGTATGAGTCATTAAAACAGAATAGTGAATCAAACATTCGCACCCTTTTTACTCCAAATGATATTAAAAATATATGTGAAGTTTCAGGATGGACCGTAAAAAATGAAACATCTATATTCTCGCCAAAATTACAAGATGGTAGATGGGAAGTTAATAAGATTTTAGCAGATATTGATAGTGAACTTAATAATATTGAGAATATACCAAGTAAATTAAATGGATTGATCCGATCAGAAGTAAAAATGCTAGAAGAATCTATTACTTCTAATGAAATCAAACCTTTATCAATACTTGCATTTGTAGCGGAATAAAACTTCAATACTTAAAATGAAAAAGCATCTATTAACAGTAGATGCTTTTACTATTGAGGGTGATAATTTCTGTGATAAATATATGGATAACTTGGGTAGTAATACGGATACAAGTATATTGCTACAACTGAAGAAAGTGGTACAGTGACCTTTTTATATATTCGGTACCTAGGGCGAAAAGTTTCGCCGCCATTTTGTCTTACTTCAAAATAACGCGATTCAGGTGCGGCGAGGTCTTCTGGGACGAGTAAATCCGCGCTACTCGAATTATTATCTAATAAAATTCCTTCTAATAAAGCTCTTTCAGAAGTTTGAAACACTACATGGCAGAGTTTATATTTTTTACATTTATCTTGCATATTTCGGATATGGTAACTTTCCATGGAATCCCTCCCATTTGTACTCATTACTAAATGTATGATGTCAGATAAAGGACTAGAATATTGTCCAAACTAATGAATGATAAGAACAAAGAATAAAAAAAAGAACAAGATGTTTCAAAGATGTAAATTTTTTGCATAAATAGTAAAAACGTTTAGTAATTCAGTACTGAGCCATCTATAATTTTTCCTAAGGAAAATATTAATAATCCAAAAATAAAGTTTAAGTAAAAAAGAATAAAAGTAAAAATTATGAATTTGGGTGAGGCAATTGCAAGGAAAAGTATTAATTGTAGATGATGAAAAAAGTATTGTCGATCCATTAACTTACGCATTTCGTAGAGAAGGATTTATCGTAGAAAATGCATTTAATGGAAAAGAAGCATTAGATAAGATTCCAGATTTTAATCCAGATATTTTAATATCGGATATTATGATGCCTGTAATGAACGGTTTGGACCTATGTAAACAAATAGGAAATAAAGAAGGACTTGGCATTATTTTACTTACAGCTAAGGATGATATTATTGATCGCGTTTTAGGGTTAGAGTTTGGAGCCGATGATTATCTAACAAAACCGTTTGATATTAGGGAATTACTTGCTAGAACTAGATCTTTACTTCGAAGATTAAAAAAACAATCAACATCTGAAGAAAAAAAGAGCATTTCAATTAGCAAACTACAAGTAATCCCTGCTCAGAGAAAAGTGACAGTTGATGGAACAAATATAGAATTAACCCCTAAAGAATTCGACCTTCTTGTTTTATTAATTTCAAATATGGATCGAATTTTTACTAGAGATGAATTATTAGATTTAGTGTGGGGGTTGGAGTATATAGGTGGAACGAGAACTGTCGATATTCATATCCAACGTTTACGTAAAAAGCTCGGTAATTCCTATCAACATTTGATTCAAACTGTTTTTGGAGTCGGATATAAGATATCTAGTGAAAATAAATGAAACTGAGTATTAAAGTTAAGTCGAGCTTATTTTTAGCCATGCTATTAATCGGAACTGTCATTGTATTAAGTATATTAGTCTTACAAGGTATCAAACAAAACCAGCAAAAACAAACTGAAGAAACGCTTGCTAGGCAAAGTAAATTAGCAAATGTATATGTAAAGCAAGTTTATTTAAGCCAAACATCAGAGAATCCTCAAGATTTTTTCAAACGATATGGTCGGGAAATTGCTAGACAGATTGGGATTATTAGTAGTCTTCATGTCACAATTTTTAATATGTCTGGAAAAGTTGTAGGAGATTCTCTTCCTTTAGAATCTACAAGGGATGTAGGAGATATCTTAAGTTATGCGTTAAAAGGTAAGATTGCATATCAGGAGAGCGGTGAAACATTATCTTATTTTGCACCAATTTATAATGCTAATAATCAAATTGGGGTTGTTCAGTTCGATTATTCATTAATTAATAATCAGAATTTTTATGATAATACAATTAAACTGTTTATTAAAATAGGTTTAGTAACTACAATTCTAAGTTTTATCATAGGATATTTCTTTTTTAATTCTCTTGTTATGAGTATTTTAAAACTTAGAAAAGTAACGGAGGAAATTCAATTAGGTAACTATCCAGACCGTTCTATTTTAAGTCGAAAAGATGAGTTGGGTTATTTAAGCCAAGCGATCTTCTACATGAGTAATGAAATTCAAAATAATATAAAAGGCATTCAACAAGAAAAAGAAAATCTGCAATTAGCTGTTGAAAAGCTTAAAGTTTTAGAAAAACAACAAAAGCAGTTTATTGGATCGATTACACATGAGTTTAAAACCCCACTGACTGTAATTAGGGCTTATATTGATTTATTAGACATGTATTCGGATGATCCAAAACTATTAGAAGAAGCAATAAGTAGTATAGGAAAAGAATCGCTTCGTCTTTACGATATGGTTGAAAAGATATTAAAGCTAGCAGAACTTGAGAAATATGACTTTGAAATAGTAAAAGAAAAAGTCGATGTATATTCCCTTTTAGAAGATATTTGTTTAAGAATGAAAGGGAAAATGACTAAGTTTGGTTTATCTATCCGTACAAATTTTCAACACGCAACGATTCTTATAGATAAAGAAAGCTTTACATTAATCATTTTGAATTTATTAGATAACGCCATTAAATATAATAAAACAAATGGGGAGATATACGTTTCAAATAGGATTGAAAATAATCATTTAATTATTAATATATCAGATACGGGTATTGGTATCGCATCGGAATTAGTGGATAAAATATTTGAACCATTTTTTACCGTAAATAAAGATCGTTCTCGTCAATCTGGAGGATCGGGTTTAGGGCTTGCTTTAGCAAAGGATCTAATTGAAAAGCAAAATGGTACGATTCGTGTTGAATCGATAGAATGTAGCGGAACAAATTTTATCATTACATTTCCGTTAGCGAAGTAAAAGTTTACAAATTTGAAACAAGATAGGTTAAAAATAGAAACATTCTAAACGTAACATAAAATTTATAAGAATTTAGAAAGGTGATGTTATGTTTAAAAAGTATTTGATTAAAATATTTTTTCTATTTAGTACAATACTATTAATATCTGGATGTCAAAGTCAAAATGAAGATATTGTAATTGATAAAAAACATAAAAAAATTACCGTATTAACAGGGAATGAAGAGGTTGTAACAAATGAGTTAGCCCTTGAGAAAATAGATCGTTTTGAGGGTATTCGTGGGACGGATTGGTTGGATGATCATACGATTTTAACTGAACAAAAAAATCCAAAATTACCAAAATCAGTAATGACAGATAATGGTGATTATACTTATTACATTAATTTATTCTCCTATGATCTAAACACAAACAAATCAAAAGCATTAGCAAGTGAGGAGCATAATCAAGTAGGTGCCGTTTTTTCACCTAATAAAAAGCATATTTTCTATAAGCAAACAGAGGATGGAAATTCTGGCACAGGCTTTATTATAAATTCTGACGGAACTAGGAAGGTTAAAGTGTCAGAGCCTGATACCATTTATGCATTTGCGACAGAAGGACGATGGGTCGACAATCAGACAATCATTTATTCAACAATATTTCAGCAAATGTATTCAGCTGATCTAAATGGACAAGTAAAAAAAATTGATGCTAACTCTGATAAAGTTAATTTAATAAGAAAAAAATACAACGAGCAAAAAGTTGAATGGGTTATTCCATCTCCAAATCATAAGCAATTCGCTATTGTTAGAAAAATTGCAGCAACGAAAAGAGAGTTATTTATTACCGATGAAAACGGAAGGAAAACTGTATCTTTAGCTACTGGTACTCAAATTTTTGGTGCAGGTTGGTCCCCAAACTCTAAAACATTAGCTTTTTCCGTAATTTCGGAAGATAAGGGAGAAAGAGGATTATTCGTAATCGATGTCAAATCTAGAAAGATAACACAATTATCGACTGATTTAGACGAGATTGCTGGGCCAATTACTTGGAGTCCATCTGGTAAAAAAATATTGGTTTCTAAAGTGATGTTAAAAGATAATCTAAATGAATTTGTGGCATATGTATTAACGTTGAAAAATTAAGAAACAATATAGTTTTTTCTATAGAAAGTGAGGGAAAAGCTCACTTTCTCTTTTTTCTCTTGAGGTAAGTATAAATTGGCAGCGAGGAGTCATACTCGACCTTAAGTGGAACTACGCCTTTGCTTCGCTTAGACTCGTCAATTACGAGTATTCTTTATCAAAATTTTGAGCGATTTTATGTAAAATCTTTGTCTAAATGTAGTAGGGGAGGTTCATGCATCCGTACTAAAAAGAAATACAATTTTTTTATTTATCTAATAATCGAAAATATATTTCTAGCAAAGATATAAAAAGGAGAAATAAAAACATATGAGGAGTCGGAAGGATAAAAATACTGAAAAAAGAAATAGTAAAAAAATATTTATTTGGATTATGATATTAGTTCTATTTGGCTGTATATCAGGATTTAGTTATTTTGTTTATAAGAAAGTTTATGAAGAAAGCAATTTAGTAAAAAACGAGACGACTAAAAATAAAGTAGGAGATAAACCAAAATCGATTAAAAAACCAGCTATAAAGTCACCAGTTCAAAAGCCAGAAAATAACAATACGGCAAAAAGAGAAAACATAGAAACGACTATAAAAATTAGCGCAGCTGGCGATTTTACACTTGGTTCGGATGAGGATTTTCAATATATTAATTCTTTTCCAGCAGAAGCAAATAAAAATGGATTAGCTTATTTTACAAAAGGGCTAAATAATATCTTTAAACAAGATGATTTATCTACAGTTAATTTAGAAACGACGTTAACGAATGCAAAGATAAGAGCAACTAAAACATTTCGTTTTAAAGGGAGCCCTTCTTATGCTAAAATATTAACTTTAAGTGGTATTGAAGCGGTCAATCTAGCTAATAACCATAGTCATGATTATTTGCAAAAAGGATATGAAGATACAATTAACAATTTGAAAAAAGAAAAAATAGGTTATTTTGGCTATAACAACAAATATGTAACAACGATTAAAGGTTTTAAAGTTGGTGCACTAGGTTATGAAGGCTGGAATGATTCACCTGACTTAAGGGTGAAAATTAATAATGATATACAAAATTTAAGAAAAAGTGGTGTGAAAATTATTCTAATCCATTTCCATTGGGGAATCGAGCGAGATTACGTACCGAATAGTACTCAAAAGAATTTAGCTCATTATGCAATCGACCATGGAGCAGATTTAATAGTCGGTCATCACCCACATGTTGTTCAAGGAATTGAAGAGTATAAAGGGAAATTTATCGTATATAGTTTAGGGAATTTTATGTTCGGAGGAAATAAAAATCCAAAAGATAAAGATACATTTGTTTTCCAACAAACTTTTCATCTAAATAATGGAATACTCACAAATCAAAAAGAAATAAAAGTAGTACCATTTTCAATTTCTTCAGTATCGAGCCGAAATAATTACCAACCATTATTTTTAAAAGGCTCTGAAGAACAAAGAGTTAAGAAGAAAATAATTGATGTTTCAAATAAGATCCATGGATCTAGTTGGACTCAATATGAAAAATAAACAAAAAAGGAAAGCAATCTTTGTGAAAAGATTGCTTTTTTATTGAATGTTGAACTATATATCAGACACAACTTATAGATGAGAATTTTGACATTTTATTGAACAAGTTCCTTTTTATTTAAGTTCGATGGATTTTAGATCAAAAGTTATAGGTACAAGTCCTTATTTAAACAGATAATGCTATTTTTTGGAAGGAATTACTTCTTTTATAACGAATCAAAAGAATAACCTAAGTAAGTTGATTGCCAAATAAAATTTAGGAGGAATAAGAAATGAATCTACAGTTTATTGAATTCCTTAGTATTATTTTCGTATCCTTGATTTTATCTGTGTGGGTAGAGGTTAAAATGCAAAATAAAACACACAATGTTTTAGCTACTATGTCGATTGCATTTAATATTAACCTATTCATTCTAGGCATTGCGAGTATTTGGTGGATCCTTAATGCTAGTGATAATGCAAGCCTGATTTCGGGTGTTCAGTTATTATTATCAGCCTTTTTAGGAATTTTTTTAATTAATATCGGAGTATTCTTTTTTGTTAAAAATAGGGTAGTTTCGTAATTTTATTATGCTCGATCAGGTTTTTTAGTTTAGATAGACTTTAATTTAAATCTAGCATTACTCTATTTTAAATGAGTAATGCTTTTTATTTTGCAGTTTTAATAATTAGATAATGAGGAGAAATCATGGAATTATACATTAGTAATATGACAGAGTCTTACGCTAAAGAAATTCTTAATTGGAATTATGCTCACCCTTACGATTTTTATAATAATGAATTAAGTCAAGAAGGACTAAATGAGCTAGTAAATAATCAGTATTTAGCAGTTATTGACCAAAATGATAACTTAATTGGCTTTTATTGTATTGGTCAGTCAGCTCAAGTACCAAAAGGGAACGAGTTTGGTGTTTATGAAAAAAGGATGGCTGATATCGGATTAGGAGTTAGACCAGATTTAACGGGGAAAGGATTTGGGAGTGAATTTTTCAAATTTATTCTTGGGGAAATTCAAGAGGTGACTAATCTTTCCACATTAAGATTAACAGTTGCTAAGTTTAATAAAAGAGCAATTCGGCTGTATGAAAATTTTGGTTTTAAAGTGGAATATGAGTTTTGTACTGAGCGTGCTGAATTTATAACAATGATTTGTGGAAACTAAATATCCCCCAGACGTTATTAAATTGTCTAGGGGGTAAAACTCAGCTCATAAACTCACTTACTATTAAATCATAACGGTACAGTGTAACTTCTTCATTGAATGAAAACACCGTATCTGCTTTATCTTTATTTGTTACAAGCTCACCACGGGCAACTGCATATAACTCTAATAGTTCATAAAGAGAAATACTATTCTTTTCACAAAATATTCTTGTTGTTTAAGGGAAATTCATAGTGTAAGGCAGTTTTTCGACTTCTAATAATTTAAAAACTTACGGAAAAGATAAGTACGTAAAATTTGATTGACATGAAACCAAATGGTTGTATATAATTTCAAATAACCAAAAGGTTTTATATTAACTAGAAAGAAGGATTGGAATGGGCGTACAAAACCAAGTTGAAGATATTAAACAAACTCTAATATATAATGCACCAATTCAAAAAGTCTGGGAGGTCGTATCAACATCAGAAGGTATATCTGCATGGTTCATGCCAAATGACTTTAAACCAGTCGTAGGTCACGAGTTTCATTTGCAAGGTCCATTCGGTCCATCACCTTGTAAAGTTTTGGAGATTGATGAACCAAATCGAGTATCATTTACTTGGGATGTTGATGGATGGGTAGTATCATTTCATTTAAAAGATTTAGGGGATCAAACTGAATTTACGTTAATCCATAGTGGATGGAAAACTGCTGAAGAAATTCTTCCAAAACCAAACCAAAAAAGTGGTATAGTACGCGACAATATGAATGGTGGTTGGGCTGGTATTGTTCAGAAGCTTAAAAAGGTTGTTGAATACTAGTGTCCAGTTCTGCACAAAAATATGACGTATTTCAAGCGATCGCCGATCCTACTAGAAGAGAAGTACTTAAATTATTAGCTAATAATGAATTGCCCATTTCAGAGATATCAAGTAATTTTCCAATGAGCAGAACAGCAATTGCAAAACATCTCCATATCCTTTCAGAAGCTGAATTAATTAGTGGAAGGAAAGTTGGCAGAGAAAGAAGATACAGACTACAGCCAGAAGCATTTTTAGAGATTAAACAATGGTTATCATATTACGAGCAATTTTGGGCAAATAAATTATCCATCTTACAACATCTAGTTGAAAATAAAGAAGAGCAAAGTATAAAACTAGTTAATTCAAATAAAGACAGTAAAGAAGAGTAATGTCAAAACGAACCTAAAGTAGGTTCGTTTTCATGCTGTTGAAAAAATACATTGTCAATTAATTATCAAATTTTCGTGAAAGGAGTAGAGTGATGTTGATTTCCATTACAGGATGCTCGCTTTCCATGGGGCGAGACCTGAGCCTCCTCGGCAAGCCTAGGCCGCTGAATAACTCTATGATTTTTGAAAAAGTTCAATTCCCTAAAATTTCCATCCCCACTTTATCTATAAAAATCGAGGTTTTTATGGGAATTGATTTTTCGTAAAAAGCAAAATTTGATCAAAATTTACTTTTTCAGTGGCCTCGGCAAGCCTGTGGGGTCTCAGCCTTCCCGCTTATCCCATAGGAGTCGAGCATCCCTCCATTCCAATCAACTTATTCATCTAAAAATGTCTGCGATAAACCCTAATCAAATAGCCTTTCCTTAGAGTAATATAAGTTTAATCAGATTGTAGATCAATTAATATTGAACATTTATTAAACTAAACAATCGAATTTGTTTTCTAAAAAAAGCTTATAATATTTTTAACGTCTAAAAAAATCATTTCTATTGTTATTGAAATAATGAAATTGCTCAAACATATTAACATTTAAAAACATTAAAAAATCATTCAAAAAATGCTAATTTTATCATTATTAAATGTTCATTTAAAGTCCGTTTTCCCTATTGACGTCTTTATATTTCAACACTCTGAAAACGAACCTAAAGTAGGTTCGTTTTTTTTTGCATAGACATTTTTAGTTATATCTATATAATAAACTAATGTGACAAAAAATTATTATGAATGAAAATAGCATCATACTTGAGGAGTTAAGCAATGCATAAAAGTATATATATTTTAGCTATTGCAACATTTGTCGCAGGAACCGTTGAGTTTATTATTACTGGTTTACTGTCAATGATTGCAGGGGATTTACATGTTTCAGTTGGTGCGGTTGGTCAACTAGTTTCAATTTTTTCAGTAGTATTTGCTTTTGGGGCTCCTATTTTTATAGCGATCACTTCAAAAATAGAACGTAAAAAATTACTATTGATCGCATTAGCTGTATTTTTCTTTGGAAATATTCTTTCCATTATTAGCCCGAATTTCGCTGTATTATTAATCGCACGTATTATACTTGCAGCAAGTTGCTCGGTTGTAATTGTTGTTTCTATAACGACTGCAACAAACATCGTTTTGCCTGAAATTAGAGGTAGAGCAATTGGAGTTATTTTTATGGGGATCAGCTCATCACTAGTTTTTGGTGTCCCATTGGGTACAGTGATCGGTGAAAACTTCGGTTGGAGAATGACATTTGTTTTAGTCGGTTTATTAAGCTTATTGGCTATGCTGGGGATTTATAAATTCTTACCGAAAGTTAAAGGTCAGCCTACAATTCCATTGATTAAGCAAGTAGCAACACTTAAAAATAAACGTATTTTATCGATTCAACTAATATCTTTTTTACAATTAACAGGACATTTTACAATTTATACTTACTTTACACCATACTTAATGAAAACGATGGGATTATCCACTAATATGATCAGTATTGTTTTATTAGTATTTGGTATGGCAGGGATTTTAGGTGGATGGTTAGGTGGTTGGTCTACTGATAAATTTGGTGGAAGTAAAACATTAGTATTCAATTTAGGTTTATTAGCTATTTCTATTTTAACTCTAACATTCGCTCCTAGTTCAATTATTAGTTTATTTATTATAGTGGTTCTTTGGGGAACTGTATCTTGGTCAATTAGTCCAGCAGTTCAAGATAGTCTAGCGAGGGTGGCAAAAGATTCGGCTGATATTCAAGTTGGATTAAATAACTCTTTTTCACATACAGGAATTGCTTTAGGTTCAAGCTTAGGTGGGATCATAGTTACTCAATATGCAGTAACAATGAATGCTTTAGTAGGAGGAATTATTGTTATTTTTGCTTTACTTTCTGCGATTTATTCTTTTGTTTTAACAAATAAAGTGAATGAGACTAAATTAATCTAAAAATATAAAACGATGCGTTTTTATTGCATCGTTTTTATAATTTATTTTTCAGAATTGGATATTCTAATAATGAAGTTTTACGGCATAAAACTAATATTAATTAGAAGGTGATTTTAATGGAAAATAAACCAGCACATTATGATGGTAGTGGAATGAATGAAGCATTAGAACAAAACTCTCAACAAGAGGATATTCAAGTAACAGAAGAAATGAGAAGCAACTTAAGCGGTAATCCTTATATTTTTGAGTAATATTGAAAGCGATACATTGAGTATCGCTTTCGTGCTGTTAAAAGTCTCAGCCTTCCCGCTAATCCAATAGGAGTCGAGCATCCCTTTCGTTCCAATCAACTTATTCATCAAAAAAGTCTACAATATTAATGTCCGTTTTCCCTATTGACCATTTTATATTTCAACAATCTGAAAGCGATACTTTGAGTATCGCCCTTTTATTTGTATTTTTTGAATTTGTCTATGTTATTTAATTCTTTCATCAAATATGATTAATAGAAGAAGGAGGGATAAAAATGAGTTCATTTGCTAAAACGCCAAATCCTCCATATTTTGCTGTAATATTTTGTTCTAAAAGAACGGATGGAGATAATGGGTATAGTAAGATGTCTGAAAAAATGGTTGAACTTGCATCGACTCAACAAGGATTCCTAGGAGTTGAAAGCGCTCGTGATCATGAAATGGGGATAACGGTTTCGTATTGGGAGTCATTGGATGCTATTAAGACATGGAAAGAACACGCAGCTCATAAAGTTGCTCAAGAACGTGGGAAAAAAGACTGGTATGAATCCTTCGCTTTAAGAGTGTGTAAAGTTGAAAGGGATAATTTTTTTGAAATGTAGCCAATAAATTATGATTTAATTGAAACAGATCCAAGATTGAGATGTAAATAATATAAAATAATTGGAATAAATTTGAATGAAAATGATAGTTATTATCAATACTATAAATAAATAAGGGCAACCAATTAGGTTACCCTTAAGATATTACATTCCAGCTTCAAATGTTTTACAATCAGTTTCAGCATTGTTTTTAGCTTGTTTCCCTTTATGGCTCACAACATAAATGGAATCCGCACTACATTTGTTTCCAGAAGCCCAATATTTACAGTTATCAACTTCACAAAGTACATCTTTTGCCATTAAAAAACACCTCCCTTAATTTTATCTTTTACATTAATTAGAGGATTGATACATTCCTTATCTCTTTTTTTATGTAGATTTAATTCAAGTGAGGAAATTTAAAAGGCAATTTAAAAACCTTATCGAATTGCGGTAAGGTTTTTAAAATTGTGCACTCCTTTAACTTGGTTAAACACAATGGAAATTGAATATAATAACATTTAAGACTAGATAAAGAATGTGCTTTTTTTAAGCAATTATTTAATTTTATAAAGTTTAAAATAAATTTTAAAAAATTGCTACGAAAATGGCAGGGTATATCGGATTCCATGAAGGTGGTATACTAGGTTCAATTTTGGCTGTATTCGCTACAGTTGCACCGTCCCTAATTCTCATGTTGACTCTAATGAGAATTTTGTATAAATATCGTCATTCGATTCAAGTTAAACGAATGACACTATACGTCAATCCAACAATCGCAGTTTTACTTGGCGTTATGGCTTATAATTCATTTCATGATTCATATTCTCAAATTGGTATTAGACAGTTTTTGTTTTTAGGAGTAATTAGTTACATATTAATGGAGAAAGTAAAGCTACATCCGGTTTTTATTGTAATGGGAGCTTTGCTATACGGTGGATTAAATTTAAAATTTGAAAAAAGGGTAAGCAAATTTTATTGAATTTTGCTTACCTTTTTTTTCACATTAGTAAGTATAAATATTCTAGCGGCGAAGGGGATTTGAAATAGTCGCATATTTAGGAATTGGAGAAATGCAACTGAGTCTCTGTCTTCGCTTTAAAGTTCGCCAATCGGCGAGTTTTCTGTAGAATGTTTAATATAACTTTAGTTTGTAATTTGTTATTGTAATCTACTTTCAACTTGTTGACAAACTTCATCAGCTGTTAAGCCACTTGCCTCGATTACTGATCCTTGTGTAGCTACATTTTGCATTCCCATTACATTTGAATCAAGTCCTGTTACTACGCAGCAATCGCAACCATTTGCATCTGATTCTTGTTTTAATTCAACAACATCGTGTCCCGCTGAACGTAATGCTTCTTGAACATTTGTTAAAGATTGTTCTACTCCGATTCTAGCCATAAAAAACACCTCCTCAGAAATATAAGATTTGCAATTTACAGGAAAAATATTCTTTGAATAAAGAAGTTTAGGTTTAGAAAAAGTAAAGATGGAGGTGTTTAAAATGGGAAAAACTAAAAAAGATCCATCTAGAGTTGGTTTAGGATCACCAAATGTACAAGGTCAAGGGACTACAACATCTGAAACTGGTGTTGAGAAGTCTTCTAGTAGAAAAAAACAAAAAAGAGATTAACTAGAACCCTATTTTATAAAAAATGTCTCGCCACCTATTTATATAGGTGGTTTTTATTTTGATAAAAAAGGAATCTACGATCATAAGTAGAATTAAGAACTGTATTTTCTTTTTAATTAAGCAAATGGAGAAAGTAGATGGAAAGATGAATCATATTGTAAATGGTGATGTAGTTGGAGAAAAAATAAAGTCTTTAAATGACAATATTGTTGTATGGCGAGAAATGTACGATTTTGGGCCACTGAGTCGAGATTGGACTTTAGAAGAAACATATAAAAGAAGAGCAGAATTTTTTGAACAAAAGCTACAAATTCCTTCGAGTTTTTTTGTTGAAAATTGCCGAAGCCAATATCAATTATTAAATGAACTATCTCGTTCTGAGGAAGTTGTCCTATGGTTCGAACATGATCGATACGATCAGGTGGCAATACTTTATTTAATATCTGAATTATCGGCACTTGGATTTCAAAAAATTTCGATGGTTAGCATAAATGATTATGAAGGAATTGTACCATTTCACGGATTAGGTCAATTATCTTCAGAACAATTAATTGGATTACTTCCAACTAAACAAGAAGTTACAGACGAAGAAATAGAAGAAGCATGTGCTGGATGGAAAGCTTATTGTTCAAATAATCTAGATGAACTTGAAGATTTTATTCAAAAATGTCATGCGCTTCCGTTTCTAAAACAGGCTTTATTAAGTCATATGACATATTTTCCTTCTCAGCAGAATGGGTTAAATGAAGTTGAATTTTTAGCATTATCAATGATCAATGAAGGTATTAACTCCTTTGCAGAACTATTTAATAAACTTGTTAGACAAAGAACTAATGATGGATTAAGCGATTTATATTTCGCAGCAATTTTAAATGAATTAATGAAAGGTGATTACCCTTTAATAAGTAGTGACAGTGAATTACCAAGTTATAAGCAACATAACCCAAAAGCAAAAATTGCATTAACTAAATGGGGATTAGACGTACTAACGGTAAAAGCAAATCGAATGAATTTAAATGGAATAGACTGGTGGGTTGGAGGGGTTCATTTAGTTGAAAAAGCCGCAAAATAACATGGAAGGTCAGGTCTTAATAATGGATGTTGTATTAAAGTCAGAGAACAAAGTATTTAATATAAGGGTAGCAGGTATTTAGATTTAAAATGGCATGTCTTAATTCATAGACTAGCAAGTGATACAATTTGGTCCTTACCGGGTGATAGAATAACATTAAATGAAGAGTCACATTTAGTTTAAAAAGGGAGTTCAATGAAGAATTAGGAAAAGAAATTGAAATTGATCAAATGATGTGGACGGTAGAAAATTTCTTTTCTTATAAAGGAAATGATATTCACGAAGTTGGTTTTTACTTTAAAATAAAGGCAGAGAATTCAATGAATGAATCATTTTAAGGTAAGGAGGGTAATCGATTAATTATTAAATGGGTGAGTATAGATAATCTTGAAGAAATTGAATTATACCCTGAATTTTTGCGGAAAAAATTAAAGGAAGTTTCAACCGAAAATCATTTTATCGTAAAAGATAATTGAAATTGTTATAGAGGTGGTATTATGCGCCCGATATTATTAGGAATATTAGCGGCATTTTTCTTTTCCATCACATTTATTTTAAATCGCTCGATGGAATTATCTGGTGGAAGTTGGATTTGGAGCGCATCGTTAAGATACTTTTTTATGGTACCTTTTTTACTGATCATCGTAATCTCTAGAAGAAATTTGTATAATCTATTGAAAGAAATGAAAGGCAAATTAAAAAGTTGGATTATCTGGTCAACAATTGGATTCGGTTTATTTTATGCACCAATTTGCCTAGCAGCAGTTTATTCTCCAGGATGGCTAATAGCAAGTTCATGGCAGATAACAATTATATCTGGGTCACTTTTAGCACCATTTTTCTTCATTTCAATTCAAACATCAATCCAAAAGGTTCGTGGGAAAATTCCTTTTAAAGGATTAGGCATGTCTTTATTAATTATATTTGGTATTTTATTAATGCAGATTGAGTTAGCTACAAAAATTGCTATTTCAACAGTTTTAACAGGTATTTTACCAGTTATTATTGCCTCCTTTGCATACCCACTTGGCAATCGAAAAATGATGGAGTTATGTGATGGAAAGCTGGATGTATATCAACGCGTTTTAGGAATGACCTTAGCCAGTTTACCGTTTTGGTTTATTCTATCAATCTATGGTTTATATACTGAAGGACTACCAAGTCAAAACCAAGTATCACAATCATTAATTGTAGCGATCTCATCGGGTGTAATTGCTACTGTATTATTTTTTCAAGCTACTGATTTAGTAAGGGGAAATATGCAAAAATTAGGAGCAGTAGAAGCAACCCAATCCATGGAAGTATTATTCACAGTAATTGGTGAAATGATTTTCTTATCATCGGCATCTCCATCAATTATCTCTTGGATTGGCATGATTATTATCATGATCGGTATGATCTTACATAGCTATCTATCACAGCGGGGAAAGTTCGTACAGCAAGATAAGGAAACTGTTAATTTATGAATTGAGGAAAGAGGTGATTAATATGTATAAAGAATTCAATGCATCACTTGTATTAGATAAAAATAAGAATTCGGTATCCATCTTAACACCAAAAGATTTTAGTTTTAATGAATGCTTAGTATTTCTAGCACGATCTAAAAATGAGGTACTTCATCAAGTTAAAGAGGAATATTTTTTAAAACTTATTAAAATAGAAAATAGATTAATTTTACTAAAAGTAAGCAGGGATCCTAACGAATTATTAATTGATTTTCCAGACCAAAATCCAAGTGAAGAAATAAAAATAGCTGCAGCAGCATTTATATGGAATTTATTTGATTTAGGCAGAAACCTAACCGAGTTCTATCAATTAGGTAAAGATAATCAAATGCTACAATTGCTAATTGAGCAGCATTTTGGACTTCGCGTAATTGGAATACCTGATTTATTTGAAGCATTTACATGGGCAATTATGGGTCAACAAATCAATCTTACTTTTGCGTTTTCTTTAAAAAGAAGCTTTGTTGAAAAATATGGGGAAAGCTTTAGGTGGAAGGATGAAATATTTTGGCTATTTCCAACTCCAGATGTAATATCAAAACTCGAAGTTTCCGAATTAACTAGTTTGAAATTTACTAAACGAAAAGCTGAATACGTAATTGGAATCGCAAAATTAATGACAGATGGACTTATTTCAAAAGAATCTCTAAATCGTTTAGATTCATACGAGAAAAAGTTAAATAAGCTATTAGAAATTCGAGGAGTTGGGAACTGGACGGCTGATTACGTTTTGATGAAATGTTTACAAGAGAAATCCGCGTTTCCAATTGCCGATGTAGGAATACATAATGCATTAAAAAATCAACTATTATTAGAGAAAAAACCTTCAATTGAAGAAATTAAAAAAATGGCTACAAAATGGAAGGGCTGGGAAGCTTACGTAACGTTTTATTTATGGAGATCATTATATTCCTAAATATGTAATACAAAGCAAAGTCGATAATAATAAACAGTAGTTTAAAAACTGCCCAGACTTAAGAAAAGCCTATCCAAATGGAGTACCAAAAGGGAATAAAGCCTACCAATCGCAAATGGATCGTGATCATGATAATTATGCATGTGAAACGGAGTAAAAACACCTATTTCTAGGTGTTTTTTATCTGATTAAGTTTTTTATTTTCGAATTCAATCACTGACTCTTGGAATTATTAAATTTTGTATTAAAAAATTAAAAAGAGAGGCAGTTCTACAAAGGAATTTCGGTTTAATAATAGAATAGTATTAGTGCCTAAAAAATTAATTTTACAATATTGTTTAATCATGACAAAATATAAATAAGAAAAATTGAAGAGGACGGGACTATGATTAAATTTTTTAAACGACTATTTAGTAAAGAAAAAACAAATCAAGTTACATTGCCATTAAAAGAAACTCGTTCCCTTTCAAAAGTGGAAATCGAATATATTATTAGTGAATTTACTGATAAACAGACTAAATTGGTAGATGATATGAAAAAAAATTCAGTTAATAATGCCGATATTGAGTTTAATGAACTAATCACAAATAGAATCACGAATAATTTAAAGTACAGGATACCTTTTTTAGAAATTGAGTTAATTTATTTAAATAATGTATTAAGAGGAAAGAAAGTAAAATCAATAAAATATAAATTATTTCATCAAGTCAGAGATACTGAAACGACAGAAATTACAGATATGGTTATTAATCAAGGATACTCTTTTGTTCCTTCAGTAGGTTATTTAAAAATTGGATAAAATCAAAATGAAAACCCACAAGTTCTTTCTTGTGGGTTTAATGTTTTTCTTGAATTTCGTGGCATATCTAGGGTTCGAAATCCAAAACTCTATTTCTTAACCTTGATTATGTGTTTCAAAATTCTCATTTGCTGTTGATTTAGGTAAATCATTAATCTCATAAGCTACTCTTATTCCAGATTCGATTGCACCTTGAATCCAACCTGGGGCTGTAGAGGTGTGATCACCAGCAAAATGAATCAAGCCTTCTGGAGTTGAAATATATGGGGAAATCTCTGTTTGCTGGTCAGGTTTGAAAATAGCAAAAGCTCCACCAGAAAAAGGATTTTCTGACCAACTAAATGTATTACCAGTTATAAACTCATTATATATTTCTTTACCGTAAATTTTTGATAAATCTTCTAGCGCATTCTCGATTTGTTCTTTTTCAGTTAAGCTATCCCAAATTGATGCGTTATCTTCCCATGTATAGCTTGCTAATATGACACCTGGGCCTTCTGAACCAACGGATTGGCTTGGGAAATAGGAATAACGAACAGGTAGATCAGAAATCATTTTTCCTCCAATAAAACCCGCTTTCTCCCAAAATCTAGTTTTAAATTGTAAACCAATTTTAGTCGAAGGAACATAATGTAATTGTCGAATTGCTTTATATTTGTTATAAGAAAATAAATCACGTGGAATGATTTCAACGAAGTTTAGTAGTGAAAAAGGTATGGTAATAATGGCTAAATCTCCACTTATTGTATATGGCTGCGAGGTTTGTGTATCCTCAGTATGAATTGTTACAGAAGAGTCATGTTGTTCAATTTTTTTCATTTTTTGATGGTAAATAATATTTTCTTGTAATTCAGGTAAGAATGAATATGGTAAGTGATCATTTCCACCTTTTATTTCATAAAACTTTAGTCCAGGAGTAAATAGAATCATTACTTCTCGAAGTAAGGCAGTAAATGAAAGCTCAGGAAAGCCTTCCATCCCAAGCATAACCTTAATCATATCAATGGCTCCAACTGATAATGTTCTGCCATAAGGATTATATTTCAAATAATATTCCATCGAATAACGATCAAGTAATTTAATAACGATTTCCCAATTCTTTTTTGGATTCATTTTAATGAAGTCAGTTACAGGTTGCATGGCGTATTGGGCCAAATATTCAGCTGTTTTGCCTTTTTCAGTTGGTGAAGTAGGGAAGTTAAGAATGTCTGGATTTTTTTCATAAAGCTTTTGAATGGTTCTTACATTGTTTACGAATATTATATCGTTTGGGGTGCTATTAATGAATTCTTCTAAAGGAAGGTTAAATTTTTTAATATATTCTAATACAAGCAAGTGAATAGATGGTATTCTCATAGCACCATTTTCCATATACTGTCCTGCATAAAAATTACGATTCGTAAAAATACGCCCACCAATTCGATTATTTCCTTCTAGAATTGTCACTTCATGTCCTGCTCCTTTTAAAAGTGAAGCAGCTACTAAACCTGATATCCCAGCACCAACAATTATTATCTTTTTAGGTTCAAGTGTTTTTGGAAGTCCTGTACGAATTGTTTGAAGCATTTGTTCCACAGATATAGGAGGCTCCATACTAACTGGCATAATTTCGCTCCTCTTTTATTTATGACATTCATAGAAGTTTATTCAAAAATAGAGGAATATAGAAGAGTTTAATTGCAGGATTAGGAATAGAAATGCATAAGAAAAAAGAGCTTGAAAAATCAAGCTCTCAGTTTCTAGAAAAAGTCTCTAAAAGTTTGCTACTTTTTACGTTTAAATAGATTAACGATAAATACAATAATTGCGATAATTAATAGAATATGAATTAGTCCGCCTGCGATATGGAAAGTAAAATAACCTAATACCCATAAGATTAAAAGAATAAAAAATAAAATCCACATAATATGAACATTCCTTTCTTAATGACTGTATTATTACGTTGTCCAATTTTAACTTTCATATCCACTAATTGAGCACAAAAGTGAAAAAGCTACCAAAATAGGTAGCTTTCATGAATTAAAATTTATCAAAAACAGTGTAAGGCATTTGTCGCTTATGTCTAGATTTATTAAACCATGATTCGATTTTTGCTTGAGATTCACTATTAATTTCTTTACCTTCTAAATAATCATCGATGTCATCATATGTAACTCCAAGAGCGACTTCATCAGCTAATTGTGGGCGATCTTCTTCAAGGTCAGCTGTCGGAACTTTTTCATAAAGCTTAGGTGGGCAATTTAATTCTTTTAGTAGCATCTTTCCTTGACGCTTATTTAGACGGAAAATCGGACAAAGGTCTGATCCACCATCGCCATATTTAGTGTAAAAGCCAGTAACAGCCTCAGCGGAATGGTCAGTGCCTAAGACAACACACCCATTCATAGCAGCAATGCTATATTGAGCTTTCATTCTTTCACGTGCTTTTTCATTTCCTTTTGCAAAATCAGTAAGGTCAATGCCAATATCTTTTAATGTATTAACACTAGCATCTACAGCAGCTTTAATATTCACTGTGTAAGTCTTAGACGGTTGGATAAACTTTAACGCTTCCTGGCAATCCTCTTCGTCCATTTGTACGCCATATGGTAATCGAATGGCGATAAACAGATAACTTTTTTCTGATTGCTCACTATTTAATTCATCTATTGCCATTTGTGCAAGTTTACCAGTTAAAGTTGAATCTTGACCACCTGAAATACCTAATACAAAACCATTTAAAAATGGATGTTTTTTAAGATAGCTTTTTAGGAAGTCAACACTTATTCTTACTTCCTCTTTAGGATCGATAACTGGCTTTACTTTCATTTCTTCGACGATTTCTTTTTGTAAACTGTTCAATCTTCATTCTCCTTTTGATACAGATTGTATTTTTTAATATAAGCGTAGCAATCCTCAGGTAATAAATATCTTGGTTCGCCGCCTTTAGCAAACTCTTCACGGATATATGTTGAACTAATTTCCATCGCTAGTCCTTTATCAATTAGATGAAATCTTGAACCATTATCATTATTTCTTAATAAAGGAGAACGAGAGATGGTCTTTAGCATATCAATTCCATCACGGGCCATGACAATGAATTTATTTTCGGAAACTAATTGATCCCCGTATTTCCATTTTCCTTCTGCAATATCTTCTAGGAGATCAGCTCCCATTATGAAATAAACTTCATCTTCACTATATTTCGCTTTAAAATGGTTCATTGTATAGTAAGTGAATACTTCCCATGCCTCTTTGCTCATTTCATAATCGTCTGCAATAAACTTTGAATTGTTTTGAATAGCCAATTTTAACATATTCCAACGATGTTCATCAGTATTATGTAATTGTTTATCTCTTCTTTTTGAAGAGCATGGTAAAAAGATAACTTTGTCTAATTGACAACGATGAGCAATCGTACTTGCAGTCCATAAATGAACGTTTGTAATCGGATCAAACGAACTGCCATAAATCCCAATTTTAGCCATTTTTCATTTCCTCTGTTTTCTTTCTAGCTTCTGCTATTTTTTCCATTTTGTTATCCCAACATTTTTGACTTAAGTCTACAGGATATTCTTCAGGGTTTAATGCACGCTTGTATTCTTCCCAAAGTAAACTTAAGTTGTTTTCAGCAAAATCTTGAATGTCTTTAATTGTAGGCACTTTGTAGACTAATTCACCTTTAGTAAAGATTTGGTGATGAAGTTCTCTAGCTTCAAAATTAGTTACAAACTTACTGATATATGGATGGACCGGATGGAATAACTTTATTTTTTCCTCAGACCCTGGATTTTCATCTTCAAGGGCAATATAATCAGCCTCAGCGTGATGGTTAATTGTATTAATAATTCGATACAATTTCTTAAGTCCAGGAGTTGTTACTTTTTCAGGGTTTTGAGAAATTTTTATTGTATCAATCATTTTCCCATCTTCATCTTCAATACTGACTAATTTATAAACAGCTCCAAGAGCCGGTTGATCATATGCTGTAATAAGCTTTGTTCCGATTCCCCAAGAATCAATTTTAGCTCCTTGCGATTTTAAATTTAAAATTGTATATTCATCTAAATCATTCGAAGCAACAATTTTTGTATTTACGAAACCTGCTTCATCGAGCATTTTTCTAGCTTCTTTCGATAAATAGGCTAAGTCACCACTATCTAGTCGGATAGCTGCAAAGTTAATTTTGTCACCTAGTTCTTTTGCGACTTTAATCGCATTAGGCACACCACTTTTTAGTGTATCGTATGTATCAACTAGGAATGTACAATTGTAATGACGATCTGCATATTTTTTGAAAGCTATGTATTCATCTCGATATGCTTGCACGAGCGCATGAGCATGTGTACCTGAAACAGGAATATTAAATAATTTACCTGCACGAACATTACTAGTCGCATGGAATCCACCAATAAAAGCGGCTCTTGCTCCCCAGATAGCAGCATCAAATTCTTGAGCTCGTCTTGTTCCAAATTCCATTAATGTATCTTTACCAACGATATGTTTTATTCTTGATGCTTTCGTAGCAATTAATGTTTGATAATTGACAATGTTTAATAAGGCAGTTTCAATTAATTGTGCCTCTAGTAGTGGTGCCTCAATTCTTATGATTGGCTCATTGCCAAATACTAATTCACCTTCTTGAATTGCTCTAACTGAACCTGTGAATTTTACATTAGACAGAAATTGAATGAATTCATCTTTATAACCGAGTTCTTCTTTTAAATAGTCAAGATCTGAACTACTAAATTTAAAGTTCTGTAGATAACTGATTATTTTTTCTAAACCCGCAAAGATTGCATATCCATTTCCAAATGGGAGTTTACGAAAATAAAGTTCAAAAATAGCGTTTTTATTGTGAATATCGTCTCCCCAATAAGTTTCCGCCATATTAATTTGATAAAGGTCTGTATGAAGTGCAAGGCTATCATCTTGAAAGTTGTAATTCATCTTATTTCCGCCCCTAAAGTATTTTTGAAATGACTTAATGCCCATTCATGCCCAGCTGCATTAAAGCTTGCAACAGCTTGCTCGTGAACGACTATTTTATAACCCTTATTATAAGCATCGACCGCGGTATGTAATACACAAATATCTGTGCAAACTCCTATTAAATGAAGTTCGTTAATGTCTCTTTCATTTAGTTTTATTTCAAGGTCTGTTCCTGCAAAAGCGGAGTAACGAGTTTTATCGAGCCATTGAATAGTTGAATTGCCTTTTGTTGAATTGTATAAATCCATTAATCCACCATATAAATCTCTACCTTTTGTATGTCTAATATTATGAGGTGGAAATAATTTTGTTTCAGGATGAAACGGATCATGCTCATCATGGACATCTACTGCAAAAACAACATATTCTTGATTTTCAATGAAACTTTTAGTTAGTTGAAGAATACTTTGCTCAATAACTTGTGCAGGTTTGCCACAAGTTAATGAACCAGCATCTGCTGCAAAGTCATTCGTATAATCAATAATAATGAGCGCTTTTTGATTCATTATTAATCACCCCAAGTAAGAATGTTAATTTTTTCACATAATATAAAAAATGAAATTAGTTTTTCATCTTCAATCTTATTATAAGTTAATTCATATGAAAACCTAAATTTTGGAAATTTGATAGATCATTTTTATATTATTAACTTTACCATTAAAAATTACTATTTTTCATAGGTTTTGTATTCTTTGTAGCGATTAGAGGAAATCAATGAAATGTACCGAACTAACTAATAGATTAATTAATAGTTAGAAGAGGTGACATGATGGAAGTCGTTCGTGCAAAATCAGAGCATATTAGAGAAGTAGCAAATTTATTTGATCAGTACAGAATGTTTTATAAACAAGAAAGCAATTTAAACGGAGCGATTGATTTTATAACGGAACGAATCAATAACAAAGATTCTGTTATTTTTCTTGTGAAAGCAGAAGATCAATATATGGGATTTACTCAGTTATATCCTTCATTTTCTTCAGTATCCATGAAAAAGTTATGGATTTTAAATGACTTATATGTAACTGAAACGGCAAGGCAAAAAGGAGTAGCTCAATTGTTGTTAAATGCAGCAAAGAAGTTTGCAATTGAATCGAAAGCAAAAGCATTAGATTTACAAACAGCTATTGATAATAAATCGGCACAAGCTTTGTATGAAAAAAATGGCTATAAAGTTGAAAAAGAAGAATTTCTTTCGTATTCATTAAATTTAGAAAAAATCTAAAGTGATCTACAAATAATTGTAGCTAATAAAATTAATGAAAATCTAGAACTATTATCAAATGCTTTGAAATAGTTTTATAAAGTTAGACCTTAAAAAAAACTAATTGAAGGAGAACATGATGCTTACAGTTAAAGGCTCATTTAATGAAGCTAAAATATTTACAGATAATGTGGAACAAGGAGCAATTGGACAAATTATTGAACTATGTAATCAAGAGTTCGTGAAAAGTTCTAAAATTAGAATTATGCCTGATACTCATGCAGGTAAGGGATGTACAATTGGAACGACAATGACGATTCAAGATAAAATCGTTCCAAATCTTGTTGGGGTTAACTAAAACGGCTCCAACGTTAAAAAACTCGCTCAATTGCTGGAAACCCTAACGTAAATTATAGTCGAGGGCAATCAGCAGCCAGAGGCTATGGTGACATAGTCAAATGGTTCAGAGACTTGCACGTTGTTAGCAGACGATTGTGCAGAATTATTCTGCTTCCTAATGTCGGATGGAATAATTAACACGGTGAGCCTACATAAGGAGCTGCATACTCCGATGATTGTAGAGAAGGTATAGTCCACTCTCTAAGAAATTAGAGCTTAAAGTACGATATAGGTTGCGGAATGGAAACAATAAGAGTTTCAAAAAAAAAAATCGATTTTCAAAAACTAGATGCTGTTATTCGTAAACATGTTCCATCAGGGTTTTCAATTCGAAATAATAAGCATGAATTTGTGAAGAAAATTGATTTTTCAAAGCTGTACTGCTTTAAAGAATTAAATGAAATAAGAACAAAACTTAGCTTAGGTTCACTTGGTGGTGGAAATCATTTCATAGAATGTAATGCTGACGAAGAAGGGAATATTTATTTTGTCATTCACTCTGGAAGCCGAAATTTAGGAAAAGTTGTAGCGGAATTTTATCAGAAAAAGGCGTATGAATTGTTAAAGAGCCAGTCAGAAAATCGTTCCAAAGTCATACAACAATTAAGGGATGAAGGCCGCGAAAAAGAAATTGAGGCTGCCCTAAAAAGCCTTCCATCGCAATATATTCCAAAGGATTTAGCTTATTTAGAAGGAGTTTGGTTTGATCGATATATGCATGATATGGCAATTGCCCAAGAATATGCTTTATGGAACCGGAAGGCAATGATTGATGAAATCGTAAAAAATATGGATTTAACAGTTGTTGAACAATTTACAACTGTTCATAATTATATTGATATCGAAAATATGATTCTTCGTAAAGGTGCAATTTCTGCTCAAAAAGGTGAGAAAGTATTAATTCCGATCAACATGCGAGATGGTAGTTTGATTGCAATCGGAAAAGGTAACCCGGATTGGAATTATTCGGCCCCTCATGGTGCAGGTCGAATTCTCAGTCGTTCAAAAGCAAAAGCAACTCTTTCACTTGATGAATTTAAGGAAACAATGAAGGATGTTTGGAGTACATCAGTATTAGAGAGCACACTTGACGAAAGTCCAATGGCTTATAAGGAAATGAAAGAAATCATTGAAAATACTAAGGATGCAATCGAAGTTATTAAAGTCATTAAACCACTTTATAATTTCAAAGCAAATTAAATCTATGATACAAAACAAAGCCACCTATAAATGGTGGCTTTCAGACTGCTTACTAACTTTAGCTTATTTAGTAACTCATGAACTATTTATGAGCAAGTATATTCTAGATCCTGCCAGCATTTTTCCAAATTAAATTTGTGATAAGAACCGTTTTCACCGATTTCATAAATATAAAATTGCATTAAATTGTGTAATTTTTTGATTCCTCTCTTTTTTTACTTTCACAATCTTTATCAAATATTTCCCCTCCATAGTTTAGTTTGAATCTTTAAAAATAATTGACTAATTATAGTGAAATCCCTTTATTTTTAACATGAAATATAAAAGGAAATAGTTTACAAGTGTTGAATAAATAGTAAGTAGTAAAAAAGGAGGACTTAGCTATGTCAGAGCATTTTAAAAGAATTGATACAGTTTTTCTGCAAGTTACTGATTTTGAGAAAGCAGTAGATTGGTATTGCTCGGTGTTGGGTTTTACGGTTAGATGGAACGATCAGATAAATGGATATGCGGCATTAAATATTGGGGAAACACCATTAACGTTAGTGAGAAAAACAAATCAAGTAGAAAATCCAAATATGCATATGAGTTTTAATTTTTATACTCCAAATATCGAACAAGCTTATAATCACTTAAAAGAACATGATGTAGAATTAGAGCAATTGAATGAAGATGGAACGTTTAAATGGTTTGAATTTAAAGACTTAGAAGGAAATCGTTTAGGTGTATGCTCTTTTCCTGAATAAAATAAATGTCTAATAAGGAAGTTATATCATGAGTAAAAAGGTTATTACATATGTGCTAATTTTTGTAGCATTAGTGAGCATATCTACTTATATATCAATAAATTTTAATTCAAAGGAAAAAGCAGTTAGTTTCGCTATTCATAAGGATTTACCAGAATTAAAAAAAGCGGACTACAAATTGGTTAAGATTCCGAATAGTCCATACATTCTTTGTATGACTGATATACCGCATAGTATATATGTATTTAAAACATCATCGTTTTTATATATGAATTTTGCTTCAATTTCAGGTGCAGAGCATTTGTATGCCGGAGATGGAAAGGGAATGCATTTTTTTAACGATCAACTAATTTATGGATTTGATAAGGATCGCCCTAAAGGAAAAGCAATCTATGTAAATGGTGAAAAAATGAGAACGGTGTATCTGAACAAGTACTTTAAAACAAGTAAATATAAGATGAATTATAAAAATTTAGTGTTCTATTATCCTAAGAAGCCGATGAAGACAACTAAAAATAGTTTAGGGTATACAGAAGTTACATATCGTTAACAGTTTTCGACTGCTCGATAAACATTTGCAAGTAGTCTGAAAATCTTATACTTTGTCTACACACTGATGCAATACTTTTAAAGAGTATTGCTTTTTCTATGTTTGACGATTTTAAAAGATTAATAAAGGGATGAGAACATGTTCGATCAATCTAATTATGAATGCCGAGTAGAGTGGGGAAAAAGGGGAGCTAGGGAAGCAGCGGAACGCGGGGATATTACGATTATTGTTGATGTTCTTAGTTTTTCATCGACCGTTGTCACAGCAGTATTTCAAAACGCAATTGTTTATCCATATCCACCAAATTTAGATGGGAAAGCTTATGCTAAAAAGATTGGAGCGGAGTATATTTTAGGAAGAAATGAAGCGGCAGTTTTAGGGAAGGCAACACTTTCGCCGGTTTCATTTAATGAACGTCATGCCGATAAGAAATTTGTTTTATGTTCTCTAAATGGGGCGTTTTGTTCATGGATCGCTTCAAAGGTGCCCGCGTTATTGATTGGTACTTTACTTAATGCGTCTTCGGTTGCAAGTTTGGCTAATCGCCTTAAAAACGAAAAAAATGTTAATATAACAGTTATTCCGTGTGGTGAGGTTTGGAATGATTTACATGAAAATGAGGATGCACTGCGACCTTCTATTGAAGATTATTTAGGAGCAGGAGCAATTTTAGCAGAGTTAGTAGGAACAAAATCACCAGAAGCGGAAGTTTGTATTGGTGCGTTTCTTCACACGAAACATAAAATTAAAGAATTGATTTGGGAATGTGGAAGTGGAAGAGAGCTAAGGATGAAGGGCTTTGCAGATGATGTAACCCATTGTAGCCAATTAAACCAATTTAAAGTAGTACCAGTATTACGAAATGATTTTTTCGTTAATGGTCTTGAAATGGAAAAAGGATGAAAAAATTCATCCTCATCCTTTTTACCGCTCAAATATAGAATATGAACTAACATTTTTTAATAAAATTTTAGGTTTACTACCATCCAAATTGGCGATCCATACATTACCAAGAACATCTAATTCGCCTTTTCTGGTCCACGTTATTTTGTTGGTAGACTTAGAGTAGACTGGGTTATAATCTCCTTTTCCAGTTGGTGGATTCGTTATTTTAAATTGTTTATGAGTAGAAAGATTAATCACGTTTAATGATGGTTTTGGTCGTTTCTTTTCATCATTTGACCACTCACTTTCTTTTACTCTTGAAACAATAATCGATGTGTCGTCACACCATGTAAATCCTAATTCAGCATAATGAGGTGGTGTTAAATTTGTAGATGTAAATGCTGGCATTTCAGTAATATTCATCTTTTTATTTTTGTATCCAAAAACTAATCGACCTCCACCTGCAATATATCCTAATATATTTTTAGTTTGAGCCCATTTTGGATTATCTAAATGTAAAATAATCTCATCTTGAACTTCAAAAACCTTTCCATCTGAAGAAATGATACAAAGCATGTCGCTATCCATAGACCAAGAAGCTGTTGGGCTAACTATAAAAGAAATCCATTTTTGATCAGGCGAAAATTGAA
The DNA here is from genome assembly GCF_023115465.1 of Gottfriedia acidiceleris. Lineage (NCBI taxonomy): Bacteria > Bacillati > Bacillota > Bacilli > Caryophanales > Bacillaceae > Gottfriedia > Gottfriedia acidiceleris. The sequence continues at coordinate 3,707,697 of NZ_CP096034.1, read as the reverse complement.
ATGTTGACGCATTTATGGAAGGAATCGAAGTATTGCCTTTTGTTAATGTTTTCGGAACAACAAAAAATTGTTTTACAGTGTTTGTTGCGCTAGTAATGTTTTTTAAATCCTTTGGTAAGGTGATTTTATATAAAATTGGATTTGTCCAACCGTCCGGATTTAGTACTGCGGCTGATGAAGCTATAAAGCCTTTACCGTCTGGAAACCAATTATAATCATCCACACCAAGTGCAATATTGTAAAAATTATTAAAATCAGAAACATTCAATACACCACTATCAAGAAATGCAAAAATATTTTTAGTAGGGGACCATTTAGGATTCTCGCCATCAGAAATAATTCTTTGTTCTTTTTTTGTTTTCATATTATAAATCCATATTTCTGAGCGAGTTGGATATGATGCTGTAGGACCAGTGGGTATTTCTTTTTGATACATTAAATAGTTCCCATCAAAAGACCACTCAGGCTGATTCGAATAAACCCCTTTTGCTTTTGTTATTTTTTCCTCTTTATTATTTATTTTTATCCAAACGAATCCATCGCGAACAAACGCAATTTTTAATGGGTTAACAGTAGTTTCGGCGTAAGTTAAGTTCGGAAAAATTAAACAAATAACGCCCAAGAAAATGAATAGTAATTTGCGATTCATAAATTCACCCCGTTTACTAATTTTAAGTTATTTTTCCCAAGAAATTATATAAATATCAAAAGGACCATTTTCAACAGGATAAAACATTAAATGATCGAATAGCTAGATTATATAAAGTAACTAAAAGAGGTGGCTTATCATGCAGAAATGGATTGGGGCAACTGGTATTTGTATCAATCGTAAAGGGCAGGTTTTAATGGTACTTCAAGGCAAGCCTAATGAACAGAAGCTTTGGGCTACTCCATCAGGTGGGTTAGAACAAAATGAATCGATTGCAGAGTGCTGTATAAGAGAAGTACTAGAAGAAACAGGATATGAAGTTGAAATAATTAAGCAATTGTTTATTAAAGAAGGTATCTCGTATGGTTTTCAAGTAGAAGTACATTATTTTGAAATTAGAATTATTGGTGGTAATGCAAAAATTCAAGACCCTGATCAATTAATATATGAAATTGCTTGGAAATCAGCAGATGAAATTCTTGAATTAGAGCTTAGTTTTCCTGAGGATCGAAATTTATTAATTGACCTAATTAATAAAAAAGTTAACAAGTAATAAAAAGAGCCGTTTGATAAAAAATCAAACGGCATGTTTTTTTATAAAATTAATATTCTTCTACATTTGCGATATACGGTAGATTTCGATATTGCTGTGCGTAATCAATTCCATAGCCAACGATAAACTCATCTGGAATGACAAAACCTACATAATCAACTGGTAGATCGATTTTTCTTCTTTCAGGTTTATCTAATAAAGTACAAATCTTAATCGATTTTGGCTTATGCATTTGAAGGTGGTCACGTAAAAAATGCAATGTTAGACCACTATCAATGATATCTTCAATTATTACCACGTTTTTATCTGTGATATTCTCATCTAAATCTTTTAACAGTCTTACTTTTCCAGTTGATTCAGTTTGATTACTATAGCTTGAAACAGAAATAAAGTCTACATTAATATTACTTTTCATTTCACGAACTAGATCAGCTGCAAATACAAATGATCCTTTTAAAACAACTACAAGGATTAGTGGTTCGTTATTAAAGTCATGTTCAATTTGCTCAGCAAGTACTTTTACTCTATTTTTTAAATCATTTTCAGAAATTAAAGTGTCTTTAATTCTATAAGCCATGTAAATTACCCTCTTTACTATTTATTAACTAATTTTTTACTATTTAGATGAGCATTTCATCATTATCTCCATTTTAACAATATTTACTAATTAGTAGTATTGAAAAGTTAGTTTAATGAACATCCATCAATTTGGTAATAATAACCACATAACATAAATGGAGGTATTCAAAGATGATTGAAAAGATTGATTATAATGGCTTGCCGAAGCATTCAAAGCCAATATGGAGAAGTGGACTAAATATTCCTACTTTTGAACCGTTTAACGATGACGGAGAGTTTGATGCTGTAATCGTTGGTGCTGGAATTACGGGAATTTCAACCGCATATTTTTTAACGCAAGCTGGTATGAAGGTGGCTTTAATTGAAGCGAATAAAATAATTAATGGGACAACTGGCCACACGACTGCCAAAGTAACAGCACAGCATGATTTAATTTATGATGAGCTAATTCAACATTTTGGATTAGAAAAAACAAAAATCTTTTATCATTCTACTAAAAATGCAATGGACTTTATTAAAAAATATACGAATGATAACCAAATAGAATGTAATTATGAGACCCAAGATGCAACCATTTATACGACTTCAGATGATTATGTAAGAAATCTAGAAAATGAATTGAAAGCCTATGAAAAATTAGGAATCGACTCATTTGGAGCAGTTAAAACATTATTACCTTTTGATACAAAATATTCTATAACAATGAGGGATCAAGCTCAGTTTCACCCACTAAAATACTTGATTCATTTATTAAAAGCTTCAATCGAAAACGGATTAAAGGTCTATGAAGAAACTGTAGTCATTGACGTTGAAACAGGTAACAGTCCAGTCGTTGTCACTCAAAGTGGAAGAAAAATTAAATGTAAGCATGTTGTTAGTGCATCCCATTTTCCTTTTTATGATGGAAATCAATTGTTTTTTACGAAATTACATGCTGATCGTTCATATGCCTTAGCTGCAAAAGTAAAAACAGCATATCCAGGAGGCATGTACATTAATGCGGAAAATCCGAAAAGGTCTCTAAGATCATTTAAATATAATAATGAAGAACTAGTATTAATTGGTGGAGAAAGTCATAAAACTGGTGTAGAAACTCGTACAATGAGTTTTTATGAAAATTTAAAACTTTTTGGTGAAGAGACCTTTGGAATTGAAGATGTATTATTCAGATGGTCTACCCAGGATTTAATCACTTTAGATAAAATGCCATATATTGGTAAACTATCATCAAAACATCAAAACATTTACGTAGCCACTGGTTTCCGTAAATGGGGTATGACAAGTGGAACGGTCTCTGCCCAGTTAATAAGTAATTTAATTTTAGAAAAAGAAGCTGTTGATGCTGATGTGTTCACTCCTTCGAGATTCCAAGCAGACCCTAGTATCAAGCATTTTTTAATGCAAAACCTAGATGTTGCTAAACATTTAATTGAAGGAAAATTAGAACCTGTTTCTAGAAAAATAGAAGAGTTATACAATGATGAAGGCTCAGTTGTAGCACTAGATGGGAAAAGAGTTGGAGCTTATAAAGATGTAAATGGTAAAGTTCATTGTGTAGACACAACTTGTACTCATTTAGGTTGTGAAGTCGAGTGGAATAACGGTGAAAAATCATGGGATTGCCCTTGCCATGGCTCAAGATTTTCAATTTATGGTGACGTATTAGAAGGGCCAGCCGAACAACCTTTAAAACAAATTTTTGTACAATAACTAGAAATTTATATAAAATCATGAGGGATTTCTCGAAATTTGAGAGATCCCTTAATTAGTAGACAAAGTTTTAAAAAATGATATCTGACTTTTTTCAAGGACTTATTTTCTTTCAAGTCTTAACGATATTCCATTACATAGCAATCTCTATATTCACCTTCATGTAACTCATGTTTCGGAAGTAATCGAATTTTTTTAAATCCACATTTTTCATAGCATTTAATCGCGCGTACATTCCATGTTTGTGGATCTACTACTACTTTTTTTGCGTTTTGATTATTAACTAAGTAATTCACCATTGATGAGACAAGTAAACTTCCAATCCCACGATTCCAAAAATCAATTTCACCTATAAATTGATCCATCCCGTAAATAATTTCACTTGTATTTTCATATCCATATTCAAATTTTGATTCATCGTCTAATTTATAAAATTGTATATAGCCTATCTCAATGTTTTCATAAACTACAATACACATATGAATAGAAGGACCTTTAGTAAAAAAAATATTTTTAACCTTTTCAGAGTTGAACGGATTATCTCGACCTTCATAATATTGAAGGACTTTAGGGTTTGAAAGCCATTTTGCTAGAAGGGGAGCATCATTTTCTTTTAATTTACGAATAGTAAGCTTATTTGTTTTGAAAATCACCTACTAACCTCCTTAAATTTGTAATTAAAGTTAATTAAATCAGATCATCTTGAAGATATTCACGATGAGTTACCAACTGAAAACTTTTTTGGATTAAATCCAATTGAACCAGTAGTAAATACTTGGATGCCAGCAGCAAGTGTTTATTTCCGAGATCCTGATGGAAATAGTTTAGAATTTATAGCGCTACTTGATGGAGAATCTATAAAAACAAATGAAGTTTTCTATTTAAGTGAATGGAAAGAAAAATATTCAAAATAACTCTTTTATAAGTTAATATAAAAAATTAATAAATCACTTAATTTGGTGGTTTTTTATTTTTGCAATAGGTATTTAAACATAATTTGTCGAATATAGTATTTCGAAAGCAAAATAATATTTTATCAAATTTAACCGTCAAAGCTTCTATTTCATTCAGAAATTAATTTTAAAATGAAAAGAGGTGGAGAATTTGAGAAAGATTCGAGTTAAACCAAGTAAAGGGCAGTCATTTTTAGGTTTATTGATTGGCATTATTTTTATTGTCCTTGGTTTTACAATTGTAATACCACAAGTTGGGCTGTTCGGATTGTTATGGACCGGAATTGCGATAATGATTACCATAATTAATGGATACAACGTTTTTAGTGATCGTGGTATATCCAATTATGATGTTACTGTTGAAAAGTATATTACTAGAGAGAAAGAGGACTTTGAAGTGAAACTTCGTAAATTAAATAAATTAAAAAATGACGGGGTGATCACAAATAGTGAATTTCAAAAAGAAAAAGAAAAAATTTTTAACCGAGAAATGTAGATAAAAAAAGCGGTTGATTATCTGAAAGAAGGAAAAGGAATGGTCATAAAATTACTAATAGAAGTTATGCTACCTCTATTTTTTTATGTTATATTAGGCTATTTGATTAATCGTCTTTTTAAACTTCACTTACGTACTTTAACAACCCTCTTAGTTTATTTATTTCTTCCAGTAGCAGTATTTATGAAAATATATGATAGTCCGTTATCTGGTAAAGTTGCAGGTGGTGTTTTATTTTACTTGGTTATTCAATTTGTCGCCATGTCTCTAATTTCAACATTGATATGTAGATGGAGAGGAATTGAAAAATCTATGCAAGGTACATTTGCTAATAGCATTGCATTAAATAACTCCGGAAATCTTGGGTTGCCAGTAAATGCGTTAGTTTTTAAAAATGATCCTTTTGCATTGAGTATTGGAGTTTTAATTGTTTTGTTTCAAAATATAATGACATTTACTGTTGGAGTATATAATGCAGAGGCTTCAGTTCAAATGAAAGAAGCCATTATGAAAATGCTAAAGCTACCAATCATATATAGTGTGGTACTTGGCTTTATTCTTCAAATAGCTCATGTGAAATTAAATCATGAATTGGTTACCATTTTAAATCCTATTACTGAATCATTCGCCCCATTTGCGTTAATTACACTTGGAGCTCAATTAGCTGAATCGGGGAAAGAAATTAGCTGGAACAATTTAGCGATTAGTAACTTCTTAAGATTGATTGGTGGTCCGATCATTGCATTTGCACTTATAAAAATTTTCGGTTTTGAAGGTGTGGTTGCAAAAGCCCTTTTTATAGGTAGTGCCTTCCCAAGTTCAAGAAATAGTGCATTACTATCATTCAAAGGTCCGCATGCAAGTTTTGCAGCACAAACTGTAATTACATCAACTATATTAAGTAGTCTAACATTACCGATTGTAATACAACTTGCTAGTACGTTCTTTTAATTTGTTTAAAAATTCATTCTTATTCTTAGAAGTCCTCCTCGATAAAAATGCAATTCATCTTTTGATAAAAATATATAGTTTAATTCAGAACAATATTTAATTTTCAGCTATAAATTAAATTTAGGGGTGAATATACGAATGAAAAGACTTTTATTTATTGGACTTATAATTTTAAGCATATTCTGTTTAATAAGCTGTCAATCAAGTGACTACGGTAATGGCAAAAAAGATAATCAGTCATCACAAGTTGATAAGGGAAAAACAACTGATAAGGGTAATACAAAAGATACCGACAAAAGTACTGATAAGGGCAATACACCAGATAAAGGAACTAATAATCCGCCAAAAAAGGATGAAACTAAGCCACCAGTTAAAGTATTTACACCAGTTGAAAACGATGCATTTAAAGTCACTTCAGTCGTAAATGACTCAACGGGTAAAAATGTGTTAATTGTTGAAGGGAAAGCTAGTGTTTTTGAAGCAACATTTCTTTATCGAATAGAAGATGGTCATAATGTATTAGCAGAAGGTCACACAATGGCTGATATAGGTGCACCAGAATGGGGGAACTTTAAATTAGTAATTAAATATAATCAGCCAACTAGTCTAAATGGGGTACTTACATTATATGTAGCAAGTGCAAAAGACGGCCAACCAGAACATATACTAAATATTCCGATTCAGTTTCCTAATTATAAATAAGTCAAGAAGATTAGGAAAATTGATTTTTATAGTGGGAATCAACTTGATTCGACTTACTTAATTGATAAAAAAATATTTTTAGTATGAAAATGACTTTAGCAAATGCTAAAGCCTTTTTTTTTTGAAATCTTAAGAAATTATCTTTAAAAATTAGATAAATTAAACGAAAGTAAGAAGCTTTTACCTTATCTTTTTTGAAAGCATTAAATTTATTCTTAAATAAATTTTAATCGTTTTTAAGTTGAATTATTAGAAAATGTACACAATAGGTAGTAATATCAAAGTTATTAAGTGCAAAAATTAAAAATTTCTAATAAAACTCTAATTTAATTTTAAAATATTCGTAAAGCCATTTTCATCTTAAACAGATATCCTTATACAATACAAATAATAATTTTATAGATGTAATTATAAAAAAATGAGGGATAAAATATATGAAAAAAATATTAATTATAGAAGATGAGAAAGAATTAGCAAATTTTATACGATTAGAATTAGAGTATGAAGGAAATGAAGTTCATATTTCAAATGATGGTAGAGACGGTTTAAACCAAGCCATCGACCAAGAGTTTGACTTAATCTTGCTTGATTTAATGCTTCCTAATTTAAGTGGTATTGAAGTTTGTAGACGAATTAGAGCGCATAAAGACACACCAATTATTATGATAACAGCACGAGATAGTGTTTTTGATCGAATTTCAGGATTGGATAGTGGTGCAGATGACTATATTTCAAAGCCATTTGTTATTGAAGAACTTTTAGCTCATATGCGAGCAATCTTTAGACGTATCGACCGTTCAACAAATTTACACTGCTTAAAGTTTAAAGATTTGTCATTAGATTCTGCAGCTCGAGTTGTTAAAAAGGATGAAGCGATCATAGATTTAACTAAAAAAGAATTCGATTTATTGTATTTATTAATGAGCAATGTAAATCGTGTATTAACTAGAGAAATTTTATTAGAAACTGTATGGGGCTATGGCTCTACAATTGAAACTAACGTAGTAGATGTTTATATTAGCTACCTAAGAACAAAACTAGATGATAAAAATAATACCTATATTCATACTGTAAGGGGTACTGGGTATGTAATGAGGATGTAGAGGTGAATCTTACCTTGTTAAATAAGCTTTCGATTAGATGGAAAATAACAATTACAATAGCTGTGCTTATGTTTTTCATATTTACATTATGTAATCTTATACAATCTGCTTTGATTCAAATGTCAGTCATGAATCAGCAGCAACATCGAATTGAAAAAAGATTAAATGAAACGTCAGCTTATTTAGATGAAGAATATAAAACGAAGAAACCAAGTGCTAGCTCTTTAGTGGAAAACAAAGTGTATTTTGAGAAAATAATACAAAATAATGAAATGATTCGATTATTAGATAAAGATGGTAAAGTTATTTTTACAGTTTCTAGAAAAATGCCTAAAATTCATATTAATAAAAATGCCTTCGGGGAAATTCAAAAATATAGATTACACAATCAAGAAATTATAATTAAGAGTAAGTCATTACATTATAAGAATTTTGATGGCGTATTAGAAGTTGCAATGAATGTAGAAATCTTTTCGAAATTAATTAAAGAATCTTTCATGATTCTCATTCTAGGAACAACCATATCGTTAATTTTAAGTATTTTAAGTGGTTATTTCTTATCAAAAAAAATATTAAATCCTATTAAGAATTTAAATCAAACAATGATTAAAATAAAAAATAATCAATTAAAAGAGCGAGTTTTTGTAGGAGAAACAAAAGATGAGCTATCTGAACTCGGTCTACTCTTTAACAAAATGATGGATGAGTTAGAGGCTTCAATTACAAGACAAAAGCGATTTGTTGAAGATGCTTCTCATGAATTAAGAACACCTTTAGCAATCATTCATGGTCACTTATCACTAGTTAATCGCTGGGGGAAAAAAGACGAAACTGTTTTAGAAAACTCATTAAATACATGTATTAATGAAACAAACAGAATGATTATTTTAACGAATGAGCTTCTACAGTTAACAAAGCTAGAGAAAAATAGCGAAAAGATTGAACAATACGCTCCAACAAATATTAATGAAGTATTAAATGAAATCATAAACAATTATCAGCTGTTACATGAAGATTTGGAAATTCACTTCCATACTCCTAATCAAATAGACGATAAAGCAAATATTGCAAGAGAACATTTAATGCAAATATTAATTATTTTGTTTGATAATGCAGTTAAATACAGTAAAGAACACACCATTATCGATATAACTACTGCTCAAGTTGCAAACAAGATCGAAATCAAAGTGAAAGACAACGGAATCGGTATTAAAGAAGAAGATATCAATCATATATTTGACCGATTTTATCGAGCTGATAAAGCGAGAAGTCGAGCTAACGGCGGTAATGGTTTAGGCTTATCAATAGCAAAAGACCTAATTGAAAACTATGGTGGCAATCTACAAATTACAAGTGAAAATGGTGTTGGAACAACTGCCTTCATCACTTTAAACACAATTTAGATAAGCTGGATTAATCTCCAAACACAAAGTAAAACCACAAGATTGAACTGGACCCCGATTGTTAGACACGGCTAACAATCGGAGGTGTAGTTTTTTTATGGCTAAATTTACATTAGATCAAAAGATAACTGTTGTTAACGAGTACTTAGAAGGTAAAGGATCACTAAGAAGTATTGGAAAAAAATATAGTATTTACCATAAGCATATTCAAAAATGGGTAGCTCTCTTTAATACGCATGGATTGGAGGGATTAAATTCTAGATATACAAACTACTCTGGCGAGTTTAAAATGAACGTATTAACGTATATGAACGAAACAGGGTCGTCAGTCTTAGAAACAGCTGCTGCTTTTAATATCCCAGCACCATCAACCATCTTTAAATGGCAATCCATTTTAGAGGAGAAAGGTGTGGACGCCCTTTATTCAAAAAAACGGGGGCGTCCAATTATGAAAAGAGAAACTAAGAAAAAACAAGTTGTAGAAGGATCACAAGAGGCATTATTAGCTGAAATTGAACGATTGAAAATGGAAAATGCATATTTAAAAAAGTTGAATGCCTTAGTTCAAGAGGAGAGAAAATTACAGAACGACAAAAAGCGAAAGTAATCTATGAATTAAGGCACGAATACAAGGTAATTGATTTAGTAAAAATAGCTGAGATTCCACGTAGTACCTATTATTACTGGGTAAATAAAATTAAAACTCCTGATAAGTATGTTGAAGTAAAGGAATCTATCAAACAAATTTTCCATGAACATCTTGGGAGATATGGGTACCGTCGAATTACTTTAGAATTGCGTAATCAAGGTCTTTTAATTAACCATAAGACAGTTCGTCGATTAATGCTTGAATTAAGATTAAAGAGCCTTGTAAGAGTTAAAAAGTACCGTTCTTATCGTGGAAACGTTGGTAGAATAGCTCCAAATCTACTTAATCGTGAGTTTAACGCATCAAAGCCTAATGAAAAGTGGGCTACTGATGTAACGGAATTTCATTTATTTGGTGAGAAGATATACTTTTCGCCTATCCTCGACCTATATAACGGTGAGATCGTGGCTTATAATTTTGAAAAACGTCCTGTATTTCCATTAGTAACAAAAATGTTAGATAAAGCTTTTAAACGCCTTAATGATGGTGACTCCCCTATCCTACATTCAGATCAAGGATGGCATTACCAAATGAAAAAATATCAGCATCTACTCAAAGAAAACAAAATTATCCAAAGTATGTCCCGAAAAGGTAACTGTTTAGATAATGCAGTTATGGAAAACTTCTTTGGTTTATTAAAGTCTGAATTATTTTATCTTCAGGAATTTAAGAGTATCGAAGATTTCATTTTAGAATTAGAAAATTATATCTACTACTACAATCACAAACGAATTAAGACAAAATTAAAAGGATTGAGCCCTGTACAATACAGGGTCCAATCCTCACTAGTAGCATAATTAAAATATGTGTCTAACTTTTTGGGTCCAGTTCAGATATGTAACAGGAATCTTGTGGTTTTTACGTATTTAGTAATAATTTCAAGCTATTTATTCATCAATAATATTGTCCTTTTTTAGTAAACATACGTAAAGTTTCAAAGATTTCCCTATCCACATCATCTTTGTGTAAATCTCATCAAATTAATAGTTTAGTGCCGCATATTATGATAAAGTTTAATAAAAAGAATATTCTTTTAATTCGAAGGGAGAACAAAGATGAGCTTTGTTAGTATTGCTATAAATAATGCAATTATGATTGAAAGTCTACGTAGTGCCGGTGTAGAAAACATTCAGTTAATAAACGCTGTGAAAGAAGAGAATTTCGAGTTTTTAAATCAATATGGTAATGGTTTTCCTGACTGGGAAACACTAATAAACCTGTACAAAAACAATGTAGAGAATTTTAATAAAATTATTAATGAAGGCTATCAAATCAAATTTTTAACAAAAGGCTCATTAATGACTTTATTAAGATATAAATTTGGCATTGAAGTTGAAAAAGATTATGAAGATATGGGAACTGCAATTCAAGGAATTTATTTATCTGAAGAAGCAATCAATCTAATTAAACATACTCTTGCAGCAAATTGGAATTTAAGTACATATGTTGATGAAAAAGATGGGCTGAAAAAAGTACGTATTGAATTAGTAAAAAGTAGTGAAGTTGTAACAAAGTAAGTTGAGGAGTGAATTAATGGGGGTAAAAAAGCTATTTTGGGAAGATCCTTATCGTACAAAGGCCACTGCAATTGTTACGGAAGTAGATGGCAGGAATGTGACTTTAAATGAAACCATTATTTATGCTTTTTCGGGTGGGCAACAATCAGATTCTGGGCGAATTGGTAATTATGAGGTGATTGAAGCGAAGAAGGACGGATTAGATATTATCTACACTTTACCAGAAAATCATGACCTTCAAAAAGGGCAAGAAGTAGTGATTGAAATCGATTGGGAGAAACGATATCGAATTATGAAGCTACATTTTGCTGCAGAAATCATCTTGGAGCTAATGTATCAGAACTATCATAATCCTGAAAAAATTGGTGCAAATATTACTAGTGATAAAGCAAGAATTGATTTCTATTGGGATGGAAAAATCTCTGAGACATTCCCACTTTTAGAGACAAAAGCAAAGGAGTTGATTGATGCAGATTTGGAAATTAATAGTGAGTTTGATGACCTAGAAAATCAAAGAAGATTTTGGAAAATCAAAGGCTTTGGTAAAGTTTCGTGCGGTGGAACACATATTAAGCGAACTGGAGAAATTAAGGGAATAAAGTTAAAGCGAAACAATATAGGGGGAGGGAAAGAACGAATCGAAATTTATTTAATTTGATTATATAAATTTATTAAATGAATTTTAAGTTCGTGCCATAAGAATCTCAGGGATAAGAAAAAATGGCTACCTTTTAAAAGACTGGTAGCCATTTCTAATTCTTTATTATAAATTTCCTCTATACCCAAACCTGCCTCTTAGAAATCAAAATTATCAGGATCTGGACCTACACGTTTATTTGCATCAAGTGTAGCGATTTGTTGCATATCATTTGATGAAAGCTCGAAGTTAAATACTTCAAAGTTTTCTTGAATTCGTGAAGGTGTGATTGATTTAGGAATAACGATAACATTGCGTTGTAAGTGCCAACGGATGATGACTTGGGCAGTTGATTTACCATATTGATCCGCAATTTCTTTTATAACAGGATTTGTTAAAGCTTCGCCACCTTGCATTAATGGACTCCATGCTTCTAATGCAATGCCGTTTTTATGACAATATTCATGTAATTCGTTTTGTTGAAACATTGGGTGCAATTCGACTTGATCGACCATTGGTTTAATATTGCGATGAGCTGCAATATCTTCTAAGTGATGGACATGAAAATTTGAAACACCAATTGCTGGTACAAGCTTTTCATCGTAAAGTCTTTCTAATGCTTTATATGTATCTAAATATTTTTCTTTTACTGGCCAGTGAATTAAATAAAGATCAACATAGTCCAAGCCTAATTTTTTAAGACTTTCTTCATGAGCTTTTAAAGTTGTATCGTATCCTTGATCAGCATTCCAAACTTTTGTTGTAATAAAAAGTTCATCACGGGAAACACCAGATTGGCGAATTGCTTCACCTACTTGCTCCTCGTTTTGATAGACAGCTGCAGTATCAATATGACGATAACCTACTTCGATAGCTGTTCGGACTGCATCTACACCATCTTCTTGTGACACACGCCACACACCTAAACCTAATTGAGGCATTTTAACTCCATTATGTAATGCAATAGAATGTTCAAACTTCATTTTAATTCCCTCCTTATTAAAGACTAAGTCTAGTGTACAATATAAACTTTAAAAATAAAAAAATTTGATACAAATTAATGGAAATTAAAAAAAAGCATATCGATTGAATAATTGCCTAACGGTATTTTTATCATACAAAAAACAAAAAATAAAATGGTATAAATGAAAACATAATTTTAGAATAATACTATAAATGTGTGCAAAATAGTTGTATATTTTGAGCTTTTCCTTCAATATAGGTATAGGAAAAATGCTCTTTATTTTTGTTTGGAGGGGAATTTATGTTAGATCAAATTTTAGATTTTAATAAGAAGTTTGTTGAGAATAAGGAATATGAGCAATACATAGCTTCAAAGTTTCCGAATAAAGAGGTTGTAGTTGTTACTTGTATGGATACACGTCTAGTTGAGCTTTTACCAAAGGCTCTTGATATTAGAAACGGTGACGTGAAAATGATTAAAACAGCTGGAGCAGTTATTGCCCATCCGTTTGGTTCAGTTATGAGAAGTATTCTAGTTTCAATCTATGAACTAGGAGCTAAAGAAGTTTTAGTAATCGGGCACCATGAGTGTGGAATGGGTAATACAAATCCTACACGTATGAAAGAAAAAATGATTGAACGAGGAATTAAAGAAGAAAACCTAGAAATTTTAGGTTTTTCAGGTCTAGATTTAGATAAATGGTTAACTGGCTTTACAAATGTATACGATAGTGTTAACCACAGTGTTTCAATTATTAAAAACCACCCACTTGTTCCAAAAGAGGTTGAAATTCATGGTTTAGTAATTGACCCTCATACAGGAAAATTAGAAGTAGTTCATCGTGATGAAAAAACTGCTGAATAATGATTTAATCAAAAAAAGTTATCCTTTAGGTAGGATAACTTTTTTTGTGTTGTTGAAAAACAATCTTATCAATTAATTATCAAATATTCGTAAAAGGAGTCGGGTGTGGTTGATTTCCACTACAGGATGTTATGAGTAAGTTGTTTACAGTATCCTGCAATAATAGTGACTGATGAACCTGTTATGAGTAAGTAAATTTCAAATTCGAGCATTTATAGTGACTCATGAACCTGTTATGTTTACCAAGATTCAAATAAATCTCTACCATTTAATGGCTGAACGGGACGGCTATTTGGTTTGAAATAGTTTTGATAAGACTGGACTTGTTCTTCGGAAAATTGTATTGGTTTGTTAAAGACGATCCATTTAATCCCTTCAGTACATGGAGGAGTTGTAAATGAGCCGGTGTATGAAAATTTTTTACTAGTATAGGGAATGAAGGGCTGCAAATTTAGTTTTACAACTTTTCCACCAAGATCTTCATCCATAGGATTTGCATTTAAGATTTTTTGGAATTCTTTATTTAATCTCCCTCTATCTACAAGTACTCCGATTGTAATAATAGATTTATTTTTATTTTCATTTATAAAATGTATTTCTAAATCACTATGTTTCCCATTTATTGTATGCTCGCTTGGGGTATGGAAATGAAATTGTAGTAATGTATAGGCTGTTCCATTTAAATTAATTGAGTTGGAGTGATTAACCGGAATGAATTTTACCGTGTACTGTGACCTTTCTATTTTAAAAAGATCATTATGATAGTTTATACCTAAAGGTAGTGATTTTTTTATAGCTTGATTAATATTAACTGGAGATTGCTGTTTTCCATTTGAACATAGTGCATATTTTTTATTGATTGAACTCCAAAAATTAGGTCCAGTTTTTCCTGTGTAAGACCAGTCTTCATTTCTTGCAGCTGAAACTGTTGATTTATTTAGATGAACCTCATGCACAATCTGATTATTTGAACAGGCTGAGAATGTAAGACAGAATAGTATGATGAATAGAAAAAAATAGTTCATTATATACTTTCCGTTGCCAAAAAATTTATAAAAATCAAAATTTTGTTTATTTCCCTGTTCTAAGTGTCCGATTTGGCTAAACTACAAGCTACTTTCGTTTGATATGACACTCCGAGGGCGTAAATTCGGATACAACGAATCCTACACATTAGTATTAACATTAAAGTGTTAATTTGCTAATTGATATCGCGCTAAATTAATAGAAGCATTCAAATCTCTATCCATTTCATGGCCACAAGTACATTTATATACTCGTTCAGAAAGTCTTAGGTCTTTTTTGATCCGTCCACAACATGAGCACATTTTTGAAGATGGGTACCATTTATCAGCTTCAATAAATTCGATTCCATATTGTTCACATTTGTATTTAATTTGTCTCTTAAATTCGTGCAAACATTGCTTAGCAATGGCTATAGAGAGATGCTTATTCTTCATCATCCCTCTAATGTTCAATGTTTCCATTACAACTTGATATGGCTTGGTTTTCACGATATCACATGTTGTTTGATGAATATGATTCTTTCTGATATTTGATAAACGTCTATGTAGGTGTCGTATCTTTTTTTCGATTTTTATAATGTTGCTTGTTTTGACAAAACGATTTCCCTCCTTATTCATTTCATATTTTCGAGAAACTTGACGCTGCAACCTACGTAGGTGTTTCTCAGCTTTTTTCATCACAATTGTTTTATTAATATTTCTCGTTTTCTTACCATCTGAACAGACAGCTAAATTTTTATTCCTACGTCAATTCCTAATGAGACATCTGTCAATTCAAGCTTTGGTTTTGATATTTCCATTACAAAAGATAAATACCAATATTTATTGTCATAACTGTTTCTAGGATTGAAGTATTTTGCGTTTGGAACCTTTTCAGAGACTGTGATCCAACCAACTTTTTCAACTAATACTTTAAACCCTTTAACTTTTAGTTTGACATTATCATTGTAAAAAGAAGGTTTTGACTTTCTTTTACTCTTAAATCGAGGCCTTTCTGTTAATCCATTAAAAAATTTCTTATAGGCTTCACAAAGATCCTTAATCGCTTGTTTGGTAATATTGTTTGATACATCATACAGCCAGGAATATTCATTTGTTTGTTTTAATACAGTTAGTTCTTTTCTCAACAAATTATCAGAAAGGACTTTCTTATCTTTTTTATAATTCTCTTCTTGCTTACCTAATGCCCAATTATATGCCCATCGAGCCGTACCTACTGATTTCCATAATTGAATTTCTTGTTCTTTAGTTGGTTTTAATCTCACTTTCTTCCCATGTATCATCTTAAGAACTCCTTAATCATTTTCTTAACTTTATTTTCTCGTTTGTATTGAAGTCTACAACTAAATACAGTAATAATTGGAATTAAATTTTCCATATTTATAACATTAGATAAAAGAAGTTTAAGAAATGATTCAGTTGTTCTTACGAAAAATAACGTGTACACTAACAGAAACATGAAACGGTTTAAATTTGTGGAATTATCCCAATTTCTAAGAGTTTGTTCAGTTCTTCTTATATTCCGGGCAAATATACCTATTGAATATATTATCAAGTTAATCACCTCATCTTAATTAAATAATGATAGGTGATTTGTTATTAAAATAATATGTGACAGATTTTAAAAAGTTTATAAATTTAAATTTATTGCATCATGCCTTCCTGGATATGTATGATAGGATACATTTTAGACAACGATGTTACGGAACAAACCTTTATTAAGGGGGAGAAGATGATGACATTAGAAGAAATTATGAAATCTTTAGAGGAAATGGGCACTGAGCAAACGAAAAAAACATTTTTGCGACATGGTGCCAAGGAACCATTCTTTGGCGTTAAAATTGGTGATCTGAAAAAGCTTGTTAAATCTGTTAAAAAGGATCAAGAATTAGCATTATCACTTTTTCATACAGGAAATTCAGATGCAATGTATTTGGCAGGTTTATCAATTAATCCAAAGTTAATGACAAAGGAACAGCTTCAAAATTGGGCGAAAGAAGCTCACTGGTATATGATTTCTGAAAGTATTGTAGGTGCTGTTGCCGCAGAAAGCCAGTATGCAATTGAATTAGCTAGAGAATGGTTGAAGTCAGATGAAGAATTGATTGAAAATTGTGGATGGAGTACTTATAGTCATTATTTATCAATTGCACCAGATGAAGAGATTGATAAGGAAGAAGTTCGTAAATTACTTAATTATATTGAAAGTAATATACATACTTCAAAAAATAGAGTTCGTTATACGATGAATGGGTTTGTAATTGCAGTAGGAAGTTATGTACCAAGTCTTACAGTTGAAGCAATGATGGTTGGTCAAAAGATTGGAAAAGTCCACGTGAACGTAGGAGATACGGCTTGTAAGGTACCTCTAGCAACTGATTATATTGAAAAGGTCGAGGCGAGGGGAAAGCTCGGAGTAAAGAAAAAAACATGTATTTGTTAATTTGATTAGTCACCTATTAATATGGTGACTTTTTATTAGAAAGAAACAGGAGATAAACATGATTATAAAATCAAATCGACTATATTTAAGAAAGCTTAAAATGGACGACTTAGATTATTTACACAAACTTCAATCTAATGTGAATGTAATGAGATACATAACAAATCGTCCCAAAACATTAGAAGAAACTGAAATTGAATTAAATAAGATTCTTCAATTGTATGAGGAGAAAAATGCTGATTTTGAAGTAATGGCAGTTAGTAAAAGTGGGACTATTCAATTGATTGGAACATGTGCAGTCATAAAAAATGATTCAGATGAGTTTGAAATAGGCTATCGATTAGCTGAAGAAGAATGGGGAAATGGTTACGGCTCTGAAATTGCTAGTTTAATAGAAGATTATTGTTTTGAAATCAGAAAGTTAAATTTTATTGTAGCTACCGTTGAAGCAAAAAACATCTATTCAGTAAAAATCCTTGAGAAAAAAGGATTTAATTTAATTTTAGAAGCAATTGATGATGAAAATGAGGAATTAACTAAATATTATCGTAAAGATCGTCATAATTATTAGAAATAATCCAATTAACTAAAAGGAGAAATCTAATGGAATTTAATATCCATTTTGATGAATTTCACTTTATTTCTACCATCATTATTACGCTAGTAAATTATATAACTCTTGGAATTTTATTTATTTGGATCTATAGAACAAATGATTTGAAGCCAGAAATATGGAAGGCTATTATTGCAATACTTATCGGTTTATTTGTCTTTAGTATTAATTTGAATTTTAATCAATATCGTATTGAAATACCAATTTTACCACTTGGATTTTGGCTATTAATGTGGATCTGTAAACGTAATGATCATCAGGAACGATGGGAAAAATATAGACGTTTTGCATGGGCTGGTTTTTTGATTAGGTTTTTCTTTTTATTCACAAGTTTATTGCAAATGGTGATCGATTCAGTAATTTATTCATAGTTAAAAGAATTTGTTTTCCACTCCAATAATTATTAAAATAAGATTAACGTGCATTTATTGGAGGAAAAGGATGAAACGAAAAACAGTTCATAATGTACTTTCAGCTATAACGGTTTCCATTTTGTTAACAGGATGCAGTAACAAACAAGCTGAAACGAATAATACGAAGAACCACGAAAATCATGCAGAGCATATTCAAACAAGTGATATTAGAGAACAAACAATCAATAAAGAAACTTTACCGAAGTTTTTAAGCGCTCAAGAACAACAGATTCAACAAATTTATATGGTTGCATCACAACATGTTGATTTACTTAAAAATATTCCGTGTTATTGTGGTTGCGGTGAGAGTGTAGGTCATAAAAGTAATTTAGATTGCTTTATTCATGAAGTAAAAGAAGATGGTTCAATCGTGTGGGATAGCCATGCAACTTCATGTGTCAACTGTATGGAAATTGCAGTTGAATCAGCGAAATTACAGCAAGAAGGAAAAACGCCGTTAGAAATTCGAAAAGTCATTGATAATAAATACAAAGAAGGATATGCTAAGCCGACAAATACCCCTATGCAAAAAGAACAGGGTTAAGGATATAGGACAAAATCAAAAGTCAGATAGTTACTGAGTAATTACGGTAACTGTCTGACTTTTTTTAATATTTATTCATGCACTAAAGCTCGATCAATCTTCGTAATTTCTTCAAATAATATTTGATGCTCTGTTTTATAAGGAGGAGTTGTTCCTAATTTTTTTTCGATTAAAAAGGTAAATATTACGGCTACTAAGCAAATTCCCCAAAAAAGATATCCTATTAGAGTCATTAAATTTTCTCCTTTTATATGCATTACTAATCATTTCTTTATCATATGAAATATTCCTTTAAATTTTACAAATAATATTTTGACACATATGAACAATCACTCATATAATATAGTATAGATATCATATGAATGATTGTTCATATATTCATAGGAGGACAGTTTATGATTGAAGAAAAGAAGAAAGTTGACGAAGTTTGTGAAGAAGCTTGTCAACAAACCGTTATGCATGAGGATATAATTCTTTCAGTAAAAGAAAGCATGTTAAAGATAGAAACACTAACAGGAGTAGCAGAACTTTTTAAAGTTCTTGGAGATAAGACGAGAACGAGAATATTACATGCACTTAGTCAATCTGAGATGTGTGTATGTGACTTAGCTTACTTATTAGAAATGACTCAATCATCTATATCACATCAGTTACGTGTATTAAAACAGGCGCATTTAGTAAAAAATCGTAAAGAAGGTAAAGTAGTTTACTATTCGTTAGCAGATGATCATGTTACGCAAATTTTCAATCAAGCACTCGAACATATTTTAGAGGATTAATAAAGGTGTTTCTTGAGAGAGGAGTTGAGTTTGGTGAGTAGGGGGCAAAGGCAAGTAAATAGTGAATTAAAGTTAGAAGGTCTTGATTGTGCTAATTGTGCAATGAAGATTGAAAAAGGAGTTTCCACTCTTGATGGCGTTGATGCATGTGCAGTAAATTTTGCAACATTAACGATGACAATTACGACGAGTGAGGAACAAAAAGAATCAGTTATCGAGAGCGCTAAAGATAAGATTCGTGTATTAGAACCGCATATTAATCCTGTTTCAAAAATGGATTCAAAACTAGGGCAAGAGAAGCAACAGGGAATGAATGCTGAAACAAAAAAACTGATTGTTAAATTAGGGAGCGGTACTGCTTTATTAATTTTAGCTCAATTACTTAATGTACCAATGCTCTATCAATTGATCTTTTTTATAGCTGCCTATTTAATAGCCGGTGCTGACGTTGTTTTAAAAGCTATTCGGAATATTTTTAGAGGGCAAGTATTTGATGAAAATTTTTTAATGGGAGTAGCTACAATTGGTGCATTTATTATTGGAGAGTACCCCGAAGCTGTTGCGGTAATGCTATTTTATCAGCTCGGTGAATTGTTCCAGAGTATTGCAGTAAATCGATCACGGAATTCGATTTCAAAATTAATGGATATACGTCCTGATTATGCTAATTTAAAAAATGGTGAAAAAACTGAACAAGTATCTCCTGAAAAGATTCAAATTGGTGATCTGATCATCGTTAAGCCTGGGGAAAGGGTTCCGTTAGATGGAATTGTAAAAAGTGGATTTTCAAGTGTTGATACTTCTGCATTAACAGGTGAGTCATTACCAAGAGAAATATTTGAAGGTGATGAAGTATTAAGTGGATTTATAAATGTTCAAGGTTTACTCGAAATTGAAGTGACGAAGGAATTTAATGAATCGACAGTATCAAAAATATTAGAACTTGTACAAAATGCAACAAATAAAAAGGCACCTACTGAAAATTTTATCACTAAATTTGCAAAGATTTATACACCGATCGTTGTTATTACAGCAGCTATTATTGCAGTCATCCCTCCAATTATTATTCCAGGTGAAACATTATATGATTGGGTATATCGAGCATTAATTTTCCTAGTTATTTCATGTCCTTGTGCTTTAGTCGTTTCAATACCTTTAGGATTTTTTGGTGGAATCGGAGCAGCTTCAAAATCGGGAGTATTAGTAAAGGGAAGTAATTATTTAGAAGCATTAAATGATTTGAAATATATTGTGTTTGATAAAACTGGAACGTTGACGAAAGGACAATTCCAAGTAAGCTCGATTATCCCTACTCGTGGTCATTCGAAAGAGGAGTTATTGGAATTAGCTGCTTATGGAGAGTTTTATTCTACTCACCCTATCGCATTATCAATTCGTCAAAAGTATGGTAAAGATATTGTTGAAGAAAAGCTATCTAACTATACTGAAATTGCCGGACATGGAATTAGCGTTACGATTAATGGAGACGCACTATTAGTAGGAAATTCAAAACTAATGGAAAGTCATTCAATTTTATATGAACCAACAAGAGAAGTCGGCACAACAGTTTACTTAGCAAAAAATAAGCATTTTATAGGGTCAATTATCATTGCAGATCAACTAAAAGATGATGCGAAAAAAGCGATACTTGAGCTTAAAAAAGTTGGAATTAAAAAGACGGTCATGGTAACCGGTGATGCCACCTCGGTTGCGAAAAGTATTGGTAAGGAATTATCAATAGATGATATTTATTCAGAGCTTCTTCCACATCAGAAAGTAGAAAAGCTTGAATTGATTGAAAAGATAAAATCATCGAAAGAAAAGATTGCATTTGTTGGGGACGGTATTAATGATGCACCAGTTTTAGCTCGAGCAGATATAGGTATTGCAATGGGTGGCATTGGTTCCGATGCAGCGATCGAAGCTGCAGATGTTGTATTAATGTCGGATGAACCTTCAAAAATTGTAGATGCAATTAAAATCGCTAAACGTACAAGACAAATTGTATGGCAAAATATCTTTTTTGCTTTAGCAGTGAAAGGATTTTTCTTATTACTAGGTGTGATCGGAATAGCTACAATGTGGGAAGCAGTCATTTCAGATGTTGGTGTTACTGTATTAGCAGTACTGAATTCGATGAGAGTACTAAGACATAAATAAAGCTAAAAAACTCAGACTAAACGAAATTTGTCTGAGTCAGACTGTTGACAAACGCTCGCTTTCTTCGTTGCTTCGCCTGCCTGCGGTGCTCATTACCGTCAAAGGTAACTCCGCTCCTCATCAGGCTTCGCGCCTCGAAAGACAAGCGCTTGCAATCAGTCTGATAATCAGGTTTTTAGAAATTTGTCTACACACTTACTCAGACTAAACAAATTAGTCTGAGTTTTTTCTTCTTATTTAAGCAGAGTGTTTTCTTTTTTTGATAATAAGGAAGATCATAACGACCAATCCAATCGCTAATGTTCCATAAATAATACTTGAATACACATCCATATACTCGACGATTTTTTCCCAGGAAGCACCGACTGATGCACCAACTAAAACTAAAATTGTATTCCATATTAATGAGCCTAAAGTTGTAAATAACAAAAAGATCCAAAAATTCATTCGAGCCATTCCAGCTGGTATCGAAATTAAACTACGTATTAATGGAATTAGTCTACAAAAAAAGACTGTCCAAACACCGTATTTTGAAAACCATTCGTCTGCTTTATGAACATCCTTTTTAGTTAAACGTAAAAAATGCCCCCAACGGTCTACGATTTTTTCTAACGTTTTTATATCTAGTAATGTACCAATCCAAAAAAGTATAATTGCTCCAATTACTGATCCTAAAGTTGAAAAGAAAATAACACCTATTTTAGATAGTGAAGATTCTGTAGTCATGAACCCGCCAAACGTTAAAATTACTTCGGAAGGAATCGGAGGAAATATGTTTTCTAATGCAATTAATAAAAAGATACCTAAATAGCCAAATGTATCCATTGTTTCAATAATCCAGTTTTGCATGAAATTACCTCAAGTTTGATATTTATTTTTAAGGAATAATTAGAAGTTTTTAATATTCCTTGTGAAAAAATATACTATGTAACTAGTGATTAGGCAAGTGATTGTGAAACTTGTTCCAAAAATAGATTAAAAAACCACGTAAAATGTAGATTTTATGTCGGTCAGCAATGGATTTACATTGTAGGTGTGAATTTTTTTGAAAGTGAGAGGATTTAGAGCAGTTAATAGAGAATTAAAGTAGATTAATATAAAAGCAGAAATTAGATTTGGTTAAAATAATTCTCCTAAATCTAAAGAAATGTAATTACCTAATTAGGAATAATGTTTTAGTAAAAAAAGGAGGATGGACATGTTTAAGGTTCATATAAGTGAGGATTTATCAATCAATTTATTAACACCGAAATATGCAGCAACATTAGTTGAGGTACTGAAGGAAAATCAAAACTCCTTAAAAGAATGGTTGATTTGGGCTGAAAATATTCCATTGATCGAGGATTATCAAAAATCGATAATACCTATGTGGTTACAAAAATTTGCAGATAATAATGGTTTTGAAGCGGGGATTTTTTATAAAAATGAACTAGTAGGTATGTTAGGATTACATTATATAGACTGGTCGAATCAAACAACTGAGATCGGCTATTGGTTAAGTGAACATGTACAAGGGAAAGGAATAATGACTCGTGCTGTAGAAGGTTTAGTTTCATATTGTTATGATGAACTGAATCTTAATCGGGTTGTGATTAGAGCAGCTGTTGAAAATGGGAAGAGTAGGGCAATTCCTGAACGATTAAATTTTAAACAAGAAGGTATCCAAAGAGAAGCACAGCAAATTAGAGAAAAGTATTATGATATAGCTGTTTATAGTATGTTGAAAAAAGAATGGAAAATTTAAATGAATCAATTTGCGTTAGCTAAAAATGCTAACGCTTTTTTGTGGAGAAATAATGATGGAGGAAGAAAGTGATGACATATAATACAATCTTGTTTGATTTAGATGGTACACTGACAGATCCAAAGGTAGGGATTTTGAACTCGGTAAAGTATGCATTACAGAAAATGAAAAAAGCTATTCCATTAGAATCAGAGCTATTAAAATTTATTGGACCTCCGATTCAGCAATCATTTTTTGAAATTTGTCAACTTAATGATAAAGAATTATTAAATGCAGTTTGTTTTTATCGCGAATACTTTTCGCAGAGTGGTAAGATTGAAAATAAAGTATATGATGGGATACGTGAACTTCTAAGCGATTTGCAAAAAGAGAAAAAAAGATTGTATGTAGCAACTTCAAAACCTACTATTTTCGCAAGGGAAATAGTAAGCCATTTCCAACTTGATGAGTTCTTTATTCAAATTGTTGGAAGTGAACTAGACGGCACAAGAATTAATAAAAGCGAGATAATTGAGTATATTTTTGAAAAAAATAATGATCTTTTTAAGGAAGATTCGGTAATGATTGGGGATCGATTTCACGATATAATTGGTGCGAAAAACGCTAAAATTGACTCGATTGGAGTAACTTACGGATATGGAAGTGAATTAGAATTAACAGATGCAGGAGCTAATGCAATTGTTAATAGTGTAGATCAACTTAAAAAAATGTTATTAAATGAGAGAAAGATCATGGTCTAACATTGAAGGAGGAGTTTGATTGAAGAGCGGAAAAATACATTATGCTTGGATTATTTTAATTGTTACTTTCTTATCCGTCATTATTGCTGCAGTAACAAATACGATGTCGGGAGTGATGATGATTCCTTTTGAAAAGGAATTTGGTTGGAATAGAGCATCAATTTCTGGTGCGTTTGCGATTTGTATAACTCTTGTTGGATTTTCTGGTCCATTTATTGCTGGCTTATATCAAAAGTTTAGTGTAAGAAGTGTATTGTTAGTAGGCATGGGAGCATTATTAGTTGCTATTTTACTAACAACCATTATGACGCAAATTTGGCATTTATTTATTATTTGGGGAATTATGATTGGATTAAGTGCGGGGACATTTTTGACGGTTTTAAATGCGTATGTTGCAACTACTTGGTTTGAAAAAAAGCGTGGTTTAGCGTTAGGTTTTTTGACCTCTAGTTCAGCAGCTGGTCAACTTGTTTTCTTGCCGCTTATGGCATATATCGTTGAAAATTATTCTTGGAGAAATGCCGTTTTAACCATTTTTTCTTTTGGGGTTTTCATTTATGTATTACTTTGGATTTTTATGAAGAATGACCCATCAGATGTTGGGGTGTTGCCTTTAGGGGCTGAAAAAAGCAATAAGAAGCAAGCGAGCAATGTTAATCCAGTCAAGGCAGCTTTTGATGGGTTAAAATTAGGTGCTAAATCGAAAGTTTTTTGGTTATTAGCGGGAAGTTTCTTCGTTTGTGGCTTTTCAACTAGTGGTTTAATTGGTACTCATTTCATCTCACTTTGTATCGATTATGGATATAAAGAAGTGACGGCTGCTAGTATTTTAGCATTCATGGGAATATTTAATATTATTGGAACGACATTATCTGGATATATTTCTGATCGCTTTGATAATCGTTGGTTGTTATTTTGGTATTATGGTTTAAGAGGATTATCACTACTTATTCTACCTTTTGCTTTATCTACTAATTCAATCATTTATTTAAGTGTTTTTGCCATTTTCTATGGGATGGATTGGATTGCTACAGTTCCACCAACTATTAAACTAGCGACGGATCATTTTGGTAAAGAAAAGGTAGGGGTAATCTATGGATGGATTTATACTGCCCATCAATTAGGTGCTGGAGCTGCGGCATATGGTGGAGGTTTAGTTTATTCTTGGTTAAATGCCTACCAATCAATCTTTATTGCAGCAGGTATCTTTTGTTTAGTCGCGACTTTATTTGTACTTAATATTAAAAAAAGAGCAGTACTAAATCAAAATCTTTCTGCGTAGAAGGAAAATTAATAAAAAAAATAATTCAATAATTGAGGTAGAATGGATGACCTATCTTTATAAAATAACAAAAGAAAAATATAGAATAATGCGAGAGAAAAATTGTTTTTGGGAAGGTAAAATCCGTAAAATTTGTGAGTTAGAAAAGATCGATTATGAGAAGCTTACTCGATTTTCGTACGGTGGAAATATAGTTTTTAGTATAAATGGTGAAATTGTAATTAAATTATATCCTTCTTATGTGAATGACGAGTTCATAAAAGAGAAGCAGGTTCTTGAGTTTTTAAACAACCGAACTCTATCTGTAGATGTTCCTAAATTAATATCAACTGGTCAATTTGAAGGCTGGAGCTATTTAGTAATGAGTGAACTGAAAGGGACTCTTTTAATTGATGTCTTTGATGACCTGACTTTTGAGGAGAAAAAGCAAATTGCGTTTGATTTAGGAAAAATAATAAAAGAAATCCATGAAGCAACAATCACAACAAAACAAGATGATTATGATTATTGGAAACAATTTTTGACAAATCAAATAGAGCAAGTTGAAAACCATCATAAGAATAACGGACTGAATGATGAATTATTTACCCAATTAACAAGCTATGTAGAAGATAAAACATTGCAAGGAAAAGAACAAATCGTGTTATTAACCGGAGAATACACTCCATTTAATTTAATCATGAATAAAGTTGATGACATGTGGAGAATTACTGGTTTAATTGATTTTGCTGATTGCTTTGTAGGAAACTCAAAATATGATTTACTTGGGCCAATAGCGTTTATGTTTTATCCTGTTGAAGGACTAAATAAGATTTTTCTAGAGAGTTATGGCTATATGAATAATGAATTAAACGAGGGATTACAAAAAGAATTAATGACCTATTTATTATTACATCGTTTTAGTAATATTAGTTTCTATCAAGAAAAATCTCAAGTAGCTAAGAACGCTACTACGTTAAAAGAATTAGAAAATATATTTTTTAATTTAAAGTAATTAAAAGTAAAAAAATGCATCGGGAATGGCCTGAATTAGTCAATTTCGTTGCACTTTTTATATTTAATTTAAAGCAATTAAAAATGGATATAATTCAGCAGTCATAACATTCTTTTTAACAGCTGGATCATTTTGCATGATTTCTTCTGCATGCTGTAAGTTTTCTGTTTTTAAGATGACAATACCAAATTCAGCTTGTTCGGTTCTTCCTGCTAAAGAGACTGTCTTTTCTTTATTTAAATTCTGTAGATAATGAAAATGCTCTGATACAATAGTTTGTTCTTCTTCCGTTGAGTCATTTAAAAAAGTTGATCGAACTGGTTTTAAGACATAAATAAAGTTTTCCACTTAGGCCACATCCTATCAATTATACTAGTTAATATTATGATGGAATCTAGATTAATTCTCTGTATTTTCTCTCATAATATATGCAAGGACTTAAATGGGCAAATGCCATATGGAGTAATTTATCTTCGACGATCAAGAGCAGTAGTATTTATATGATAAAGTAGTGACATATAAAAAAACAAAAAAAGGTAAAAAGAAAGTCCCAGCAAGTGTACATGCAGTTCTACATTAATAAGAAGACTAGTTTGTAGAATTTGATTGAACTATTTGCCAACTTATTGAATCACCTTGAAGTAGGAGAAATGATATTGATTAAAAGATAGTGACAGCACTAAATCTTAGCTAGAAGAGTTCAGTCATTTTTTTATGTATTTGGAGATACTATGCTTGAGGTGAGAAAAGGAAAGTATCTAGGAGTAAACACAATTACTAAAGAAATGGAAACTCCTTTAAAGTGAGAATTTGTAGGTGATCGAATGAGTGAAGAATTGTGGGATAAAGTAGAAGAATTAGGTAAAGAAAATTTGAAAAGAAGTCAGATAATAGGAAATGAACTAGCTAATGAAAATAGAGAACTATCGTTAGAAGATTTAGTTTTTCCTTCCAACAAAAAGGAATGCTTAAATCAATTATGTTCCGACGCTGGAAATCTATATGATTGGTTATATGAAGAATTGCAAATGAAAGAACCAAATTTTGAAATGGCCGTTCAAACAGTTAAAGAAGGAATTCAAAATATGGATGAGTTATCAGATAGGCTAAGAGAGTTTTTAAAGGGCAGTCATTAAACGACTGTCTTTTTCCTTTTTCAATCCTCGATTTCCATTTACGTTCATGTGATGTAAGGAAATCGCAAGTTAAAAATTAAATAAACTTCGGCGGTACTTTCCATGGAAAATAAAATAAGCGCTTATACAATAACCAAAACTCAGAACATAGTGAAAACTTGGAAATGCTATTCGTTGAAGTCAAAGTTTTATTTTGTAAATTGTTAATTTTAGATAATAGTCATAATCACCAAGAAATCAAAAGTCGAGCAATATATTAGATATATAAGGAAGAACACATATCTAGGAGTTATTTTTATTCTATAATAAAAGTTGAAAGTAAAGTTCCATCTATATTCCCTAATATTTATAAAACTATTTATACTAAAGCATTTAATGACGGGGGAGGGGATAAATATGAAGGAAATAATATCAGAAAAACTAAAACAAATAGAAGTCGAACATGACGTAAAAATACTATTTGCAGTTGAATCCGGCAGTAGAGCGTGGGGTTTTCCTTCTAAAGACAGCGATTATGATGTACGTTTTGTCTATGTTCACCGCAAAGATTGGTATTTAAGCATTAACCAAAAACGGGATGTAATTGAATATCCAATCAATGATTTACTCGACTTTAGTGGGTGGGACTTAAAAAAGGCACTTAATCTTTTCGCAAAGTCAAACCCAGCCTTATTAGAATGGTTACGGTCTCCAATTGTTTATCATGATGATTTAACGATTTCAGAAGAATTAAGAAAAATCGGTAATGAAATTCTTTCTAAAAAGGCGTGTATTTACCATTATCTCCATATGGCCAAAGGGAATTACCGTGATTATTTGCAAGGTGAAGAAGTTAAGATTAAAAAGTATTTTTATGTATTAAGACCAATTTTAGCTTGTATATGGATTCAAAAACACAACGAAATTCCTCCAATTTTGTTTGATGATCTTTTAGAGATGAAGGGGTTAGAACAGGATTTTTTAGAAGAAGTAGAGAAGTTATTAATCCGAAAAAAACAAGGTGAAGAATTAGATCGAGAGCCTAGAAAAAAAGTATTAAATGATTTTATTGAACATAAAATTCAGTTTTTTGAAGAATATGTGAAGGGGATAACTGAATCAAACAAGGTGAATATAGAGAACTTAAACGAACTATTTCGAACAACAATTGAACATTCATGGGGAAAAATAGAATAGACTACACACTTTTTGGGAAAAATTTCTTTGTATGTTAACAAAGAAATTGGAGTGTGAATGAAGTTGGCAAATTTAGAAAGTCTATTAAATCAACAACTGGCAAATTGGAATGTGTTATATGTAAAATTACATAACTATCATTGGTATGTAAAAGGACCGAATTTTTTTACTCTACATGAAAAATTTGAATTGTATTATGACGATGCAAAAGTAATGGTAGACGATTTAGGAGAACGTATTTTAACAATTGGGGCAAAACCAATTGCGACACTTCGTGAATACTTAGAAACGGCTACGATTAAAGAAGGTAATCATACGTTTTCTGCAGAAGAAATGGTGTCTGATTTGATTAAAGACTATGAAAAAATTGTACAAGAATCGCGTGATCTAATCTCAATTGCAGAAGAAAGTGATGATCAAGAAACAGCTGATTTATTCCTTGGTAAGATTGCTGAAATTGAAAAGATGCTATGGATGTTAAAGTCATTTCTTGGTAAATGAATAAATATTAAAAAAGGTGGATTAACCTATCATTATATATGATTGGTTAGTTCATCTTTTTTTATTTTAACCGTTTTTTTTATCTTGTTTATTAGTATAAAACGTGTGTTTCTAAGGGGTTTAGTGATGCATTAAAATTTTTCATAAAAAATTACCAAAAAAAACTAAAAAACCAATTGTATAATTATTTATATTTGTGTATAATCATTCATTATATAAGAATCTGAGCTTCTAAAAAAAGGGGATGGATTTATGAGCAAAGTATTGAAAGAAAATCATGTAAAGAAAAATGGTTATATTCAAAAGACAAAAGGGAATGTTACAAAAGGAAATTTTAGCTCTGTAAAATGGTCGGATTTTAAAGGGAAAAATTTTCTTTCTATAAGTGAGTTTTCATCAAGTGAATTATTATTCTTACTTGAAAAATCATTAGAGATGAAAAATATGCAAAAAGCGGGAGAGGCACATCCTTATTTAAAAAACAAAGTATTAGGGATGATATTTGAAAAGAATTCTACTAGAACGAGACTTTCATTTGAAATTGCCATGATGCAATTAGGTGGTCATGCAATCTTTATGAGTAGTAAAGATTTACAGCTTGGTAGAGGCGAAACTGTTCATGATACATCGAAAGTATTTTCTCGTTATGTAGATGGGGTCATGATTCGAGCAAATACTCATGAGATGTTGACTGAGTTTGCTGAACACTCGTCAATTCCAGTTATTAATGGATTAACAAATCTGCACCATCCTGCTCAAATCATGGCTGATTTCTTAACAATTCTTGAGCATAAAGGTAGATTAAAAGGTTTGAAGATTGCTTATGTAGGAGATGGAAATAATAACATCTGTCATTCTCTAATAGAAGGTGCAGCTAAGCTTGGTGTTTATTTAACAATTGCATGTCCCGTTGGGTATGAACCGAATAAAGTTGTACTTCAATCAATGAAGCATGTAGCAAAAACAACAGGAAGTGTTATTGAAGTAGTTAATAATCCTGTAGATGGTGTAAGTAGAGCTGATGTTGTGATTACGGATGTTTGGACCAGTATGGGGCAAGAGGAAGAGGCTGAAACTCGCTTAAGAGATTTTAGCCCGTATCAAGTAAATGATCACTTATTAGAAAACGCAAAAGATGATTATTTATTCATGCACTGCTTACCTGCACATAGAGGGGAAGAAGTAACAGCTTCCGTAATTGATGGTAAGCATTCGGTAGTATTTGATGAAGCCGAAAATCGACTTCACGCTCAAAAAGCGATCTTAGTTGCATTAATGGGAAATTTATAATTCTAAAAATTTATTCTAAAAATCTAATCGGGGGTAATAACATGGGAAATGAAAAAATTGTTTTAGCATATTCAGGTGGCTTAGATACATCAGTTTGTATTAAATGGTTACAAGAGAAATATAACTACGATGTGATTGCACTTTGTCTTGATCTAGGTGAAGGAAAAGATGTTGAAGCTGTTCGTCAAAAGGCGTTAAATTTAGGAGCAATTAAGTCATATATGATCAATGTAAAGGACTTATTTGCAAATGAATATATTGTCCCCGCTCTAAAAGCAAATGCATTATATGAAGGTAAGTATCCACTATCATCTGCTCTATCAAGACCTTTAATCGCAAAACTATTAGTAGATGTAGCAAAGCAAGAAGGTGCAGTTGCAGTAGCACATGGTTGTACAGGAAAAGGAAATGATCAAGTTCGTTTCGAAGTTTCAGTAATGGCCTTGAATCCGAATCTAAAAGTAGTGGCGCCTGTTCGTGAATGGGGCATGACTCGTGATGAGGAAATACAGTACGCACATGAAAACGGTGTTCCAATTCCGGTCGATCTAGATAATCCATTTTCAATTGATGCAAATATATGGGGAAGAGCTTGTGAAGCAGGTGTATTAGAGAATCCATGGAATGAAGCACCAGAGGAAGCTTTTGATTGGACGAATGCAATTGAAAATACTCCAGATCTTCCTGAGTATATTGAAATTGAATTTTCAAAAGGTGTACCTGTTAGCCTGAACGGTCAGCCTATTGACTTAGTTCAACTAATTGAACAATTAAATGGTATTGGTGGAAAACATGGTGTTGGAAGAATAGACCATATTGAAAATAGATTAGTAGGCATAAAATCACGTGAAGTATATGAAAATCCAGCAGCGCTAATCTTAATCAATGCTCATAAAGAATTAGAGTTCCTTACATTGCCTCGTGAGGTGACAAATTTTAAAGTAAGTATTGAACAACAATTTTCTAAAATGCTTTACGATGGATTGTGGTATTCACCTTTAATGGGTGCTTTAGATGCTTTTGTCAATACAACACAAGAAACAGTAAGTGGTATTGTTCGTGTGAAATTATTTAAAGGCACTCATACAGTAGTAGGTAGAAAATCGGAAACTAGTCTATATAATGAAGAGCTTGCAACCTATTCAAAGGGTGATTTATTTGATCATAATGCAGCGGTAGGCTTTATTAAACTATGGGGATTACCAACAAAGGTATATAGCGAAGTTACACAGAAAAATACAGTTTTAACTAAATAAAATATAGGGTTGGATGAAGGAGGCAGTTATGTCAAAACTTTGGGGCGGACGTTTTACGAAGGAGACTAACCAATTAGTAGAAGAATTTACGGCATCAATTGAATTTGATCAAATAATGGCTAAAGAAGATATAGCTGGTAGTATCGCGCATGCAACCATGCTTGGAGAATGTGGCATAATTGAAATCAATGAAGCTGAACTAATAATAGAAGGTTTAAATAATATATTAAAAAAAGTTGAGAAAAATGAGGTTCAATTTAGTATTGAAAATGAAGATATTCATATGAATATCGAAAGCCTGTTAATTGAAGAAATTGGTCCTGTAGGAGGAAAACTACATACAGGTCGTAGTCGAAATGATCAAGTAGCAACGGATATGCACCTTTTTTTAAAAAATAATACGTCCTCCATTATTGATTTAATTGAAGAAGTTCAAAATAAAATCGTTATGCAAGCAAAAAAGCATGTAAATACAATTATGCCTGGGTATACGCACTTACAAAGAGCACAGCCTGTTTCATTTGCACATCATTTACTTGCGTATTTTTGGATGCTTGAGCGTGACAAGAGCCGTTTCAAAGATAGTATAAAACGAGTAGATATTTCACCATTAGGTGCAGGTGCATTAGCTGGAACTACATTTCCAATTAACCGTCATCGAACTGCTGAATTACTTGGTTTTAGTGACATTTATCATAATAGTTTAGATGCAGTAAGCGATCGTGATTTCATCGTAGAGTTCCTTTCTGATTCGTCATTACTTATGACACATATATCTAGACTATCAGAGGAATTTGTCATTTGGTCTAGCCAAGAATTTCAGTTTATCGAATTAGACGATGCTTTTTGTACCGGCTCTAGTATTATGCCGCAGAAAAAAAATCCAGATGTTCCAGAATTACTTCGAGGTAAAACAGGGAGAGTTTATGGCAGTTTAATCGGGTTATTAACTGTTTTAAAAGGACTACCTTTAGCATATAACAAAGACATGCAAGAAGATAAAGAAGGTATGTTCGATACTGTTTATACTGTAGTGGGAGCACTTCAATTACTTTCGGGGATTATCGATACAATGAAAGTAAACGAAAATCGTATGTATGAAGCTGTTAAAAATGATTATTCAAACGCTACTGACCTTGCAGATTACTTAGTTCGAAAAAATATCCCATTCCGCCAAGCTCATGAAATCGTTGGAAAAACGGTTCTATATGCAATAGAGAATCATAAGTTTCTTGGGGAATTAAGTCTTGAGGAATTTAAGTTGATTAATGAAGTGTTTGAAGAAGATATTTATCATACATTAAATCCAAAAACGGTTATGGAAGCAAGAATTAGTGAAGGTGGAACTTCTACAAATGAAGTTTGGAAACAACTAATGAAAGCGGAAGAGTGTTTAAGCATTACAACTAATATAGTATAATTTCCCTATTGAAAGCGTCCAATTTCTTTGGACGCTTTTTTGTGCTTCTATTTATTAATAATTTTCTATTCATTATGCAAATAATAGAAGTAGTTACTAAAAAAAGGTAGGTATGATATGAGTACGCAAGAAAAAAGTAGGGTATTTAGAGCATCAGAAGGTATAGCACATGCTGTTTTTGTCATGATTGGTATCGGGTCTTTACTTGAAAGTATAGGGAAAATTTTTCATTTCGAATCTTTAATGACGATTGGATTATCAACTAAGTTATTAATGGCACCAGCTATTGGTGCAGGTATAGCTGTTTTATTAGGTTCAAGTACGTTAATCATTTTTTCAGCAATGGCCGCTGCAATAATCGGTTCCGGGGCATTATTAATGGTAGATACGGCAATGACCATTAAAATGGGGGAACCAGTAGGAGCGTTATTATCAGCTTTAGTTGCAATTCTGATTGGAAAAGCAGTTCAAGGTAAAACGAAACTAGATTTAATGGTTGTGCCTTTATTTGCCATCTTAATTTCAGGTTTAGTTGGATTATATTTATCAAAATGGATTTCTCCAATCTTAATAGCGGTTGGGAATTTTATTAAAGGTTCAACAGAAGGTTCTCCAATTATAGCTTCAATTGTATTAGCAGTCGTTTGGGGGATTTTAATTGTTTCGCCTGCTTCCTCTGCTGCATTAGCAATTGCTTTGAATTTAGATGGAATAGCCGGAGGAGCTGCATTAGCGGGATGTGCAGCACAATTTGTAGGTTTAGCTGTGATCTCTGCACGAGAGAATGATCCGGGTAGTATTCTTGGATTATTAATCATCACGCCAAAATTACAGCTACCAAATGTAACTAGGAATATTAAAATACTTATACCGACCATAGTTGCAAGTGCAGTGGCAGGACCGATATCAGCATTCTTATTTCATATTGAAGCACCAAAAGAAATCGCAGGTTTAGGGTTATGCGCATTAGTTGCCCCAATGAATTTATTAGCTACTTATGGAAGTGCAGTTATTATACCAATGATTGTTACATACGTATTAGTACCAGGGATCGTTTCGTATATCGTCTACATATTCTTAAAACAAGCGGGTATAATTAAAGCTGGTGAATTGAAAATATTATAAAAAGATAGAGCTGAAGAAACACGAGTTTGATGAGGTGCAAATAAAAATCCGAAATCTGCAATTAAATTTAACAAAGTGCAAATAAATCAGCCAAGGTGCAATTAAAATAGCTAATAGCTAAATCTAATTAAAAAATCCAAAACTGCAAAAAATGGTTTACTTAACTTGTATAAATAGGGTGAAACCTACTAAATTCAAAAGATAACGATACAATAGATAGTGATACAATTAAAAAATAACGAAATCCAAAATTTACTTCCCCAAAAAAGAAAATGAGTACTACTCACAGTACTCATTTTTCTGTTCACGACTACTTATATAATCATAATTTTATCGATCCATAAAGAATAGTTTTAATCCAATTCCTGTAAAAATAATGCCTTGTGCTAGATTGATAATTTTAGATGATTTCTCATTTTGTAACAATTTTTCACCTAAGCTACCTGCAAAAAAAGCTATAATTGAAAATACAATGAGAGTTAATACCATAAAAGTTAAACCTAAAACAATCATCTGTAGAGGAACTGCCATACCGCTTTTGTCTATAAATTGAGGCAAAAACGCTAGGAAGAATAAAGAAACTTTTGGATTTAGTACATTCATTAAAAATCCGCGACGATATAAATTTGGTAAAGTTTGTTTTTTTGGTTTCGTGAATGAGCCTACTTCATTGCTTGAACGAAAGGCTTGATACGCTAAGTACAGTAAATAAAAAGCACCTAAGTATTTTAAAATGGAAAAAGCAACATCTGATTTATACAAGATGGCGGATAGTCCAATTGAAGCAGCAAGTGTATAGATTGTAACGCCTGAACAAAGGCCACATGCGGTTGCAATTCCTTCTTTTTTACCAAATGAAATGCTTTGTGCCATAACAAAAATATTATCAGGCCCAGGTGCAATTATTAATAATAAGGACACACCAATAAACGACAAGTAAATCGTTGAATCCAATGAAATACCTCCTATCAATTTTTGGTTTATTTTTATAATACTTTAACATGAAATAGAGAAGAAAAGCCGGAAAAGATAGGTGGAAAACGATTTTAAAGGCGGCTAATGTGAGCGAGGTAGTCCAGCGAGAATTATCAAGGACATTAAATAATAGAAGCAAAACTCCTTTTTAGAAAAGATAGGCGAGTAGGTATTTCTTTTAATGTTGGAAATGGAGGGCTATATGATTTATTTTTTCATTTTTATATTACTAGGTTTTCTGTTGTTAGTTTATATGTTTATAGAGGCTCATTTAAATATAGTAAGAAAACATGAATTTTCTTTTTCAAATGCTCCTCTTGAAAAGCCAATTAGAATAATGTTTATTTCAGATATTCATAGACGAAAAATAAATTCTTCTATTATAAATAGGATGTCTAATCAAGTTGATCTTGTCATAATTGGCGGGGATTTACTAGAAAAAGGCGTGCCTCTTAAAAGGGTCGAGCAAAATATTCAAAAACTATGTAGTCTTGGAAAAGTCTACTTTGTTTGGGGAAATAATGATATCGAAATTGAAAAGAAGGATTTACTGACTATTTTTAATAGGTGGAATGTAACTGTTTTGAAAAATTCTTCAGTTACGATAAATCATTTGCAAAGAGAATGGACATTAATTGGGGTAGATGATTTGAAAACAGGAGAGGTTGATCTTGAACTTGCCTTTCAAGATGTTAAACCAAATACATTTAAGCTTTTAGTTAGTCATAATCCAAGAATTTTGAAGTTACTAGAGATGGAACATGGAGTATCACTTGTTTTAAGTGGTCATACTCATGGAGGCCAAATAAGGATTTTCGGATATGGTCCTTATGAAAAAGGTAAAACTCATGTGTATGAGGGGATAACTCAACTAATAAGTAATGGATATGGTACTACGACAATACCACTTAGATTAAATGCGAGACCTGAAACTCATTATATTGTTATTAAAAATAGATAAGGACATTTGCTAGAACATGAGATACTAACGTATTTCATGTTTTTTATTTTGATAAGTAATTAGTAATCCCTGTTACACAGAAGGATAGTATTCCTCATTCTTTCTAACCACTTAAATCTTAACTTCAAATAATTTGTACTTAATTTTCGACAGTTCTTTATTCATAGATTATTAAATTAAGATTAAAAATGATGTAAATATTTGGAATAACAAAAAAACGTTAAAAAAAATAATAATAATTTGCCAAATTCCCCCAAGTTTCAGCAAGTGACCTTGTTCTCAGTTATGAGAGTATTCTTCTATGCTATTTCATTTTATCAATGGATA
This sequence comes from Gottfriedia acidiceleris, assembly GCF_023115465.1. Lineage (NCBI taxonomy): Bacteria > Bacillati > Bacillota > Bacilli > Caryophanales > Bacillaceae > Gottfriedia > Gottfriedia acidiceleris. The sequence goes on along the minus strand of NZ_CP096034.1, from coordinate 3,671,063 downwards.
TACCTCTCAAAAATTAATAGTTTCAGAGTTTAAAATCATTAAAGTCGACAGCGAAAGTACCAAATTCCCCCAATACAAGAGTTTTGTCGACTTTAGTAAAATAATTTTAGTATTTATTTTTAGAATATTTATAAGATTCAAGTATTTAGAGAGGAACAAGCTTTTCAACTGACAATTAAAGGGGGAGAACAAATGGGAAAGTACAAAATTAGAAAAGTACTTGCAAGTGCAACAATCGGTGGTGTCTTACTTTCTACAATTGTTCCTTATAATGTTTTGGCGGCAAACAATATCCAAAACACAATTCAAGGAACGGCTACAAGTACAAGTACAAGTAGTTTATCAAATGCAAATCATTTAACACCAGAGCAGGCAACAGCTCTTAACCATTTTAGTACAAGTAGTGAAACCAAAATTGATCCAAATATTGCTGTGAACAACTCTGCACCGGTTCGTGTGATTGTCGAATTTAAACAAGCTCCGGCAGAGATCGCTGTACTTCAAGAAAAAGTGGCAGGAAATGATATTTCATTAAAAGAAGCGAAACAAGATGTTAATGATAGCCATAAACTGTTTAAAGAGTTTGTTGAAAAAATGTTGCCAGAGAAAGCAAGCGTAAATACGATCAGTACATTTGGTTACACGCCAAGTACTGAAGCTTCATCTAATTCGTCGAATCAATCTGGAGTTCAGATTACGAATGAATATAAACGAGTGTTTAACGGTGTAGCGATGACACTTCCTGGAACGCTAGTGGAGAAATTATTAGAGTCTGGATTAGTCAACCAAATCTATAAGGATGAAGTGGTAAAGGTTGACCAAAACGGACAAGAAGATACACAGCAAAGTGCACTGAACCAACAAAATTACCCGGACACAATAGAAGAGAACTCGATTCCTCTTCCAGGAATTGAAGATTTGCATAATGAAGGCATTAATGGAAAAGGCATTAAAGTCGGTGTTATTGATACAGGTATTGATTATAATCATCCAGATTTAACGGATGCATATAAAGGATATCGTAAAGTAAATAATGTCGATCCAGCGAGTATTGATCCGAAAACCGTTAAAGGTTGGGACTTTGTTGATAATGATGCGGATCCAATGGAGACGACTCCTGACGATTGGAAAAAAGCTGGGTCTCCAGTTGTGGATGGTCACGAATATGTGACGTATCACGGTACACACGTGTCGGGAACGATTGCAGGGCAAGGAAAAAACAATGTTCGTTTTCCGGCTAAAGGTGTTGCTCCTAATGTTGAATTATATTCCTATCGTGTGTTAGGTCCATACGGAAGTGGATCTGAGAGTGCGATAGTTGCGGGAATTGAAAAGTCTGTAACGGATGGTATGAACGTTGTCAACTTATCTTTAGGTGCGCCAATTAATGATCCACTAGCACCAGAATCGATCGCCATTAATAATGCGACAATTGCTGGCGTAACTTGTGTCATTTCAGCAGGAAACGCAGGGCCAGGCGAAGGAACACTTGGTGCTCCAGGAACAGCCGCATTAGCTATTACAGTAGGAGCGAGCGACTTTCCAATGAATATCCCTACAGCATCAGCTACTGTTGGGTCTGAAAAGTTCAACAATATGAAGTTGTTAGGTAGAGGCTTCAATGATGATTTAAACTCACTAGTAAACAAATCATACCCAGTTGTCTATGTTGGTTTAGGTGGGGTCGATGATTTTAAAGATGCAAATGGTCAGCCAATTAATTTGACAGGAAAAGTTGCTTTAATTCAGCGTGGAACATATGCATTAGCGGATAAAGTTAAAAATGCAAAAAATGCTGGCGCAGTAGCTGTCCTTCTTTATAACAATATAGATGGGGAAATTGATTCATATTTAGCACAAGAAACAGATTTTATCCCGTCATTCCGCCTGACAAAAGCTGATGGAGAGCGTTTAAAGACTGCTGCAAGTTCAGCTTCCATTACGTTTACAAGCTTCGGTTCGATGTTAACAGAAGGAAATCATCTAGCAGGATTTAGCTCAAGAGGACCTGTTTCTGATAACTATGATATTAAACCTGATATTGTAGCACCTGGTGTATCTGTCTATTCTTCTTATCCAGAATACATTCATAGTCCAGAACCTGGAATCGATTATTCAACAGCATACGCTCGTATTTCTGGTACATCAATGGCATCACCACATGTAGCTGGAATTGCAGCACTTATTTTACAAGCGCACCCGAACTACACACCTGCTGAAGTGAAAGAGGCGTTACAGAATACAGCAGATAAATTATCAGATGACTATTCTGTCTACGAAGTAGGGGCTGGATTAGTCGATGTGAAAGAAGCTGTTCACTCAGATGTAGCGATTGAAGTGAAAAATCAAACGCTAAATTATGATCCAGGAAGTGCGCAGAATATTCAGATTGACGATAAAACAGGCTCGCTACCTTATGGGACAATTTATAAAAAAACAAGCGATACAAATGAAGGCGTTAAAACGGTTACGATTAAGAACAAAGGATCCGAATCGAAATCATTTGATATTAGTTATGAATACTCGAAAGCAAAAACAGGTGTACTTGATGCAGCATCCAATAATGTAGAGATCAAGACATCTTTACAATCAGTAACTGTTGCTGGTGGAGCATCTTCGGATTTGACAGCAACAATTCGTATTCCAACAACTGCTACAACGGGCAGATATGAAGGGTATGTGAATATTGTAAACCATGATAATCCTAGCGAGACTTATCGTTTACCATTCGCTGTTCATGTCGTTGATCGAGGTATTGGAAATAGCACAATGGCTACTCAAGCGATTAGCCAAGTGAGTTGGATTCCTGCAAATCCGTTTCAGGGTACACCAGGTTTAGCCTATTTGAAATACAGATTAAATAGCCCAATGAAGTCGGTTCGTATATTTATCTATGACAAAGATGGTAAAATGCTTGGAGTGACTGATCGAAGAGAAGAAGTATCAAACGCCGGAACAAAACTACTTGATAGAGATATATTTGCAGGGTTTGATACGGGAGACTATTATCAGTATGTGGGCAATCCGAATGATGTGATTACATTGCCTAGTACAACGCCTCACGGTAAATTAACAGAAGGTCAATATTATGCACAAATACGTGCGGTTGATTTAGACGGAACAACTAAATACCTTTCACCATTACAACTATTTGTCATTGATAACACGTTACCAAAACTGACAATTAAAGATCATGCTCCAGGTAAGGTATACGAGTTAAAAGATTCAGATTTTACAACGGAGACAATGGGTGGGAATGCATTTAATGCATTTTGGATTCATGCAAATTTATACGATGAAGGAACAAGTAAATTAGCACCACTTGGCTTAACACAATCATCTAACACTCTTTGGTATTATTTTAACCAAAAGTTTTTCCCAGATGGAGATTTCCCTATTGATAACAATGGAGATACGAAATTTGGAATCGAAAAACAAGATATTGAAAAAGGTCCAGCAACAATGATCTTATTCCCAATGGATAAAGCGGGTAACGCTCATCTGTTGAATGAATTTTATCCTTATGCGTTTATTAAGGAAGGTTCACCATATGTCGTTCCAACTTACGATAAAAAGAGAGTATCATTAAATGATACATTGACGATGACATTAGATTTGAATAATGTTGAGAAACTAATGTCAGGAACTTACAATGCTAATTACTATAAAGACTATCTTCAGTTTGTAGATGTAAAGGTTAATAAAAAGTTCCAGGATTATGCAGACACTCATGGTCTGAAAGTCACAGTAGACGATCCAGTTATTAAACCAGATCCAGATTATACGAACTCTAAAAATATAGTAAAATTAGGTGCGCACATTACTGGTAATGAAGGTTTTAGTGGAGATATTCCGTTTCTTGATGTAACGTTCAAAGTAGTAAATGATGAATTCAACATTCTTTGGGATACATTGGATGGTGAAAAAAATACAACGACATTTAGTTATACAAAGCAAGGAGAAACGAATGAAACAATCATTCCTTCTTTTAATCAAATAAACAGTTATCAAATTATTCCTAAGCATTCGTATGTAACATCATACGTACGTCTTCCAGGAGTGGGCTCACCATTTGCAGATAATGGTATTTCGAAATTTGTAACAAGTGCATACGCACAAGGCTCTGATGGGAAAAAATACCCAGGAACAGTTGCAGATGATAACTTTATCGATATTCATGGAATTCCACTTTCAAAGGATCCATATGATATTGTTTTTGAAGCTCCAGGCTATTTAAAGAGCATTCAAAAAGTCCAGTTAGGAACAAAGACTTCTTGGGGCGAAGATATTGGAGAGCTTAAATTCGTTGCAGGTACTCAACCTACGGCTGTAGCTGGAGATGTAAACGGCGATGGCATGATTGATGTGTTAGATGCGAAGCAAGTATTTGATAAAATGGGCCAACAAGATAATGTAAATTATTTAATTGAAGATTTTAACAAAGACGGAATTGTTGATAAAAAAGACATGCAGTCAGTTGCATCAAATATTTATAAATCAAATCCAGATGTGACGACGAAACCAAAAGAAGTGATCAAAGTTGATGGCAAGGATATGTATGCAACAGATTTCTTCAATTTAGCAAAAGTATACAGCAATGTAAACACGTTTAAAGTTTCAACGAAAAATGCTAACTCAGCTACACTTAATTGGTTAGCTGTAGATCCTGCTGGTGTATGGGGCGGAGTGAAAATTCAGCAACAATCAAGTAAGGATGGTATCACGTGGCCAGATGACTTCACTTGGACAGATGCAAAACTGGAAACACCGATTACAGTTAGCTCAACTAGTGCGAAAGTGACAGGATTAAGTGATAGTACTTACTACCGTTTTAGATTGGTTGTAATGGGTGGTTTGAATGGTACACTTAACGGTGGAAAATCAAACGTTATTCAGATGACAACATTACTTTTAACACCAACAATTGATGTAATTGATGATAATGATACAACGATTACTGGTAAAGCAAATGCGAATGTCAATATTGTTGTGAAAAACAATAATACTGTAATAGGTTCTGGAAAAACGGATGCAAGTGGAAACTATAGTATCCAAATTAAACCACAAAAAGCAGACAGTGTATTAACAGTAAGTGCAAATAATGCAACTGGAAACGAAAGTGAAACAGCATCGATTGTTGTATTAGATCGTACAGCACCAGATGCACCAATCATTAATACAGTTACGAAAAAAGACCAAAAAATTACAGGTAGAACCGAAGCAAATGCGACGGTTGCTATAAAATTCAACAATGTAGTGACAGAAGTAAAAGCAGATCAAAATGGGAACTTCAGTTTAGAAATACCACATAAATCGTATGGCGATTACATTGGATTAGTTATCTCTGTAACGGCAAAAGATGCAGCTGGGAATGTGAGTGTTGCAACTGAAACAGTCGTTTTAAACAAATAATAATAAAAATGGAGAGCCTCTAATCATTTAGATGGGGCTCTCTTTTTAATTGATTTTGTCCAAATCGTAAAAAAAAGCCATCTAGAAAAACTAACTTGGTAGAGTTTTTTCGGAAAACGACTTATTCATAAATTAATAGATAAAGGTTATGAGGTTTCAATCGCGACTAAGAGACTAACAGAAGATAGTTTCCGAGATAAAGTTGTCTTCCGAAAGCAGATGGAGAACGATTAAAAGCTGCGGTTGCAACTTCTTCTATTAAGTATACAAGTTTAGGTACAGTAAACACTGAAGGCACACATCCTGCAAGTTTCAGTTCTAGCGGACTATGATGTTAAGCCTGATATATTATCTCCTGGTGTGTCTGTTTATTCTTTTTATCCTGTACGTTCAAATCCCACTTTCAAACTATAACTCTTCACTTTTCTACAGAATAATTTAGAAATTCTTTCATTTTTTCTCCATAGAAAAAATCATTACTCAAGTAGACAATTAAAAACACCATAGCATGTTTTCTTTTTTACTGTCTATCTAAGCGGAAAACATAACTTTTTTTATATCGATATAGTTTCTTAAATGTTTTCATTGATGATCAATGCGAAAATTTTAATTAAAAAATGTTAATGATTTTAAATAAGAAAATCAAGGAAAAATTTTATGTGGAATAAATTCAAAATTACCCAAGTTTAAAATGTCTGAAAATATAGTATTTTAAATATTTTCGGGTAAATAGACCTATAAAATAGATCGATTATTGAAGAAATTCAAACTTTATTGTGTGAAATTCCCCAATTTACAATGTCAATTGCTGACGATAAAATGATGAAAAGAAAGAAAATTGTCAAAATTTTAAAAATGGGGGAGAACAATTTGAGTAAAAGGAACTTCAAAGTGAGTTTAGCTAAAACAACGATCAGTGCTCTGGTCGTGGGCTCGATGATTCCATTTAATGTACTAGCAGCTACACCAAATGTTAGCACAGAAAATACTGTCGTCGGTTCACATACACAAAAAACAAGCACACCAGACTTAACAGCTGATCAAATCGATGCGTTAAAGAAAATATCAACAGAAAGTGATGTAAAGATTTCGCCAAAAATTGATACGAAAAGTTCAAAACCGGTCAAGGTTATTGTCGAATTTACGCAAGAGCCAGCAAAAATAAGTGTCCTACAAAAAGAAGTGGCTGGTGAAAAAACGACATTAAGCGCAGAAAATAGCGCAGTTAATTCATCACATTCTACATTCAAGTCATTTGTAAATGGGTTAAATAATAGTGCAAGTAAAACTAATTCAGTAAATGCAGTATCAGCATTAAGTATCGCACCAAATGAAGGATCTAATGAAACAACAGACACAGCTGGGGATGCTACCGTTCAAATTACGCGTGAATACACACATGCATTAAACGGGGTGGCAATGACACTACCAGGTAATTTAGTTGAGAAATTATTTGATTCTGGTGTAGTAAGTCGTGTATTAAACGATGACATAGTAAAGCTTGACCCAAGAGAAATGAAAGCTTCTGCTGAAAGTGAACAAGGTGAGAATAATTTACCAGAAAATTACATTCCATTACCAGGTATTGAAGATTTGCATAAAGAAGGTACTACTGGAAAAGGAATCAATGTAGGGGTTATTGATACAGGGATTGACTACAATCACCCAGATTTAACAGACGTATATAAAGGCTACCGTGCAAAAAGTGGAGAAGATGCTAGCAAAATCGATCCAACAACAGTTAAAGGATGGGATTTTGTTGACAACGATGCTGATCCAATGGAAACAACAGTTGAAGATTGGGTAAAAGCTGGCAAACCTGAAGGTGATGGTGGGGAACCGTATTATACGTTCCACGGTACACATGTTTCAGGTACGATTGCAGCTCAATCGAAAAATAATATAGAGTTACCAGCACAAGGTGTTGCACCAGGTGTAAACTTGTATAATTATCGTGTACTTGGTCCTTACGGTACAGGGGCTCAAGATGCGATTATTGGTGGGATTGACAAAGCTTTACAAGATGGTATGAAAGTTATCAACTTATCTCTTGGGGCACCAAGTAATGATCCTCTATCAGCAGAAGCTGTGGCAATTAATAACGCAACTCTTGCAGGTGTAACATGTGTAATTTCAGCAGGGAACTCAGGTCCGGGTGCAGGCTCACTAGGTACGCCAGGTGCATCAGCGCTTGCAATTACGGTTGGTGCAAGTGATTTCCCGGTAAGTATCCCGACTGCATCAGCAAAAGTAGGGAATGAAACATTTACTAACTTCAAGTTGCTTGGAAAAGGTTATACCGATAAATTATCAGATCTTGAGAATAAAACTTATCAATTCGTTGATGTTGGTTTAGCACAAGCAGCTGATTTTAAAGATGCGAACGGTAATCCAATCGATTTAACTGGAAAAGTTGCACTGATTACACGTGGGACATTCTCGTTAGCTGAAAAAATAACAAACGCAGCGAAAGCAGGCGCGGTTGCAGCGATTATGACTAACAATATTGACGGTGACATTGATAGTTACTTAGCAAGTGACGATGGGTTTATACCAACATTCCGTATGACTAAAGCTGATGGTGAACGTTTACGTAGTGTAACAGGCACAAATACAATCACTTTTACGAATGTAAGTTCAACGAATACAGAAGGGAACCACTTAGCAAGCTTTAGTTCTAGGGGACCAGTCACTTCGACATATGATATTAAACCAGATGTTGTGGCACCAGGTGTATCAGTGTACTCAACTTATCCATATTTCGTTCATAGCCCAGATAAAGTAGACTATAGTAACGCGTATGCTCGTATATCAGGTACATCGATGGCTGCGCCACATGTCGCAGGAATTGCTGCGCTAATCTTACAAGCACATCCAGACTACACACCAGCTGACGTGAAAGCAGCGTTGTCGAACACTTCTGGAAATCTAGACGGAGATTACTCTGTATACGAACAAGGTGCTGGTTTAGTCAATGTAGTGAAAGCAGTAAAACGTGACGTGAGCTTTAAAGCACAAGATACAACTGCAAACATTGATAGTAGTGGTAATACTGTGAACATGAATTACGAAAAAGGTTCATTAACGTTTGGCGCAGTGTATAGAAAAGACGGTGCGGTCAATACAAGTAATCGTACAGTGAAAGTAAAAAATAGAGGAAACTCTGACAAAACGTTTGATATATCTGCAACTTTCATAAAACCAAATGCAGCGGTAAGTGATGCAACTAAAAACGGCATTACAGTGACAACAAGTTCACCATCACTAACAGTAAAAGCAGGTGAAACAACAAGCTTTACAGCAACCGTGAACGTACCAAGTAGTGCAGATTATGGTCGATACGAAGGATATTTAAACATTGTAAATCATGATGATCCAAGTGAAACGTACCGCATGCCATTGGCTGTTCGTTCGGTGGAAAAAGGAATCAGCAACTTGCAGATGGACGACAATGCGGCCACTACTAGAAAGGCGGTCATCCCTTCATTTTTTAATCTTGGCAGTGCACGAAATATCGGCTTCACATTAAACAGTCCGATGAAATATGTGTGGGCGGTAATTTATGACAAAAATGGCAACGCACTTGGAGCAACATACCCATCGCCAATTAGTGCAAGTACAGCGCCAACGGATCAGTTCTTAGTTATGCCTCCTTTTGATGCAGCTAATTACTATCCATTTATCGGAGATCCGTCGAAAGAATTGACGAGCCAGTTCACAAAAGCAGCCTTGCCAGAAGGTCAGTACACGATTAAATTACGCGCAACAGATACGACAAATATGTATGCGAAAACGTATGAGAAGTCGATGCCATTTATAGTGGACAACCAATTGCCGAAATTGACTTATAAAGATCATGCTCCAGGCGTGTACGAGCTGAGTGATTCAGACTTTACGGATGAAAAACAAGATGGTAATACTTATCATGCGTTTTGGGTTCATGCCAACTTATACGATGAAGGAACCGCTCAGTTGGCTCCTCTAGGCATCACCCAATCAAATAACACGTTGTTCTATTACTATAATCGCATTGACGATCCGGATGGGGCATTCCCGACAGATCCAAATGGGGATACGAAATTCGGGATTGAAAAATCGGACATTGAAAACGGTCCAGCAGTCGTCACACTTTTCCCAAATGATGTAGCAGGAAACGCGGAAATAGTCAATGATTTCCATCAATATGCATTTGTTAAAAAAGGCACGTCGTATATGGTGCCGACGTATGACAAACAAAAAGTGACTCTGAATGATACAGTCACGATGACACTGAACCTACACAATGTTCAACAAATGATGTCAGGGACATATAATGCAACGTACTGGAAAGATGTGTACGATTTGCAAGGGGTGACGGTTGCACCTGAATTCCAAAAATGGGCAGATGATCATGGCGTGAAGGTAAATATAGATACGCCTGTTGCAACGGCTGACCCTCTTTATTCAGCTAAAACCATGATCAATGTTGGCGCTCATTTAAGCGGCGGAGAAGACTTCATAGGATTCAGCGGCGATAAGATGCCATTTTTGAACGTAACCCTAAAGGTGAAGAACGATGATCCACAAGGGCCGGCTAATATTTTATATGGGAATATGGTTGAGGATGATGTAATGACCAACTTCAGCATGATGCAGTATGGTCAAACGCAGCCGACCAACATTACAGCGTTAAGTCGTGTCAACAGCTTCCAAGTTCTTCCGACGCATAATTCAGTTCAATCCTTTGTTAGGCTTCAAGCGTTTGCGAACAATGTAACGATGGACTATACAAAACTAAATGCGAAAGCATATGCACTACTTTCGGATGGTTCTAAGTACCCAGGAACGATTGATGCGAAAGGGTATGTCAATATCTTAAACATTCCGATTTCAAAAGACCCATTCAAAGTAATCATCGAAGCACCAGGGCACTTAAAGAGCGTTCAGACCATCACAATGAATACGCAGACTCCATGGGGAGACAATGTCGGTGCGTTTAGTGGCTATATTGGAGCTACATCCAGACAACCGAATGGACTAGCTGGTGATGTGAACGGCGACGGCGTGATTGACGTCTTAGACGTGAAACAAGTTGCGAAAATGTTTGGAGTTCAAAATACAACAAAATTCAATATCGAAGATCTAAACCAAGATGGGATTGTAGATAAGAAAGATATGAATTTCTTAGTAAGTAACTTGTATAAATCAAACTTTGATGCTTTAATCACACCAAAAGAGATGGTAGATGGAAAATACGCAACTGACTACTTTAATGTGCTTGGCATCGCATCAAGCGTAAACACATTCAAAAACGTTGATAGCAGTGCACACAAAGCAACATTCACTTGGGACCCAGCGGTGGATGCAACAGCGATCAAAATCCAGCAGTCTTCAAATAATGGATCAAGCTGGCAAACGGCAACAACAGACGGCACATTGTCTGTGACTGATGGCAAAGTAACTGTAACTGGTTTAACTGAAAACACGAATTATCAATTCAGAGTATCGATTACAGGTGGCTTAAACGCGGGTGTATCAAACACTGTGAGTTTAACAACAAAAGTGGTGCCAATTCCAAACGCACCAGTTGTCAAAGGCTTAGGTGACAGTGATACAACAATTTCTGGAAAAACAGACCCAAATGTTACGATTACTGTAAAAGCAGGCGAAACTGTTGTAGCAAGTGGAAACGCAAATGAAGCAGGTGACTTTACGCTTCCAATCGCAAAACAAAAAGCAGGTACTGTTTTAGTGATTACAGCAACAAATGATGATGGTAAAGTAAGTAGTGGAACAACTATTACTGTAGTGGATATTACAGCACCAAATGTACCAACAATCAATACAATTGATGACAATGATACGACAATTTCTGGTACTGCGGAAGCAAATGCAACAATTATTGTAAAAAACAATAATGATACGATTGCAACAGGAAAAGCTAATGCAGACGGAAAATATACGATTGATATAAGCACACAAAAAGCAGAAACGGTATTAACAGTGAGTGCAACTGATGCAGCTGGTAACCGTAGTGAACCAGCAACAATTACAGTATTAGATCGTACAGCGCCTAATGCACCGAGCATTAATCCGATTGATCAAAATGATACAATAATTTCAGGATTAACAGAAGCAAATTCAAAAGTTGTTGTGAAAATTAATGATAAAATCGTTGCACAAGGGACAGCTAATGCATCAGGGAAATTTAGTATCACTATTGCTAAACAAAAGAAAGATATAATTATTTCAGTTACTTCAACAGATAGTGCAGGAAACCAAAGTTCAGCTTCTACTATTCAAGTTTTAAACCATGTTAAATAGAGTTAAATTATAACGTACAGTTATAATTAAGTAATATTTGTTAGTATATTTATAGCTTTCGAAATGAACAGTTTCTTAGTTTGGAAGGGGATTGAAATCTACTAACTGACAATAAAGGGTTGTCTCAAAAGTCAAAGTGCTTTTGAGACGCCCTTTTTTAATGATAAACTTATATAGAATTGATGAGAGTGCTTGGCTATTAATGTTCTATTTTTTGATTAGAATAGTTTTAATCATATTGTTTCCTATTATAAAAAGGTATTTTGTTGCTTTATGGCGAATAGTTAATACGTGTATTTTTCTTTGGAGGCTAGAAAATGAAAAAAGTTTTAGTATTAGGTGGTACGAGGTTTTTCGGAAAACGACTTGTTCATAAACTAATCGAAAAAGGTTATGATGTTTCAATCGCAACAAGAGGGCTTACAGGAGATGAGTTTGGAGATCGAGTTAGTAGATTTATAATCGACCGACGAAACCCTGAAACATTAACTAGTTTAACTACTCATAAATGGGACCTTGTTTATGATAATATTTGTTATACTCCAAATGAAGCGAAGGAAATTATTAAACTATTAGCTAATCATGTTGGAAGATATATTTTCACTTCATCTTTAGCGGTTTATGATACGGGATTAAACCATGTGGAAACTGACTTCATTCCATACAATTATGCTATTAAGTATAACATTGATAATGAATATTCATATGCGGAAGGGAAGCGTCTTTGTGAGGCTGTTTTATATCAAGAAGCAAATTTCCCAGTGTTTGCAGCTAGATTCCCAATCGTTTTAGGACCGGATGATTATACGAAGAGATTACTCTTCTATGTTAATAAAGTATCAAGAAACGAAGGAATCATTATATCTGATTTAAACAAAGAGATGACCTTTATCGATTCTGATGAAACCGCTGAGTTTTTACTTTGGTTAGGTGAAAATGAATCGATAAAAAGTGGTCCTTTTAATGCGTGTTCTAATGGTGAAATAACATTTAAAGAAATAATAAACTTTTGTGAAAAGGAAACTGGAAAAAAGGCTATTATTAAGTCTCATGGTACATTCGAATATCAATCACCATTTGATGCTTATAGCGATCAATCATTGAGTAATGAGAAAGCTAAAAAAGCAGGGTTTCAATTTTTAGAAGTTCATGATTGGATGGAAAAATTAATTCATCATTATTGTTCACTATAAAAAGTTCATAAAATGTTCAAAAATAAAATTCCGAATTTCTGGAATTTCCAGGTTTTCGGAATTTTATTGGAGTGGAATTCCGAAATTTCGGAAAAAAACAGATTAAAAATATTGAAAATTATAAATTAACTTAATATTATTAGAATTATAAAATAAATATTTTGTGTGAAGGCACGGTCCTAAAAATATACACATCCGTTTTAGTACGATCCATTAATAACTTGGCACACTATTTGCTTATATAAAAGCAGAAGGACATTCTGTGAAAGGAGCAAAATATAGTAAATAGTGGTATTTAAACTAGTTAAACAGTTTGAATGAAAGCGTTATCAAAAAGTGCCAATACGTAAAGATAACAAGGAGGTTATTATGGAAATCTTAATTATTTTATTAGCATTAGGACTTTTAATGTTTGTTGCTTATCGTGGGTTTTCTGTTATTTTATTTGCACCAATTTGTGCTTTATTTGCAGTACTTTTAACTGAGCCAAGTTATATACTTCCATTCTTTAGTAATATTTTCATGGAAAAAATGGTTGGTTTCATAAAACTATATTTTCCTGTATTTTTACTTGGTGCAATTTTTGGTAAAGTCGTTGAAATGTCTGGTATTGCTGAATCAATCGCAAAAACGATTATTCAATTAGTTGGAGCAAAAAGAGCTATTTTAGCGATTGTATTAATGGGTGCAATTTTAACATATAGTGGAGTAAGCTTGTTTGTTGTTGTTTTCGCTATTTATCCATTTGCTGCAAACTTATTCCGTGAAGGGAATATTCCAAAACGATTGATTCCTGGAACGATCGCACTCGGTGCGTTTACATTTACGATGGATGCATTGCCTGGTACACCGCAAATTCAAAATGTTATTCCAACTACATTTTTCAAAACAGATATTTATGCTGCACCATTTCTAGGTATTTTAGCTGCTGTTTTTGTACTTGCAGTTGGTCTTTGGTATTTAGAATCCAGACGCAAAAAAGCAGAAAAAGCGGGTGAAGGTTATTTAGGATTTAATGGAGAACTAGCTGCTGCTCAGGAAACTCAAACAGAAGTTCCTTCATTAACGACAAATACCTCTACACCAGTTATAAAACAGATATTAGCATTTGTACCACTTTTACTAGTTGGTTTTTCAAATAAATTTTTTGTCGTTTCATTCCCAAAATGGTATCCAAATGGATTTGATTTTAAATCGATTGGACTAGAAGCTTTTGGGGTTGTTGATATAACTGCAGTTGTTGGTATTTGGTCAGTTGAATGCGCTCTAGTTATTGGAATTCTTTCAGCAATGATTTATGGCTATAAGAATATGCGTACTAATCTAAAGACAGGTATTAACGCAAGCATCGGTGGAGCACTACTTGCTTCTATGAATACTGGTGCTGAGTATGGTTTTGGTGGAGTAATCTCTGCATTACCTGGATTTGGAATGGTAAGTAAAGGTATCTCTCATACATTTACGGATCCATTAGTAAATGGTGCTGTGACGACTACAACTTTAGCAGGTATTACAGGTTCTGCATCAGGAGGTATGGGTATTGCGCTCAGTGCAATGTCTGATAAATATATCGAGGCTATTAATAAATATAATATCCCGCCGGAAGTAATGCATCGTGTTATTTCGATGGCATCAGGTGGTATGGATACTTTGCCTCATAATGGTGCAGTCATCACATTATTAGCTGTAACTGGTTTAACACATCGCCAGTCATATAAAGATATTTTTGCAATAACAATCATTAAAACAGTTGCAGTATTCTTAATCATTGCAGTATTTAAACTTACAGGACTTGTTTAAGAATGTTAAACTACTAATCTTACTTTTGAAGGGAGCAAAATAATGGGCAAGAATAAGGTAATTACTTCAGTTGAAGAGGTTGTTTCACAAATTCATGATGGAGCTACGATTATAGTCGGTGGCTTTGGTCTTTGCGGTATTCCTGAAAAAATGATTTTAGCATTACGAGATAAAGGGACAAAGGATTTAACAATCGTAAGTAATAACTGTGGAGTAGACGATTGGGGTCTTGGTCTTTTATTAGCAAATAAACAAATTAAAAAAATGGTTTCTTCATATGTTGGAGAAAATAAAATTTTTGAAAAGCAGTTCTTAAGTGGAGAACTTGAAGTAGAGCTTGTTCCTCAAGGGACTCTAGCTGAACGTATTCGTGCAGGCGGTGCTGGAATCCCAGGATTCTACACAGCAACAGGTGTAGGTACACCAATCGCAGAAGGAAAAGAACATAAAGTATTTAATGGAAGAACTTATTTATTAGAAGAAGGGATCGTAGGAGACTTTGCATTTGTTAAAGCGTGGAAAGCTGATAAGCAAGGGAATCTAATTTTTAGAAAAACTGCTCGTAACTTTAACCCACTTGCTGCGATGGCTGGAAAAATCACAATTGCAGAAGTTGAGGAAGTAGTAGAAGTTGGAGAGCTTGATGCTGATGCAATTCATACGCCAAGCATTTATGTACAACACGTATTCCACGGTGAAACATACGAAAAACGAATTGAACGTAGAATGACTACAGGAGTATAGGAGGCTAATAACATGAAAGATATTCGTCAATTAATTATTCAAACTGCGGTTAAAGAAATTCAAGATGGTATGTATGTAAACCTTGGAATTGGACTACCTACTTTATTAGCAAACTATCTTCCAGAAGGAATTGAAGTAATGCTACAATCTGAAAATGGTTTACTAGGTATTGGACCATATCCAACAGAAACTGAACTTGACGCTGACTTAATCAACGCAGGTAAAGAAACAGTAACTGCTGCGAAAGGTGCTTCTTATTTTGATAGCGCTGAATCTTTTGCAATGATTAGAGGAGGCCATATTGATTTAGCTATTTTAGGTGGCATGGAAGTCTCAGAAACTGGTGATCTTGCTAACTGGATGATTCCAGGGAAAATGGTAAAAGGTATGGGCGGTGCGATGGACTTAGTAAATGGTGCTAAGAAAATCGTCGTAGTGATGGAACATGCAAATAAATACGGTGAAAGTAAAGTTAAAAAAGCATGTACTTTACCTTTAACTGGAAAAAGCGTAGTGAATAGATTAATTACTGAATTAGCAGTTTTTGATTTTACAGAAAATGGAATGGTTTTAGTAGAATGCGTTGGTGGAGCAACGATTCAAGAAATTTCTGAAAAAACTGAGGCTACTTTTACAATTAGTCCGAAGTTATTAAATAACGTGAACTAATCTTTAAAAGGAGGCAAACAAATGCAGCAAATGCTTTCTGAAAAGGTTGCACTGATAACTGGTGCCGGTAGTGGAATTGGTTTTGAAATTGCTAAAACCTTTGCAGAGCAAGGAGCAACAGTTGTCTTAACTGACTTAAATGAGGAAAATGTTCAAAAGTCTGCTACTTCATTACAAGAGCTAGGGTTTAATGCGATCGGTTATGCATGTGATGTAACAAATGAAGAACAAGTAGTTGACACGTTCCGTAAAGTAATCGATCAATTTGGTGAATTACATATTTTAATAAACAATGCTGGATTACAATACGTTTCATCAATTGAGAATTTCCCTACTGAAAAATTCGAATTACTTATTAAGGTCATGTTAACTGCACCTTTTATTAGTATCAAACATGTATTTCCAATTATGAAAAAGCAAAAGTATGGTCGCATTATTAATATGGCTTCGATCAATGGGTTAATAGGATTCGCTGGTAAAGCTGCTTATAATTCTGCCAAGCATGGCGTTATTGGTTTAACAAAGGTTGCTGCATTAGAAGGTGCAAGTGACGGTATAACAGTCAATGCAATCTGCCCTGGCTATGTGGATACACCTTTAGTTCAAAACCAGTTGGCTGACTTAGCAAAATCAAGAAATGTACCAATTGAAAGTGTAATTGAAGAAGTAATTTATCCATTAGTACCTCAAAAAAGATTACTTACAGTAAAAGAAATTGCAAATTATACAGTATTTCTTGCTAGTGAATATACTGGCGGGATTACAGGACAAGCGAATGTAATTGATGCAGGATATACAGTTCAGTAGGATAAGAGTGAAATGGTTGTTTTGAGCAGGGGGAGATTCCTGCTCTTATCCTTTCTAGTTTCTACTACTTTAAGCGAGGTATGGTATGAATAGTATGTTAGAGAGTCTGCCTTTTGATTGGATTTCCGAGATTATTAATCTTGCAACTGAGTGGATTGTTGTCGTTAACCGTGAAGGGAAAATTTTGTATATGAATGAATCATATTGTGAGTTTGTTGGGCGTTCTGCTCATGAAGTAATTGGGATGCCTGTAGAAGATGTTATTGAAAACTCTAGAATGCATATAGTCGCCAAAACCGGTCAAGCGGAGGTAGCGGAGATCCATCCAATAAAAAATACAGAAATGGTAGCAAATCGTTATCCGCTGTATGTAGGTGATGAATTAGTAGGTGCTGTCGGAACGGTAATGTTCCGAAATGCGCAAGATTGGATTGAGTATTCTAAAAAAGTAGAACCTTTAGTAGAAGAATTAAACTATTATAAAAGGAAATTTGAGAAAGAATTAAATAGTAAATATAGATTCAATCAAATAATTGGTGAAACGCCAGTCTTTAACGCTGCAAAAAATTTGGCAGAGCAAGTGTCTGCAAGTTCATCAGCAATCTTACTTTTTGGGGAATCTGGTACAGGTAAGGAATTGTTTGCACATGCCATTCACGATGCTAGTCCAAGAAGAAACTTTCCATTTGTAAGAGTAAATTGTGCGTCAATTCCAGAGCATTTACTAGAATCAGAGCTTTTTGGTTATGAAGAAGGTGCTTTTACAGGTGCAAAAAGAGGCGGGAAAAAAGGGAAATTTGAGATTGCGAACCGAGGAACGATTTTCTTAGATGAGATTGGTGATATGTCTTTGCATATGCAAAGTAAATTACTACGAGTACTTCAAGAAAGAGAGATTGAAAGAGTTGGTGGAAGTTCTCCTATTTCCATTGATGTAAGAGTCATTGCCGCTACGCATCGAAATCTTGAGAAGATGGTAGTATTAAAAGAATTCCGCCAAGATTTGTATTACCGCTTAAATGTAATTAAAATAGACATTCCTCCACTTAGATCAAGGATAAATGATTTACCTCTCATAGCCAATTCGTTAATAAAAAAACTCGAAAGGAAATTTCATCGAAACGGAATTCAAATTTCAAATGAAGTTTTTCAAATTCTTAAGTCTCATCATTGGCCAGGAAATATTCGAGAACTAGAAAACGTACTTGAGAGATGCATAAATGTCCTAAATGGTAAAGTGATTACACCAAAGCAATTACCTCTTTATTTATATGAAAATCCAACTAATCAAAAAAATACAATCGAATCCGAAAAAAATGCATCTCAATTAAATAATCAAAATTCCTTAAAATCTTTAAAAGAAATGATTGAAGAGACTGAAAAGGAAGCAATTAAGAGAGCTCTAAATGAAACTCAAGGTAATAAAATTGAAGCTGCAAAATTATTAGAAATAAGTAAGTCAACTTTTTATGAAAAATGTAAAGCTTATAACATAAAAAGTTAATAGTAGATTTCATGTTGTTTGGTTAAATAGGATGAAAAAAGGGGGAAATAAAATGGGTGAGAATGTTGTAATTGTTAGTGCAGTTAGAACTGCAATCGGAAGTTTCAGTGGTACATTGAAAGATGTGAGTGCAGTAGAATTAGGCGCTAAAGTTATTAAAGAAGCGATTAATAGAGCGGGTATTCAAGAAAATCAGGTTGATGAAGTTATTATGGGAAATGTACTTCAAGCTGGTTTAGGTCAAAATCCAGCTAGACAATCAGCATTAAAGGCAGGACTTCCAAATACTGTCTCAGCCATGACGATAAATAAAGTTTGTGGTTCTGGATTAAAATCAGTCCATTTAGCGACTCAAGCCATCATAGCAGGAGATGCTGAAATTATAGTTGCTGGCGGTATGGAAAATATGAGTCAAGCTCCTTATTTACTTAAAGGTGCAAGAGATGGCTATAGAATGGGCAATCAACAAATTGTTGATAGTATGATTGCAGACGGACTATGGTGTGCCTTTAATGATTATCATATGGGAAACACAGCTGAAAATTTAGCAGTTCGTTATGAAGTTTCTAGGGAAAAACAAGATGAGTTTGCGGTAAATAGCCAACAAAAAGCCGAGAATGCAATAAAGGCCGGTAAATTTGAAGATGAAATTGTTTCAATTGAAATTCCACAAAGGAAAAAGGACCCGATCATCTTTAAAGAGGATGAATATCCAAAATTTGGTGCTACAGTAGAGAAAATTTCATCACTAAGAACAGCTTTCGAAAAAAATGGAACAGTTACAGCAGCAAATGCCTCAGGTATAAATGATGGCGCAGCAGCAGTTGTATTAATGAGTGAAAGTAAAGCAAGAGAACTAGGTATTATACCATTAGTAAAAATTAATGCAAATAGTAGTGCAGGTGTTGATCCAAGCATAATGGGAATTGGGGCAGCATTTGCAGCTAAAAAAGCACTTGAAAAATCATCGATAGAATTAAGTGAAATAGGCTTGATTGAAGCGAACGAAGCATTTGCTGTGCAATCGCTTTCTGTCATGAAGGAATGCGGTTTTGACGAAAATATTGTCAATGTAAATGGAGGTTCGATTGCACTCGGACATCCAATTGGAGCGAGTGGAACTAGAATACTAGTTACATTGATTCATGAAATGAAGAGAAGAGAGACACAGTACGGTCTTGCAACCCTATGTATTGGTGGTGGAGAAGGCGTTGCGACAATTATTGAAAATTGTTTTGAATAAAAAATAAATAAAAAGCGGTAGGACTCTTAATGATCCTACCGCTTCATTGTGAAGATAAACCAAAAAATCTGAGTTCCTTCGAGGACGAAGCCTAGTGAAAAGCGGAGTTACCTTGGACGGTAATGAGCGCCGGACAGGCGAAGCAACGAAGAAAGCGAGCGTTTACGGGCAGTTTGAAGGTTAGATGATTCTTACTGAAATAACACCCTCAATATCTCTTAACAGCTGTTCAACTGGACCATTGATTGTTTCATCAAGGTCAATCATTGTATAAGCAAAAGCACCTTTACTTCGGTTAAGCATATCTGCAATATTTACTTGATAATTTGCTAGTAATCCTGTAATTTGACCGACCATATTTGGAATGTTTTTATGTGCAATCGTAATACGTTTTTTCCCTGTATAAGGTAATTCTACATTTGGAAAATTAACCGAGTTTTTAATATTACCTGTTTCCAAATAATTTTTTAATTGTTTTGCTGCCATTCGGGCACAGTTTTCTTCTGATTCAGTTGTTGATGCTCCTAAATGAGGAATTGGAATGACATTCTTCATACCAATAACTTTTTCATTTGGAAAATCTGTCACATAAACTCCAACTGTCCCGTTATTCAACGCATATTCAAGCGCAACATCATCTACTAATTCAGAACGTGAAAAATTAAGTAATCTTGCTCCCTTTTTCATTCCAGATAAAAGTTTTTCATTCACAAATCCTTTTGTTTCCGGTGTTAAAGGCACATGGATTGTTATATAATCGCACGTTGAAAAAATCTGCTCTAAATTATCTATTCGTTGCACATTTCTAGATAATCGCCATGCAGTTTCGACAGAAATATAAGGATCATATCCATATACTTCCATATCTAACGCAAGAGCGTCATTTGCTACAAGTGCACCAATTGCTCCTAAACCAATAATCCCTAATTTCTTTCCTGCGATTTCTGCTCCTGCAAATTCTTTTTTACCAGCTTCGACAATTTTGGAAACATTTTCTTCGCCAAATAATGAACGAGTCCACTCAATTCCTTCAATAATTCGTCGTGAAGAAAGGAATAAACTTGTGAGAACTAGTTCTTTAACTGCATTTGCATTTGCACCAGGCGTATTAAATACAACAATTCCCCTTGAAGTACACTCATCAATTGGAATATTATTTACACCAGCGCCAGCCCTTGCGATTGCTTTTACACTGCTTGGAATGCTCATTTCATGCATACTATGGCTTCTTAAAAGTATTCCATCCGGTTCATGTAATTCATTGTTAATGCAAAAGTTTTCCAAAGGAAATTCTTTTATTCCGTGCTCAGAAATATTATTTAATGTTTGAATTTTTATCATCTTACAATCTCCTCTAATATTTTCTTTTCAAATTGACTCATAAAATGAACTAATTTCTCAACGCCTTCTAATGACATCGCATTATAAATACTAGCTCGCATTCCCCCAACTGATCGATGACCTTCAAGATTCACCAAGCCGGCTGAATTTGCCTGAGCAAGAAATTGCTTATTTAATTCATCAGAAGTTGATGTAAATGGAATATTCATAAGTGATCTGTTCTCTTTTTTAACTGGTGAAGAGAACAAGTCAGATTGATCGATAAAATCATATAATAATTGAGCTTTTAAAAGATTGGTTTGATAAATACGATCTAAACCACCTGATTCTTTAATCCATTCTAAAACTAGCATCGCTACATAAATGCTAAATGTAGGAGGTGTATTGTAAAGTGAAGAAGCTTCTACATGTGTTTTGTAGTCGAGCATTGTCGGGCAATTTTTATCTGCATTTCCAATGAGATCATCTCTAATAATGACAATTGTTAACCCTGCTGGACCGATGTTTTTTTGAGCTCCAGCATAAATTAAACCGAATTGTGAGACATCAATTGGTTCAGAAAGAATATTTGAAGAAAAGTCTGCAACTAATGGAGAATTTGTTTTAGGGTAAGTAGAGTATTTTGTCCCCTCAATTGTGTTATTCGTTGTAATATGTAAATAATCGTATGGTTCAAAAAGGGCTAAATCTTCTAAATTAGGAATATATGAAAAATTTTCATCCTCAGACGAAGCAATAATATCAACATCTGCATATTTTTTTGCCTCAGAGATTGCTTTCTTTGACCAAGTTCCTGTATTAATATAAGCAGCTTTTTTATACTTTCTTAGTAAGTTTAATGGAATCATTGAAAACTGAGTTGATGCTCCACCTTGTAAAAATAACACTTTATAATTTGATGGAATTTCTAAAAGTTCACGTAATAAGCCTTCACATTTCTTAATAATTCCTTCAAACTCAGCCGAACGATGACTCATTTCCATAACAGACATACCAGAAGTACCGTAAGAAACAAGCTCTTTTTGTACCTTTTCCAATACTGGAACAGGCAAGACAGATGGGCCAGCAGAGAAATTAAAAACGCGTTCCATAAAAATCATCCTCACTAGTTATTTTTTTAATATTCTAACTTTAAACTACTGATATACGTTGGTCAATAAAAGATGAAATAAAATAATAAAAATTTCACAAAAAAATGTAATTTTCAAATTAATGAAAAGGGAATGTTATTGATTGTAGTATTTAAATTAGTAGATTTATATGAGTAAAAACCAAACATTAAGTCAGAAATTGCTGACTGTAAAAATGGAACCTTATGAATTATGTTATTGTTTAATTTCAAAATTACACCTCCAGTTTATTTATTAATTGAAAGGCGTTTTGTGAATCTAGAACTTTTATAGGTTTAGTTCAAACAACAAAAAATAATGAAAAAGATCGGAGCGTAAGTTGCTCGACTCCTATAGGAAATGAGGTAAGCCTAAAGACCCCGCAGGCTTGCCGAGGATACTCAGGTTACGCCCTATGGAAAGCGAGTACCTGGAGAGGAAATCATCCGACCAACTTCTTACTTTTAACGAAATTTATGTAGAACTGTAACGTTTGACTGTATACTTTTAAAATTATATAATAGTAATATTACTTAAAATGGGGGAGGGTTGTCACTTGGGATCGAGTATCGAATTGGTGAGTTAGCTGAAATAGCTCAAGTTTCAAAAAGAACAATTGATTATTATACAAAATTAGGGTTACTAGAAGCAAAACGTTCAGAATCAAACTATCGGTATTATTCCACAGAGGCAATTGAGACTCTCAGATTTATTGAACATTGTAAAAAAATGAGAATATCCTTAGAAGAGATAAAAGATTTATTGAAAACTAATTATAATCAAAAAAATTGTGTTTTTGAACAAATTCAACAAATATCAAATCAAATTATTGAGCTTGAAGCTAAATTAGCTCAATTAGTACCAGTAATTTCGGGTATGAATGATTGTGAAAAAAATGTTTTAGTAGATACATTGTCACATCATACATTTCCGTTATTTGAAACATTGAAACATTTTGTAAAATAATAACTAAATTAATTTAAAACTTAACAATTTATTAAAGCTATAAAATATGTATGTTTTACTAAATTATGGTAATCTATTAAGTAAGTAAAATAATAATTTTATATTTTTGTAGATTGAAATTCTCAGGAGGTGAATACTCGAGTATTATACTCGAGTTCGTCATTGGACATAGTTAACTTGTTTATGATTGCAGTTTTAATCGCACTTACAGCTTTTTTCGTAGCAGCAGAATTTGCGATAGTGAAAGTTAGATCAAGTAGAATTGATCAACTAGTAGCCGAAAAAAAGCGAGGTGCAGTAGCTGCTAAAAAGGTTACCACGAGTTTGGATGAATATTTATCAGCTTGTCAATTAGGTATTACGGTTACAGCTTTAGGATTAGGTTATTTAGGTGAGCCAACGTTTGAGAATCTAATACACCCAGTCGTAGAATTTCTTGGATTAAACGGAACAATTGCTACAACTATTTCGTTTATTTTAGCTTTCTCATTTATGACATTTATTCACGTTGTAATTGGTGAGCTAGCACCTAAAACGGTTGCTATTCAAAAAGCTGAATCAATCACACTAATACTTTCTACTCCACTTATTGTTTTCTATAAAATAGCTTACCCATTTATTTGGGCATTAAATAGTTCTGCAAGATTTTTTACAGGATTATTTGGCGTTAAACCAGCATCTGAATCAGAAGAAGTTCATACTGAGGAAGAATTGAGAATTATTTTATCAGAAAGCTTTGAAAGCGGAGAAATTAATCAGGCTGAGTATAAATATTTAAATAATATTTTTGAATTCGATAACCGACTTGCAAAAGAAATTATGGTCCCTCGTACTGAAATTATCGGTTTATATGCAGAAGACCCAATTGAAGAACAAATTGAAATAATTAAAAACGAAAAATATACACGTTATCCAGTTTTTGGTGAAGATAAAGATGATATATTAGGTATGGTTAATGTAAAAGACT
Organism: Gottfriedia acidiceleris; assembly: GCF_023115465.1. Taxonomy (NCBI): domain Bacteria; kingdom Bacillati; phylum Bacillota; class Bacilli; order Caryophanales; family Bacillaceae; genus Gottfriedia; species Gottfriedia acidiceleris. Next base: position 3,647,005 of record NZ_CP096034.1, on the reverse strand, counting down.
TTTTTATTCGCTATCTTGATGGAAAAGTTGAAAAAACATACGATTTCGCAAACTATACTCGTCCAGTAATTCAGGTAATTGAAACAATCGCAATCCATGATTTATTATTGTTAATGCAAAAGAAACGTATTCCACTTGCAATTCTGTATGATGAATATGGAGGAACAGCGGGATTATTAACAATGGAAGATATTCTTGAGGAGATTGTTGGAGAAATACGTGATGAATATGATGATGATGAAAAACCAGCTGTTCAACATATTTCGGAATCACATAAGATTGTAGACGGTAGAGTATTAATTACTGAAATTAATGATTTATTCGGTCTATATGTTGAGGAAGATGATGTTGATACAATTGGTGGGTGGATTTTAACCCAAAATCACGACATCCAACAAGGTGAATCTGTTTTATTTGAGGACTTTGAATTCAAAGTTGTTGAATTAGATTCACATCAAGTTAAATTAGTTGAAATAAAAAAAAATGAGTTTATTCAGGCAGTAAAATCATAAAGATCAGATTACAAAGAAGGATAAAGCCATAGTCTTTATACCTTCTTTTTTTGTTTTATTAAACAAATTAATACTTAAACCTTATAGTGTTATACTTTGTACAATAATTCACAAAAAGTTAACAACTTATAACGCCAATTCAATTCATTTTATTATAAAATATGGTTGTAAGGTTGATTTGAGCAGAGGTTCTAATTCTTCTACTAGTTATTTATTAACTATTTCAATCAGCTTATTTTTAATCGTTTCGTACAATACCTCATTTTTCCCCCCTCTTCTTTTCTAAAAGTAAGAGGCTTTTTTTTGCATAATTTTACCTTTATTGAATACATATAAATTAAATATTTGTAAAGGATTGTCGATAGTTAATAATTTAAAAATTTGTTATAGGGGTGTGAAGTGCTTGTCAGATGCTCCCTCGGGTAATGGTATAAAAAATTTTTTAAACTTTATTAACCGACTTTTTTCTAAAGAATCAAAGGATCGAAAAAATGTAGATTCAAAAGAAAAACATCTTTTAACACATCATTATTTATTTGATGTTGATGTTGAAGAACAAATTAACTTGTACGAAGATGAATTATTTTTAAGAACTATCACTTTTAAAGAAAAAAAAGTAAATGACATATTGACACCCCGAACAAATTTGGTAGCGGTTGATCTAAATGAATCTGTGCACTCTATATGTAATTTATTTCTACAAGAACGGTATTCTAGAATCCCAGTTTATGAGCAGGATATTGATCATATAATTGGTGTAATTTCAGAAAGGGAATTTTTAACTCAACTTATACAAAAACAAACAGTTACTATTCATGAGTTGATTAGAGAGCCGATTTTTGTGATGGAAACAATGAAAATTTCAACAGTGTTAAAAATTCTTCAAAAACAAAATGCACATCTAGCAATTGTTGTAGATGAATTTGGAGGTACTTCCGGTATCGTTACGCTTGAAGACATAATAGAAGAACTCGTTGGGGAAATTAGAGATGAATTTGACGAGAAAGAGGAAGATTTTTTCCAAATAAATGAGAATGAATACCAATTCCAAGCCTCAATTGACTTATCGAGTTTTTTTAATCGATTTAAAATAAAAAAGCCTAGTAGTCGATATTTAACATTAGGTGGATGGTTATTTGAAAGTTTTAAACATATACCAAAAAATGGAGAATTACTGCAATATAAAAATCTCACCTTCATCATTAAAGAAGTTCAAAATAGAAGAATACAAAGTGTAATTGTAAAAATAAACCATTTGCAAAGTAAACTCGGTTCTTAGGAGCCGAGTTTTTTATGATTTGAGTGCTTAATTTATTCAGTATGGACATAAAAGAAATCAATATGACAATATTTACTTAGTTGATTACGTTTTTTACTTTCTTATATTGGTAATTTAAGGGTAATGATAAATTTATTTTCCTTAGACGCTCTGTTTTTCTAACTTTCATTTTCAATTATAAAAATAGAATTAAAAAGACAAAAAGAAAAATAATAAAAATATAAGATTTTTTTGTTGTAATTTTTTAATACATGCAATATATTTAAGACACACAATTCAAAACAAACAATTCCGATAAGGTTAAGGGAGATTAAAAAATGAATATTAAGAAAATTGGTTTAACATTAGGTTCGTTATTTTTAGCAGCTGGTGTTATGGCAGGCTGCAATACAAATAAAAAAGAAGAAACTGCAAAAGGAAAAGATTTATTAACTCAAGTGAAGGATAGCGGAGAGTTGAATATTGGTACTGAAGGTACATATGCACCTTTCACGTTCCATGATAAATCTGGTAAATTAACAGGTTTTGATGTTGATTTAGCAAATGAAGTTGCAAAACGTTTAGGAGTAAAACCAAAATATTTTGAAACTCAATGGGATGCAATGTTTGCAGGGTTAGATGCAAAACGTTTTGACATCATTGCCAATGAAGTTGGTATTAGACCAGATCGTGAGAAAAAATATTATTTCTCTGATCCATATATCACTTCATCAGGTGCATTAGTTGTAAAATCAGATTCAAATGTTAACTCATTTGATGGAATTAAAGGCTTAAATGCTGCTCAATCTTTAACTAGTAATTATGGTGATTTAGCTAAGAAATATGGAGCTAAATTAGTTGGGGTAGAAGGTTTTAGCCAAGCAATTCAATTAATTGAAACTGGCCGTGCTGATGTTACAATCAACGATAAATTATCAATTCAAAACTATTTAAATGAAACTGGCGACAAAAAAGTTAAAATTGCAGCTTTAGAAAACGATGCTTCTAACAGTGGATTTATGTTCCGTAAAGATGATGATTCATTAGTAAAAGCAGTGAATAAAGCACTTGCAGATATGAAAAAAGACGGGAAGTATGATGAAATAGTACAAAAATGGTTCGGTAAAGATGGACTTAAATAATATACTCAGCCAAGAGTGGATTGACAATTTAACCATTGTGAAGGATTCTTTCCTTCCAATGGTTAAAACTGCTTTAATAGGTACTATTCCATTAACAATTATTACATTTGTAGTAGGTCTTGTATTAGCATTTATTACCGCTCTTTTCCGTCTGTCAGGTAATAAATTCTTAAATGGAGTAGCCAAATTTTATGTTTCAATTATTAGAGGAACCCCTCTTTTAGTACAATTATTTATTATTTTTTATGGTTTACCTTCAATACATGTAACAATTTCACCTTATATTTCTGCCATTATTGGTTTTTCATTAAGTGTTGGTGCTTATGCATCCGAAATTATTAGAGGATCAATCCAGTCGATTGACAAGGGGCAATGGGAAGCTGCTTATTCAATCGGCATGACATATAATCAAACATTAAAACGTATTATAATTCCTCAAGCGGCTAGAGTTTCATTACCGCCATTATCAAATACTTTTATTAGTTTAGTAAAAGACACTTCTTTGGCTTCGTTAATTTTAGTAACTGAAATGTTTAGAACAGCCCAGGAAATAGCTGCAACGAACTATAAATTTTTAGTTGTTTATATAGAAGCTGCATTCATCTATTGGATAATTTGCTTCTTCCTTTCAATCATTCAAGGTCGATTAGAAGCTCGAGTTGAACGCTATGTTGCTAAGTAATGGAGGAAGAACATATGATAAAACTAGAAAATATTAAAAAAAGTTTTGGTGAATTAGAAGTATTAAAAGATGTTAGCTTAAATGTGGAAAAAGGTACTGTTACTGCTATTATTGGCCCTTCTGGTTCTGGGAAAACTACATTTTTGAGATGTATTAATGTTTTAGAGCATCCGACTGATGGTAAAATAACCATTGATGAACAGACAATAGATTTTTCTAATAAAGTTACGAAAAAAGAAATTATTTCTCTAAGAAGTAAAACAGGTATGGTGTTTCAACAACACCATTTATTTCCTCATTTAACAGCGGTAGAAAATGTTATGGAAGGCTTAGTAACTGTACAAAAATTTAAAAAAGATGTTGCAAAAAAGAAAGCAATAGACTTACTTACTAAAGTAGGATTAGAAGAGAAAATAAATTTATTACCACATCAACTTTCAGGTGGTCAGCAACAGCGTGTGGGGATTGCTAGAGCGTTAGCCTTAGAACCAACGGTCATTTTATTTGATGAACCAACTTCAGCATTAGATCCTGAGCTTGTACAAGAAGTTTTAAAGGTAATGAAGGAGTTAGCGGAAGAGGGAATGACAATGATTGTCGTTACACATGAAATGAAATTTGCTCGAGATGTAGCGGATGAAGTCATTTTTATGGACGGTGGTTATATTGTTGAACAAGGTCATCCTAAAGATGTTTTAGAACATCCTAAACATGCAAGAACTAAACAATTTTTACAATTAATACAGTAAATAGTAAAATAAAATATTTTACAATATCGTGTAAAAAACTAGTACTAGATGTTAATCTAGTGCTTTTTTTTATGTGAAATACGCTAATAAACAAATTAACTTGTTTTTTCCAAAATTTACATTAGCTAAACATACATATGTTAATCGATTAGAGTCATACTATCATTACACTACTTAAGGAGGTGAGACAACATGGCAAACAACAACAGCGGAAACAGCAACAACTTAGTAGTACCTGGTGCTCAATCAGCATTAGATGCAATGAAGTATGAAATCGCTTCTGAGTTTGGAGTAAACTTAGGTCCTGATACTACAGCTCGTGCTAACGGTTCTGTAGGTGGTGAGATCACTAAACGTTTAGTTCAAATGGCTGAACAAAGCTTAGGTGGTTATTCAAAATAATATCTATGGCTAATAAGGGATGGAGATTAATCTCCATCCTTTCTTAATGAACTAAACAAAATTGGAGTGAGCTTATTTATGGATGGTATTTGTCCACTGTGCAATGGCATTGAACATTATAAACTAAAATGTCCTATTTGTGAAAATCATTGTGAAGATAAAGGCAGAGCTGTTGATTACGAAGATAAATATAGTCCATATTTAGATTATGACATTTCAGCAAAAGCTGATGGTTTAACAGAGCATAATTCATATCAGTATTGTACACATATGTTTAATTGTCCAGATTGTAATGAAGGTTTTCTTAAAATTATTGAGAAAATAAAATAACGCAGTACCAATATAAATGGTACCGCGTTATTTTATGTTTAATTCTTGAATTATCGAATACGAGATTCTGTTTCTTTATCAAAGAAATGAACTTTGTTCATGTCTACTGCTAATTTAATTACTTGACCATGTGTAAATGTTGATCGTGCATCTAATCTTGCTACTAAAGTATTACCTTCAAAGTTAGTGTAAAGCATTGATTCAGCTCCTAAAAGCTCAGCTACTTCAATTTTTAAATCAAGAACTGTACCTTGAGACGCTTCGATAAATACTGGTTCGTCATGTAAATCTTCAGGACGTACTCCTAAAATTACTTCTTTTCCTACATATCCATTATCGCGTAATGTTTTCATTTTTCCTTCAGGTATAGCAACTTTTTTGCTGCCTAAGTTAAAGTAACCATCTTCAACTTTACCAGAAACAAAGTTCATTGCGGGTGAACCAATAAATCCACCAACGAATACGTTTTCAGGGCGATCATAAACTTCCTTTGGTGTACCTACTTGTTGAATTATACCATCTTTCATTACGACTAAACGTGTAGCCATTGTCATTGCTTCTGTTTGATCGTGTGTTACATAAATAGTTGTCGTTTGAAGACGTTGATGTAATTTTGAAATCTCAGAACGCATTGCAACACGTAATTTAGCATCTAAGTTTGATAATGGCTCATCCATTAAGAATACTTTTGCATCACGTACAATTGCACGACCAAGAGCTACACGTTGACGTTGTCCACCAGATAAAGCTTTTGGTTTACGATTTAAATATTCCTCAAGACCTAATATACGTGCAGCATCTTTTACACGACGATCAATTTCTGCTTTGTCAAACTTACGTAATTTTAATCCGAAAGCCATGTTATCATATACAGTCATATGTGGGTAAAGTGCGTAGTTTTGGAATACCATTGCGATGTCACGATCTTTTGGTTGAACATCATTTACACGTTTACCATCAATAAAGAAGTCACCTTTTGAAATATCCTCTAAACCAGCGATCATTCGAAGTGTTGTTGATTTACCGCATCCAGAAGGTCCAACGAAAACGATAAATTCTTTATCTTCAATGTGAAGATTAAAATCTTTTACAGCTGTTACGTTATTATCATATATTTTATAAATGTGATCTAATTTTAATTCTGCCATTAGTATTACCTCCAACTATTTGTAATCGGTTTCATTGGTTTTATTGTAAACATTTAAGCGTTTATAAACAATGGCAAAGGTTCACAAAAAAAAATAGCCTACTTTGTACAAGGTGCACAAAATAGGCTTTAATTAATTTTCAATCCCGATCTCAAGTAAATGAATGGCTAAAAATATAACTAATCCATCCTCGAAATGCTTTAAATCTATACCAGTTTGTTCCGAAAACTTATCAAGACGATATTGAACAGTATTTCGATGTAAAAAAGCTTTTTTTGAAGTAGCAGTAACATTTAAATTTTGTTGAAGAAAGATTTTTACCGTTGAAAGAATTGGATCATCAATTTTCATATCATTCAAAAATAAATTAGGTAATTCCTTTTGTAAATCATCTGGTAAAAAAGAGAGGATATAATAAAGCATTTCTTTTGATAACCAAAGAATATTTTTTTGCTTTTTTACGGATAATGCTTTTTTAAAACATTGATGTTCAATATCAAAATAAAGGCTTAGATTCGCTAATGGTAAATAGCGTTTTCCTACAAAAAAGGTGACATCATGGTACAAGTCAGCTGCAATGATTTCTTGCATATGCTCTAAAAATTCTTTGTTAAATGGTTGATCGATTATTTTTTCAATAATGACGCCTTCCTTAGCCGAATTCCAAACGACTATTACTTCTTTATGAAAGAATGCATTGATTGCTTCTTCAAACTCGGTTTTACTAGAGAATAACTGATTGCTATAAAAATGAATAAAACGAATTGAAGTAGGGAGAGAAACTTCGGTTTCGAAAGAGAAAGGATTATGTCCTTTCCTTAAAAATAAATATTGAAACCACTCGCTTTGTTCAGATGGCAGCAAAATTGCATCTGATACTAATTTTGTAAAAAGACATTCCAGTAGGTTATTTTGTTCCTCTGATATTGAATTTTTTTTAATCCCGAATATTTCTTGATTTTCAGTAGAAAACCAAGAGTAATCCATATATGTATTTTCATCAGGAGTGACTGAAACAGACTCACTCCCAAATAATGTCTTAATTTTATCAATCATATTCATTATTCATTACCTTCCGAAGCATTATTTCATATTAGTTTATCATTGTTATATAAAATAAAAAAGAACAGTAGCTGTGTAACTACTGTTAAAAATTCGAAAGTTCATAAAATAGTCGAATTAAGTTTTCAAGTCCTTTTTCTTTGATCGCAATCTCGTCAAAGACCATTGGTTTAGAGTTAATTTCAAAAATATAGTAATGATTGTTTTGAATTCCGATATCCATTGAAAATTCATAAAAATGTGCATCGTCCATATTTAATGCAATTCCTGTTTGTTTGACTATTTCTTGTAATAATGAAAAATTTAATTCAATCGGTAGTTCTTCAATCGTAATAATGCTACCACCTCTAGGTACATGAGTTGTTATGGCATTAAATGTTCCTACTCTTACACCGATACCAGAAAGAATATAGTTATTTTCACTTTTATGTGCAAGAATTCGTAAATCAAACTTTCTTCCATCTGGTAATTCGCTCACTATTCCTTGTTGACAAATAAAATCCTCGCTTAATGAACTTAGAAATTTCCAACATTCACTAATTGATTTCACCAATTCCACATGAAATGCATTACGGATTATGACTTCTTTATCGCTTTTCAAGGAGAGCTTAAACACGCCAAATCCCTTTGAAGAATTATGTTTCTTCACATATAGAAATTTCCATTTTTTCAAATAGAAATATAAATCTTTTTCGCTAGTTAAACCGATTGTTTTTGGTATATAATTTTTTAAAAAGTCGTTTGAAGATAATATTGACGTTGTTTGTATTTTTGAGAGATATGATTCGTTAAAAAAAGGAATGTCTAGTTCAGAGATTTTTACTCGGAAATTTTTATAATCCTCGTTAGATTCGTACTGTACAGATGGTATGCGATTATAAATAACGTCTGGTAAAGGAGAAAATAGCTTAAGCCATTTTTTTGTTTTAAAACAAAACGTATAACATTTAACCGATTTACCAGAGAGGGCGGTAGGAGTTAATATGATAGGTATACCGCCTTCAGTTAATACCTTCTTACAAATTCTTTTAAAGGTCTTAATATTTCCACTAAAAGGTAGCCGATCTTCGTTTGTTAAAATACCAATAATAGGGCCTAAATGTGTTCCTTTTTTTTTTACCTGAAATTGTATGGAATTTGAACGATCGTTTTGAGATGGTAATATAGTATGCCGATTATGGCCTATGGAATATCTTGATTCACTATGGTCATGTGACCAAGTATTTTTATCAAGATGATAAAAAACAGAGATCATTTCATTGAAACCTCGAGTTCATTACCCTTTTTGGAAAGATGAGTAGCATATTCCAAAAATAGTTTTTTAATTTGTTTGTCATTTTCTTGGAAACTAGGATTTGAAAAGATTGATCTTCCAGGTTTAGAATTCGCTTCGAAAAGCCAAATTTTTTCATCCTTATCAACACCTATATCAAATCCAATTTCTCCGATATGACCATCTACTTGACGATCTAAAGATTCACTAATTTTTAATGCAGCCGTAGATAATTTATCATGTATTCTTTTCGCTTTTTCCTGGTCAAATAGTTCTTCAAGAGTTTTCACACGACCACCGTTATTTAAGTGAGTAGTTGTGCTACCCTTTCCTGCTACTTTTGCGGCAATAACCGTTACATGCCATTTTCCTAAAGCATCCTTGTTTGTATGAACTCGGAAATCGACAGGCTGATGCTCGTAACGAATCAGTGAAATTCCTTGTTGTACAATGAAGTCGTGTAACTTCGTACTACGAAAAACATGATTAATTAAAGATTGTAGTGATGAGAATTTTTGAAGTTTATTTGTTTCAAAATCACGATATCGACAATAATAAATTCCTTCGTCTCGATGATAACGTATTAAAATGACTTTTGAACCGAGGCTACCATTTTCAGGTTTAACATATACAAATTGGTATTGCGATAATAATTCTTCAATCGTGTCAAAATTATGGAACTTTACTGTTTTTGGGAGATAATGTGCAACTGATTCTTCATTTTTTAATTTTAAATATAAGTCCCATTTATTGAAGAATCCAGGATTAAACCATGGGATTTTGTATTCTTTTTCTAATTTATGACGTACGCGTTTAATTGATTTATGAACCTCAACTTTTCGATTAGGTAACCTATTATAAATAACCGTTGGAAAAGGAACGACTTCCTTGATCCACCTTTTATTTGTAAAGAAATAACCTTGAACGGTTTCAGATTCCCAATCTATTCCGTGAGTACCAAATACAAAGATAAAGCTATTTTTGTGATTATTTTCTGCAATTAAGTTTGCAAACATAAAGCTACGATCACCGATAGGGCGAAGTAGTGACTCAGTAAAGCCGGCGGTGAAAATTCCGACGAGCGGCCCAAGCTGTAAAGTATTTCCGATAATAATAGGCTCAATAGAACCTTCAAAAGGTATACAGAGCATTTCGACTAAATGCTCTGATATCGAAATAATATGGTGAAGTGTATTCATCGTAACTAGTTGACAAGGGTATTTTTTTTGACCAAAAGCAATATATTCAATATTTCTAGAAGTAGTAAGCTCTTCAGGGATACACACTAGATTCTTACTCTGTCGATGAGTAACGATTTTATAAACTTCATTCATTATTTAATTTCACTTCTTTCGCTTTTAGATTTCGTTTGTAAATGTAAACAATACTGTATGGGTGCTGAGTAAAGCTTCTGCTGGATAGAAGGGTCGGTTTGAAGTAAAACTTTTCTACCAGGCTTTGAATTAACATCTAAAATCCAGATGGCTTGATTTGAATCAATACCTAAATCTAAACCAATTTCAAATAAAGGAAGGAAATTCTTTTCAAGGGTGACTGGTAATTGTTTGCAAATTGTCTCAATATCTTGCTGTAATATTAAAGCAGTTCTTTGACTAAATTGAGTAATCCATTCTTCAAATGGAACTGCATTACTTCCTGCACTTAAATTTGCAACAATTGAATTAGGCTGACCGATGCGAACACCTTTGCCAACTGCTTGCCATTCACCATTTTCATTTTTTTGTAAAAGGATCCTTAAATCAAATGCTTCACGCGATTTTGTTTGGAGGTCTAGATAATTTTGATAAACATATCCTTTTGATTCAACAATCGGTTGTAGCCACTCAAAAAATTCATCACGTGTTTCGTAAACAGTTTCAATTACTTTCTTTTGTTTTTGTGTTGAAACACTAATTGAATAGGCACTTAACGTAATAAAATAAATATTGATTCCTCTTGAACCATGGATTGGTTTAATGACGAGCTTGCGCGTTTTTCTAAGTTCTTCAAAAAATACAGCTAAGTGTAATAGTTTTTTTGTTTTAGGGATATATGGATTTAAACTTTCATCAGTTGCTAGAGCTTGATAAGTTTCCCATTTTCCTGGCAGTCCATATCCTAAAAAAGTGATGTCTTTACGTTTTTTTAGCCAGTCAACAATAGGCTTTGCTTGCTTACTTTTAATGCTTGGGGAATAGAAGCAACGATCATAAATATAATTCGGTATTTCAAATGTTGTTTTCTCCCATTGTTCTGTTTCTGCTATATACTTCCAACCCATAATTTCTTCAGTAGCTGGTTGAATATTAAAAGGGGTAAATTGAACGAATTCGTAACCAAGTTTACTTGCTTCTTTCGCCATATGCTGAACGTATTCACCTTCTTGTCTTTCTTTAAGAGATAAATAACCTATTCTCATTCTTTTCACTCCTTGTACTTATAAATATGATTGAACAAGAGAAAAAATAGCTTTTGTTGAAGGTCTAATTTTTTGAATTGATTCTGAAACTTGTAAATCCTTAGATGGCTTTGAATTTATTTCGATAACCCAAGGGTTAAATTCATTGTCTATAGCAAGATCCACTCCAAACTCAGCGAATAATCCATCAAAGGAGGAGTCTATACATATACAGCATTCGATGGCTAATTCTATCAATAATTTTTTAAAGTGAATTCGCTCCTTCTTTTGTAAATATTGACTTAAAAACTGATCAATTTTTTGAAGGTCACCCCCGCGTGCCAAATTGCTTACAAACTGCGTAGGGTGGCCAATCCTTGCTACAGTTGAAGTTACTTCCCATTTATTAAATTTATTTTTGTGACATAAAAATCTAAAATCAACAAGTCGATCATCTTTACTAATTAAAGGTAAGCCTTCTTGGATGATAAAAGTACGCTTACTTAATTGCTGTTTAATTGGATGAAATAGTTGAGAAATTGATTTATATTCAACTTCTACTTCGGAATTTTGGCTATTTTTTAAACGATACAAATCTTTATCTTTTGTAACCTTAAAAATGTTTCTACCTTGGCTACCGTGAATTGGTTTAATAAAAACCGTTTTATATTTTTGAATAAAATTCTCTAATTGTTCAACTGAGCAGCATTCCTCAGTATATGGAACGTATGGCTTTATATAGGCTGAATCGATTAGAGCTTTAAAAACTTCAAGCTTATTTAAGAAGCGAGCATTAAAAAAAGGTATTTGTTGACTTGTTAGCGAAGAATTAAGTAATTTAAACTCTTTCGTTCGTTCAAGTCTTCTTGAATGAATTCGGTTATGAATGATGGAAGGGGCAGGTACATTCATTAAAGTCCAGCCATTATCTGAACGCTTATATCCTTTTAATTCATTCGTTAGTAGTTTTTTAAATGTCGTTACATAGAAATCAATATCAGAGTCTCCGCATAACTCTGATAGTTCCTCACAAAGTGTCGTTATTGAACCGAGCGGATTTAATGAATCCTCATTGATTGAATCAGTTACTACAACAAAAGATTGGGGTTCTTGATTTTTAGGAAAAGATTGCAATGGTTCTCCTCCTTTCCAAAATAATTGTCGTTGTATACTATGTGATATTCGCCTAGTTGGTGAATGCCTTTAGGAAATTTTTAGGGAAGAAAGTTTGATTTATTTTAGAAAGACTGACATATAATAGAATGTTTGCTATAGTGGAGATACAAAAGTTTATAGGAGGTAGTAACATGGCTGTAAATATTTATGATATTGCATACTCACTACAAAACGCTTTTAAGGAGCAACCTGAATTTAAAAACTTACAATCACTATATTCACAAGTATTAGCTGATCCAAATGCAAAACCATTATTTATGGAATTTCAAAATTTCCAAAAGGCGATGCAACAAAAAATGTATCAAGGTGAAGCAGTTACACCTGAAGAAAATGCAAAAGGACAAGAAATTGTTGCAAGAGTGTCTCAAAATCCTTTAATTGCAAACTTAATGCAAGTAGAACAAAGACTCAATTTAGTCATCCAAGATGTAAATAAAATTGTCATGAGTCCATTAGAAGAATTTTATAAAGCTTTACTTGAACTTTAATATTTAAAAGGCAGGATAAGAAGAGGATCTTTCATTCTTTTACTTTTTCCTGCCTTTCTTTATCCCTTTTTTATCATAGGAGAGACTTCAAATAAGAATGGATATAATAAAAGCCTATAATGTTCTAATTAAATGAAGCATGTCATATATTTCTAGTAAGGTATTTCTTCGCGAAATGGGGGAGATTAAGTGATTTATAAGTTACTTGCAATTAATATAGATGGTACTTTATTGCAATCCAATGGAAAACTTTCAAAAGAATCGAAAGAGGCTGTTGAATACGTTCAAGACAAAGGGATTTATGTAACCTTATATACAAGTAGAAATTTCCAAGCTACAAAAAAAATTGCAAAAGCTCTTAAGGTTAATAACCTTATGGTCTCTCACTCAGGTGCCTTTATCTCTTCAAAGCTTGATGAACCATTATTTGAAAAGAGAATTGAAGAGGAAGAAGCTTATGACATCGTTAAAAAACTAGAAAAGTATGATTGTAATATTCGGTTATCACATGAACATTTTTCAATCGGAAATCGAAAAAAATTACAATCTAATTTAGTGGCAAAAGCAGTTTTATCAAATGCTGATCCTGTCTTTTATCCAATCCAATTTGTTGAATCACTTTCAGATAGCATTCTGGAAAATTCAATAGCACCGTTAAAAATCGAATGTTATTTCTCTGATGAAGTAGAGAAAAATAAGGTGAAACAAGAATTGAATGCAAAGTATCCACATCTTGATTGCTTATGTGATGAAGATCGTAAAATTGAAATCGTTCGAAAAGGAATTTCAAAATATTCAGGATTAAAACGATTAGGTGAACATTTAGGAATTTCTTATAACGAAATGGTTGTAATCGGAGATAATTTTAGTGATTTACCATTAATTGAGCATGCAGGTTTAGGAGTTGCTATGTCAAATGCTCCTGTAGAGATTAAAAAAGTAGCAGACTGGATTACAAGATCTAATGATCAAAATGGTGTTCCTTATATGATCAAGGAGCATTTCAGGAAACAATTCCCACTGCCATTCTTAAAAACACATTTAAAAATCGAAAAATAAATAAAAGCCTGGCTTTCAAGAGAATTCTCTTCGAAAACCAGGCTTTTTTAGTGGATTTTAAATAATTGACCTTGTTACTCTTTAATTTTATACTTAAGTGATAACTTAAAAAGGTGATAATAAAATGAAAATATATATTAAAGGTTTAGAGGATATTCGTTTTCAAAGACCGTTAGAGCTATTAGCTCAACTATTCTTTGAAGACTGTGATGTATCGTTAGAAAAAATAGATGCAGATATAGAAGTAAGTTTTGTGTTAGATGAAGTTAATAAACAAGTAGTTGGTAGGTTAGGTACGAATTTCGAAGCAACTACAGGCTATGTAGATGGTAAAGATGATCGAGAATCATTTAAATTTAAAAAGAAAGCAGTTAACTTTGTCTTTTTATCATTACTACAGGAGCATACTGGAATCCAGCAAAAGTGGGGAATCTTAACTGGTATACGACCAACTAAGCTCCTTCATTCCAAACTTAAATCTGGTATGTCAAAGGAAATGGCACATGATGAGCTACGAAATGACTATTTAATCCATGACGAAAAAATTGAATTAATGCAATCAATCGTCGATCGTCAATTAAAAGTAATACCAGATTTATATAACTTACAAAATGAGGTTAGTCTTTATATAGGTATCCCATATTGCCCTACTAAGTGTGCTTATTGTACATTCCCAGCTTATGCTATTCAAGGGAAACAAGGTGCAGTCGATTCATTCTTATACGGATTACATTACGAAATGGAAAAAATTGGTGAGTTTCTAAAGGAACGTGGAATTAACATTACGACGATTTATTATGGCGGAGGGACACCTACTAGTATTACAGCAGAAGAAATGGACTTACTGTATGCTAAGATGCACGAATCATTTCCAAATATGAAGCAGGTTCGTGAAATTACGGTAGAGGCTGGTAGGCCTGATACAATTACGCCAGAAAAATTAGATGTTTTAAATAAATGGAATATTGATCGTATTAGTATAAATCCACAGTCCTATATCCAAGAAACTTTAAAAGCGATTGGAAGACATCACACTGTAGATGAAACAATAACAAAGTATCATTTAGCCCGTGCAATGGGTATGAATAATATAAATATGGATTTGATTATTGGTTTACCTGGAGAAGGTTTAAAAGAATTTCAATATACATTAGATGAAACTGAAAAGTTAATGCCTGAATCATTGACTGTTCATACACTTTCATTTAAAAGAGCCTCAGAAATGACGCAAAACAAACAAAAATATAAAGTTGCAGATCGAGATGAAGTGCTGCAAATGATGACTGAAGCAACTGTATGGACAAAAAATCATAACTATCATCCTTACTATTTATACCGTCAAAAAAATATATTAGGTAATCTTGAAAACATTGGATACTCTGTTGATGGTCAAGAAAGCTTGTATAATATTTTAATTATGGAAGAAGAACAAACAATTATTGGTTTAGGTTGTGGTGCATCTAGTAAGTTTGTAAATCCGGAAACTCGTCAAATAACTCGTTTTGCTAATGCAAAAGATCCTAAATCGTATAATGAAGGTTATGAACATTATACAAATGCAA
The DNA here is from genome assembly GCF_023115465.1 of Gottfriedia acidiceleris. Lineage (NCBI taxonomy): Bacteria > Bacillati > Bacillota > Bacilli > Caryophanales > Bacillaceae > Gottfriedia > Gottfriedia acidiceleris. Next base: position 3,631,764 of record NZ_CP096034.1, on the reverse strand, counting down.
AAATTAAGATTTTAGATGAGTTATTTTCCAAAAGTAATCAATCAAATTAATGAGAAATAAAGGAAATTCCCCTTGCGATGTTTAATGTTTAAATTAACCATGAAAACAAGGGGGATTTTTTTATGTCTATTTCAAACACGGCAGAACATGTTTTATTAAGAAAAGAGGGACGAGTTGCAACTGTTGTCTTTAATCGACCTGAAGTATTGAATGCAATGAATGAAGATACATTCAGACAATTTCGAGATGTACTGGATGAAATTGCTAGCTCAGACGTTGATGTAGTCGTACTATGTGGAAATGGCAAAGGTTTCTCTTCAGGTGGAGATTTAAAATCAATGCTAAGTAACACAGATGAGTCTGCTTTTGGTCCAGTAATGGATTTAATTACAGATGTAGTAGTTAAATTATATACTTTACCTAAAATCGTTATTAGTGCGATTCATGGGCCAGCTGCTGGAATAGGACTAAGTTTTGCTCTTGCTAGTGATTTCGTTCTTGCTCACGAATCAGGTGTATTGGCAATGAACTTTATCGGAATTGGCTTAATTCCTGATGGTGGTGCACATTACTTCTTAGAAAAAAGGCTAGGTGAAACAAAAGCTAAACAACTGATCTGGGAAGGTAAAAAACTAAATGCAACGCAAGCGCTAGAAATCGGTTTAGTTGATGAAGTAATCAGTGGGGACTTTGAACAAAAAATTAATGAACGTGTGAAGTCTATTCTTCATAAACCCGTAAGTGCGATGATCCAAACAAAACAAATCTACAGTAATGGTAACTTAGATTCCCTAAAAAATGTACTTTTATATGAAAAAGAAGGACAAAGTGCAATGAGAAGAACAGTTGATCATCAAGAAGGTTTACAGGCATTTTTACAAAAGAGACTTCCTGTTTTTACTGGGAAATAAGGATTGTGAAATCGACTGGATTCGGTCGATTTTTTTGATTAGAAGAAAAGAAAAGATGTACAAATAAAATTAACAAAAGTACAATTAAATAACCTGAAATAATAGATATAATTTTTTAAAGACTATTTACTATCACACTACTATTTTCTTTCTGTAATTCTATGTCTTTAATAAATAAAGAATATTTCATTAAAAATTAGATTGTCTATATTCTATTATGCACTAGTCTTTGTTAGTTCAATTATGTCTGACAATGAAAAAAACTTAACAGTTGTTTTACGAAATGGTTAATTTTAAAATACAAGACTATAAGTTTTTCTCCACTCATGGTAGAATGTTGACATTCTCAGTTTTGGGAGAGTGGTTAGATTGAAAAAGATTCAAAGTAATTCACGTACAACGTCAAGAGCGAAAAGAAAAAAAACAAAACTCATTTTATTTGGATCAATTGGAATCGTACTAATACTAATAGCATTTGTCTCGTATTCCATTTTTTCGCCGAATGATAATAAAGCAGGTTCTAATAAAAGTGACTATGCATCGGCCAAAAACAGCGAAAAGAATGATGATAATGGTGTAAAAGAGACATCTACAACGGTTCAAACAATTGATGATGACGATTCAAATGGCACGGCACCGGAAACACCAGAACAAACGGGTGCACAAAGTACGAAGCATGTTACAAGCTATGATCGAAATTCTCAAGACTGGCAGGCAATGCTACAGACAATCTCATCTGCTGCTGGAATAGATTCAAGTAATATGACTGTTTGGTTTTTAGGAAGTGATAAAAGCAACCCAGGTGGTTCAGTCGGGACTGTATCAGCAAAGACAAAAGGCTCGCAAAAATATCGAGTATATCTCATATGGGATGGCTCTGGCTATAAAGCTACAAAAGTTGAACCTGCTTCCTAAAATGTCAATAGGATGCACTTAAAAGTAATCCTATGGCTGTTGAGCAATTCTCGACAGCTATTTCATTAAAAGGGACGTTCCTGGCCAAGCAGAAGTTAGAAAATGTTGAAACTTTGATTGGTAGTTTAAACATTAATTTAGATGGAAAAACAAGCTGCGATAAATTTTCGCAGCTTGTTTCATTATGGATGAAATAAAAGTAGTTTACCAGTTTGACTAATGCAACGGTGTGTTTTATCAAGTGCACCGAGTGTAGTAAGTTTTTCTGTACCAATTTTTTTTGCTTCTAAGTCAGAATTAGCTTCAAATTGTTCATCGACAATTGATTCGCCACTTTTTTCAAAAGCTGTAATTCGATATGTTGCCATGTCCTAGACCTCCCTAAAGTAGTTGCGATATTACTATTTTGGCATAGATTGAAAAGCTGTGTAAAGTAATAATTTGAATTATAAAAAAATTCAGTTCAGATTTAAAATTTTGACATTTGTAGGTATAACGGATTTTAAGAATTGTTAGATTATGTCTTAATTTTTTGTAAGAACATTGTTGGGCTAAGTATCTATTTTAACGTATAATAGGATAAGTAAAACGACTAATACATAATTTGATTTTCCTTTTTTATTTTGTGAAATTAATTTTCCAAAATATTTTAAGCTATTTACTTAAGTAGAGCTTAAGGAAGCATATACAAAATGGAGGTACTTATGGATAAAAAAGTATATGATTATGAAGTTGGCGAACGATTTGTAACATTTTTATTTGTCAAAGCTGTTACTAAAGGTGTAGCAAGTAATCAAAAAACATTCTTATCTTTAACTTTACAAGATCAAAGTGGAGATATTGAGGCGAAACTTTGGGATATTTCTTCAGAGCAAGAAGAAGCGTATGTTGAAGGAACTGTAGTAAAAGTTGAAGGGGAGCTTCACGATTATAGAGGAAAACTTCAACTTAAATTACGCCAAATTCGTCCAACTAAAGATACAGACGAAGTTAATCCGGAAGATTTTTTCGCAAGAGCACCAGTTTCTAAAGAAGAATTATATGAGAAAATTACTTCATATATTAATAATATGACCAATGAAAAACTTAAAAAGCTTACTGAGTATCTAGTATTAAAAAATCAAGAAGATTTTCTTGATTTTCCAGCGGCTACTAAAAATCACCATGAATTTGTTTCTGGTTTAGCATACCATGTTTTTTGTATGTTGAAATTGGGTGAGTCAATTGCGAATTTATATCCTTCGATCAATAAGGACTTACTATATGCTGGAATCATACTACATGATTTAGGAAAAGTAAGAGAGTTATCTGGTCCAGTTTCAACAAAGTATACTGTCGAAGGTAATTTGTTAGGACATATCTCGCTTATGGCAATTGAAATTGGAAATGCTTCAATCGAGCTAGGTATTGAGGGAGAAGAGGTCACTGTTCTACAACATCTTATTTTAAGTCATCATGGTAAGTATGAGTATGGTAGTCCAAAACTACCTTTAATTAAAGAAGCGGAAATATTACATTATATTGATAATATCGATGCAAAAATGAATATGTTAGACCGCGCACTTGAAAGAGTTGAACCAGGAGAATATACAGAGCGTATTTTCCCATTAGAAAATCGTAGTTTTTACAAACCAAAATTTTAAATTAATCATACTTCCTCTTTATTAGCCATATAATGAAGCAAATGCTTGTCTACTAAGGAGGAAAATCAATGCCAATTTTACCATTTTGGATGTATATCGTGATTTTAGGAATTTTTGTAAGTGGATTTATGGTGCTTTACACCTCGAAACAAGAAAGAGATGCAGATGAAGCTTACATTGAAAAAGAGGGAGAAATTTACTTACAAAGAATTAAAGAAGAAAGAGAACGAAGAGAGCAATTACTTATTAACTCTGAGATTTCATCCAATTAAAAAACCTGCCATTTAGGCAGGTTTTTTAATTGGATGAAATATAAAGTCATCAATAGGGAAACGGACTTTAAATGAACAGTTAATAATGATAAAATTAGCATTTTTTGAATGATTTTTTAATGGTTTTAAATGTAAAAGTGTTTGAGCAATTTTATTATTCGAATAACACTAGTAATGATTTTTTTAGAAGTTAAAAATATTATGGGCTTTTTTAGGGAAAAAATTTTATAGTTTAGTTTAACAATTGTTCGGTATTAATTGATCTACAAGCTGATTAATATACAACAGTTAGATTACTCTAAGTAAAAGCTATTTGACTAGTATTTAATTACAGACTTTTTTTAATTGTATAAGTTGATTGGAACGGAGGGGTGATCGACTCCTATGGGATTAGCGGGAAGGCTGAGACCCCGGAGGCTCAGGTCTCGCCCCATGGAAAGCGAGCACCCTGTAGTGGAAATCAACATCACTTTACTCCTTTTACGAAAATTTGGTAATTTAATTGACAAGGTTGTTTTTCAACAGCGTGAAAAAACCTGCCATTTAGGCAGGTTTTTTTTATGATTTTTTCTCTTGTTTTTCTAAGTCTTTATCTTTTACTTTAAATTTAGCTTTTTTAAGAAGTTCATCAGAGAATGCTTGGAAGTTTTCTTGGCTTAGCTTAGACTCAGCAATTTTTTTACGAGCATCTTTTTCGTTAGCAGTCTTTTTACCAGTTAATTTAATAACATGGTATCCAAATTGTGATTTAACTGGTTGGCTAATTTCTCCAACTTTTAATTTATAAGCAGCTGCTTCGAATTCAGGTACCATTGCACCTTCTCCAAAATAGCCTAAATCTCCACCTTTATCTTTTGAACCAGTGTCAGTAGAATATTTTTTTGCTTCTGCTGCAAAATCTGCACCTTTAGCTAATTCATCTTCAACTTTTTTAGCTGTAGCTTCATCTTTTACTAAGATATGGCTAGCTCTAATTTCTGGTTTATATTTTGCTAGATCAGCTTTAGTTACTGAAGCTTCAGCAGCTTTTTCAGTTAATAAATCGATTTTAACACGATCCTTAAATGCTGCTTCATCTTTAAATCCGTACTGAGCTAAGAAAGCTTTAAATTGGTCACCATTTTGTGCTTTGTACTCATTGAACTTAGCGTCAACATCTTTATCACTAACTTTGTAGTTTTTCTTTAAATAATCTTCAATAGCCATTTGCTTAAGCATTGCTAATCCCGCTGTATCTTTCATCTTGTTATATAAATCTTTAGATGTGATATCTCCCGCGTTAGATGTAGCAACAACATCGTTACTAATACCAGCAGATCCACATGCTGCTAGTCCGAATACTGAGGTAGCTAAAACTGCAGATACGATTAACTTTTTCATTTAAACATCTCCTAATAAAAATTTAAAATGATTTCTTATAAAGAAAAATTTTACTTATTAAAGTATGGAGCTTAAATCTTAATTTTTCCTGTATTTAGACATACCTTTTACTGGAAATAACTTCACTTAATATAACATATTTTTCTTCAATGTGACAAAGTTTATCCAAAAAAAGAATAATTTGGTATGCTTTTTAATTAAATATTAATTAATTTTAAGGAAACTTGAACTAGTTTTAAATGAAATGTAGGCAATATAAGAGAAGGGGAATAAATGAAGGCAGATTTCTATTTTTTTATATTTTAACTCCTGACTTTGTCTAAAAATCATGTTTTTCCTGCAAATTAAAAACTTGTCAATCGTGACATTCGCCCAATCATTTAAGGCATTCGTCTATATATTATTATGGATTACTGTTAGGAGGGTGGAAAAATGGAGGGGAAAGCATCGCGTGAATTTGTATTAATCGTGATCCTGTTTATTTTGTTAATCATTATTGGGTGTTCATTTTTATAAGTAGTATGAATCTTCAAAAATGAAGGTTATTTATACATTTGCCCAGACCATTTTTTACTACACGCATAAGATAAGATATGTAGCAAAAGGAGGTGTGAATGATGGGCGTAGGATTCCATGGTGGAGGATTTGCGTTAATCGTTGTATTGTTCATCTTATTAATTATCGTAGGAGCAGCTTGCATCTAATTTGTAAATAAGACAAATATTCGACCGGAGGTATTGTACCTCCGGTTGAGTTTTTATTCCAGATTAAAATAGTTAATGATGTACATATACTTTGTTAAATGAAATTTAGAAATATAGAAATGGAAATGAGCCTGAAGGATTTAAAGAGGTAATTATGTGAAATTTTGAACAAAAGTGGCCGAAATAAAAAGCGGAAGGATTTAATTAATCTTGCCCCGCTTCTATTTATTTGTACAATTTCAAAGACAAATAAACTGAAATTGTAGCTTTAAAGAAGATATTAAGGTTTCTTAATTAAACGATTATCTTCTTCAATAAATTCTTTATCTATGTTACCTAACGTTGTTTCAAATATATCCATAAAATCTTTTCCATAAATATTACGTAAAATAGCCATAATTTCCATATTTTCTGGAAATTTACCATAAAATTCTTTTAATGGTAAAGTACCTTGAAAAACTGAATTTGTCTCTGGATCAAATTCACCTAGAATCTCTAATAGCATATCTTTACCTTTTTCTGTTAATTCAATATACGTATTACGTTTATCTTCTACTTTTTTAGAAAACACTAATAAACCACGTTCTTCTAGCTTTTTAGAGAAGTTAAAAGCTGTCGATACGTGCATTACACCAAATTTAGCAATTTCAGAAATAGACGCACCCTTTAAGTGGAAGGCGATCATTAAAATATGATGTTCATTGATATTTAAATCATAGGGCTTAATCCATTGTTGCCAGTCCTTTTCAACTGACTTCCATAATGCTTTAGAAATTTGGGCAATTCTTTGACTAAAAATCAAAGCTTCTTTCATTGTGTATAATTTTTGTTCAGTTTTCATCAATTCACCTTCTTTTCTATTTAACTATCTATTTATTATTATGCCAATAATATGTGAATAAATAAAGAACTTTTAGTTAGAATTTTTAAAAATTTTCACAAAGTAGTTGATAAAATTCTACATTTTTATATTATAATTAAGTGTTGTGGGTTGTAAAAATTATGCTTATATAATAATTTTAGCGAAACTATAGAGTGATTGTCGATAAAATATTATTGGTAATATAGTAAATATATAATATAACGCTATAAAAATATAGTATAAAATGCAGAAAATAGATGGAATTTACATAAAAAAAACGAAAACAGGAGATATTCACTCTCCTGTTTTCGTATATAAAAGGGATTATTTTATTATTTTTTAATAATGTTATTTTCGATAGATTTTGCAATCTCTTGTAGTGTTTCATTTGTGTATTGATTTTGGTTTGAATGCCATTTTACATCAAAGCCATCATTATTTCCGTATCGTGGTAAAATATGCATATGATAATGAAATACAGTTTGGCCTGAAACTTCACCACTATTATTTAAAATATTTACACCTTGGACATTAAAAGTTTCTTTCATTGCATTCGCAATTTGAGGTACTTTTCGGAAGTATGTACTAGCTGTCTCTTCACTCATTTCGAATATGTTTTCAACATGATCCTTTGGAATGACTAAAGTGTGTCCTTTTGTAACTTGACTTAGATCTAAAAAAGCTAAAATATCATCATCCTCGTATACTTTTGAAGCTGGGATGCTACCTTCAACAATTTTACAGAAAATACAATTAGCGTCATGTGCCATTTTTTATACTTCCTTTCACTTTTTTCCTTATTTTAACATAGGCGTAGGTTAAAGGGGAAATAGGGCCAGGAAAAAATAAACAAGAAGCAACCTATGTTGCTTCTTGATGAAGGGGAAAGAATATTGGAGTAATTATAAATTGTCTTTAACAGACACCTCATTTGCTTTAATGTTCAATAAATTGGTACACCTTATAAGAAATTTATATGCTCTGGTCGAGACACCTCATTTACAAATTGGTATACTAAAACCTTTGTTTATAAGTGATAATGTTCAAGCTAACCATCTCCTTATGATGTTTTCACTGCTGTTTTATACAACGATGTTTTATCTATGGAGAAATTTCACTTCAACATCTACCCTTGCATAGGTTTGAACGCAAATTAAATTACCTTTAACACACACCTCATTTCAAATTTTTGAATTAGAAAGTGTGTTGCTTTCCCTTCAAAACTTATGATGCCCTGTATAAAAGAAAGTATGCAAAAACAATAAAAACAAAAGCAGTTTTAGACTAATTAATTTATTTGGATTATTAAAAGTATAGTATAGGGACGGGAAGGACGTGCTCTCGATGAACAAACCTAAAGTGGACATCTAGAAGTGGGTAACATAACTTCTATTCTACAACCTAAAACAAGAAGCAACTAATGTTGCTTCTTGATGAAGAGGAAAGAATATTGGAGTAATTATAAATTGTCTTTAACAGACACCTCATTTGCTTTAATGTTCAATAAATTGGTACACCTTAAAATAAATTTATATGCTCTGCTCGAGACACCTCATTTACAAATTGGTATACTAAAACCTTTGTTTTTAAGTGGTAATGTTCAAGCTAACCATCTCCTTTGATATTTTCACTGCTGTTTATACAACGATGCTTTATCTTGGGAGACTTTTCACTTTAACCGTTACCTTGCACAGGTTTGAACGCAAATTAAATTACCTTTAACACACACCTCATTTCAAATTTTTGAATTAGAAAGTGTGTTGCTTTCTCTTCAAAACTTATGATGCCCTGCGGTAAAGAAAGTATTCTTAATAGGGGATGAAAATTTAAAAGACATCAAAGGATGAGAGGAAAGCTAGATAACAGAGAGGGACTTGAATCAGATTGAAGAAATGGCCGTTAGTTAATTGGATAAATAAGGTATAGATTAAATGAATTAGTTGTTTGGAGCGGATGATGACAAGGTGGCTGAGGTCTCGACCCATGGAAAGCGAGTATCCTGTAGTGGAAATCAACAATCATTGTTCTTAATAATAACTTAAAAAGTTTGTTTTTCAACAAATAAAACAAGGAGCAACCAGTAGTTGCTCCTTGATGAAGGGGAAAGATTTTAGAAAATGATTTTAGGTTAATAAGTTAAATTGTCTTTAACAGACACCTCATTTGCTTTAATGTTCAATAAATTGGTACACCTATAAATAAATTATATGTTCTGCTCGAGACACCTCATTTACAAATTGGTATACTAATGACCTTTGTTTTTATAGATCATGTTCAAGCGCACCATCTCCTTAGATATTTGCATTGCTGTATATGACAACGATGTTAATCTTTGGAGATACCTCATTTCACTTAAACAAGTATCTGACTTAGGTTTGAACGCAAATTAAATTTCCTTTAACACACACCTCATTTCAAATTTTGAACTGGAAAGTGTGTTGCTTTCCCTTCAAGAATTATAATACCCTTAACCTAAAATAGTATTCAAAAAAAGAAGGATTTTTTTTTAGCATTCCATAAATATGATAATAAGGAAGTTAAGATTATTATTTGATACAATAAAATTTATAGGAAAAGTACATTTGAAAGGATTTGTAAAGAATGACTTTATTACATGTAAAAGATGTCACAGGTGGATACACTAGACAGCCTGTCATTAAAGATATCTCGTTTACGATTAATAGGAATGAACTTGTTGGGTTAATCGGGTTAAATGGTGCCGGTAAGAGTACGACTATAAAACATATATTAGGACTTTTGAAACCATTTAAAGGTGACATATTAATTAATGGTGAATCTTTTGATAAAGATCCAACTGCATATCGTGCTAGCATATCATATGTTCCTGAAACACCGATGATTTATGATGAATTAACTTTGCAGGAACATCTTGAAATTACAGCCTTGGCATATAATATTCCTGAAAAGGATTTAAAAAAACGTAGTGAAGAGCTATTAAAAACATTTAGATTATATGATAAAAGAAAATATTTTCCTTCTACATTCTCTAAAGGGATGAAACAAAAGGTAATGATCATTTGTGCCCTTATTGTCCAACCACAGTTATACATAATAGATGAACCCTTTTTAGGATTAGATCCAATCGCGATAAATGATTTACTTGAGATTTTGAACAATGAAAAAGAAAAAGGAGCAGGCATTTTAATGTCTACTCATATTTTATCGACTGCTCAAATTTATTGTGATTCATTTATTATTTTGCATGAAGGAGTAATTATTGCAAAAGGTACATTAAACGAATTACAAACTCAATATAAGATGCCAAATGCTTCATTAGATGAAATTTATATTTTTGCAACGAAGGAAAAAGAAATATGAGTACGATAAAAGATTTATGGTTAGCACGGTATAGGAGCTTCATAAAAGAAGTGAGTAAATATGGTCGTTATATTTTTAATGATCATATAAAATTTGTAATTGTTTTTGGGTTTGGAGGGGGAGCATATTATTATCAACAAATGCTAAAAACAATTTCTCCAGACTTTCCGGCTATATTACTAATTGCTATTCTTTTTAGTTTTCTTGTTGTAACAGGTCAAGTAACTACTTTTTTTAAAGGACCTGATTTACATTATTTACTACCTTTAGAAAAAAAGATGAAAAGCTACTTTGTCCGTTCCTTTTTCATAACGTACATCATTCAAGTTTACTTAATGTTAATGATGTTAGGTGTTATTTATCCAATTTATAAGAAATTTTCACTAGGACAAACAACAAGTTTTATCGTCTTTATTGTAATAATTTTCTTATTAAAAGGATACAATCTCTTTGTTTCATTCTTGCACCTTACAAATAGTGGTGTTTTAAACCGAGCTTTTGATTATTGTTTAAGGTTACTAGGTACTTTCTTATTTATTTATGGGTTATTAAGTAAATGGAGCAGTTTTTTCCTTGTCATAATGATTGTCATTTTAGCTGTTTATGCATTATCTAATCAAATAGGTAGTAAAAATAAAAGAGTACAATGGGAAAGAAATGTTAAACTTGATACTTCAAGACTAGCGACTTTTTATCGATTTGCGAATATGTTTACTGATGTGCCGTCTATTCAGCAACAGGTTAAGCGAAGAAAGTGGGCCGATCCAATCATTAATAAAATTAAAATGAGAAATGCTGCGAATTATTTACTAGTTCGTACATTCATCAGAAATGGTAACTATTTAAGTATGTTTTTAAGACAACTTTTCGTAGGTGGGTTTGTAGTTTACTTGGTGCCAACTACAATTGGGAAAATATTGATTGGCATTTTATTTCTTTATGTAATTTCCTTACAGAATATGTCAATTTTAAAACAGTATAACTATCATTTGCTGTGGAAAATTTATCCTTATACAAATGAAGAAAATAAAAAATCTATTTCGACACTTTTGTATATACTACTAATAATATGTAGTCTAGCTTTTAGTATTATTGGTTTAATAAAGGGCTTGTCAATCTTAAACTTTATTATTGCAATCGTTGTGTATACTTTATTTTCAATGTGGTTAATTAAATTTTATGTGCATAAAAGGTTAAGTAAGCCACAAAAATTGTAAAGGGTGGACAAAATGGATTCTTATGAACTTCGTATTCAGTACGAACTATCTAGATGGAAACAGAAAGTAATGTCAGATTCAAATATTTTTCAAACTTCTGCAAAAAAAGTTCAGTTAAAGCTTCAATCATTATTACCAGAACAAATCCAAGATTTGCTCACAAAAACCGTTAAAAATATGATGGTTTTATTCATGGGAGGATCTACTATTTTTAATGGCAGTGATGAAGAATATAAAGCATTAACACTTAGAGAAAGAGATTTAATCTTAGATAAAAAATTAAACGAGTACAAAAAGATTTCAGCTGTAGAAGGTGCGGGAACAGGAGCAGGTGGAATATTACTCGGTCTTGCCGATTTTCCGTTATTACTTGGGATAAAAATTAGGTTTTTAGTTGAGGCAGCAAAAATTTATGGTTACTCACCTAAAGATGAGCTTGAAAGACAATTTATGCTTTATATTTTTCAACTTGCTTTTTCAAGTGATAGCCATCGGAAAAAAGTATTTCAAGTTATTGAAAAGTGGGAAGATAAAGTAGATGAAAATCCTCAAGTCAATTGGGAGCAATTACAACTAGAATATCGAGATCATATCGATTTAGCAAAACTTCTGCAATTAGTCCCTATTATTGGAGCACCGGTTGGAGCTTATGTAAATTATCAACTTCTTGAACAATTAGGTGAAACAGCTAAAAATGCTTATCGATTAAGGTATATGAAGAAGAAGGACGATTTGATTTAAAGAGTTACATACTAAAAGGAGAACTAAAAAGTTCTCCTTTCAGACTGTTGACAAACGCTCGCTTTCTTCGTTACTTCGCCTGTCTGCGGTGCTCATTACCGTTTAAGGTAACTCCGCTCCTCACCAGGCTTCGCGCCTCGAAAGACAAGCGCTTGCAATCAGTCTGAAAATCAAGTTTTTAGTACTTTGTCTACACACTAAAAGGAGAACTAAAAAGTTCTCCTTTTTTTTTATTTTTGCTCAACTAATTTTTGTGATTGTTTTAATGAAGTTAATGTCACGGACCCTAGTGTTTTTGCTGCAATTAGCATTGCTTTTTCGTCAAAATCAAATTTTGGATGGTGATGAGGATATGCTTCTGTAATGTGAGGAGGTTTAGCTCCTGTGAAGAAGAAGGTTCCTGGTACTTTTTGTAAGTAGTATGCGAAATCTTCACCGCCCATTTTAGGGTCCATTTCTATTAAATGACTAACTTCATCAATTGATTCGGCTACTTTAACTAATAAATCAGTTTCTTTTTCATGATTTACTACTGGAGGATATCCATCATCGTACTTATATTCGTATGTAACATCATTTGCTAGACAAATCCCTTTTATGATTCTAGCTATTTGTTTTTTTACTTTTTCCTGTGTTTCCTTTTTGAACGTACGAACCGTTCCTATTAAAGTTGCTCGATCGGCGATTACATTAAAAGCATTTTTTGCTTCGAAACTTCCAATCGATAACACTACAGTGTCAATTGGATTTGTTTCACGACTAACAACTTGTTGAAGAGCCATAACAAGTTGACTAGCAATAACAATACTGTCCTTTGTTCGATGGGGTTCTGCACCATGACCGCCTTGACCTTGGATTGTGATTGAAAAACGATCAGCTGCTGCCATGATTGGTCCTTTTCGATAACCAATTGTTCCTAAATCTTCAATTGCCCACAAATGGGTTCCATAAACCTCATCAACACCGTCTAAACAGCCATCTGCAATCATAGAAATTGCTCCACCTGGAGCATATTCTTCTGCATGTTGGTGAAGGAACACAACCTTACCGTCCCATGAATCTTTTTGCTCATGAAGTGCCTTTGCTAAATATAATAGTGTAGCAGTGTGACCATCATGACCACATGCATGCATAACGCCAGGTACTTTTGAGGAGTAAGGAACATTTTTCTCATCTTGAATAGGTAGTGCGTCAAAATCAGCTCGTAAAGCGATTGTTTTTCCGGGGTTACGACCATGAATTGTAGCAACAACACCATTTCCACCTATATTTGATTTGAATGGAATATTTAATTGTTGATAAAAGTTTTGAATGAATTTTGCTGTCTCGTATTCTTTAAATGAAAGCTCAGGATTTTCATGTAAGTATCTACGTGTAGATACCATTTCGGGATAATATGAATCTAATAAAGAAAATAAATCTGACATTATTTCACCCTCCTACTTACTATCTATATAACCTATTCAAGAAATGTAATTGATATCCTTCAAAATTATCTTCAATTAAGAAATGGCGAAAAATGTATTTCCGAGGAAATATACATCGAAAAAAAGGAAATAATGACTTATTGATGGGAATAAATGGATATACTATTTGTTATATGGTAAGAGAAATGAAGGTGAAATAATTGAAAAAATGGGGATATTTAGCAATAGGACTGTTAGGTGTCCTGTTAATTAGCTTTGTTGGATTTTTACTAATCGTTTTCCTAGGCAATTATGTTATAGATGAAGATAAGTTAGTCGTCCACTCATCATCGGAAATGGTAGATTTAGAGGGGAATTTTGTATCAAAGCTATATAATGAAAATCATCAAATCGTTTCAATTAGTGATATACCTGATTATACTAAACAAGCAGTAGTTTCAATTGAAGATGAACGTTTCTATAAGCACCATGGAATTGATACACAATCAATTTTTCGGGCTATAGTAAATGATATAAAGGCATTTAGTAAAGTACAAGGTGCGAGTACGCTAACTCAACAACTTGCAAAGAATGTTTTTTTGACGAACGATAAAACATTTATGAGAAAAACAAAGGAAGTAATTATAGCAATTAATCTAGAAAGAAAGTATACAAAAGATCAAATTCTAGAAATGTATTTAAATCAGGTATATTTCGGTCACGGGGTATATGGCATCGGCGGAGCTGCAAAATATTATTTCGGAAAAGATGTTAAAAATTTAACTATCGAGGAAAGTGCTTCGTTAGCAGCCCTATTAAAAGCTCCATCACATTATGATCCAGTCACACAACCAGAGCGATCTTTAGAACGTAGGAATCTTGTTCTTTATAAAATGCTAGATACGCATTATATTACCGAATCTGAGTATCAGAAAGCCAAAAGCAAACCATCAGTATTACATATTACGGAACAAAAATTTGAAAACGGATATGCTACATATATTGATATGGTTATAAAAGAAGCAAAAGAGAAATATGGCATTTCTTATGACCAACTTTTAAATGGTGGATACAAAGTTGTCGTTCCAATCCATAAAAAAACACAATTAACCGCCTATAAATATTTTAAAAATGGAAACTATTTTCCGGGAACTGATCAAAATGCAGAAGGAGCCTTTGTATTAATAAACTCCGAAACAGGCGGTGTAGAGGCAGCAATTGGTGGTAGAAATTACTATTTTCAAGGTTTAAATCGTATTAACGTGAAAAGGCAGCCTGGTTCAACAATGAAGCCCTTACTTGTCTATTCGCCAGCGCTTGAAACGGGAAACTACAATCCGTATTCTTTATTACCAAATGAACAGAGTGCGTTAGGAGATTATAAACCGAAGAATTATAATGGAGTTTATACGAAAACGATTTCGATGTTTAATGCATTAATAGAGTCAGCAAATGTGCCGGCAGTTTGGTTATTAAATGATATTGGAATTGATAATGCGAAAGAGTATTTAGAAAAAATGGATTTGAATATTCCCGATGAAGGTTTAAGTATGGCACTTGGAGGACTGAAAATTGGTTTAACACCATTAGAGCTAGTAAAAGCATATAGTGCCTTTGATCATGATGGAGATGCATTAGAGCCTTTTGTTATTAATGCAATTTATGATCGGAACAATGAATTAGTTGCTGAAGCGAAAATAAAGGAATATAAAGTGTTTTCATCACAAACCTCTTGGTATATGACAAAAATGCTTAAAGGTGTTGTAAATGAAGGGACAGCTAGTAGAGGAAGTTTTACTGGCGATTTAGCTGGTAAAACCGGATCTACAAATATACCTGGCCAAACAAACGGAAACAAAGATGCTTGGTTTGTAGGCTATACACCTGACGTAGTAGGCGCAATTTGGATGGGATATGATAAAACAGATTCAAAACATTTTTTAAGAAATGGTAGTACATATCCAACCATTTTATTTAAAAAGATTTTAAGTGAAGCAGGAAGAGAACCATCTACTAAATTTAAAAAGCCAAAAAATATAGACGATTTAGAATCACCGATAAATTTAGAGCCTATTTCTAATGTTCAATCAAAAGTATCATTCTCTCCATTTGGATTATTCACTGTCGTCATTAATTGGAATGCACCAACTGACCACAGACAACAATATCGAATCTATCGAGTGAAGAATGGAAAAGAAAAATTAATAGATACTGTTACTGGTTTAGATGAGTACAAAGATTCCTTTGTAAATGTATTTAATGTCCCTTCTTATTATGTAGTACCGTACAATCCTCAAACAAAAGAAGAAGGTGATAGGTCTAAACTTGTCAAACCCAACATAAGAAATAAGGAATAGACATTTTAAGGCTCTCCTTCTTATCAAATGATTTGAAGGGGAGTTTTTTATTTTCTATTAAAACGATGATCGTAACTATATCTCTTAAAAAAGAATAGTAAAGAGATTAGCAAGTTTGAACGATGAGATAACGATTAACCGAACATTAAAAAAAGAATTAGAAAACTTCTTTATTATTAATAAATAAAGATTATTAATTCGATATTTTAGACATATTTTGATATAATTTTTAATGGGAAAAGTCTGGTAGTAAAATAGGCCTATTAATTGAGAAAAATTGTTAAATCAGTGAACATTATGTGTCAAAATTCGAGTTTTCTATACAATTAATGGTTCAATCAGTATATTTAATAGTAGAGTTTGGAATAGTGAAAGGGAGACTTTGAAGGATGAAAAAAGATTTTAACGATACATTTCTTAAAGCGATTACAGGAGAAGAAGTAACGCATACACCAGTTTGGTATATGAGACAAGCAGGGCGTTCTCAGCCAGAATACCGAAAAATAAAAGAAAAATATTCTTTATTTGAAATTACTCATCAACCTGAGTTATGCGCTTACGTAACAGCGCTACCAGTGGACCAATATAATGTTGATGCAGCTATTTTATATAAAGATATTATGTCGCCACTTCCCGCAATTGGAGTAGACGTAGAAATTCAATCAGGAGTAGGACCGGTAATTAGCAATCCTATTCGTTCTTTAGCAGATGTAAAAAAGTTAACTGATATTCATCCAGAAGAGCAACTACCTTATATCTATGAGACGATTAAATTATTAACAACAGAGGTTCTATCTGTTCCATTAATTGGATTTGCAGGTGCACCTTTTACAGTTGCTAGCTATATGATCGAAGGTAGACCGTCTAGAAACTATAATAAAACAAAATCATTTATGTACGCAGAGCCAGAAGCATGGTTTGCTTTAATGGATCATCTAGCAGACATGACGATCAAATACGTTAAGGCACAAGTTAAAGCTGGGGCAAGTGCAATACAATTATTTGATTCATGGGTTGGTGCATTAAATGCAAATGATTATCGTATTTATATTAAACCTTGTATGGAAAAGATTTTTACAGCACTTAAAGCAGATCATATTCCAACAACGATGTTTGGAATTGGCGCAAGCCATTTAATTCATGAATGGAATGAACTGCCTGTAGATGTAATTGGTCTTGATTGGAGAACTTCTATTACTGAAGCTCGCTCTCTAGGGATTACGAAAACACTTCAAGGTAATTTAGATCCTGCGTTTTTATTAGCACCATGGGAAGTTATTGAGAAACGTGCGAAAGAAATATTAGATGAAGGTATGGCAAATCCAGGTCATATTTTCAACTTAGGTCATGGGGTATTCCCTGAAGTAAATCCTGATACTCTTAAACGATTAACTAGTTTTGTACATGAGTATTCATCAAGGGTTAAAGCTTAATATAAAAGGACTATGGTGATGACATGAAAGAAAAAATCGGTTTATTAGTTATGGCTTACGGCACGCCATATAAAGAATCAGATATAGAGCGTTATTATACAGATATTCGTAGAGGTAGAAAGCCTTCACCTGAGGCGTTGGAAGAACTGACTGAACGATATCGTGCAATTGGAGGAATCTCTCCATTAGCAAAAATAACAATTGAACAAGCAAAAGCATTAGAAGAAGATTTAAATAAGATCCAAGACAATGTAGAATTCAAAATGTACATTGGACTGAAGCATATTGAACCATTCATAGAAGATGCAGTAGAAGATATGAAAAAAGATGGTATAACAAAAGCAGTAAGTATCGTACTTGCACCACATTATTCTACGTTTAGTGTAAAGTCATATAACGAACGTGCTACAAATCATTCAGAAAAAATTGATGGACCAAAAATTATCCATGTAGATGATTGGTACAAAGAAGAACGATTTATTCAATATTGGGTTCGTGAAGTGGAAGCAATTCTTGAACCAATGAATGAAGAGCAACGTGTGAAAACGGCGTTTATTTTTTCAGCACATAGTTTACCTGAAAAAATTCTTAACTTTGGAGATCCATACCCAGAGCAACTTAAGGAAACTGCCGAGTTAGTCGTTCAGCAATCTGATATTCGTCATTATTTTCTAGGATGGCAAAGTGCTGGTAATACACCAGACCCTTGGCTAGGACCTGATGTTCAAGATTTAACACGTGAGTTAGATGAAAATTATGATTTTGAAACTTACGTCTACTTACCATTAGGATTTGTAAGTGAGCATTTAGAAGTACTGTATGATAATGATATAGAATGCAAACAAGTAACGGATGAAATTCAAAAAGCATATGTTCGTCCACCGATGCCTAATACGGATCCATTATTTATTAGTGGGCTTAGTACGGTTGTATTAAGAAAATTGAACGAACAATAATATGGTTTTGAAATAGGAGGTAAAGAAGTGAATAAGAAGGTTGTCATTATTGGTGGCGGTATTACTGGATTGACATCTGCCTACTATTTAAAACAAGAAAAATTAAAAAATAATCTGCCAATTGATATTCAATTAATTGAAGGTTCATCAAGGCTTGGAGGAAAAATCCAAACAATTAGGAAAGATGGATTTGTTATTGAGCGTGGCCCTGACTCGTTTTTGGCTAGGAAAAAGAGTGCATATCGATTAGCAGAAAACTTAGGGATCCAAGATCAAATCGTTTTTAACTCTGCTGGAAAATCATACGTATTAGCCCATAATAAATTACATGGTATGCCAGAAGGTTCAAACATGGGGATTCCTACACAAATCAAGCCTTTTATTTTTTCAGGTCTATTTTCACCAGCAGGAAAAATTCGTGCAGGCTTAGACTTTGTTTTACCAAAAACACATGTCCAAGGGGATATGTCACTAGGTAAATTTTTTAGAAGAAGACTAGGTAATGAAGTAGTTGAGAATCTAATTGAACCCCTTTTATCAGGTATTTATTCAGGTGACATTGACCAAATGAGCTTAATGGCAACGTTCCCTCAATTCTTCCAAATTGAACAAAAACATCAAAGTATTGTTCTAGGTATGAAAAAAGAGATGCCTGTGAAGAAATCGAAAGGTCCGAGAAAAGGAATTTTCCAAACTGTAAGTACAGGTCTTCAAACAATCGTTGAACGAATTGAAGAAGAGTTAGATCAAGAGGAAGTTTTAAAAGGTGTACAAGTAGTTAATATTAATAAAATTGGAAAAAAATATGAGGTTGTACTTAGCAATAATGAAAAGATAGAATCAGATTCCATTATCGTTACTGTACCTCATCGTTTCATTCCACAACTATTTAACAACAAACCGGTATTTGAGCCTTTCAAAAAAGTTCCTTCTACATCAGTTGCGAATGTTGCACTTGCATTTCCAGAGCATGCAATTAAGAAGGATATAAATGGTACAGGCTTTGTTGTTTCACGTAATAATGACTATAATATAACAGCGTGTACTTGGACACATAAAAAATGGGCACATGCATGTCCAAAAGGTAAAGTTCTATTACGCTGTTACGTTGGACGACCTTACAATAAGGAAATAGTCGATAAAACGGATGAAGAACTTGTTGAAATTGTTTTAGAAGACTTAAGAAAAACGATGGATATAACTGAGAAACCAGAGTTTTATATTGTTTCAAGATGGAAAGATGCTATGCCTCAATATACGATTAATCATAAAGAGCGTACGAAAAATATGGAACAATATTTACAAAAAGAAATGCCTGGTGTATCGGTAATCGGTTGCTCATTTTATGGATCCGGCTTACCAGACTGCATAGATCAAGGTGAGAAAGCAGTTTCAGATACAATTGAATACTTGTTCGCACATGAAAAACAAGCTGTTCGAAGCTATTAAGGCTTTTAAAACAATTAGTAAAGAATAGAGCAACCAAAAAAGTAGATTGATACTTTTAGGTTGCTCTTTTTATTATGTCTCTGTACTAATCATATGTTTAATCATGTCATTAAGAAAATTGCTGATCCTAAAAGACTTTGCTTAAAAACTATCTTTTAAGCATTTTGAACAAGTGTTACTGTAGCAATCATGTTGTTCTTCAATCGTCGAATTACAGTGTTTACATAATTTCTTTGGTAATAGTTTTAAAAATTCGGACATTTTTACAAGCATGTTACCCTCTCCTTTAGTTAACTTATTAGTATTGTATTACTACAACTTATTTTGTGTCAATCTGTATTAGTACAATTTTTAAAAAATAATCTAAACGCCTATTTTTACTAAACAGTAAGGACGAGCTTATAAATTTAAATTTTCATAGAAATAATAAGTATAAAGGAGTGTGTTTGTTTTATGAAAGTAACCGTTATTGGTTATTGGGGCGGCTATCCAGGTAAAGGTGAAGCAACTTCATGTTATTTATTTAAATCCAAAAATTTTAATCTATTGGTTGATTGTGGTTCTGGTGCATTAGCTACATTACAAAATTACATTGATCCTAATAGCTTAAATGCTGTAATCCTGTCACATTATCATCATGATCATATGGCAGATATAGGCGTATTACAATACTTCAAACTTGTAAACGCTGGAAAGGATAAGTTTGCTTTACCTATATATGGACATAACTTTGATAATGTAAAATTTAATTCGTTAACATATAAAGAAGCAACAAAAGGTTATGAATATCATCCAAATGAAGCTCTTGACCTAGGTCCGTTTACTATTCGATTTATTAAAACAGTACATCCTGTAGATTGTTTTGCCATGCGAATTGAAACAGCAACTCACTCAGTAGTCTATACAGCTGATTCGAGCTATACGGAAGACTTCATACCGTTTTCTTCCAACGCGGATTTGCTTATAAGTGATTGTAATATGTATGAAAATCAAGATGGAGCTAAAGTGGGGCATATGAGCAGCAAAGATGCTGCAACAATTGCAATTGAGGCGAATGTAAAAGAATTATTATTATCACATCTTCCTCATAGCGGTAATACAAAAGATTTAATAAGTGAAGCCCAAAAGTATTATAATGGACTTGTTCATTTAGCTTATACAGGATTTGAATGGAAATCAAAATTATAGGAGGAAACACATGCTATTTTTAGATAATAGGGGAATAACGGATCCAACATTAAATTTAGCGATGGAAGAATATGCGCTAAAAAATCTAGATCCTGAAAATACATACTTTTTATTTTATATTAATGAACCATCAATCATTATTGGTAAAAATCAAAATACTGCCGAGGAGATTAATGCTTCATATGTAAATGATCATAATATCCACGTAGTTCGAAGATTATCTGGTGGTGGAGCGGTATATCATGATTTAGGCAATCTTAATTTTAGTTTTATTACAAAAGATGATGGTGACAGCTTTCATAATTTTAGAAAATTTACTGAACCAGTGATCGAGGCATTAAAGGAACTCGGTGTGAATGCTGAACTTAGTGGAAGAAATGATCTATTAGCAGAAGGCAGAAAAATCTCAGGTAATGCACAATTTTCTACTAGAGGTAGAATGTTTAGCCACGGTACATTGTTGTTTGATAGTGATATAGATGAAGTTGTAAATGCATTAAATGTAAAGCTAGAAAAAATTCAATCTAAAGGAATTAAATCAGTCCGAAGTAGAGTTGCAAATATTAAGGAATTTTTAAAAGATGATTTAACAATCTTAGAATTTAAAGATTTAATTTTACAATCTATTTTTAAAGAACATGGGAAAATAGAGCGATACGAATGGACAGATGAAGATATAAAAAATATTAAAGAACTTGCTGAGAGTAGATACCGAAATTGGGATTGGAATTTTGGGAAATCCCCTAAATGCAATATCCAACAAAGTAAAAGATTTGCAGCTGGTTCGATTGATCTTCGTTTAGATGTAAACAAAGGAATCATTGAGAATGTTAAAATTTATGGTGACTTCTTTGGGGTAGGAGATGTATCTGATATAGAACAACTTCTGATTGGTAGTAAATTTGATCAACAAGAGATTGAAAATAAGCTAAATGAAGTTAATTTTACACATTATTTTGGTAATGTAACGAAAGAAGAATTTATGAGTTTATTATTTTAAAAAAAGAGTAGGAGACTACTCTTTTTTTGTTTGATAAAAAATCAGAAGTCTAAAAAGTGCTAGTTTTCACACTTGTCAGAATTGTTTTCTAGCAATATAATATATTTAGAATATTTTAAATTTTTATTTTTAAAGGGGGTAGTTTTTCTTGAATTTAGTTGAAACACTGTCACAATCAGCTTTGAGGCATCCTGAACATTCTGCTATTATTTTTGAAGGGCAGACATTTTCATACTCAACACTAGAGACCTATATTACGAAATTTGCGAGTGGTCTCTCAAAATTAGGGATAGAAAAAGGAGATAAAGTAGCTCTAGTTGTTGGTAATTCTCCTCATTTTATTATAGCACTATATGGTGCGTTGAAGGTTGGAGCGGCTGTAATACCAGTTAATCCTCTATATGCACCAGATGAATTAGTATACATATTAACAAACGGCGACGCAAAAGCAGTTATCACCTTAGACTTATTTCTTCCACTAGTAGAAAAAGCTTCACCGATTCTTCCTACTATCGATCACTTCATTATTTGTGAAACAAAACAAGAGAATCCTTATGAATTTGAGAGCAATAAATTGAAATCGTTTACAAATGTAGTTGGACTTGGAGATATAGATTTCAAAGGACCTGAATTGCATGATGATGATTTAGCGGTCATTTTGTATACTTCTGGTACAACAGGAAAACCAAAAGGAGCTATGTTAACGCATAAAAACTTATATTCAAATGCTATGGATGCTGGGCACTTCTTAAGCTTTTCAAATACAGAAAAGGTAATTGCAACTCTACCTGCTTTCCATGTATTTTGTTTAACTGTAGCTTTAAACGCGCCTTTAATGTATGGAGCTACTGTTATTTTGGTGCCTAAATTTAGCCCAAAAGAAATATTTGATATTATTCGTACATACAAAGCAACTGTATTTGCAGGAGTACCAACAATGTATAATTTCTTATATCAATTCCCTGAAGGAAAAACAGAAGACTTTGAGTCAATTCGACTATGCATTTCAGGTGGTTCTTCATTACCTGTTGCACTTTTAGAGAATTTTGAGAAGAAATTTAAAGTTATTATTTCAGAAGGATATGGATTATCAGAAGCTTCGCCTGTTACGACGTTTAATCCATTAGACCGTCCAAGAAAAGCAGGATCAATTGGGACAAATATTAGCAATGTAGAAAATAAAGTTGTAAATGCTCTTGGTGAAGAAGTAGCAGTTGGTGAAGTAGGTGAATTAATCGTCCGCGGACCAAATATAATGAAAGGCTATTATAATATGCCAGAAGAAACAGCAATGACGATACGAGATGGCTGGTTATATACTGGTGACTTAGCAAGAATAGACGAAGATGGTTATTTCTATATAGTCGATCGAAAAAAAGAATTGATTCTTGTTGGCGGCTATAACGTATACCCTCGTGAAGTTGAAGAGGTAATTTATAATCATCCAGATGTTGTAGAATGTGCGGTGATTGGATTACCAGACGATAATTTTGGAGAGAGTGTAAAAGCTTATGTTGTGTCAAAAAATCCTTCATTAAGTGTGGAGACGTTGACTGAATATTGCAAGGCACACTTAGCAAAATATAAAGTACCGAGATCAATAGAGTTCATTCCAGAGCTTCCAAAAAATGCAACTGGTAAAATACTTAGAAGAGCATTGAAAGATTCAGTTAGACAATAATTTGAGATAATAGAGGAGAGAGCTCTTTTAGGGGATCTCTCCTATTTAATAGGGATATAAAGTTGTAAAGGAATTACACACTAAAAAATGTACAGACGTTACTCTTTCAAATGGAAAACATGCAAAACTGTTCTACTTCTTTCAAATTTCAAGACTGCTAATTATCTATAAAATAAAGTTAAATTTATACTAGAAATGAAATGTACCTCCGATATACCCACCTCACATTTTAAATTTCACTCTATTAAAATAGATTACTAATTCCTGTATTTATAAAAACAGATTATGGTCTGACTAATTTATTCTAAAAGTGTCGGACGGAACTTCTTAGTTAGATATTGGTTGTATCATTATTTTCCTAAAAATCCCTTTAAAATAGAAAAAAGTATTTAAAAAATATAATAGGTTGAAGTTCTAAAAAATTGGACAAAGTTGATAATATAGAATGGGGGGAGATTTTATGAAAAAAGCAACTAAATCTAAACTAACCAAATTCATCTGTCTAGGCTATCTCGTTTATATCATTTTAGTCCTGTTATACTTTTATGTTTTTACGACTTCTGACCTACCTTCAAAATATAAAGGAACGTTTGTTGATCCACATACATTCATGAATCATAAGGAAGCTAATTTAAGTTCTAGTTATAGCACTTTAAAAAATGTTCTTTACTTTATTACCTTGCCGATTGATTGGATTGTATTATCGCTTTTATTATTAAGTGGATCAATTGAAAGATTAGGTGACTCATTATCTAAGTTGACTAGATTTAAGTTTATACAAGTCTTTTTATATTTCTTCTTTGTATCAATCGCTACATATATCGTTTCATTTCCAATTGATTTCTATCGATTTAAATTATCGACGAAATACGGATTGTCTGTTCAAACATTTAATGCCTGGATGAAGGATGAAATGATTAGTTTTTGGATAAATTTTGGAATGATGTTTTTTGTGATGTATGTTGTGTATTTGTTAATAAAAAAACAGCCAAAGAAATGGTGGCTAACTGCATGGCTATTAAGTATTCCTTTTACGATTTTCTTAACGTTTATTCAGCCTGTAGTAATTGATCCCTTATATAATGATTTTTACCCATTAAAAGATAAAAATCTTGAAAAGAAAATTATTACCCTAGCTAAAGAAGCAAATATTCCTGCACATCGTGTATATGAAGTAAATATGTCCACTAAGACAACTACTTATAATGCATATGTTACTGGTATAGGTAAAAACGCTAGGATTGTATTATGGGATACAACTCTAAAAGGACTTACTGAAGATGAAATTATGTTCATCATGGCTCATGAAATGTCACATTACGTCCATAAAGACATCTATAAATCAATGTTTGGTATGTTAGCAGGTAGTTTAGTCGGTCTGTATATCATTCATTTATTAATGAAGTACGTATTATCAAAGAGTAGGAGTAGTCATTCAACCGATAAAATGGCCGTCATCCTAACCTTATTTTTGATCATAAGTGGAATTGTAGGTTTTATTTCTGATCCGATATCAAATGCATTTTCAAGAAGTGCCGAAAAAAGAGCAGATTTATATGCAGTTAAGCTAACACATGATCCGGAGGCAGGAATTATAGCATTTCAAAAGTTATCCAAAAACAGTTTGTCTCAAGTAAATCCACCATTTTTAGTGAAATTGTTTAGATATGATCATCCGACAATGTTGGAAAGAATGAAGTATTTAGAGGCAGCTGAAAAAACAATCAACAATAAATAGAGTTAATTATTGAATGTTTAGCTTGTAGATTGATTGGTTTTATACCAATATCTGCAAGCTTTTTTTAAAATTTAAGAAAAACCCTTTAAATGTCTAAATTGTACAGGATTAACTACTTTAAATGTGTCATTTTATAAAAAGTTATAAAGTTTGTTAAAAAATTCACAAAATTTTCATTGAATCAATAATAGCTTTAGTTTACATTGAATTTAGTAAAACTTAGTAAAATTTTACTTAATATTCTATTTCTATGCGATACCTAAAATTAATTTCAATTTATTGAATGAAGTAATCGCAAATTTAAAGGAATCTATTTCATTTTTATAAAGGTGGTGAAATTATAAAAAAAATACTTTTAATACCTATTTTAATACTTTCGTGTGTACCTTTTATTATTATTTTAATTAATTTTACAAAAGACAATGGAAGTCGAATTGAAGATTTTCAATTAGGGTATGTAATTAACTCTGAATCTCAGAAAATGGAAAAATATGATGGAGTTCTTGACCTAAATAAAAATATTTGGGTATCTGTGAACTATCAATATCCTAGGGAAGGGGAGGATGAAAAAATTGTTCCAAGAAAATTAGTAATAAAAAATAAAAAGGATTTAGTACTGTTTCAAAAAAACTGGACAGAAGAAAAAGAAACATCTGGATATAGCTTCACTTTAGATAGTACTAGGCTTTATAAAGGTCAATTTAAAATTGAACTTTATAAAAATAATAAGTTAACAAAGAAAAAAAATTACAAATTCAAATAGTTTCTAAAAGGAGATGTTGATATATTAATATGAAAAAGTTTACTAGTATACTAATTCTAATGTTATTTAGTTTAAGTTCAATTAGTAATTTGGCTAGTGCAGCATCAATAAAAAATGGAAACCTTTCAGGTAATGTCACAAACATAATTGAATTGGACGAGAATGAAACTAAAAAAGCTAAAGAGAATTTTAATACAAATTTAAATGAAGCCCTAGTTCAGGAATTACCAGTTAGACTTAAAAACGCAGAGAATAAAGGAAATAATAAAGAGGCTAAAGAAATCAAAAAATTAATGAAATCTTTGAAAGATAAAAAAAGTAAAACCATATTTACTGACAAAAAAATGGGATCAAATATCAATACACCTTTACCAGATTTAACAGTAAAGTTGGGTGAATTTGAAACAGTTACTGATGAAAATGGTGATTTTAAATTTCATAATATACCCGTAGGTAAGTATAATCTAATAATAAAGTTTAAAGAAAATATCATAACTAGTGATTTTTTAGATATAAGAAAGGGTGAAAATCATTTTGAAATTGAGATTAACTTAAGTGGAGAGGCATTTTTTGAGGGTTCACAAATAATGTCTGAAACTAATATGGTTAATTCAGAAATAGGTGAGGCAACAACAACATATTACTCTACAAAGGCTATTGGTAGCTACGTCGGTGAGGGTAAGGGAAGAATGAAAATTATTGCAAGTAATAACATTGTAGGGTGCAATAAGGCTGCAAAAAAAATTGCAGATTCTGCAAAATTCCCTTTTAATAGCTCTGATTGTTCAATTGCAATTGAACGTGGTGCAGCATACGCAAGTAATAAGACATTATTTTTTTATTGGAGTGAAAATTACGTATGTTACATAGAAAGTATTCAAAGTGCACTTTCTTACATGGGCGATAAGTCAACAAACGTATATTGTAATGCCAAGAAAAAAAATGGTGGGCATTACAATTGTTCATGGTTTAGAGATCATTCAGAAAGACTACACACTCATTAATTTCATAAAAAATTATTGTATATAATAATATGATTAGATTTCTTACTTTAAATATAATTTTATGTTTCCTTGTATTGTGTTTAAATAATTATTTTTTTAGATTCAATCAAACTGTTGAAATATTAGACTCTTCAGAAAAATCTTACGAACAATTAATAAATAGGAATGGTGTTGTATTAACCCCGAAGATAATAAAAAAGATGTTAGGAATTTCCCCTAGTAGACATTTCTCTACTACTAATGAAAACTCTAAGCAAATAGCCATAGCAGTTTTAGATTCTGGTGTATTTCCACATGAAGATTTAACTAAACATGTTAATAAAATAATTGCTTTTAAAGACTTTGTTAATAATTATGCTGAACCATATGATGATAATGGGCACGGTACTTTAATAGCAGGGTTGATAGCCGGAAATGGCAACACATATGAAGGTATTAATAATAAAACTAATATTGTTGGAGTAAAAGTTTTAGATAAATATGGTGAAGGTAATATTCAAAACACAATTAATGGAATTAACTGGGTTATTGAAAATAAGGACAAATATAATATAAAAATTATTAATATTTCCTATGGTTTTAATGAATTAAGTAAAAGAAGTTTAGGGATTTTAAAAACTAGTATAAATAATGCAGATAAAAATGATTTAATGGTCATTTGTTCAATTGGAAATAAAAAAATCATACAAAACGTGTTTATTAATAGTGAAAAATCTACCTACCCTGCTTCTTTTAATACTGTTCTTTCAGTTGGAGCTATGGATTATTTAACAAGAGATACAATGTATTCAACAAAC
This sequence comes from Gottfriedia acidiceleris, assembly GCF_023115465.1. Classification (NCBI taxonomy): domain Bacteria; kingdom Bacillati; phylum Bacillota; class Bacilli; order Caryophanales; family Bacillaceae; genus Gottfriedia; species Gottfriedia acidiceleris. The sequence goes on along the minus strand of NZ_CP096034.1, from coordinate 3,604,008 downwards.
AAATACAGAATAGCCCCATATACAGTTTCTTACATTAATAAATGGATGTACATTAAACCAGACTTTATTCTTCCAGGTACTAAAATTCTTACACTTAATTCAAATATAGGATACCTTCCCAGTCATACCATATATTTAAAAGAAAAATACACAATTAGTTCAGGATCATCCTTAGCTACAGCTGTTTTGTCAGGACTAGTCTCTATATTATTTGAACAGTTTCCAAATAAAACAAACAGTGAAATGAAAAGTGTAATTTTAAACCAAAGTTATGCTAGTCAGCTTGATAACAATTTTCTTAATAATCAAAAGAAGTATTTGTATTTTAATGAAAGTTTCGGTGAATAGTTTGAATCAGAGGATTTTATTTATTTGTTTAATTCTTTTACTTGTAAGTTGCAGTCACAAGACTACTTCTTCGTATATAAAAACCTATGAAATAAGAGCTGAACACTCTTATAATAATAACATTTTAAGTGGAGAAATTAAAATTCCCTCCAAATATGCTAAACATAATATGGAGTTAAATGCAAAATTAAGCATGTCTGAGGAAAATAAACAAATCAGTATTTTAAAATTAAAAAATAATGGAGAAATATACTCTTTTAGTCAAAAACTACCGAAAGAAGGTAGATGGAATATTATATATACTTTAACTCATCAAGGTCAAACTATTATTAAGAAATACACTGACGTTTTTGGTGATATGCAGATGGACTTAAATGAAATTGAATTTTTAAAAATTTCAACTAATCCAAATCCAGTTATACCAAATAAAGATGTTAGGATTGAAGTCAACATATTAAATAAAAAAGGAAGTTTGTTAAAAAATTGTGAGGTTATATTACAGATAGAAAATAATGATATTAATTATGTTAATTCTTTAAATATGAGTAATAAAAATGGTATATATACGATTAATACTAAACTACCTAAAAATGGGAGGTATAAATTAACTACTCATATAAATTATAGTAAGGGTCACAAAATGGAATCAATGGATCTTTTAGTTGGTAACAAAAAATAGTCCTTTGCACTTTCCGAGAAAACATTCATTTTAAGTGATTTGAAAAGGGAATCAACAGAAAAAAGTCATCCTTAATGGATGACTTTTTTGATTACTACTGTCGAAAATTCTTTAGAAATATTTTCAGAATTTAATATCAAATCCGAATATACTGTTATATAATAACATAAGTAATCAATATCTGTTATATAACTGAATGGAGGAATCATATGACAACAGAGCTTTCAAAAATTAAAGTTCTAGGTAATCATGTAGAGGGTTCAACTGACATTCTTACGACCGAAGCATTAAGTTTTTTAGAGCAATTACATCTGAGATTCGATCAACGTAGACAACAGCTGTTATTAAACAGAAAAGAAAGAATGTGTTTTTTACAAAATGGGGGAAAGCTCGAATTTTTAGAGGAAACAAAATACATTCGTGAAAGTGATTGGACAATAGCACCTATTCCAGAGGATTTACAAGATCGAAGAGTAGAGATAACAGGACCAGTTGATCGAAAAATGATTATCAATGCATTGAATTCTGATGCGTTTGTTTTCATGGCTGATTTTGAGGACGCTACTTCTCCAACTTGGGAAAATATAATTTCAGGTCAGGTTAATTTAAGAGATGCTGTGAATCGAACAATTTCACTTCAATCAAATGGAAAAACATATAAGTTAAAAGAGAAGCCAGCTGTCCTAGTAGTTCGACCAAGAGGCTGGCATTTAGAAGAAAAACATATCACTGTAAATGGTGAAAATATGTCTGGTAGCTTAGTAGATTTTGGACTTTATTTCTTTCATAATGCAAAACAGGCAATAAAAAACGGATCAGGACCTTATTTTTATTTACCAAAAATGGAAAGTTATTTGGAAGCAAAATTATGGAATGATGTTTTTTTATTTGCTCAAAATGAATTGAATATACCTGTTGGAACTATTAAAGCAACTGTATTAATTGAAACAATTGCTGCTTCATTTGAAATGGATGAAATACTTTATGAATTAAAGGATCATTCAGCAGGATTTAATTGCGGAAGATGGGATTATATTTTTAGTTTCATAAAGATGATGCGATACGACAAATCAATTATTTTACCTGATCGATCTGTTGTGACGATGGAAGTACCTTTTATGCGTTCATATTCTCAAAAAGTTATTCAAACTTGTCATCGTAGAAATGCTCCAGCAATTGGAGGAATGGCAGCTCAAATTCCAATTAAAGATGATAAAGAGCGAAATGAAGTTGCGTTTGAAAAGGTAAGAAAAGATAAAGAGCGTGAAGCAAAAGATGGACACGATGGAACTTGGGTAGCTCATCCTGGTTTAGTAGCTGTAGCTCTTGAACAGTTTAATCGATTTATGCCTACACCAAATCAGATTCATAGAAAACGTGAGGATGTTAATGTAACTGAGGCGGATCTTTTAGAGATTCCTAGTGGTGTTATTACGGAGCAAGGTCTCAGAACAAATATAACAGTTGCGATTCAGTATATTGAAGCATGGATAAGCGGTCGAGGTGCGGTGCCGCTATACAACTTAATGGAGGATGCTGCGACTGCTGAAATTTCGCGTGCGCAAATTTGGCAATGGGTGCGTCATGAAAAAGGTGTTTTAGAGGATGGTACAAACATTACTTTACAATTAGTGGAATCATTAAAAAATGAAGAAATGATGAAACTTCAACTAGAAATTGGGAAAGAACAATTTGAAGCAAAACGATTTAGTGAAGCAATTGGATTATTTGATGAGTTAATTACCAACGATGAATTTGCTGACTTTCTGACTTTAAAAGGATATAACTTTTTATAAAATTAGGAGGAATTGAATATGACGAAAAATCGTGAAAAGCGTATTGCTGAATTACAGGAAAGCTGGGAGCTTGATTCTAGATGGAATGGCATTACAAGAACATACACTGCTGAAGATGTAATTAAATTAAGAGGATCAATTGATATTGAACAAACATTGGCAAAAAAGGGTGCGGAAAAATTATGGAAACTTCTAAATGAAGAAAGCTATGTGAATGCACTAGGAGCATTAACTGGAAACCAAGCAATTCAACAAGTAAAAGCAGGTTTAAAGGCTATTTATTTAAGTGGCTGGCAAGTAGCAGCCGATGCAAATCTTTCAGGTCAAATGTATCCAGATCAAAGCTTATATCCGGCAAATTCTGTACCAGCAGTTGTAAAACGAATTAATCAGGCTTTCCAACGTGCAGATCAAATTCAATATGTTGAAGGTGGAGAAGAAATCGACTACTTCGCACCGATTATGGCAGATGCAGAGGCTGGCTTCGGTGGACAATTAAATGTATTTGAACTAATGAAAAGTATGATCGAAGCAGGAGCAGCAGGTGTGCATTTTGAAGATCAATTGTCTTCAGAAAAAAAATGTGGCCATTTAGGTGGGAAAGTATTATTACCAACACAAACGGCGGTTCGTAACTTAATCTCTGCTCGTTTAGCAGCGGATGTAATGGGAGTTCCTACCCTGATTGTTGCCCGAACTGATGCAGATGCAGCAGATTTAATTACAAGTGATATTGATCCAGTCGACAAACAATTTATTACTGGTGAAAGAACACCTGAAGGTTTTTATCGTACGAAAGCGGGGTTAGATCAAGCAATTGCTCGTGGTCTTGCTTATGCACCGTATGCAGACTTAGTTTGGTGTGAGACGTCAGAGCCTAACCTAGAAGATGCAAAACGTTTTGCAGATGCTATTCATGCTAAATTCCCAGGTAAATTACTAGCTTATAACTGTTCACCTTCATTTAACTGGAAGAAGAAACTAGATGATGAAACAATCGAGACATTCCAACAACAAATTGCAGCAATGGGTTATAAATTCCAATTTGTTACCCTTGCTGGTTTCCACGCATTAAACTTTGGCATGTTTGAATTAGCTAGAAACTACAAAGATCGTGGAATGGGAGCATATTCAGAACTTCAACAAGCTGAATTTGCAAGTGAACAATATGGCTATACTGCAACA